>NZ_CP109446.1:7355000-7955000 GCF_036227265.1 Streptomyces sp. NBC_01476 | reverse complement strand
GGCCCTGCGCGGCGGCCCGCTCCCGTACCCGGGCGATCTTCTCGGCGACCAGCGGGGCGGGCTCGCCCCAGGTGAGGTAGGTGTCGGCGTGCCGGGCGGCGAGGGTGATCGCCGGGCCGGAGGAGCCGCCGAAGTAGATCCGCGGCGGCGGCTCCGGCGGACGGCGCAGCAGCGCGCCCTCCAGGTGGTAGTGCTCGCCCTTGTGGTCGAAGGATTCGCCGGTCCAGGCGGCCCGCACCACGTCGAGGAACTCCTCGGCCCGGGCGTACCGCTCGTCGTGGCCCAGCCGGTCGCCGTAGCCGCGCTGTTCGGTGTCGCTGCCGCCGGCCACCACGTTGAGCAGCAGCCTTCCCTGCGAGAGGCGTTGGAAGGTGGCCGCGGTCTGCGCGGCGAGGGCGGGTTCGACCAGGCCGGGACGGAACGCGACCATGAACTTCAGCCGCCTGGTGCGGGCGATGAGCGCGGCGGTGACGATCCAGGCGTCCTCGCAGTGCGCGCCGGTGGGGGTCAGCACGCCTTCGTAGCCGAGGTCGTCCGCGGCCTCGGCGAGCTGGGAGAGGTACGCGAGGGTGGCGGGGCGTTCGCCGGCGATCCGGCCCGCGTCTCCCCCGGTCGCGCCGATGCCGACGCCGTGCACGGAGCCGCCCAGCCGGCGGCCGTCGCCGCCGGTCGGCAGGAACCAGTGGAAGGCCGTGGGCGGGCGGGCGCCGGCGGTCATCGGGCGGCACCTCCGAACGTCCGGCCCAGCGCGAACCGCCGGGCGCCGGCGCGGCCGGCCACCAGGTCGGCGGCGAGTTCGCCGATGGCCGGCGCGAACTTGAAGCCGTGTCCGGAGAAGCCCGCCAGGACGGTGACCGGGCCGTCGCGGTCGACCACGAAGTCGTGGTCGGGGGTGATCGTGTACAGGCAGGTGGTGGCGACGGGTGCGGAGGCGTCGGCGCCGGGGAGCCAGTGCTCGGCGTACTCCTGCACCTGGGCTTGCGCGGCCAGGTCGGTGGTGCGGTCCCGGTGGTCGGGGTCGACGACCGGTCCCACCCCGTGGAAGCCCACCTTGACGCCGTCGACGCTGCCCAGGCCGTACACGCCCGCCTCGGCGGCGAGCCCGTAGCGCCCGGAACGGGCGGTCAGCCCCGCGCCGCCGTGGTGGATGAAGCTGGGCCAGTCAGTCGCGTCGGCGGCCGGGAAGTGGAGCGGCTGTTCCTGGGTGACCCGCAGCGGCGGCAGTCCGGCGACGGTGGCGGCGGCCAGTCCCGGGGCCCAGCCGCCGACCGCCACGACGGCCGCGTCCGCGGTCAGCACCTCGTCTCCGGTGGTGACCACCTCGACCCGGTCGGCACCGGTCCTGAGGAGTTTCGCGACCCGTACCCGGTGCCGGATCACCGCACCTTTCGCGGCGGCGGCCTCCTGGAAGGCGAGGACCGCGTGATCGGCGTGCACCCGCCCCGCGGCGGCGTGGAACAGCACGCTGGTGTCGAACCGCAGACCGGGCCAGCGTTCGCCGGCCTGGTCCGGGCTCAGCACACCGCTGACGTGTCCGGCGCGCTCCAGTTGGGCGTGCAGCGCCTCGATCGCGGCCACCGGGCCGTGGTCGACCGCGCCGGTGAGGGTGAGCACCGCGCGGCCCGACTCCTGCTCCGCCTGCCGCCACAGCGGCAGCGCCCTGGCGGCGAGGGAGACATAGAAGGGGTCGGGATAGGCGAGGCGGAAGATCCGCGACGTGCCGTGCGAACTCCCCTCGGTGTGTCCCGCGGAGGAACGCTCCAGCAAGGTGACCGCGTAACCGCGGGATGCGAGCTGCCAGGCGGTGGCGGAGCCCATGACTCCGCCACCCACTACTACGACATGTGCCACGGTTGTACCGCCCTCTTCTGTTCTGCGGGTGTACGGTCCGCCAGGACCATGGTCCGCTGCGGTTACGCGTTGTCCAGCGGCAGGCCGGGCGGGTTCACCTGGGAGGTGGCCACCGCCTCGTCGCTGAGGTTCCAGGCGGCCAGCAGTTTGGCGTAGTCGCCGTTCTTGATCAGGTAGTTGATGGCGTCGGCGGTGGGCTTGACCAGTCCGTCGTCCTTCTTGGTGGTGGCGCAGATCAGACCCTGCAAGGTGGCGCCGGCGCCGGAGTACTTGCCGCCGCTCCGGGTCGCGTTGGGGGTCTTCTCGGTCAGCCGGACGTGGTACGCGACCGCCGGGTTGGGGGTGAAGTAGGCGTCGATCTTCCCGGAGTTGAGCGCCAGGTAGGTCGAGTTGTTGTCGGGGAAGTACTTGATGGTGAGCTTCTTGCCCTCACCCTTGAGCGTGGCCTGCCACGCCTGCAGGATCTTCTCCTGGTTGGTGCCCGCCCCCACCGCCACGGTCTTCCCGGCGAGGCTCGCGGCGGTGCCGTCGAAGTTCCAGGTACTGCTCTTGCTGACCTCGAAGCCGAGGTTGTCCTGCCGGTAGCAGGCGAAGTCGTACTTGGTCTTGCGCTGTTCGGTGTCGGTGATGTTGGAGAAACCGAGCTGGTTCTTGCCGCTGTCGATGCCGACGAAGAGGTTGTCCCAGGTGGCGTTGTTGAGCACCGGCTTGAGGCCGAAGACCGCCGCGACCAGCCGGCCGAGGTCGGGTTCGGAGCCGGTGAGGGTCTTCTGGTCGGATCCGACGAAGCCCAGCGGCGGGGAGCCGGAGGGAAGCAGGCCGAGTCCGATGGTGAGGGTGCCTTCCTTGACGACCGCGGGGGGCAACTCGGCCCGGATCGCGGCCACTTCGGGGACGGTGAGGTCCACCGGGGTCGCCGCGCCGTTCGACAGCGCGCCGACGGTGACCGTGGTGCTGCCCGCGGCGGCGGGGGCGGTGCCCTTGCCGCTGCCGGCGTCGTCGGTGCTGTCGCTCCCGCAGGCGGTCAGGCCGCCGGCCAGAGTGAGCAGGGCGAAGCCGGCGGTGATGACACGGATACGTCTGGAACCTGCGCTGGACATGCTTCTCCTGGGGACTCGGTTCGGGTGGTGCTCAGAAGGGGGACGGGGGTACGGGGGACGCCGAAGGGGATCGGGAGGGCCGGGGGGACCGGGAGGGTCACAGGACCTTGCTGAGGAACTCCCGGGTGCGCTGGTGCCGGGGGTTGTCCAGCACCTCGGCCGGGGTGCCCTGTTCGAGGATCTCTCCGCCGTCGAGGAAGACGACCAGGTCGGCGACCTCGCGGGCGAAGCCGATCTCATGGGTGACCACGATGAGCGTGGTCCCGCTGCTGGCCAGGTCCTTGATGGCGGAGAGCACCTCGCCGACGAGTTCCGGGTCCAGTGCCGAGGTCGGCTCGTCGAAGAGGATCACGCCCGGCCGCTGGGCCAGTGCCCGGGCGATCGCCACCCGCTGCTGCTGGCCGCCGGAGAGCTGGCGCGGGTAGGCGTCGGCCTTGCCGGCCAGGCCCACCCGGTCGAGCAGTTCGAGCGCCAGCGCCCGGGCCTTCTCCTTGGTCGCGCGGCCGGTCGCCACCGGTGCGGCGGCCACGTTGTCGACGGCGGTCAGGTGCGGGAAGAGGTTGAAGCTCTGGAAGACGAAGCCGATTCCGCTGCGCTGGGCGAGGATCGCCCGCTCGCTCAGCTCCTTGAGCCGGTCGCCGTGCCGGCGTACGCCGATGAGTTCGCCATTGACGCTGACGTGACCGATGTCGAGCTTCTCCAGGTGGTTGATCGCCCGCAGCAGGGTGGACTTCCCGGAGCCGGACGGGCCGAGGATCACCGCGACCTGTCCGGGCTGGACGGTCAGGTCCACCCCGTTGAGCACTCGGTGGGAGCCGTACCACTTGTGGGCGCCGTGGACCTGAACCGCGGCAGCGGCGGCGGGGGCGAGAGGGGGAGTGCTCATCCGTTCACCGTTCCGAGGTCGGCGCGCTCGCGCAGCCGGCGCAGTCCGCCGCGCAGTTTCTGCAGCGGGGTGGGCGGGACCGTGCGCAGTGCGCCGCGCGAGTAGTAGCGCTCCACGTAGAACTGTGCGATCGACACGACGCTGGTGAGGATCACGTACCAGACGGTCGCCACCATCAGCAGCGGCACCACGTCTCCCGGGTAGGTGCTTCCCATGCTCTGCACCTCGCCGAAGAGGTCGAGCAGGGACACGTAGAAGACCAGCGAGGTGCCCTTGATCAGCCCGATCAGCTGGTTGACATAGGACGGGACGATGGCGCGCAGTGCCTGCGGCAGGACGATCCGGCGGAACTGATAGCCCTTGGGCAGTCCCAGTGCGGCGGCGGCCTCGTGCTGGCCCTGGTCGACGGAGAGGATCCCGGCCCGTACCACCTCGGCCCCGTACGCGGCCTCGCTGAGGCTCAGCCCGACGGTGGCGATGACCAGTTCGGTGGCCAACGACGCCTCGCCGAAGTGGACGAAGCCGGGGCCGAAGGGCACGCCGAGACTCAACGTCCGGTACAGCGCGCTGAAGTTGTACAGGATCAGCAGCACCACGATCAGCGGCACCGACCGGAAGAGCCAGATGTACACCCAGCTGACCGCCCGCAGGATCGGGCTCTTCGAGAGCCGGGCCAGCGCCAGCAGGATCCCGCCGAGCAGACCGAACACCGCGCTGAGTGCGGTGACTTTCAAGGTGACCAGCAGGCCGCGCATGATGACCGGCCGGAAGAACCAGTACCCGAACCGGTCCCACTGGTAGAAGGGGTTGCTTGCCAGCCCGTGGATGAACTGGGCGGCGAGGACCAGCACCACGGCGGTGACGATCCAGCGCCCCGGGTGGCGCAGCGGGATCACCCGCTGCGCCGACAGGGAGCGCGGCTGCTGGTCGCCGGAGCCGGGTACGGCGTCGTGCGGTGGTCTCTCCTTGGTCGGGACCGTGGGAGGGGGCTCGGTCATCGCGGTCTCCTCCCGGCTCAGAAGGTGGTGGGCGGGTTGACGACCGAGCTGCTGACGCCGGTGCCGGGCACACCCCACTTGGTGAAGATCCTGGCGTAGTCACCGGTGGCGATGAGCTTGTTGACGGCGTCGCTGATGGCCTTGGCGATCGGCGAGTTCTTCGCGGTGACGAAGCCGACCGGGGTGGTGCTGATCTCGCCGAGGTACTTGGTGTTCGGCACGTGCGTGGCGTCGTACTTCAGACCCAGCGTCGGGCCGAAGTAGATGTCCACCTTGCCGTTCTGCAGACCGAGGATGATCGGCGCGGTGTCCGCGAAGTACTGGACCTTGTAGGGCTTCTTGCCGGCCGCGGCGCACTTGCCCGCGCCGTCGGTGAGGATCTGCTGGAAGGTCGAGCCCGGGCTGGTGGCGACGTTGTAGCCGCACAGGTCGGTGAGGCTGGTCACCGAGTCGGCCGGCAGGTCCTTGGGGCCGAGGAAGGACTGGCCGTCATTGAGGTAGGTCGCGAAGTCGACGACCTCCTCGCGGGTCTTGGTGGCACCGAAGTTGTCCTGTCCGACGTCGTACTTCCCGTTCTGCACGCCGGGGATGACGGTGGGGAAGGTGCCGTACTGCACGTCCCAGGTGACGCCGAGCACCTTGCCGATCGCGTCGCGCAGGTCGATGTCGAGGCCGACGGTCTTGCCGCTCGGGTCCTGGCCGCCGTGCGGCAGGCCGGAGGTGCCGACCACCCGTGAGGTGCCCAGGATCAGGCTGCCGCGGGTCTGGATCGCCTTCGGCAGTTCGGCCTTCAGGGCCGGGTCGGCCTGGATCCCGGAGACGACGTCCTCGGTCGGCAGCGCCGTGGACGCCGCCGCGGACGGGGACTTCGCGCTCGGAGCTCCGCCCGCCGGCGCGGTATCGGCCGAACCGGAGCTGGAGCCGCAGGCGGTGAGCAGGGCGAGGACGGCAGCGGCGCCGGTCGCGGTGAGGGCCGTTCGGGAGACGTGGCGGGCGGGGCGTCCGTCGGTCGTCACGGTGGTTCCTTTCCAGGGGTGACAAGGGTGGTACGGGGGTCGGCGGGCAAGGGGGTGGTAGGGAAGCGGCGGAGAGCCGCCGTTGAAAGGGGAAAAAGTGGTGGATACGGGACAGAAGGTACGGGCGGTCTACCGGGGAGGTGAAGGGAGCCGGGTGGTCACAGGACCGCGGCGAGGAAGGCGCGGGCCCGCTCGTGGTGCGGACGTTCCAGGACGTCGGCCGGTGCGCCGGATTCGATGATCCGGCCTCCGTCCAGGAAGACCACGGTGTCCGCGACCTCACGGGCGAAGCCGATCTCATGGGTGACGACGATCATGGTCATCCCGCTGTCGGCGAGATCCTTGATGACCGCGAGGACTTCGCCGACCAGTTCCGGGTCGAGAGCGCTGGTCGGCTCGTCGAACAGCAGCAGTTCCGGCTCCATCGCCAGTGCCCTGGCGATGGCGACGCGTTGCTGCTGGCCGCCGGAGAGCTGTCGGGGATAGGACCCTTCCCGGCCGCCGAGACCGACGCGCTCCAGCAGTTCGCGGGCCTTGGCCGCGGCCTGCTTCTTCGGCACCCCGTGCACGGCGATCGGGGCCTCGACGATGTTCTCCACCACGGTGAGGTGCGGGAAGAGGTTGAACTGCTGGAAGACCATGCCGACCCGGGCGCGCTGCCGGGTGATCGACCGGTGTCCCAGTTCATGCAGCCGGCCGTCCTGGTGCCGGTAGCCGATGATCTCGCCGCCCACCTCGACGAATCCGCCGTCGGGACGCTCCAGGTGGTTGATGCTGCGCAGCAGGGTGGACTTGCCGGAGCCCGAAGGCCCGAGCAGCACGGTGACTTCGCCCTGGCGCACATCCAGGTCGACACCGTCCAGGACCAGATGTGTGCCGAAGCTCTTGCGCAGTCCCCTGATCCGTACCAGGGGGTCGGTGGCCACGGTCGTCATGAGATGCCCGCCAGTTCGTTGCCGGTCCTGCCGAGCAGCGGCACATTGCCCCGGAAGAGCTCCCGGAAGCTCCTCCTGCCACCGCGGTTGCTGCCGCGGGCGTAGTAGCGCTCGACGAAGAACTGCCCGATCGAGAGCAGCGTGGTGAGGATGATGTACCAGAGCGTCGCCACCAGGAGCAGCGGGATGATCAGGTAGTTCTGGTTGTAGATCAACTGCGAGGAGTAGAGCAGGTCCTGCACCGCGATGACGCTCACGATCGAGGTCGCCTTGAGCATCCCGATCAGCAGGTTGCCCGAGGCCGGCACGATGGCCGGCATCGCCTGCGGCAGCACGATCCTGCGGAAGATCCGCGCGTTCCCGAGGCCGAGCGCCTGGGCGGCCTCGGTCTGGCCGTGGTCGACGGACAGGATGCCGCCGCGGACGATCTCCGAGGAGAAGGCCGCGACATCCAGGCTGAGTCCCACGTACGCGGCGAGGATGCCGCTGAACAGATGGGCCGTCCGCACCGTGACGAATTCGCTGCCGAACGGGATGCCGAGCGACAACTGCGGGTAGAGCGAGGCGAGTTCGTACCAGAAGAGCAGCTGCACCAGGGGCGGGACGGAACGTATCAGCCAGACGAAGGCGAAGCTGAGCGAGCTGAGGATCGGGTTGTGCGACAGCCGCATCGCGGCGACGCCGATCCCGAGCAGATAGCCGGTGGCCATCACCGCGGCGGTGAGCCAGAGCGTCAGCTCCAGCCCGTGCACGATCGATCCGTTGAGGAAGTAGTCGCCGACGGTGCCCCACTGGAACCGGTTGTTGGTCAGCACCGTGTTGACCAGCATCGCGAAGAGCACCAGCAGGACGAGGGCCGAGACCCACTGGCCGGGGTGGCGCAGCGGGACCAGCTTCGCGGCGAGCAGTTGCTCGTCGGTGGGGCGGTCGGCGGGGGCCGTGGAGGCGGCGGCAGGCGGCGGTGGCTGCGCGGCGGTCGGGGGCGGTGGTTCCGGCGCGGCGGATTTGCGCGCGGAGGTGTCAGAGCTGCTCATGGTGGTGTGCTTTCCGTCCCATGGGGCGCAGCACCGCGCCGTGGGTCAGCGGCGGGCGGTGTGCGGAGTGCGGGCGTGGCCGGGCGACGGCAGGCGTACGGACATCTCAGCGCTCGCTCGGAGCGCGAGTGCGGTCAACAGACCGGGGACGTCCTCGGACACAGTGCGCTGCTCACCCGGAGCAGGTCGACGTGGCGGCGGGCCACCATGAGCTGAGCGAACCCGCGCGGAAGCGGCGTACCGCTGTTGTCGGTGCGTCGTATCTGCATGCGGATCACCTCGCATCCTCCGGCCCATGGGGCCTCGCGCTTACGGAACGTGACCGTCCCGCCGGGTCGTCACCTGGAGCACCCCACCGCGGACGAGGGTTGCCGGTCAGCCAGCCAGGGCTCAAAGCTGACGCTCATAACCAGGGCATACCGTAACCGCTGGGTCGGCTTTGGGCAATGCCTCAGTATTCGACGGTCCGTCAGCCCGGCCGGTCCGGAGCGGTGGGCCGGCCCCGGGGGCGGGAAAGCGGTCACTGTGTGATCCACAGCCCGTCGACCAGCCATTGTGTTCGACGCCGGTCCGGAGTTACCGTGTGAGCAGGTTATGAGCGTCAGCAACAAGCCCTGGCTGGCTGACCAGCAACCCTCCGACGCGGCGGGGTGCTCCAGGTGACGACCCGGCGGAGCCGAGCCCGGTTTACGCAAGCGCGCGATCGAAGGTGGAGGGGACTGTAGTGCGTCGAGCCATCAGTACCTACTCGCGTCGGCACATCGACCTGCAGCGCATCTCCAGCGCCCTCTGTACGGACATCTGACCGCTCCGCCGTTCCCGCGGCACCGGCTGTCGCCGGCCACGCGGATCCGCTGAGCCCCGCGCATCGCGCGGACCGGTGCCCCGCTGCGTCGCGGCACGCCGTCCCGCGACCGCGCCCCTTCCGCTCTTCGCCCGGCTCCTCCCGAGCCCCCGTCTTCTCCTCCCCTCTTCCCCCCGCCGACGCCGCCCCGGGCCGACCGCCCGGCGCGGGTTCCGTCCGGCATGTCCGCAGCACGGTGGAGCGCCCTCCACCCGAGCAGGAAGCGACCTCCCATGCCTCAGCCGCACCCCGCCCTCCACCTCGCCGTCGCCCTTGACGGCGCCGGGTGGCACCCCGCCGCCTGGCGCGAAACCGACGCCCGGCCCCAAGACCTGTTCACGGCGGCGTACTGGGCCGGCCTGGTCGCCGAGGCCGAGCGCGGCCTGCTGGACTTCGTCACGATCGAGGACTCGCTCGGTCTCCAGTCCGCCGACTACACCGAGCTCGACCAGCGCACCGACCAGGTCCGCGGCCGGCTGGACGCGGTGCAGATCGCCGCCCGGATCGCCCCGCTGACCAGCCACATCGGTCTGATCCCGACGGCTGTGGTCACTCACACCGAGCCTTTCCACCTCTCCAAGGCGATCGCCACGCTCGACTACGTCAGCGGCGGCCGGGCCGGGCTGCGGGTGCAGGTCTCGGCCCGCCCTTACGAGGCGGAACTCTTCGGACGGCGCAGCTTCCCGCCGTTCCGGTTCGAGGACTTCAACACCCCCGAGGTCCAGGCGCTGCTCACCGAGACCTTCGACGAGGCCGCCGATTACGTCGAGGTGGTGCGGCGGCTCTGGGACAGCTGGGAGGACGACGCCGAGATCCGCGACGTCGCGACCGGCCGCTTCATCGACCGGAAGAAGCTGCACTACATCGACTTCGAGGGACCGCGGTTCAGCGTCAAGGGCCCGTCGATCACCCCGCGCCCGCCGCAGGGCCAGCCGATCGTCGCGGCGCTGGCGCACCAGAGCATTCCCTTCCGCCTGGTCGCCCGCTCCACCGATGTCGGTTTCATCACCCCGCGCGACGCCGAGGACGCCCGGGCGATCATCGCCGAGATCCGGGCCGGCCAGGACGAGGCGGGCCGCGCCGGGGAGACGGTGCACGTCTTCGCCGACCTGGTGGTCCTGCTGGACGACACCGACGAGGCGGCCGCCGCCCGCGGCGCGCGGCTGGACGAGCGGGCGGGCGCGGCGTACACCAGCGACGCCCTGGTCTTCGCCGGCACCCCGGCCGGCCTCGCGGACCTGCTGGAGCAGTGGCAGGCGGCCGGGATCACCGGTTTCCGGCTGCGGCCGGCCGCCGTCCCGCACGACCTGGAGCAGATCACCCGCCACCTGGTGCCCGAACTGCGGCGGCGCGGCCTGTTCCGTACCGCGTACGAGGCCGCCACCCTGCGCGGCCTGCTGGGACTCCCCCGCCCGGCGAATCGTTACGCCACCGCTTCCGCCCCGACCACCTCCGCCGTCTGAGCGCCCGCAGAGACCTTAAGGAAGCCCGTCGCATGAGCAAGCCCGTCAAGCAGATCCACCTCGCCGCGCACTTCCCCGGTGTCAACAACACCACCGTGTGGAGCGACCCGGCGGCCGGCAGCCAGATCGACTTCAGCTCCTTCGTCCACCTGGCGAAGACCGCAGAGCGCGCCAAGTTCGACTTCCTCTTCCTCGCCGAGGGCCTGCGGCTGCGGGAACAGGGCGGCGAGATCTACGACCTGGACGTGGTCGGCCGCCCCGACACCTTCACCGTGCTGACCGCGCTCGCCGCCGTCACCGAACGCCTCGGACTCGCCGGGACCATCAACTCCACCTTCAACGAGCCCTACGAGGTGGCCCGCCAGTTCGCCTCCCTCGACCACCTGTCGGCCGGCCGCGCCGCCTGGAACGTCGTCACCTCCTGGGACGAGTTCACCGGGCAGAACTTCCGGCGCGGCGGCTTCCTCGCCCAGGGCGACCGCTACGAGCGGGCCCGGCAGTTCCTGGACGCGACCAAGGTGCTCTTCGACTCCTGGAAGGGCGACGAGATCGTCGCGGACAAGGAGTCCGGTGTCTTCCTTGGCGACCCGGACGCGGGCCGGTTCGACCACCGGGTGACCCAGTTCGACATCCGCGGGCGCTTCAACGTCCCGCGCAGCCCGCAGGGACGGCCGGTGATCTTCCAGGCCGGCGACTCCGAGGAGGGCCGCGAGTTCGCCGCGTCCGCCGCGGACGCGATCTTCACCCGGCACGGCACGCTGGAGGCCGGCCGGGAGTTCTACGCCGACGTCAAGGGCCGGCTGGCCAAGTACGGCCGCTCCCGTGACGAGCTGAAGATCCTGCCCGGGGTGACCTTCGTACTCGGCGACACCGACGCCGAAGCCCAGGAGAAGGCGCTGCTGATCCGCCGGCAGCAGGTCAGCGGCCAGACCGCGATCAAGTTCCTGGAGCAGCTGTGGAACCGCGATCTCAGCGACCACGACCCGGACGGCCCGCTGCCCGAGGTCGACCCGCTGGTCGGCGAGAACACCATCGCCCGGGGCCGGGCCAGCGTCCGGATGCACCGTGACCCGCTGGCCGTCGCCGCCCAGTGGCGGGCGCTCGCCGAGGCGAAGAACCTCACCACCCGCGAGGTGATCATCGAGGTGACCGGCCGCCAGTCCTTCATCGGCACCCCGGCCACGGTCGCCGAGGCGCTCAACGAGTTCGTGCAGACCGATGCCAGCGACGGCTTCATCCTCGCCCCGCACCTGACGCCGGGCGGTATCGACGACTTCGCCGACACCGTGGTCCCGCTGCTCCAGGAGCGCGGCGTCTTCCGTACCGAGTACGAGGGCACCACGCTCCGGGACCACCTGGGCCTGCGCCACCCCGACGAGGCCGCCGCGCGGACGCGGAGGGCGGCGTCATGAAGTTCATCAACATCACCCTGATCGTGCACGCCCCCGACCCGGTCACCGGCGCCCAGCCGTCGACCCACGAACGCTTCCGGCAGGTGCTCGACAGCGCGCTGCTCGCCGAGGAGCTGGGCTTCGACGGATTCGGCGTCGGCGAGCGGCACGAACGCCCCTTCATCTCCTCCTCCCCCACGGTGGTGCTCAGCCACATCGCCGCGCTGACCCGGCGGATCCGGCTCTTCACCGCGGTCACCACGCTCAGCCTGCTCGACCCGGTCCGCGCCTACGAGGACTACGCCACCCTCGATCATCTCTCCGGCGGCCGGCTGGAACTGATCATCGGCAAGGGCAACGGCGCCGCGCAGCGCGAGCTGTTCCAGGTCACCCCCGAGGACCAGTGGGACCGCAACGCCGAGTCCTACCAGCTCTTCCGTGAGATCTGGCGCAACGACAAGGTCACCGCCTCGCCGAAGTTCCGGCCCGTCCTGCACGACGCCGAGGTCTGGCCCCGGCCCTACCAGCGCCCGATCCGGGTCTGGCACGGAAGCGCCACCAGCCGCGAGTCGGTGGACCTCGCCGCCCGCTACGGCGACCCGCTCTTCTCGGCGAACGTCACCAACCCCATCGAGCCCTACGCGGAACTCATCCGCTACTACCGGGAGCGCTGGGAGCACTACGGCCACGACCCGGCGCTCGCCGCGGTCGGCGCGGGCTCGGCCGGCTTCTACGCCGCACCCACCTCCCAGCAGGCCCTGGCCGACTACCGGCCGGTCTTCGAGGGCTACCTCGGCTTCCAGCGGCGGCTCGGTGCCGAGCCGGTGTTCCCCACCCTGGAGGACTTCGTCGAGCGCAGCTCCGCGCTGATCGGCAGCCCGGAGCAGATCGTCGACAAGGTCCACCGCTACCACGAGCGGTTCGGGCACAGCGTGCTCCATCTGCACGCCGAGCCCGGCGGGCTGACCGACGCCCAGCACCGCGCGTCGCTGGAACTCTTCCAGTCCGCCATCGCGCCGGTACTGCGCAGCGCCATCCCCGACCCGCCGTGGCCATGGGGGCCGGTCGCCCCCGACAACACCCCGGTCAAGGAACCCGCCGGCTCTTCGGCGGCCGACCGCGCCACCGCCGCACCGCAAGGAGCATGACCATGGCCAACACCCCCCTGGCGGTCCTCGACCTGGTGCCGATCAGCTCCGGTTCTTCCGCCCCGCAGGCCCTGCGCAACAGCATCGACCTCGCCCGGCAGACCGAGCGCTTCGGGTACAGCCGCTACTGGTTCGCCGAGCACCATCTCAACCCCGGGGTGGCCGGCACCTCCCCCGCAGTGGTCCTCGCGCTGACCGCCGCGGCGACCTCCACCATCCGGCTGGGCTCCGGCGCGGTGCAGCTCGGGCACCGCACCGCGCTCTCCACCGTCGAGGAGTTCGGGCTGCTCGACGCGCTGCACCCGGGCCGCTTCGACCTCGGCCTCGGCCGCTCGGGCGGCAAGCCGCCCGCCGAGACCCGGCAGCCCGCACTGGTCGGCGGCAGCACCGTGGTCGACGGATACACCCCCAACGGGCTGCGGATACCGGCCCGCTTCAGCTTCGCGCACCTGCTGCGCTCCCCGCGCTTCGCCCTGCACAAGAAGCTGCTCCAGCAGCCGAATGCCGAGTCGCAGGAGTACGCGGAGCAGATCGACGACATCCTCGCGCTGATCGCGGGTACCTACGCCACCGCTGAAGGCATTGAGGCGCATGTCGTACCGGGCGAGGGCGCGGACCTCCAGGTCTGGATCCTGGGCAGCAGCGGCGGTGTCAGCGCCGAGGTGGCCGGCGCGAACGGCCTGCGCTTCGCGGCCAACTACCACGTCAGCCCGGCCACCGTGATCGAGGCCGCGGAGGGCTACCGTGCCGCGTTCACCCCGTCCGCCGCCCTGGACCGCCCCTACGTCAGCGTGTCCGCGGACGTCGTCGTGGCCGAGGACGAGGGCACCGCCCGCGAACTGGCCACCGGATACGGCCTGTGGGTGCGCAGCATCCGCAGCGGCGAGGGCGCGATCCAGTTCCCGACCCCGGACGAAGCCCGTGCCCACGTCTGGACCGAGGAGGACCGGGCCCTGGTCGAGGACCGGGTCGAGACCCAGTTCACCGGGACGCCGCAGCAGGTCGCCGACCAGCTGGAGACACTCCGGGACGCCACCGGCGCCGACGAACTGATCGTCACCACCATCACCCACGACCACGCCGACCGGGTCGCCTCCTACCGGCTCCTGGCCGAGGAGTGGTCACGGCGGGCATGACCGTCGCGCGCCCCCGCCTCCGTATCCGTACCGATCTGTGAGCAGACAAGGAGATAGCCGTGAGCGTCGTCGTCCTCGTCGGCAACCCCCGGCCCCGATCCCGTACCCATGACGCGGCCCAGCTGGTGGCCGAGGCACTGACCGGGCAGAAGCCCGACCGGACCGTGGAACTCGCCGACCTCGGTGCCGCGCTGTTCGACCCCGGGGACCCGCGGGTGGCCTCGGCCGTCGCGGCGGTCCAGGAGGCGAGTCTGCTGGTCGTCGCCAGCCCCACGTACAAGGCGTCCTACACCGGCCTGCTGAAGCTCTTCCTCGACGGCCTCGGTTCCGGCGCGCTGACCGGCGTGACCGCGGTCCCGCTGCTGCTCGGCGCGCACTGGCGGCACTCGCTGGCCGCGGATCTGCTGCTCAAGCCCGTTCTGGTGGAGCTGGGCGCCACCGTTCCCACCCGGGGCCTGTTCCTGCTGGACTCGGAGTACACCGCCTCCGAGGAGTTGGAGAAGTGGCTGACGTCGGCACGTTCCCAGGTCGCGGCGAGTGTGAACGCCGCATCGGTCCAGGTCACCTCATGAGCGTGGACGAGGCACTGCACACGACCGAACTCCGCCGCGTCTTCGGCGCCTTCCCCACCGGGGTGACCGCGGTCGCCGCACTGGTGGACGGCGCCCCGGTCGGGATCGCCGCCAGCTCCTTCACCTCGGTGTCGCTGGACCCGCCGCTGGTCTCGGTGTGCGTCGCGCACAGCTCGACCACCTGGCCCGCGCTGCGCGGCGCGGGCCGGCTGGGCGTCAGCATCCTGGGCGCGCACCAGGAGCGGGCCTGCCGGCAGCTGGCCGCGCGCGACGGCGACCGGTTCGCCGGACTCGACTGGCACGCCACCGACGACGGCGCGGTCCTGGTCGAGGACGCGAGCGCCTGGCTGGACTGCAGCGTCGACCAGGTCATCAGGGCCGGCGACCACGACATCGTGCTGCTCCGGGTCCATGAGCTGGACGCCGACCCCGCCGTGCCGCCGCTGGTCTTCCACGCCAGCGGGTTCCGCCGCCTCGAAGCGGCGTGACCTGTACGGCCGGGGCCCGCCGGCCCCGGTCCCCCTTGATCCCAGGTAAGGAAACGAGATGCCCAAGGCGTACATCTTCTCCGGCTTCGGCGGACCGGAGGTCGAGTCCTTCGCCGACCTTCCGCGCCCGGTGCCCGGTCCCGGCCAGCTGCTGGTGGCCGTGCGGGCCGCCGGGGTGAACCCGGTCGACTGGAAGCGCCGCACCGGCTACCGCCCGCTGGGCGCACCCGCGCCCGAGCTGCCCGCCGTCTTCGGCGGCGAGATCGCGGGTGTGGTGGAGCAACTGGGCGCGGACGTCGAGGGGTTCGCGGTCGGCGACGCGGTGTTCGGCAACCCGGTCGGCGGCGGGTACGCCGAGTACACGCTCCTGCCGGTGGCACTGGCGGCGCACAAGCCGGAGGCGCTGTCCTGGGCGGACGCGGCGACCCTGCCGATCGCGGCGGCCACCGCCTACGACGGGGTGGTCCAGCTCGATCTGCCCCCCGGCGCGACGCTCCTGGTCACCGGTGCGGGAGGCGGCGTCGGTGTCGCCGCCGTACAGATCGCGATCGCCCGCGGCCTCAAGGTGGTGGGTACGGCGAGCGCGGCCAAGGAAGCGTTCGTCACCTCGCTCGGTGCGGTGCATGTCGCCTCAGGCCCTGGTGTGGCCGACCGGATCCGCGCGGCGGCACCGCAGGGGATCGACGCGGTGTACGACCTGGTCGGCGGCCCGGCGCTGGAGGAGGCGGCGGAACTCCTCACGGACCGCACCAAGCTGATCAGCGGCGGCGACCGGGAGACCGTCGCCAAGCTCGGCGGGTTCCCGGTGGCCCGGGAGCGGACGAGTGCGGTGCTGGAGGCGGTGGCCGGCTTGGTCACGGACGGTGTCCTCGACCCCTTCGTGACCCAGACGTTCCCTCTCGACCGCGCGGGTGACGCGCTCCGCGCGGTGGAAGCGGGGCACGCCCGCGGCAAGATCGTCATCGAACTCCCCACCACCCCCTGACCCCTGCGGCCTCTTTTCCTCGACCGTTCACGAGTTATCTGGTGAGTGGTTGACGAGATCCCGTCCGATCTGTTGATCGGGCGGGATCTTGGCGTTTCTGGTGTCTGTTCGATGTGCTGTCCGAACGTGGCAGGCGTCGTGACGTCTGTCCAGTGGTCGTCAGCCTGTGGTTCCGGGGTGGTTCGGGTGCGGAAGGTGTTCCGAGGCCTTCGCCGGGCGTGCGTGATCGCGGTTTGTGGTGCTGAGCTCTCAGGTGGCGGTGCGGATCTGCGATCGTGCGGGCGGAGGAATCCCGGTCGCGGCGGGAGGCGAGAGTGCGGGACCAGTGGGTGCGCCGGCTTCGGAGGTGGTGGTGACGGCTCGCTCGGTGCCGGTGGTCTGTTGCCAGGTGAACAGGACGTGCAGGTTGATGCTGCAGATCATCAGCGCGAGCAGGATGCTCTGCGCGACCCGTCCGTGAGCGAGTCGTTTGGGGGGGTCGGAGGTGTCGATGCTGTGGCTCTTGGCTCTGCCGTTGGGACCTTCGATGTTCGCCCGCTCGGGCCGGTAGACGTCCTGCCAGGTGGGGTGGAGGTAATGGCGGTCCTGGCGGAATTTGTCGAGTTCGCCGAGGCCACCTGGCCGAACGGTGACCGTCGGCTTCTGGCAGATCCGCGGCAGCCCGTTCATGGGCAAGGGCCGCAGTCGTTCGCCTTGGGGGATGAGAACGGTGGGCTTGGCCGCGGTGTGTGCGGCGGTGGCTCGCTTGTTGGTGAGGCCGACGACGGCCGGTTGCGGTGCGGGGACGCGGTGGGAGCCTGATCGCGCCCCGCTCGTCCGCGGACTCTTTGAGCTTGAGGAAGTACGGCTCCCGGGCAGCGATCCGCTCGCGGAGTTCGCCGTTCTCATCGATGGCGCGTACGGCTTTGTCGGTGAGCCCGGTGGTGGCATGAATCAGCACGTGCGGCATGGCGGGGCAGGCGAGGGACCCGTCGACGAGGAGGGCGCCCTGGTGGGTGCCCTGGCCGCCGCGGTACTGCTGTTTGTAGTCGAGAACCAACTGGCAGCCCATGGTGCGGACCGGCTGTGCGAAGTTCTCGGTGGTCTGGTCGGTGTAGGTGCGGTCGGCCGCCAGCAGTCCCGTCGGGAAACCGAACGGGGCGAGCCGGGCCAGGGAGTGGACGGCATTCGGGCCGATGCGCTTGCCCGGGGTATCCAGGACGAGACCGAGGGCGCGTTGCGGATGGCGGCTGACACGTTCACCGGCCTGGATGCGACCTGCGGGGTGTCGTCGGCTGCCGGCGACCAGAAGGCTTGCGGAGTGCCCGAAGATTCCTTCCTCGGAGCCCCCGCAGTAGTGCCAGCCCGCGGTGAGCTCGACGGAGGCCAAGCCCCGCCGTTCACGGGGCGGACGGTGCCAGGTGGGAAACGGCGTGGTGTCGGCGCCGATATCGCCCCGCCAGCCCTTGAGCAGGCCCGGTCGGTGAGCGAGGCGGACGATGACCAGGACCAGACGGTCACTGATCTCCTGCAGCAGCTCCCGGCGCCGTTTGTGCTCGGCGTCCGTGTCCTCCCAGGCGTCGGCCACGATCTCGGCCTCTTCGGCAGGCAGCCGGCGTCGCCGGTCGCAGCGCCGCGGGTCCAGGGCGGTGGTCAGCCGATCGAAAGGCCCGATAGACGCGGCGGGAGAACGGCTCGCGTGCCGCCTCCCATTCCAACTGGGTCCCGGACGCAGCAGAAGCACCCGAGGCATCGCCATCAGCCGAGGCTGAGGTCTCGGCCGAACCGCGGGGCGAACTGCTGGCGGGTGGGTGACCGCTCATGCCCCCAACGACCACACCCGCCTGCCTTGCGCCCGCACCACTTCGCCCCACGACAACTCCCGTCCGCGCCCTAAGCTCATCTCGTGCAGGCAGAGGACAGACCCCAGAACAGCGTCAAGCACTGGCAGGAGTGCACCGACGTCTACGGCTTCCTGGAGCAGGTCCGTCTGCGACCCGGTATGTGGTTGCCCGACGGCTCACTCCAGCACCTGCAGTCCATCCTCATCGGCTACCGAGTCGCGCTGGGCGTGCACTCCATAGACGAGACCTTCGCGTTCTGGCCCGACGGGGACTTCACCCACTGGCTTCGTGAGCACCACGGGATATCCGGCTCTCTCGGTTGGGCCGCAGAGATCGAGCGACAGACGCCGACCGGTTCCACGCCGGTCGACGAGTTCTTCCGACTGCTGGACGGCTTCCGGCACGGCTCAACGCCTGAGCCGCCACCGGATGCAACGACGGAACAGCATCCCGGCATCGAGTACATGAGCAACACCTTCGTCACCCTCTTCTGGCGCCCGCAACTGCTCACGGAGGCCGTCCTGCGACTGGAAGACCGTGGCTTCCGCGTCATGCGTCTCGCCGCGCGTGAGTGGGCCTCCGAACAGGACATGCACCGGGATGTTGCCGCTGCGCTGGGGTTCCCCGGCTACTACGGCCACAACCTGGACGCCCTCAACGACTGTCTTGGCGACGTGGCCTGCTACGGCCCGTACGACGACTCACCAGAAGGTACTGGGCTCGTCCTGTCCATCACCGACTACGACCGCTTCGCCACCGCCTGCCCGAAGGCGGCCCAGGCCGTTCTGGACATCATCGCCGGCCAAGCCCGACGCGCAGCAGCGCTCCAGCGCCGCTTCTTCTGCCTGATCCACAGCAATGACCCGAACATCCGCTTCGCACCAGTCGGCGCCATGCCCGTCATGTGGAACAACGACGAATGGCCCGACGCCAAACGTCGGTGAGAACACGGCAGTTCCCCGGGAGCACACGTAACCGCTGCCGGGCCCTCATCCCGAGGCGATGGAATGCCGGGCGGCAGTGACACACCCTTCCTCCCAATGCCACCATTCCTCGGCCTCACCGTGTTCCAAGAGCTTGCGGATCCGCAGCAGATCCGCCTCCGGCGGGACATCCAGAGCCACCATCCGGTACCGCTCGATGCCCTCACCGGTCGTACCGAGGCCATGGAAGCTCTCCAGCACGCTCTGCCGGGCGGCGGCTGAGCCGCCGTCCTTCAGCATGTTTGCGACAACTTCAATTGGCTCCACTCCGACACTGAAGTTGGCTCCATGAGCGGGTCGCGGAGGACGGCGTGGGACTGTCAACCTGGCTCCGAGAAGTTGTTTTGGCCCCACCCGGAACGAGTCGGTTCCCTGGCCGTGGGGAGGGGTCGGAGAGGTAGCGTGAAGCACATCGGGTCCGACGGCCGACGAGCCCCCGACAGGCGCGTTGACAACGCCGCGGATCTCGACCCGTGTTCGATCCGGGACCGCTGGATTCTCCGATCCGCGGTGGACGACGAGGACGGCATCGGCCGGCGGAAAACGGGCGGGCCCAGGGAGCTGAGGCCGGCGGCTGCTGAAGTGGTTGTCGGCCTGAGTGCCGCCCGCCGAACGGGCCTCCCTCAGGCGGCCTGTAGCCTGCGCGGGTGATCGTTCGCTGTGTCCGGATCATCAGTCCCGCGACCCGTGCGGTGGTCAGCGACCACCCGGCCATGCGTATCGGAGCTGAGTATCCCGTTCTGGAAGTGCTGACCGCAGTGGACCGGGTGCTGCTTCGTATCCCGGATCCGGTCGACAGCCCGCCCGGGGCCTTCGACAGCTCAGGACTCTGGGACGCGTCCATGTTCGCTGTCGTCAGCGACCGGGTGCCTGCTTGCTGGGTTGCTTCGCTGGATGAGGGAGCCTTGAGTCTGGCTCCGCGGGAGTGGCAGCGCCCCGGGTTCTGGGAGGACTTCTTCGACCAGGTGCCCGTCGCCGTTGCCGAATACGACCGGTGCAAGGCCGAGATTCTCCAGCAGTGCTGATGCCCGGGGCGGTCCTTGTTACGCAGTGCTCCGCCCCGGAACGGTCTCAGGCCCGTCGGCGCCTTTCCTTCGTCTGAGCCAGTCGGAACGAGTCGGTGCCGGTCTCGACGATGTGCGCGTTGAACGTGACACGGTCCACGATTGCCGCGCAGAGCCGTGGATCGGTGAAGGTCTGCTTCCGCTCCGAGAAGGGTGCGTTCGAGGCGATGGCGATCGCGCGTCGTTCTTCGCGTTCGGTGAACACGTGGAACAGCAGTTTCGCGCCGGGTTTGTCCAGATCGAGATATCCGAATTCGTCGATCTATGCCGATATCCGCAGAGCTGGATCTATGCCGAGACCGCGACCATGCCGACTGGCGTGAAGACGAAGAGCGATGGTCGCTGGGTGCTGGCAGCACCAGATGGTGGTGGCAGCCTGGAATTTCGTCAAGAAGTAGCAGCGGCTCGGGCGCCCCAGAATGGTGATGCCGTCGACTTGCCGGTGTGCGTATCCTTCGGCGGGTGAGTCTGATCGAGGTGGGTCCGGAGCAGGTCGAGCTTGTCGTCGGTGGGCGGGGGGCACTCGCGCCCCGTGTCCGGTTGTTCGACTTGTCGCGGGCTGACGAGTATGAGGCCTCCTTCGCCGTGGAGGCTGTTGCCGACGGTGTCCGCGCACGGCTCGAAGCCGTGACTGTGACCGTCTGGGACAATCTGGACGAGTTCTTCGACAACCTTGCGCGCGACTTCCGCGGTTGGGAGGGCGAGCGGGTCTGGGTCAACAACCATCTGGTCGTGACAGCGACCTTTGGCTCGGGTGGTCACGTGTATCTGAGCTGGACCTTGAGGTCAGGCTTCTTCCCCGAGGACTGGAAGTGCACCGTCACGAACGTGGTCGAAGCCGGTGAAGGAATGACGACCCTGGCCGCTGACGTGCGCGAATTCCTGGGCCAGGAGTAGGTCGTCAGCGCGCTGAGCCGAGAACGTCACCTCTCGGCAGGTTCAGCGGCAAGCCCTTTGAGAGGGTCTCGGCATAGTCACAGGCGATCGAGGAAGGCCAGAACCTTGTCGGTGGGCCGGTAGCGGCCCGGCCGGGCCGCTACCGGTGCGGTCAGCGCGAGCGCCTTCTCCTTGATGGTCATGTCGGCATGGACGTAGGCGTCGGTGGAGCGGACTCCGGCGTGGCCGAGCCAGAGTGCGATGACCGTGGTGTCGACGCCGGCCTGCAGCAGCGACATCGCGCAACTGTGCCTTGTGTCCGCAGAGGCCGTGTGCGGATCAGCCCGTGTTGCTTTTGAGCTGGCGGGACTCGGAGGCGGCATTCGCCGCGTTTCTCCCGGGCCGTGTTGCATTGCGGCCACCCAGATGTGAGGCAGGCCACACTTGTGGGTGGCGCCCCTGGACCGTGCTGATCACGCTTCCTCGATGCCCTGGACGAGTCGCTGATGTTCCCTCAGCTCGGTGGTCCGGGCTGCACTCGTGAGTACGATCTCCTTCGCCGTCCCGAGGGATCCTTGGCCTGCGCCGAGCAGTTCGCGGGTGACGACGATGGAGTCGATGACGCTGGCCCCCTGACTGTGCAGAAAGCGTTGGACGGCCTCCATTCCGCGCTCCTGTCCGAACAGTGGAAGGCTCTGCTCGACCAGAGAGGTGAGGCGGGCGGCTCGGTCAGGGGTGAGGCCGTGAACGTCGTCGAACATGGGATCGATCCCTCCTGGATACTGCTGCTTCGATGCTCAGGTGACCTGGGTTTCTTCGTTGTTCTCGCGCTCCGCAAGGAACTCGTCGAGTAGTTGGAAGAGAACCTCGATCGCGCTGGCTTCGTCCTCGGGCGGCAGGTCCCAGGGGTTGTCCCAGCCGTCGGGAAGGGCGATGTGCAGGACCTGACCGGGCCATGCGTGGTTGCAGCCCTGTCCTCGCCGGGCAACAAGCCACTCGCGCCATCCCGTCAGCCCTGGAGACCGGTGCCGGGCCGCGTTCTGGTCGTATCCGGTGAGGAACGCGGTCAGCGCGTGGAAGGAAGGTCGGCCGACGAACATCCCGGGCCGCTTGCCGACGTTGGAGAAGTACTCGCGTTCGCTCATTTCGATCAGACTGGTCATGAGTCCGTTCTCTCGCGGATCGGGGTCGCGGTCTCGCGGACCTGTTGGGGCGGCGACGGGGTCAGGGACAGATCCAGCAGTAGAGACGGGCATTTCGGGCGACCGCTCGGCCGGCGAGTTCGGACAGCTGTTCCAGGAAGCTGGCGAGATTCTCTGGATCAGCCGGGTAGTAGAAGACGCCCTCGGTGCTCGACCAGCTGGAGGCGATTGAGCGCGAGGACGTGGCTTCGCAGGTCGCGAGCGCGTCCCGGAAGGCGTCCGTCAGCGACACGACCACCAGTTCGCCGTCCCCCAGCATCCCGATGAGGCTGCCGTGTCGGGGGTCGGACTGGACATCGGCGGCGGATCGTCCTGTCATGAGGGCCTCGGCGGGGGTCAGCTCCGCCACTGGATCGATGCCCTTGATCACCAGTTGGTCATAGCCGGTCCCGCTGGGCTCACCGTCGTCTCGGACGACGGCTCGAACAGCGTCGTCGTCATCAGCGGCGGCGAAGTAGCCGTAGAGAACGCCCATGGGCAGATCATCGCATCCGCTGCTGACGGCGCCGCAGGTCGGGACGGTTGCCTAACTGCAGGATCCGATCGTCGTGGTTCGGGCTGCTGGGAGGCGTGTCACGCCGCTGATCGTCGCCGCCGACCTGCGGAGGTGGAGGATCTCGTCGTGCTGGGCGGCGAGCCGGGCCAGGGCCTGAGTGCGGAACTCGCCGAACTCTTCGTTGGTCTCTTCCGCAGTGGCCAGCCGCGTCTTGAGCGCGGAGACCTCAGCTTTGAGCCGGGCGATCTGAGCCTCGCGCGGATCGGGGATCTCCCCCGCCTGCTGAAGGGCCTGCAGGCGGCGTTCGAGCTCGACGCGGAGGTGAGCGTAGGGGCGGCTTCCGTAGAACGCGGTGCGGTCGACGGCCGCTTCGCGGGCGAGGGTCTTGACGTCGCATTTTCCGCCGGGCGGGATCTCTCCGCGTAGGAGCCGGTCCATGGCGGCCCGGATGCGGTTCTCGTTCTCGGCCCGCTGGGCTGCGGAGATTCTCATGCGGATTCCCTGTTCACGATGTTGGCGCTGTCGATCTCGGTGACGACCCGGAGAGCGCGGTCGTAGTCGGCTTGGAGCCGGGCGCGTTCGGTCTTTCGGGTGGTGCCGAGCTGGCCGAGGAAGGTCTCGGTGCGTCCGGCGTGCTCGGCCCAGACGGGCCGGTGGCAGGGGTGATGGGTGGCCTGCGGGCAGCGGGCGGAGTCACACATCCCGACCAGTGGACGGTCGGCTGTCGGGGTGCCGGCCAGCTTGAGGCAGAGCGCTCGGGAGGGGTCGGTGAACCAGCAGTAGTTCGCGGGTCCGAGGTGAAGGACCTTGGCCCGTTTGGTCAGCAGGTTGAGCACGTCGCGGTCACCGCGTTGCGTCTTGGGCGCGGTTGCTGCCTCTGGGTCGAGTTTCCCGTCGATGCTGGCGAAGAACTCGGTGAGGCTCCGTGCGCCGGGGCCGGCGGGCAGGATGCCCTGCTGGTAGTTCCGGAACTCTTGCAGGACCAGGTCCAGGTCTCGGTCGCTCTCGTGCTTGTTGACCTCGGACAGCAGCTCGGCCTGAGCCCCGCCTGGACGGGAGGCATACCCTTCTGTCGTGGCCACTGCGATGTGTTTCAGGTGGATTTTGGTGGCCAGCACGCCGCCCGGCCGGTAGGCCATTTCCAGGGCCAGTGTGCGACGCAGTCGCCTCGGATTGACTTGCCCTTCCGGGATCGGGGCGAGCCCGAGACGGTGCCCTGCCGGGGAGTTGACCCAGTTGCGGAACCACTTGTAGCGAACGGAGAAGGCGAACCGCCCGAAGAGAAGTGCGCCCTCGTGGCGGTCGTCGTGGAGGTCTTCGGCGAGTTCGACGGCGCGATAGACGGGCTCGATGACGACCCATTCGTCGTCGGTGCCGCCCAGCGGCTGCCCCTTGATGACCTTGCTGGCGAGCCGGTAGCGGGTGAGCCCGGGGACGGGTTCCTCGACCGGCAGTCGGCAGCCGATGCGAAGCTCCATCAGCTCGCTCGCGCGCATGCCGGAGGCGGTGGCCAGCACGATCATCGCGGCGGTGCGGACGACGCCGACCAGTGCGACGGCCTGGAGGCGGTGCAGAGGCAAGGTCCAGGGCAATACCGACGAGGTGTCCGCCGCAGTGATCTCGGCGGCGTCGCGGGCGAAGACCTCCTTGATCCCCACCGAGGTGACCGCGGCCTCCAGCGACCCGCGCAGGCGGTCCATCCATTTGGCCTCGAACTGGGTGACCCCGGCCTGGCGGGCCAGAACGCCCGTGGCCAATGTCAGGAGAGGGTCGTCAGCCGCCCAGCCACCAGCGAGCCGGTCGGCGACGTGGTGGTCGGCGAGCATCGGCAGGGGTGTGCACGTATCCGTGTACTCGTTCAGCAGCTCGGTGAACTCGGCCGCCGGGGCGACGTGGACCGCACGGAGCCCTCGCGCTTTGCGGGCGGAGAGCTTGTCGGCTTCCCGGATCTGCTGGACGAGTTCAACCGCGTGCGGCCCCAGGGAGGAGACCAGGAACAGGGCGGCGGCGAGCATCGGCTGCAGGACCGTGTCGTCGACGGGCTGGGTCTTGTTCTCGGTCCGGCCGCTGGGCATCTCGGCGATCGCGGAGGCGGTGGCCCCGCCCCAGGGCCGCAGATCGGCCGGGACACTGTCCGCGGTGAACAGTTCGCGGTAGTTGACCAGGTCGACGACGACCTGCGCGGCCGCTCGCCGGGTTCCCGGGCTCTGTTCGCCGACGACCGCGCCGTCTTCGTCGAGGACATAGCGCCGGTGAGCCATGTAGGCGTCGCAGACACGGGTGTCGATCTGCGCGAGGCTTGACACCCCGGCCTCGGACAGCCACCGGCAGAACCGGGTGAGCTCGTCCAGGCGGCCCGCGCAACTGGTCAGGTGCAGGGCAGTGCGATGGGCCCGGGGCAGCGGAGCGACAGCCGGGTGCCGCGGGGCGAGCATGGCCAGGACCAGTTCCTTGCCGACCAGCCGCCACCGCTCGTCGGTGATCTCGGCGAAGTCGAAGCGGCGCGTGCAGAGGGCGAGCTGGACGGGCAGGCCGACGACGTCGGTGAAGTCCCAGACGTCGTCCTCGAACATCGGACGGACAGTGCCATCGGGGAGCGTGAGCCCGGCTTCGAGGCAGACGTCGGTGCCAGCGAAGACCGCGGACCGGCCGTCGAAGGCGGGGGCAGTGGCGAGGGCGGTGGTCATGCAGTCATCTCCTCGGGCCGCAGGGGAAGTTCGTTGTCCTGGTCCTCGACCTGGTGGGCCGCTGCAGCCAGGACGGCGGGGTCGAAGCGGTCCAGGACCTGTTGGACGCGGGTGGTGTAGGGGCCGAAGACGGCCATGAAGTGGGCGGCGGGCATCTGCTGCCACTGCCGAGAGAAGAACGCCTTGAGCCGCAGCAGGTTGCCCGCGTGCCGGGGCGCGAAGACGGCCAGCGGGCAGAGCAGGCAGACCCAGGGCCGGGCCGGGCAGGGCTTCCCTTTCGGGCCGTGCAGCCCGGACAGCTGGTCCCCGCAGGCGGCGGTGAACACGTCGCGCTGTCCGCCGACGAGCTCGGCGATCACCGCATCATCCAGGTCCAGCTCGGCCACCAGCTGTGGGTAGCCGTCCGCCAAAGCGGCCGCGTCCTCCTCGGTGATCACGGTCGGTGGGTGGGCCCGGCGGAGCATGTCGTGCTGGGCGTCCTCGATGACCGTCTCGACAGCGTGCCGCTGGGCCGGAGTGGTCGCGGTGAGGTAGTGATCGCCCTCGACATCCGGGCTGTGGTTCGGGTCGATCGTCGCCCGCCCGCTGCCCGTCCAGGACGTCTTGTCCCGCATGGCCTCGTGGGTGGTGCGGATCCGTGAACGGTGGATCTTGAGCGGCTTCCCGTCGTTCCCGACGACCGCATGGCGAAGCGCCCACCGCTGGACGGCGACCCGGTCGATCCGGCGGACGCGGCCAGATCCGCCGGCCCGGCTGACTCCCACCCAGAGTCTGCGGCGTTCCTCCGGTGGCACGAAGGTCCGCAGCAGCGCGGAGTGGGCGAGCCACTGCTCCAGCAGCCAGACCGCCCGGCGGGGCAGGTTCAGGCTCTCGGCCGCGGTGCGGCGCTTGATGTAGGAGAGGAGGACCGTCGAGTCACCGGCCCAGTCGATGTCCCCGACCACCAGGTCGGCAATGCCGTCGGGGACGATGCCGGAGTAGATCCCGAACAGCAGCCTGTAGGCGATCAGCACGTCCAGGTGAGGGAAGACGGCCCAGGTCGCGTCGTGGAAGCCGCCGCGCTTGTGCACCAACGCCGCCGAGACCCCCAGGTGCCGGCCGAACTCGCTGATGCTGACGGGCCCGACCCGGGCCAGCAGCCAGCGCAGATTGCCCGACTTCCAGCCGCCTTCAAGGGGGTGCTGTCCGCTGGCGGCATCCGCCAGCGCCCGGCGGTGGGCGTCGTACGAATCGTCGACCAGAGTGCGGCAGATCCTGGTCAGGCGCTGCCACTCCTCCTCCGGATAGGGCGGCAACGGCTGCCGGTTGGGCTGGATGTTGAAGTGGCGCCCGGCAGCGAGGTCCAGCACTCCGTCTCCGAGCGTGCCGCCGCTCTGCGCGTAGCCCTCCAGCAGGCTGCGGGTCATGGCCTCCAACCTCGACGGGCTGGACATCCAGAACCCGGCCAGCTGCCCCCGCCGCAGCTGACCGGCACCGCCGGCGAAGCCCTGAGCGGCCAGGGTGCGGACCATGCTCCGCAGCGACTGGATGTAGAAGTTGACGGTGCCCTCCGCGTCCACGGTGCCGTGCGGATGGATCAGGCCCACAAGACCGAGGGCCAGATCCCGGGCCAATTGGGGATTGGGAAGTCCGTGCAGGCTGTAGTCCGAGCGGCTGCCGTCGCTGAACACGCAGGTCAGGCCGAGGGGCTCGTCGATCAGCATGGTGGGCATCAGAGGCCACCGTCCTCGGTCTCGTCGTCGAACTCGGCAGCAGCCTCCCGCTCGGCGGCCGCATCCTCGGTCAGCCCGGCCACGGCCCTGGCCCCCTCGTATGCCTCCCGGTAGATGCGGGTCGTGTCCAGGCGGCGGAGGTACTTTCCCGTGGTCAGGACCGTGGAGTGGCCAAGAAGATCACGAAGCACCAGCAGCGGGTCCGCCTTGCTCAGGTAGAAGACCAGAGCGGCGTCGGCATCGGTGTCCCGCACGAGCTTCGCGGCCTGCCGGTAGTGCCCGGTGACCAGGTATTCCAAGGTCCTCATCGAGAAGGTGTGGCGACATCGGTGGGGCCAGACGTGCGGGAACCGGGGCTCGAAGCGGGCCCGGATCCGGTCGGATGTGCGCTCGAAGACCGTGGCCCAGGCGGTGAACGGGCCGCCTCCGTTCTTCACCGCCAGCAGGCACGACCCGCCTTCCGGGGCGATCAGGCGACGGCGCTCGGCCGGGGTCAGCGACTCCCAGGAACGGCGGACTCCGTTGATCAGCCCTCCCCGGGCGTCCGGCTCGGTCACCATCAACGGCTCGCCCCACCGCCTTGGCGGCCGCCAGTCCGAGCCCTCCGTCGTGGCGGCCCGGTCCAGCTCCAGGTAGTCGTGCAGCCCGGCCAGTGCCTCGTAGGAGGTCCACGTGGTGCGGAACTTCCTGCCCTTGGTGATCCCGGCCGGCACCGGGAACGGGATAGGGACAGCGGTCGGCTCCGGCGGCAGCGCGGGGATCTCCCAAGGCAGCAGGTAGGTGAACTCCTGCAGCCTCATCCCGGTGGCCAGCGCGTGATCCCCGACCGCCGAGTTGCGGGTCAGCTCCCGCCCATGGAACCCGGTGTCCTGCGAACCGTCCGGTGCCAGTCCCCGCAGCCCCTTGCGGAACAGCTCGGTGAAGTCCGGCTCCAGGTACTTGATCGTCACGTGCGGCTTCGGAGTGCGGCGGACCGCCAGGTTGACCTTCACCTCCCGTCCGGTTCCTGCGAACAGGGCCCGCGCGGACCGGTAGGTGAACGGCTCGGCTGTCGCGTACTCCTCGTTGATCGCCCACCGGTAGAACAGCGACAGGATGCTCATGTGCTGGCCCCAGGTCGTCGCCGCGAATCGGGCCTTCAATGGCCCCGCCGCCCGATGCTCGGCGTACCGGCTCAGCCCCGCCTTCAACCGCTCCCGCGCGTCGAACAGCCCCACCCCGTGCTCGGCCAGGAACTCCATCCACTCCTTGACCGCACGGGCGTAGTTCCCCCACGAGCTCGGCGCGGGCGCCCCGCTTGCCGGGAGCTCACGTAACCACCGGTTCACCACCGCTGTCGGACGCGGCGCTGCCGGGCCGTCCTCGAAGCGCAGGTCGTCGTCGATCAGGACCGGCATCCCCTCGGGGATCAACGGTCGATGCTCGACATCCCAGGACTGCCAGCCCCGGGACGAGAAGAACGTCAGGATCATGAGCGCTGACCCTACGAACAGCACACAGCGCGAAGCAAAGCCCAAACGGCAAGGCCACCGGCCTACTTGGAGAGAATCGCTACACGCAAACTAAGCGGAGACAATGTGCCGCAGGACGTGCGGGTGGATGCTCTTGTCCAGCAGGGACGGGCAGGATCGCGCCGCGGTCTGGGTGTGGGTGCCCAGACGTTGAGCGACCGCGTCGCGGCTGAGGCGCCGTCCGGTGCGAGTGCAGAAGAGGGGGTCGCCGGCGCGTCCGGCGCGTTCGTTCAGCCAGGCGCTCAGTAGGTTCTGGACGGGGCGGTCGAGCGGGACGGGGCGCTGTTTGCGTCCCTTGCCCTCGCAGCGAACGGCGGCGCCGTCGCCCAGCGTGATGTCGTCGCAGTTCAGGCTGGTGAGTTCGGTGACGCGCAGGCCAGTCTGGACGGCCAGGGCCAGCATGGCCTTGTCCCGTCGTCCTTCCCAGCGTTTCGGATCCGGTGCCGCCAACAGGGCGTCGACCCACTGGGTGGTCAGGAACGTGACGGTCCTCTTGTCGAACCGCTTCGGCGGGATGTCCAGGACCCGCTGGATGAGCAGGGCGTGTTCGGGGTGCTGGAGCACGGCGTAGGAGAACAGGGAGCGGATCGCGGCCAGGCGGACGTTGCGCGTTCGGGTGCTGTTGCCGCGCTCGGCCTCCAGATGGTTGAGGAACGCGGAGATCACGTCCGAGCTCAGGTTGTTCCAGTCCAGCTTCGCCGGAGTGGTCCCGGTCCGCTGCTGGACGAAACCGAGCAGGAGGCGGATCGCGTCGCGGTAGGCGGCAATGGTGCGGGGGCTGGCCTGGCGCCGGCGGGCAAGCCGCTCGGTGAAGAACGCCTGCGGGATTGGTGCGATCACAGGGTCATGGGCGGCCCGCCTTCCGGATGCCGTCGCGGCGGGCGGCGGCCAGTGCGAGCAGTTCCGGGGCCGCCGACAAGTACCAGTAGGTGCAGGCCGGTTCGCGGCGCCCCATATAGGTCGACAGCGACGGGATCTTCGCCTGGACGTTGTCCTCGGTGCGATACCAGTGCAGCCGGGCTCCAACGGCGAAGGTGAGTCGGCGTACATATGAACGTCCCCACCTGCGTACGGATGAACGCGGCCAGTTTTTGATGCGTTGAGGGGGCTCCTTCGGCACGCTGCTGCTTGGTCGTTGTGGGGCGGTGGAGGTGATGGACAGTGGTCCTGGATTCGCACCGGTAGTTGGAACTGCGTCGTTTCCGCGGCTTGTTGGAGTCCGGATCGATGAGCCTGTCGGAGATCGCCAGGGAGACTGGGCTGGACCGGAAGACGGATCGGAAGTACCTCGTGGCCCCGGGTCCATCCATCCCGCCGCGTCGGTCGCCGACTGGGCGGTCCCGTGCCAGGGTGATTGACGAGTTCGCACCGCTGATCGGCTCGATGCTCCGTGCGGAGATCCTGATGAAGGCTGCGGTCATCCACGAGCGGCTGGCCACGGAATACGGGTTCTCCGGCAATTACCAACGGGTCAAGCTGTACGTTCAAGAAGCCCGCCCGAGGATCGCTGGGAATCTCGGCATTACCCCGAAGCAGCTGGCGGGGATGCACCGCCGCTTCGAGGTGATCCCCGGTGCCCAGGCCCAGGTCGACTGGGGCAACGAGGGCAAGATCCTCGCTCACATGGGCGTCGCAAAGGTCTACTCCTTCCACATGACGCTGTCGTACTCCCGCGACCCGTTCTGTTGCTTCACCACCAGCCAGGACCTGCAGACGTTCTTCGACCGCCACCGGCGTGCGTTCGCGCACTTCGGCGGGGTGCCGATGACTGCCGTCTACGACCGCACCAAAACTGTTGTCCGCCGACATGTCGCCCCGGGTGAGGCAGTTCCGCTGCATCCGGAAGCGGTCGGCTTCGCCGGCCACTATGACTTCGACATCGACGTGCTGGCCGTCTACCGACCCACCGGCAAAGGCCGCGTCGACTGGCAAGTTCTCATCGTCCGCGACCACGTCCTGTCCGGCCGGGCCTTCTCCTCCATCGAGGAGAAGGACGCGGCGTTTGCCGCCTGGGTGCCGCACCGGCGCGCGCAGATTTACAAGACGTACCGAGAGGTGATCGGCGAGCGGGCGGCCCGCGACCATGCGGCCCTCAAATCCCGGCCGCCCACCCCTTATCTGGTGGCCGAGCGGCACCTGCGGCCGGTCGGGAAGGACCGTTTGGTCGCCTTCGGCGGAAACCTCTACCCGGTGCCCGCCCGGAAGGTCCGCCCGCGTCAGCCGGTGGAGATCAGGGCTACGAAGTCGCAGGTCATGCTGCATTCGACCGCCCCCGATGTCAGTGGTGAGACGCTGCTGGCCATACATCCGCGGGCGTTCGGGAGAGGCGTGCGTGTCGTCGAAGAGAGGCACTGGGACGGTCTGCCCACTGGCAAGGGACGCCGGACGACCACCGGCGACGTTCCCTCCCGGCCTCGCCTTGAGCGGCCTCTCGGAGAGGAGACCGGCTCACTGCAAGCCCTGCTGAACCGGGCCGCAGCCACCCGGATCGAGGTCGGCCGCAGACCGCTGTCGGTCTACGACGAGCTGACCGGCACCCGCCCCTTCTCCACCCGCAGCGAGAACAAGGAAACGTCTTGAGCGAGCTCACCGGCAACCGCATCCGCACCACGGCCGCCAAGCTCGGCCTGCCCCACCTGGCGGAGACGATCAACGAGTTCACCCGCCGGGCAGACGAGGGCAAAATGGGATACCAGGACTTTCTCGACCTGGTTCTGTCCGAGGAACTGGCAGTTCGTGACGACCGGCGCTTCCGTCAGGGCCTGCGGCTTTCTCGGCTGCCGCACCACAAGACGCTGGATGAGTACGACTTTTCCTTCCAGCCGGAACTCGACCCGCGCAAGGTCAAGGACCTCGCCACCCCGTCCTTCGTCGAGGCCAAGGCGAACGCGGCCCTGCTGGGGCCGACCGGTATCAACGGGTTCAGATGTGAATATGGAGTTCTTGCATGTCAGAACGTTGCTGAGATTGCTGCCAGGTGAGTCAGCGCAGGCTGGCAAGTTCGTTGACGTAGCGGGTGGGGGTGCCGAGGAAGAGGTCGGGCCGTGCGGGGCCGTGGACGATGTTGAGCGTGTCGAGACGGTAGGTCCATTCGCCGCCGCTTGAACCGGGAAAGCGATAATTGATTTGCCAGCGGAGCCACTCTCCGTGGGCGAGGCGAACGGCCGGGGGACGCCGCCATCTGCGCGGCATGCCGAATGGCGTCGCGACCAGCTGAACCCGCAGCAGTCCGTCGACTTCCCGCAGGAGCACTCCGGTGTCCGTGCTGGAGTCGGGCATGTTGTCGTGCGCCACAGATCGGGGTTGGAAGTCTTCGGCTTCGCGCATCCGGACCTCGTGCATGAAGGGTGGCGAGCCAGGTGGCAGCGGAAAGGCCGTCGGGGTCGCGTTCCGACGTGCGGCTCCAATCCCGCCGCGGGATTGCTTGGTCCATGACGTGCGGACCCACTGCACCACTGTCTCCACGAGCCTGATCCTGCGGCATGCCAGTCGCTGGCCGCTACTCCATTTCGGCGGGGGCCGTCCGTGACAGGCCGCGCCGGGCGAGTTCGCGTCGGAGGTCGAGATTCTCGCCGTGGGCTTGTTCGAGCGCGTCTCGCAGGGCCTGTACTTCTTCTCGGTGCTGTTTCTTCAGGCGGGTAATCTGGCTGGTCAGCGCGAGGACGAGGGTGCTCTGCTCGTCGGCCTGAGGCGTCGGTGCGGGAACCTGCCGGGCTTGGGCCCGGAGTCGTTCGATGCGTCCTCGCAGGTCGAGGTGGTTATAGAGGAACGCGTGGGAGACGTGGGCCTCACGCTGAACGGCCTGGAAGGTGATCGGCTCACCGCGCTTGACCAGGGTGCGGATCGCCTTCTCTGCCGCGGCGGTCTTGGCCTGGGATTTGGCCTTCGCGGCGGTGGCGAGGGTCTGGGTGCGCTTGGCGCGGGCGTCGTCGCACGCAGGCATAGATCAGCCGCCTGCCGGTGAGGGAGCTGAAGAAGGCGGGGTCCTTGACCCTGGGCATCAGGTCTTCGCTGGTGCTGTCCTGCAGCGGGACCAGCTGGGACTTGCCGAACTTGGACTCGCGGATGTGCAGCACGCCGTCGACCCAGTCGATGTCGTCGCGGTCCAGCTTGATTGCCTCGGCGATGCGCAAGCCGGACGCGGCCGGCAGCCCGATCAGTGTGCGATAAGTGGCCGCCCGCAGCGGCTGGGGGATCGTCTCTTTGGCCGCCGTCATGATCGCTGCGATGTCGGCGCCGGAGTAGAGGAAAACGGGCCAACCCGCGGACGGCGGTGCTCCGTCGAGGGCTCGCCGTCGTGATCACCTCGGGCTCGCGGGTCTTCACCCAGTCCAGTGCGGCGGCGATGGTCACGGTCTGTTCGCCACGGTCGTCCATGGAGCGCACGAAGTCCGGCAGTAGATAGGCCGCTTCGGCCACCCGGTGTGCCAGCGAGCGGCGAAGCCCCAGGTAGTCGTCGACTGCTTGGCGAAGATCAGTCATGCCGCCTCCGTCCCGGGCCAGGGCTGAGCGACCGCGCAGGGCGATGAAGTCGACCTTCGCGTAGAGCGCGGCCGTAGCCAGGTCCTGGTGCCGGAGCACCTGTCCGATCGCGGTGAGCCCGGCGCCGTGTCGGAGCATGTCGGCGGCCAGGGCATGACGCAGTCGGTGCGGACCGACCTTGAGTGTGCCGGCCCGGCGACAGGCCCGTTCCACCACGTCGCCGACCAGGTCCGCTCGGATCGGACTGCGCGGAGCCTTGCAGGTCAGGAAGACATGGTGGGCATCCAGGCGAGGTCTTGGGCCGGACAGGTAGGCGCCAGGGCCTCGCCGACGTCGGCCGGGAGCGGGAGCCGGACGCCGATCCGGCTGGTCCGGTCGACTGTCTCTGAGAGTGGCGGACCCGGCCATTAGCGGGGCGGGAAACGATCTCCGCCGATTCGGGAAGCGATCTTCGTATGCCTCCGGAGTACCTGGCCAGGGGTACTCGAGAACACCCCTTTCCTTGAGGGTCCTGCCCCTTGCGGCGACTTCTCCGCCGAACGGTCGTCCGTGGCTTGTCGCGCAGTTCCCCGCGCCCCCCTGACGGGGCACGAACTCCCTTGCCGCAGGGGAAGACGTGCCCCGAAGGGGCGCGGGGAACTGCGCGAGCAACCGGCCACCGGCCGGGGGCCGGGGATGATGCCCCGTGGGGCAGGTCGTGCCCCGTCAGGGGCGCTGGGGGCACCCCCCGCCGGCCGGGGGGGCCGGGGGGCGGCCGGTGGGGGGTGGGCGGGCGGTGCGGGGTCAGTCCTTGATTTCGCAGATGACCGCGCCGGAGGTGACGGACGTGCCGACGTCCGCGGTGAGGCCGATGACCGTGCCGGAGCGGTGGGCGTTGAGCGGCTGTTCCATCTTCATCGCTTCGAGGACGACGATGAGGTCGCCCTCGGTGACCTGCTGGTTCTCCTCCACCGCGACCTTCACGATGGTGCCCTGCATCGGAGAGGCCAGCGCGTCACCCGACGCCGCCTTCGTCGCCTTCGACGCCGCCCGCCGTTTCGGCTTCGCACCGCCCGCCGCCGCGGTCCGCGCCAGCGTCATCCCCAGCGAGGCCGGCAGAGAGACTTCGAGGCGCTTCCCGCCGACCTCGACCACCACCGTCTCCCGCCCCGGGACCTCGTCCTCATCCACCGCGGGCCCCGCGAACGGCGCGATCGTGTTCACGAACTCCGTCTCGATCCACCGGGTATGAATCGTGAACGGCCCCCCGTCCCGGGGATTGAACGCCGGGTCGGTGACCACAGCCCGGTGGAAGGGAATCGCGGTCGCCATCCCCTCCACGGTGAACTCACCCAGCGCCCGCGCCGCACGCTGCAACGCCTGCTCCCGCGTCGCACCGGTGATGATCAGCTTGGCCAGCAGGGAGTCCCACGCCGGCCCGATCACCGACCCCGACTCCACCCCGGCGTCCAGCCGCACCCCCGGCCCGGTGGGCGGCCGGAAGAGGGTCACCGTGCCCGGCGCGGGCAGGAAATTCCGCCCCGGGTCCTCACCATTGATCCGGAACTCCAGCGAATGCCCCCGCAGCGGCGGGTCGTCGTAGCCGAGGGCCTCGCCGTCGGCGATACGGAACATCTCCCGCACCAGATCGATGCCGGAGACCTCCTCCGTCACCGGGTGTTCGACCTGCAGGCGGGTGTTGACCTCCAGGAACGAGATCGTCCCGTCCTGCCCCACCAGGAACTCACACGTCCCCGCGCCGACGTAGCCGGCCTCGCGGAGGATCGCCTTCGACGCCGCATACAGCTGCGCGTTCTGCTCCTCCGACAGCCAGGGTGCGGGCGCTTCCTCGACGAGTTTCTGGTGGCGGCGCTGCAGGGAGCAGTCGCGGGTGGAGACCACCACGACGTTGCCGTGGGTGTCGGCCAGGCACTGGGTCTCGACGTGGCGGGGGCGGTCGAGGTAGCGCTCGACGAAGCATTCGCCGCGGCCGAACGCGGCCACCGCCTCCCGGACCGCGGAATCGTAGAGCTCGGGGACTTCTTCCAGGGTCCTGGCGACTTTGAGTCCGCGTCCGCCGCCGCCGAAGGCGGCTTTGATGGCGATGGGGAGGCCGTGTTCCCTGGCGAAGGCGACGACTTCGTCGGCGCCGGTGACGGGGTCGGGGGTGCCGGCGACCAGGGGTGCGCCGGCGCGCTGGGCGATGTGACGGGCCGCCACCTTGTCGCCGAGGTCGCGGATGGCCTGCGGCGGGGGGCCGATCCAGGTCAGGCCCGCGTCCAGGACCGCCTGGGCGAACTCGGCGTTCTCGGAGAGGAAGCCGTATCCGGGGTGGACCGCGTCCGCGCCGGACTCCGCGGCGGCGGTCAGGACCTTGCCGGCATCGAGGTAGCTGGTGGCAGGGGTGTCACCGCCCAGCGCGTACGCCTCGTCCGCGACACGGACATGCACCGCGTCCCGGTCGGGATCGGCGTAGACGGCCACGCTGGCGATCCCCGCGTCCCGGCAGGCACGGGCAACACGGACTGCGATTTCACCGCGGTTGGCGATGAGCACCTTACGCACGAACACTCCCTCCCGGTAGCGAAAGTTCCCGTCAACCAGCGTCCATCGGCCCGCCGACAGCACTCAAGGCGGCCTTCTTCAGGTCTCCGTGAGATTCGGCAACCGCGGCTCAGCCGTGTCGGCGAATCGCCACGCCGACGTCAGGCGACCGTCAACCGCGACGGCGAAACCCGCGCTCACGGGTCGGAGAAGCGGAGAAGTCGATGCGCGGGGCCACCACCGGCGGCGTCGTGCCTCGGACGCGACCGTCCGCACGCGGCGATGTCCGGCGGACAGGACTGCCTGCGCGCACGTCGGTCCGCGCGCGGGATTGCCCGCACGCACGCCTGTCTTCCGTACTGAATTACCCGCGCACACCTGTCCCCCGTACTGAATTACCCGCGCACGTTTGTCCGCGGACGCGATTGCCCGCGCGCGCCGATCATGGCGGACCGGGACCGTAGGACGCATTCAAACGACGTGGCACGCCGTACCCCTCGTCCGTCCCGCTGTCAGGCGAGCCATCCGTACGGCAGGCGCAGGAGGTCCGCGACCCTCTCGGCGACGGCCTCCGCGTGCGGCGGGACGCCCTCCTCCGCGAGGCCGCGGCTCAGGTGGAGGTGGAGGGACTGGAGAGTGGCGAATGTGTTGAACGCCCACGGCGGAACCGCTCCTGGCCCGCCGCCGTCGAGTGCCTGGGCCACGACGGCCAGCCAGCCGGTTGCCTCCTCGCAGGTCAGGCCGGGGGCGAGCAGGATGCCGGTGAGCGCGCGGGCGAGACGGGCGTCCTCCAGTTGTACGTAGCGGTGCCCGGTGTGCGGGGCGGTCATCCGGCGGGCGCACAGGTCGAGGAGTCCGGTGCGGCGGGCGGGCAGCGTCCGGGCGAACGCGGCTGCCGCGTCGGCGCCGTGGGCGACGGCGTGCAGCCAGCCGAGGGAGTCGTCCCAGCCGCGGGTGTCACGCTCGGCCGGATACCAGGAGGCAAATCCGGCGTACCAGCGCTCCGCGGTTGCCTGCGGCACGGCTCCGGGAACGGCTTGCCCCCGGGTCAGCGCACACCGGAGCACGAGTGGTGCGAAGGCCCTGGCCTGTACCTCGGGGTGGGTGAAGCGGTCCGCGGCCGTGTCACCGAGCTCCACCAGGACCTCGTCGAGGTGGCCGTCCCGGATCCAGCGCGCGCACGCGGTGCAGGCGCGCTCGTCACGGACTTCGGGGTCGGGCGAGACCAGCATGGCCGACAGTTCCCCGGCGAGCCAGGAAGGCGCCACCCCCTCGGGGAAAGGGAAGCCGTCCGCGGCGATCGACGGCCAGTCGACACGATCCGTACGCACCGCGTCAGCCTTCCACGCCTTCCCCGGCGTGCGCCACCGCCTTCCGCCTCGGGCACCGGACCGCGCACCCCGGACGGGCCGGCCCGGAACCGCCCAGCCGGCCGCTTCGAACGCTACGGCGGACCACCGACGGCGGATCGTACGGGCGCGAGCGGGGTTACTGCGGGGTGACCTGCATGGTGTGGGCGCGTGCCTGGCTGGAGACGATGTCCTTGAGCGACGACGCCTGGGCGGCGTACTTGGTCTTGTACGCGTCGTCGACCTTGGCGTTGGTCTCCTCGTCGTCCAGGTTCTCGACGGTCACCGGGTACCGCTCGGAGCCGTCGACGAAGGCGGCCCGGCCGGCGCGCTGGACGCGGCGGTACCACTTGGAGTCAGGCCCGTAGCCGCTGCGCACGTACGGCACCCCGTCCACGACGACCGACCAGATCGGGGTGACGACCTCGCCCCCGTTCTGCCGGGTGGTGGCGATGTGCACGGTGTCGGTGTTGGCGAAGTAGTCGATCGCGGTCATGGGAACGCTTCCTTCCGTGGGGGCTCTCTCCATCTCCATGGTGCGCGGATCGGGCCAGGGGCGGCCAGCCGACAGCGCCCGGTCGGGGCCGTACCGGCGACCGTGCCGCCACCCGTCACGTCCCGAGGTGACCGGCGACCGTGCCGCCACCCGTCACGTCCCGAGGTGACCGGCGACCGTGCCGCCGCCCGTCTCCTCGGGACGGCGGCACGAGGCGCTCAGCCGCGGGAGACCGGCCGCGGCTCGGGCTCGGCGCCCGGCCCCGTGCCGTACTCCCCCGGCCGGACGGCGGGGACGGGTCAGGCGCCGGCCGGCTCCTCGTTGAGTACGCCGGCCAGCAGCAGATCCGTCAGCCGCCGGATGGCAGGCGTCGCCTTCTCCGCCGGGAGCGCCCGGAAGGAGGCGATCGCCATCAGGGCGATCCGCGTGTCCTCGACCGACACCCCGCCGCGGACCGCACCGCCGTCCCTGGCCCGGTCCACCAGCCGTGCGAACGCCTCGGCGTGGGCGCGCCGCTGCTCCGCGAACGCCGCTCCCGCGGGGTGCGCGCCCAGCAGTGCTTCGTTGAGGCCCCGGTTACGGGTCTGCCCCTCGGCGAACCGGATGATGGTGCCGCGCAGCGCCCGCCGGGGGTCCGGGTCGGCGAGTGCGGCCCGCATCTCCGCCCCGCACCGCCGGGCCTGCTCGGCGAGCACGGCGGAGAGCAGATCCTGACGCGACGGAAAGTGCCGGTAGACAGTGGCGACAGCCACGCCCGCGCGCCGGGCGATCTCCCGCACCGGCAGGTCCAGCCCGTCAGCGGCGAACGCGTCCCGTGCCACCGCCACGAGGTGCGTGCGGTTGCGCTCGGCGTCCGTCCGAGGTTTCCGGGTCAATGCGTCCCGCCCGCCTCTCACTTCGCGGCTGTCCGGAGGAAACCTCCGCTTCCGCTTCTACGGTAGTGCGCGATCAAGGTGTCCGGTTCAGAGAGGTGATCATGTTCGCAGCCCACTTCGACAGGTTCGGTCCTCCCGAGGTGCTCGGCGTCGGGCCGTTTCCCGAGCCGCACGCGGGTCCGGGAGAAGTCCGCGTCCGTGTCAGAGCCGCGGGGGTCTCCCCGGTGGACCTCTCCCTCCGCGCGGGAACGTCGCCGTCGGCCGGGCGGCTCGCGCTGCCGCACGTCCCGGGGGTCGACGCGGCGGGAGTCGTCGATGAAGTGGGTCCTGAGGTCACCGGCGCCGCGGTCGGGGACGAGGTGTTCGGCGCGGTCGATGTCGCACGCCTCGGCGGCGCGAGTGCGCAGTTCGCGGTCCTGAGGTTCTGGGCGGCGAAGCCGGCCGCGATGCCGTGGGAGGAGGCCGGCGCCGCCGGTACGAGCATCGAGACGGCGACCCGGGCGCTCGATCTGCTGGACGCGCGGGAGGGGACAACGCTGCTGATCGACGGCGCGGCCGGTGGCGTCGGCAGTGTCGCCGTGCAGTTGGCGGTGGCACGTGGTCTTCGGGTGATCGGGACGGGCCGCCCGGAGAGCGGGGAATTCATCGCGCGGCTCGGCGCGGTTCCCGTCACCTACGGCGAAGGGCTGCCCGCACGGGTCCGCGCGCTGGGCGCCGGGCGGGTGGAGCGGGCGCTCGACCTCGCGGGGGCCGGCGGGCTCCGCGAACTCGTCGGGATCACCGGCTCGGCGGCGTCCGTCGTCACGATCGCGGACTTCACCGGCCCGGAACTCGGGGTCCGCCTCTCGCTCGGCGATCTCGGGGGCCAGCCGCACGGCCGCCACGGACTCGCTGTCGCGGCGGCACTCTTCGAACAGGGGCGCTTCCGGCTTCCGTTGCAGAAGGTGTTCCCCCTCGCCGAGGCGGCCCAGGCGCACGCGTTCGCGGCGCATGAGCCGCGGCGGGGCAAGGTCGCGCTGACCGTTTCTGCCCCACCGGGCGACCACCGGGAGCAGGCGCCGGGTGCGCCGGTTTGACGAGTCACGGTCCCGCGTCCCGGGGCGGCGGTGAAGGGCGCCTTCCGCCGGGGGTCCGGGTCGGCGAGTGCGGCCCGCATCTCCGCCCCCCACTGCCGGGCCTGCGCGGCGAGCACGGCGGAGAGCACAGCGGAGAACAGATCCTGACCCGACGGAAAGCGCTGGCGGACGGTGGCGACAGCCACGCCCGCGCGCCGGGCGATCTCCCGCACCGGCAGGTCCAGCCCGTCAGCGGCGAACGCGTCCCGTGCCACCGCCACCACCACGGGCCTGGCCGGGCGGGCCGGGCGGGCCGAAAATGGCGCGACACCGACCGGTCACGCTGTTAGCTTCACGCCCATGGACCCCCTCGGTGAAGCGCAGATCCGCGGCTCGTTCGTCAACTGCTCGAAGGGCGAGGCGAAGCGGATCAGTCTGCCCCGGGACCTCGGGGACCTGCCGTGGGCCGACCTGGACTACCTGGGCTGGCGGGATCCGGGCGCCCCGGACCGCGCCTACCTGGTCCGGCCGGGCGGCGCCGACGGCGCTGAACCGGTCGGGATCACCCTGCGGATCGCGCCCGGGGCACGCCGGAATCTGCTGCGCAGCAGTCTGTGCTCGCTCTGCCTGACCGGGCACTCGGGCGGCGGTGTCGACCTGCTGGCCGCGCCGCTGGCCGGCGCGGCCGGACGGCAGGGCAACACGGTGGCTCTCTACATGTGCGCGGATCTGGCGTGCTCCCTCTACGTCCGCGGCAGGAAGACCTCGGCGCTGGCCAAGCGCCTGGAGGAGACCCTCACCCTGGACGAGCAGATCGCCCGCACGCTGCGGAATCTCGACGGCTTCCTGACGAAGGTGACCGGCACCCGCGTCTAGCGGGTGTTTGAGAAGCCCCGTCCGGCTCAGGCGCCCGACACCCACGCCCGCACCGAACGCCGTAACCCCCGCCCTGCGGGCGGACGGCGCTACTTCTCAGCACGCCCTGGGCGCGGCCCCCCGGTTCTGGCACCGGCGCGGGCGCGGGACTGCAGGCGGCTGAGGTCCGTACGCGGTGCTGACCTGCGAGCGGTGCGGGCCCGTAAGGGGACCGTCACCTCGGAGGGCTGACGCCCTCCACCGCCAGGCCGAGCAGCCGGTGTGCCTCGGCGTTGGGGTCCGGGTGGTGTTCCGTGGCGAGGACGATGCCCGTGACCAGCGCGAGCAGATCCGCTGAGGTCACGCCCGGCGGTACGGCGCCGGCCTCCGCGGCCCGGTGCAGCAGCGGGTCGACCGCGTCGGTGAGCTTCACCGAGCAGGCGTTCACATGCTCCGGGTCGGTGATCCCGTCCTGGAGCAGCGCGTCAGCCATGCCCCGTGCGGAGGCGGCGTACGTGGTGAGCGCGCCCAGCCAGTCCAGTAGCGCGGCCCGCGCGTCGGCCGCGCCGGCCAGTTCCACCGCGCGGACGCCCAGCGCCTCGATCCGCTCGCTGAACACCGCCTCCAGCAGGGCGCGCCGGCTGGGGAAGTGCCGGCGCACGGTGGCCGAGCCGACTCCCGCGGTGCGGGCGATCTTTTCCAGGGAGGCGTCGGCGCCGTGCGCGGCGACCTCCTCCTCCGCGACAGCGAGGATCCGGGCGTAGTTGCGCCGGGCATCCACGCGCTGGGCGGTCATGGCGTCATCTCCGAGCTTGCTAAGTGGCGGGGCCCTCCGTATCGTACCGGAAGGTAAGTGGCGGGCCCCGCCACTTAGCTGCGTGCCACCACCCGAGGATCACTATGACGTCAGAATCCCCCGCACCCGTCCTGGTCACCGGCGCCACCGGCCGGCAGGGCGGCGCCACCGCACGCGCCCTGCTCGCGAGAGGCATTCCCGTACGGGCGCTGGTCCGCGACCCGGCGACCGACCGGGCGAAGGCGGTCGAAGCGCTCGGCGCCGAGCTGGTCACCGGCGACCTCTACGACCGCGCCAGTGTGATCCGGGCCGCCGAAGGGGTTCGCGCCGTCTTCTCGGTGCAGATGCCCGACATGAACGGGCGTGTTTTCGAAGGCGAGTTGACCCAGGCCGTCAACCTGATCGAGGGCGCGCGGGCCGCCGGCGTGCCGCAGTTCGTGCACACGTCCGTCACCGGCGCCGGGCAGCACACCGAGGCGCCCGGCTGGGCGGAAGGCCGCTGGGCGGCGATGGAGCCCTACTTCAGCACCAAGGCCGGGATCCAGGACCGCGTCCGTGCGGCGGGCTTCGCACACTGGACGCTCATCAAGCCGGGCACCTTCATGGAGAACTTCCTGCCCTCCGAGGCGTTTCTGCTGCCCCGCGGGGTCGAAGGCGGCCTGGTGAGCATCCTCAGGCCCGGGACCGAGCTGTCCCTCGTCGCGGTCGACGACATCGGCACGGCGGCCGCGGCCGCCATCGCCGCACCCGAGCGGTTCGACCGGGTCGAACTGGAGCTGGCGGGCGACTACCTGTCGATGACCGACATCGCCGCGACCCTCTCCCGCGCCCTGGGGACCGAACTCACCGCGCCCGACATGACTCTGGACGAGGCCAACGCCGCCGGCATGACCCCGGCCGGCGCCTCTCACGAGTGGATGAACGTCGCCGGCCAGCCCGCCCGCCCCGAGTACGCGCGGGCCCTCGGCATCCCCCTCACCACCTTCGAGGAGTGGGCCGGGAAGTATCTCCGCCCCTGAGGGTTCCGCGGAGCCGCCCCGGGGCCGGGTCGCCGGGGGGAGCAAGGCCCGGTGGAGGGTGGGTCAGGGGAGTTGCGCGACGGCTCCGTACATGGCGACCTCGGAGTCCTGGACCTGGCCCTCGGTCCCCGGGGCCGCGCGCCAGTTGTGGACGAGGCCGACGGTTCACTGCCCTGCCCTGTCCGGGCCGTGGAAGCAGGCCGCGGGAACGGGCACGGGCCGCGGGGTACGGGGCACGGGCCGCCGGCGAAGGGCAGCCTCCGGCCCCGCGGCCTCAGATCGAGGTCCGCAGCCGCGTCGCATCCTGACTGGGCGGCGTGCCGAAGTGCCGGCGGTATTCGCGGCTGAACTGCGAGGGGCTGTCGTACCCCACCGCGTAGCCGACCCCGGCGATGTCGTCGGGGCGCGTGACGAGGAGCAGGCGGGCCTCGTGCAGGCGGATCTGCTTCTGGAACTGGATCGGGCTCATCGCGGTGACCGCCTGGAAGCTGCGGTGGAAGGCGGACGTGCTCATCCGGGACAGCCGGGCCAGGTCCTCGACGCGGATCACCTCGGGGTAGTGGTCCCGGATCCAGCGCACGGCCCGGTTGACGTGATTGAGGCTGCTGTCCGCGAGGCCGAGCTGGCGGACGGTCGCGCCCTGTTCGCCGGTGATCAGCAGCCAGAGGATCTCGCGTTCGATCATCGGCGCGAACAGCGGCAGGTCACGCGGCCGGTCGAGCAGCCGCAGCATGCGCACGGCGGCGTCGATGAGCTCGAAGGAGGCGTCGCTGACCGTCATGCCCGGCGGGGCCGCCGCCCCGCGGTTGCCACGGGGGAAGTCACCCGCGGCCGGGTCGAGCAGCAGGTCGGCGATGGCGGACGGGCGCAGCGTGAGGCCGAAGCCGAGAGCGGGCTCCTCGGGGCCGGCCTCGGTGTACTGGCCGGTGACGGGGAGGTCGACGGACGCCACGAGATACTGCCCGGCGCGGTAGTCGTGGACCCGGTCGCCGAGCACCAGGCGCTTGGCGCCCTGCGCGATGAGCGCCATCACCGTGCCGGAGGTGGACACGCTCGGCGCGGCCGGCTCCCGCGTGATCGAGACCAGTACGCCGTCGATGGCCGTGGTCTCGCCCTCGCGCGCGTGCCGGGCGATGAGCGCTCGCAACTCGTCCAGGGGCATGACCCGATTCAAACACAGGCCGGCCGTGGCGCTCACTGGGCCACTGGCGTGAAAAGCAGGATCGTGCAAGACACCGACAGGAATGACCTACGGCTTCACGGGTCGGCGCTGCTTGGCTTGAGGAGTGGCGCCGCTGCGATCGACAGGCCGGAGAACCGGCGGACGGCGGCGCGTCCATCCCGATGAGAGGTACTCCATGTCCATCGCAATCGTCACCGGCGCCAGCTCGGGCATCGGTCAGGGCGCGGCCATCGAACTGGCCAAGCGCGGCTTCGGTGTCATCCTCACCTACGGCAGGAACAAGGAAGGCGGTCTGCGGACCGTCGCCGAGATCGAGGAGCTCGGCGGCAAGGCCGTCGCCCTCCCGCTGGATGTCGGCCTCAGCCACACCTTTCCCGCGTTCAGGCAGGAGGTGACGCGGGCGCTCGACGAGACCTGGGGCGCCACGCACTTCACCTCACTGGTGAACAACGCCGGCTTCGGCCGGATGTCGATGTTCGAGGACACCAGCGAGGAGCTCTTCGACGAGTTCATGCGGGTCATCCTCAAGGGGCCGTTCTTCCTCACCCAGACCCTGCTGCCGCTGCTGGCGGACAATGGCGCCATCGTCAATACGACCAGCAGCAGCGCGCTGGTCACCGGCGTCGAACCCGGTTACTCGGCCTACGCCTCGGCGAAGGGCGGTCTGCAGGTGCTCACCCGGTACATGGCCAAGGAGTTCAGCACCCGCGGTATCCGGGTGAACTCGATCGCGCCCGGGCCGACGCGCACCCGGCTCGGCGATGACGCGTTCTCGAAGTACCCGGAGGTGATCGGCCCGATCGCGGCGGCGACCGCGCTCGGCCGGGTCGGCGAGGCCGAGGACATCGGCATGGTCGTCGCCATGCTCCTCTCGGAGGAGGGCCGCTGGATCACGGGGCAGAACATCGAGGTGTCCGGCGGCCACAAGCTGTGAGGCGCCGGGCCGCCCGTCGTCGGGTGACAACGGGCGGCCCGGGGAGGGTGCGGTCAGAGCGCCAGCTGGAGGCGGTTGTCGACGATCTGGGTGAAGTCGGCGTCCTCCGGGATCAGGTCCCAGGCGACCATCCAGTCGTAGGTCCGCTGGAACTCCTCGGCCGGGTACGGCGCCGGCTCGGCGTAGCGGAGCCGGTCCCGGCGGAAGTCGGCCGGGTCGAGGTGGACGATGTCCTCGGGGACATCGGCGATGAGGTAGTGCAGGTACGGCTTCGGGTCCTCGTTGATCTTGTGCACCGCCTTGATCACGGCACGCTGGATCGCGGTGAAGGTCTCCGGGTCGAGGTTCGGGTCGGCGATCTCGGCGCCGACGTAGAAGGCCTCGGCGATCAGCTTGTAGCCGAGCTTCTCGGCCACCGTGATCCACGGCTCCATGACCGCGGCCGCCTCCACCTTGCCGTCGCGCAGCGCCTCGAAGCGCTCCCGGGGACCGCCGATGTGGACGACGTTGATCTCCTCCTTCCGCAGGAAACCCTCCAGCGTCTGGATGCCGATGTAGTGCGAGCCGTGGTGGAAGTTCACCGCAACCGACCGGTTGGCGAGGTCCTGCGGATGGTTGGCCGGGTCGTCGGGCCGGACGTAGATCGCCTGGCTGCCGATGGCGGCGCGCTTGCTGACGACCTGGCCGCCGCGGCCGCTGTCGTACGAGCGGCGGATCTGCCCCCACTCGCAGGCGCGGTAGAGCGACGCCTCGCCCTCCTCGAAGGAGGACTTGGTGGTGAACGCGGAGATCAGGTGGTGGTCCTCGACGGGCTTGATGACCGCTTCCCGCTGGCCCTTGCGGACCAGGTCGACCTCCAGCCCCTCCTCCGCGAAGTAGCCCTCGTCGCGGGCGACGAAGTAGGGGAGGGAGAAGATGGGGCTCGACGTCTCGCTGACGAGTTTCTTCAGTGCCATGGTGACGGCCCTTCTGCGTAGGTGCTCATGATGGGGTCCGGCGCGTTGCCGGGTGGCCGCGGCCGGCCGGCCGCGGGTGGTGCCGGATCAGCGCAGGACGTGCGCGATGGTGGTCTTGTTGGGCAGGGGTCCGTAGGTCTTCTCAAGGCCCTGGTAGAAGCCCTGCTTGTCGAGGGAGTCGATGTAGGAGTTGTCGATCAGCGGGGCGAGGTTCTGCAGCGCCTGCTGCTGGCCGGCCGGCTGGTACTTCACGTAGGGCGTGAAGTAGTCGGCGGAGCACCGGCCGGGCGGGGCCTGGATCGGCGGCAGGTAGGCGTCGAAGCTCTTGCTCAGCGTCGCCTTGTCCGCCGGGTCGGAGGGGTCGAGGCCGAGGAACTTGCCCAGCGACTGGACGGCGTCGTCCTTGTGGGTCTGGTACGACCAGATGCCCTCGCCCAGGCTCTTGAGGATCGCGGTGACCGTGGTGGGGTTCTTCTTCGCCCAGGAGGCGTTCACCAGGTAGGGGGTGGGCGGCCCGGTGGCGTAGCCCAGGTTGGGCAGACCCGCCTTGTCGGCGCGGAAGTTGAAGGGGGTGGAGAGCAGTCCGCTGTCGATCTTCCCGCTGGTGAGCGCGGTCAGCACATTGGGGATCGAGCCGAGCGGCACGAACTTCACCGCGTCGGCCGCGAGGCCCTTGCTCGCCAGGTAGGACTCCATCGCCACCTGCGGCGCGCCGCCGAGCGACGGGACGCCGACCTTCTTGCCGGCCAGTGCCGCCACCGACGCGGTGCCCTTGCGGGCGTACAGGTAGTAGCCGGTGTTCTGAGCGACACAGCCGATGACCTTGACACCGACGTGCTTGGCGTAGAGGTCGAGCACGTCGCCGCCGGCCAGCTGGTCGAACTGCACCGAGCCCGCCACGAACGCCGCCTTGAGCTGCCCCTCGGCGGAGAGCGGCGTCGTCACCGACAGGCCGTTCTTGCTGAAGAAGCCCTTGCTGACGGTGTACTGGAAGGCGCCTTGGGAGGCCGACACCGATCCGGTGGGCACGGTCAGCCGGGTCGTCGAGCCGCTGCCGGCGTCCGATGCCGAGCCGGAGCCGGAGCCGGAGTCCGAACCGCAGGCCGTGAGCACCGCGGCGAGCACGGCCGCCAGCGCGACCACGAGGGTGCCTGCGCCGGTCCTGCGGCCGGTGACCGCGCGGCGCGGCGGGATCTGTCGCTGTCTCATCGGGCGTCTGATCGGGCGTCTCATCGGGCTTTTCTCTTCTCAGGGGTCGGGTCGGCGCCGGGGCCGGCCGGGCGCGGGGCGGTCTCGGAGGCGTGCGCGCGGTCGTCGCTCTCCTTGAGCCGCTGGTAGATCCGGGAACTGACCGCGGCGAGCTGCTCGCTGTGCTGGAACTCCTCGGTACGCGGCCGGTGTTCGTCGACGGTGAAGGTCTCGACGATGCGGCCGGGCCGTTCGCTCATCACCGCCACGCGGTCACCGAGGAAGACCGCCTCGCGGATGTCGTGGGTGACGATGACCGCGGCGGTGCCGAGCGCGTGCAGGGTCCGGGAGAGCACCCGTTGCAGCCGTTCGCGGGTGAGGGTGTCCACCGCGCTGAACGGTTCGTCCAGCAGCAGTACCGCCGGGTCGATCGCCAGTGCCCTGGCCAGGTTCACCCGCTGCTGCATACCGCCGGACAGGGCGGCCGGCCGGAAGTCGTGGAAACCGGAGAGCCCCACGATCTCCAGCAGCCGGTCGGCCTGTTCGCGGCGCTCCGCGGTGCTCAGCCGGGCGCCGTGGGCACGCAGCCGCAGGCCGAACTCGATGTTCTTGCGCACGCTCCACCAGGGGAAGAGCGACGGCTGCTGGAAGACATAGCCGGTCTCGGTGGTCCGGCCGTCGGCGCCGCGGGTGCCGGGCGCGCGGCCCTGTACGGTGACCTGCCCGGTGTCGAGGGCGGCCAGGCCCTGGACCACCCGCAGCATCGTGGTCTTGCCGCAGCCGCTGGGGCCGACGACGGCCACCACCTCACCGCGGCGGACCGACAGGTCCACCCCGTCGAGTACCGGCAGCGGGCCCGACGGTGTCGCGTAGTGCGTACGGGCGCCGCTGATCTCGATCACCGGCTCCCCGGCGTCCGGCAGCGTGCCCTCGGATGTCCCGGCGGGTCCCGTCGACCTGGTCAGGAAGCTCATCAGACACCCACCCGTGCGGTGCGCGCGGCGGTCAGGCGCCGCTCGAAGTACCCGACCAGGCCGGTCAGGACGAGCCCGATCACGCTCAGCGTCACCACGCCGACATACACGTCGTCGGTGTTGAGATTCTGCTGGCCCGAGATGATCAGGTAGCCAAGGCCCGAGGTGGAGCCGAAGAGGTCCGCCGCGACCAGTGCGATCAGGGAGCGGCCGATGGCCAGCCGGACCCCGGTCAGGATGTGCGGCAGGGTGCCGGGAAGCGTCAAGTACCAGAGTGTTTCGAGGGAGTTGGCGCGGAACGCGCGGGTCACGTCGCGCAGGCCGCCTTCCACCACGGCGGCGGCTCCGGCCTGGGTGCTGATGACGATGGGGAAGAACCCGGAGGCCACCACGATGGTGATCTTCGCGGTGTCGCCGAAGCCCAGCGCGACGATGACCAGCGGGGCCACCGCGATGACCGGGATGGTGTAGAGCACGGTCACCCAGGGGCCCACCGCACCGGCGATCCACCGGTTGGCGCCCAGCAGCAGGCCGACCACCGTCCCGGCGACCACCGCGATGGCCAGCCCGCTGAGCAGCTGGACCAGGCTGAGCCTGATGTCCGCTCCCAGCGTGCCGGCGCCGAACAGATCCCCGGCGTCCTGGGCGATCTCCCAGGGACCCACCACGGCGAGCTTGTTGGGGTGGAAGACGCTGATCACCAACTGCCACAGCGCGAGGCCGCCGACGATGGACAGCGGCGGCACCGCCAGTCTGCGGATACGTCGGCCGGTTGGCATGCTTCTGGTGCTGGCAGAAGCGGGCACGGAAGTCCTCCAGTGCTCGTGGCGAAAAAAGGGGCGCAGGCCGGCCGCGGCACAGCGCGGGCGTCGCATGGCTCAGGGAGCCCGGTGCACCGCGGTCAGGGCCGCTCGGTGCGAAGCGATGGGGCGTGACGCGCTCCGTCGGCGGGATCACGCCGAGGAGGGGAGAACGGGTCCGCGTGTGAGAGGACGCGGCCACGCGCGTTCAGCGACAGACGCCCCCGCTGTAGAGACTGAAGTCGAGGTACCGCCGCCGCGACAGGAAGTCACCAGCGCAAGTCATGACCACGAGTATGGGCAGCGTCCGTCGAGGCTGTCAATGCATCGCATTTCATTGACATGAAAGTGTGTGCGGCGCCACTCCCCTGCTCAGACCACGGCTCGGCGCGGAAAAGGGCGCAGGTCAGTGCGGGGACAGCGGCCGGCCAGGAGGGCGGTGGAGCGCCGATCGGCGTGCGGTGGTGGGCAGTTCAGCGCGCGGCGGCACGCAGCGAGGGCCGTCCGCCACGGTCCGCGATCCGCCGCTGGGAGGTGGTCGGGCGACCGCCGGTCCGCTCCAGCCAGACACAGATCAGATCGGTCCACGCGTGCACCCGGGCCATCCCGAAGATGTCCAGTGCCATCAGCCGGAGCAGCCGGTCGGTACGCGCCTGGTTGCCGAAGGCGGTGCGCCGCTTGCCCAGCCGGGTCTCCAGTTCCGCCAGCGCGGCCGGCACCGCCCGGCGGGACAGGTGGACGCCGGGCCGGCGGGCGGCGAACTGACGCGCCGTCATCGGGCCGGCCGTCGCCAGCCATCGGTCCAGCTCGGGCAGCCGGTAGCGGCGCGCCTCGGCGGCGAAGCGGTCCCAGTCCTCCGGACCGCGCCAGGCGCGCTGCAGCAGGATCCACAGGCGTACGTCCCGCCCGTCAAGACCCCGGCTGCGGCAGATGCGCCGTGCCGCGGCGCGCATCACCGCCTCGTCGGTCCACACCTCGGGGGCCGCCGAGGGCCGCGGCCACACCGCGGCCACCGCACGCGCCAGACCCGCGGAACCGTCACCGACGATTCGCACCGGACGGCCGGTCCTGGCCCGCGCGAGTTCCCGCAGGAACGCGGCCCAGTGCCGCGCCCCCGTCCCGGCGGCCGAGCCGATTGCGAAGACCACCGCCCGGCCGTCCGCCTCGTACGTCATGGCCACGAACACCGAGAAGACCAGGCCGGGCCGGCTCTGCGGCCTGCCCGGCGGGACCACGGTCAGCGGCAGGACACCCACCAGCACGGTCTCCGGCCAGGCCGCCGCGTACGGAGCCTGGGCGTGCCACAACGCCTCGGCGTAGACCTCGACCCAGTCCGACACCAGGGTGCCGTGCCGCCGGGAGGGGACAGGGGTGCCGGGCGGACCCCACCGCCGTGCGGCCTGCCGGCGTACGGCCTCCCCCGCCTGGGCATAGCTCGTTCCGCGGCTCACCGCGACCAGTCCGGAGGCGATGTCGTGGGCGGTGAACTGGTACTTGCGGGCGGTGCGCAGCTCGTCGGTGGGCGAGCCGGACTCCTCGCCGCCGGCGGCCGGTTCCGGCTCGCGCGGCGCGATCACCGTAGGAGGGGTCAGCGGCGCGGTGAAGCGGTGGGAGGCAGCGGCGGACCCGGGTTTGGCCATGTCGCAGACGTACAACTGGCGTTGGCGGCCGGGCTTTCCATAGCGCCCGCCCAGAACGACCTTGCTGTCCTCATGGCCCGGAACCGGGCATCGCGGCAGCGCTGCCGCCGGCGCGTCAAGCGTCACCACAGTCGTGATTACAGACGGTGTGCCGGTCAACTGTCAAGAAGCGCGGGCCGCCGGACGCACCGGCAGGGGTCCGGGCCCGGTGTGCGGCGGGGTGCGGATCCGGCCGTCGCGGGCGCCCGCACCGCTCCGGCAGCCCGTACATGCTGCCGTAGGGTTCCGGAAACCGCAGGTTGGTACGCTCGCGGCATGGCCGAGGTTCTGGACATCGCCGCGCTGCGCACCTTCACCTCGATTTCCGACTGCGGGGGCTTCCACCGGGCGGCGGCGGCCATCGGTCTGTCGCAGTCCGCGGTGAGCCAGCATGTGCGCCGGCTGGAGAAGGCGGTCGGCCGGCCGCTGGTCGAACGGGACGGCCGGGGCATGCGTTTCACGCCGGAGGGCGAGACGCTGCTCGCGGAGGCCAGGAAGATCCTCGCCGCGCACGACGAGGCGCTGGTGCGACTGGGCCGCGCGGAACGCGATTCGGGCACGATCGTCGTCGGCTCGACCGAGCACGCCGCGGACCGCATCCTGCCCGCCATCACCAGCGTGCTCCAGCAGCGGTACCCGGTGCACGGCGTGCGCTTCCGGATCGACCGCAGCGCCCGGCTCAACGACGGCCTGGACCGCGGCAACATCGACGTTGCGGTGTTCCTGGGCGACTCCAGGGAGCGGGACAGCGCGTCCGCGGGCGCGCTGCCGCTGTCCTGGTTCTCCGCGCCCTCCTGGCGGATGCCGGCCGGCGGGACACCGATCCCGGTGGTCGTCATCGACAACCCCTGCACGATCCGCCGCCGGGCGCTGGAGACGCTGGCCGACCACGGTTTGCCGGCCGCGGTCGTGGTGGAGGCGGCGTATCTCGCCGGGGTGATGAACGCGATCCGCGGCGGCCTGGGGGTGGGGCTGCTCGCCGATGTCGGGCCGCCGCCCGAGGGGCTGCGGCGGCGGGACGACCTGCCGCCGGTGCCGCCCGAGCTGCTCCATCTGCGGGCCAGGACCGAGGCTCCGCCGAGGCTGGCCGAGGTGACCGCCGCGGCGGTCCGCGACCTGCTGGCGACCAGGGTCTGACGCCGGGCGGTCATACGGCCTTGCCCGGGTTGAGGATCCCGGCCGGGTCGAAGACCGCGCGCAACCGCCGCTGGAGCGCCAGGTTCCGCTCCCCCAGGTCGTTCCCGAGCCAGGTGCGCTTGAGCACGCCGACACCGTGCTCACCGGTGAGGGTGCCGCCCAGGTCCAGTGCCATGGTGAAGATCGCGTCGGCTGCGGCCCACACCTCGTCGTCCAGCTCGCGGTCCCGGTCCACCACCAGGATCGGGTGCAGATTGCCGTCGGCGGCGTGGGCCATGGTGAACACCGGCACGGCGTGACGCTTGGAGATCGCCTGGATCTCCTCGACGGCTTCGGCGAGCCGGGAGCGCGGGACCGCGACGTCCTCGATCAGTACCCGGCCGAGCCGTTCCAGGGCGGGCAGCGCCTGGCGGCGCACCGCCAGCAGCTGTTCGGCCTCGGCGTCGTCCCGGGCGGCGAAGACCCGGGCGGTGCGGTCGCCGAGCACCGCCAGGACCTGGTCCGCCTCGGTGGCGGCGGCGGGTCCGTCGGTCTGCACGAGCAGGAAGGCACCGGCCGCGGGTCCGCCCGGCGTGATCCGTTCGACGGCGGCCAGGGTCGGCGCGTCGAGGAGTTCCGCGACGGCCGGCTGTACTCCGGCGGCCGCGATCGCGGTGACCGCGGCGGCCGCCGCGGCGATGTCGTCGAACCAGGCGGCCACGGTGGCCGTCCCGGCCGGCAGCGGACGCAGTCTCACCGTCGCGCCGACAATCACCCCGAGGGTGCCCTCGGAGCCGGTGAACAGGCCCGTGAGGTCGTAGCCGGTGACGTTCTTGACGGTGCGGTGGCCGGTGCTGATCACCTCGCCGTCGGCGAGCACCACATCCAGGGAGAGCACCGAGTCGCGGGTCACCCCGTACTTCGCGCAGCGCAGGCCGCCGGCGTTGGTGGCGATGTTGCCGCCGATGGTGGAGATCGCGGCGCTCGCCGGGTCGGGCGCGTAGCGCAGGCCGTGCGCGGCGGCGGCCCGGTCCAGGTCGGCGGTGATGACCCCGGGCTCCACGACGGCGAGTTGGTCGGCCACCGAGATCTCGGTGATCCGGTTCAGCCGGCTGACGTCGAGCACGATGCTGCCGTCGGTGGCCGCCGCCGCGCCGGACAGGCCGGTGCCGGCGCCGCGGACGACGACCGGTGTGCCGGTCGCGCTCGCGTGGCGGAGCACCGCCCGCACATCGGCCACGGATGCGGCCAGGGCCACGCCGAGCGGCCGGCCGGCGGGCACCCAGCCGGACCGGTCGAGCCGGTGGGCGTCCACCGTTTCGCGGTCGGTGGCGAAGCGGCCGTCGGGCAGGGCGGGCCCGCTCATGAGGACGCTCCGGAGGCGGCGGGTACCTCTGCTCCGATGCCGGGCAGTGCGGTGTCCTCCTGCGAGGCGTGCACGCCGGCCGACTGGATGTCGCGGAAGTGCCGTTCCAAGGGGCTGTCCTGGGCGAGCCCGGGGTTGCCGAGCAGCCGCACGCCGGCCTGGACGGCGGCGGTGGCATGGCGTACGGCGATCACCTTGGCGGCCAGGGCCTCGGCGCCGGACACCGGGACCGCCCGGTCCAGCCGGCCGGTGGCGCCGGAGATCAGCTGTTCCGCGGTGGAGAGCAGCGTCCCGATCTCCCCCGCGGCCTGCTTGAAGCGGTCCGCGGTGAGCAGTCCGGCGTCGTGCACCGCCTGGATGGCCGTGTGCGGGAAGGCCCCGCTGCGGTCGTGGCCGGCCGGGGCGAGGGGCGGCGCGGTGGTACGGGGTCTGGGCACGGGCGGGGTCCTTGTCGTGTCGCGGGGCGGAACGGGCGGTGGGGTCAGCCGGCCGCGGCGAGCGGTTCGCCCCGGGAGCCGGCGCCTGCCGCGCCGGTCGCGGCACGGTGGGCCAGCTCCTGGCGGACCAGCGGCAGTACGTAACGGGCGTAGTCGATCGCGTCGTTGAGCGGGTCGTAGCCGCGGATGGAGAGCAGTTCGCAGCCGATGTCCACGTAGTCCAGCAGCGCCTTGGCGACGGTTTCGTAGCTGCCGACCAGCGCGGTGGAGCTGCCTGCCGCGTTGGTCGCGGTGACCAGCGGCGTCCACAGCGCCCGGTCGTGGAGTTCACCGCGGGCGGCGACCTCCAGCAGCCGCTGCGAACCGGCGTTGGCGGGGACGCCGTCGCCGGGCACGGGGTAGCGGGCGCCCTTGGGTGCGGCGGCCACGGTCTGCCGCACCTTGCTCAGGGTCTCGTGCGCCTTCTCCCAGGCCAGTTCGTCGGTCGCGGCGACGATGGGCCGGAAGGAGACCCAGATCCGCGGGTGCGGGCGGCCCGCCGCGTCGGCGACCGCGTTGACCGAGGCGATCTGCTCGGCGGTCTCCTTCAGCGGTTCTCCCCAGAGCCCGAAGATGTCCCCCTGTCGGCCGCCGACCTCGTACGCCTCGCGGGAGGAGCCGCCGACCGAGACCGGGATGGTGTCCTGGTAGGGCTTGATCTCGGTGGCGAAGTCCTCGAACCGGTAGAACCGCCCCTCGTGGCTGATCGGGCCGGTCGCGGACCACACCTCGCGCAGGACGGTGATGAACTCCTCCGACCTGGCGTACCGCTGGGCCTTCGTCAGATAGTCGCCCTCGCGGGCCTGTTCGCGGTCGTTGCCGCCGGAGATGATGTGCAGGCCGAGCCGCCCGCGCCCGATCCGGTCGATGGTGGCCAGTGCTTTGGCGACCCGGGTGGGGAAGACGAAGCCGGGCCGGTGGGCCAGCATCGGCTTGATCCGCTCGGAGTTGTTCACGACGAACTGGGCGACCTGTTCTGCGTCGACACTCGCCGAACTGTAGGCGACCAGCGTCCAGTCGAAGCCGCCGTCGTCGAGGGCCCGTACGAAGCGGCGGGTGTAGTCGACGTCGAAGCCGGCGTGCCGGCCCGGACCGCTCGCCTCGGTGGTGTTGGTGGTGTGGGTGGCGCTGATGAACTCGACGGGCATGGCGGGGCTCCGATCACTTGGCCGGGGAGTGGGGGTACAGGGAGGTGTCGGCCGTGCCGGCCACCTGTACGCCGGTGGGCAGCGAACCGATCCGGTGCATCAGGTCGGAGACGCCCTGCACCTTCGCGGTGATGTCGGGTGAGACCGGCTGGAGGGCGCTCGCGCCCTGGGAGACGACCGTCCTGGCCACGTCGGCGGGCACACCGTTCTTCTGGGAGAAGACGTGCGCGTACTCGTCGGCGTGCGCGGTGGTCCAGGTGTAGGCGGCGGAGAGCCGGTTGAGGAAGTCGGCGATGGCGGCCTTGCGGGCCGGGTCGGCGACCGAGGACTGCGCGGCGGAGATGAAGCCGACGCCGCTGGTGCGGCCGTCCCGGCCGTCGACGACGATCCGGGCACCCTTCTGCACCGCGATGTCCTGGTAGATGCCGAAGGTCGCCCAGGTCTGGATCTTCCCGGCGTTGAACGCGGCCTGCGCGGCGGTCGGCAGCAGGTACTGCACATGGACGTCGGAGTACTTCAGCCCGGCGTCGGTGAGCACCTTGGCCAGCAGGTACTCGGCGATGCTGCCCTTGGCCGAGGAGACCACCACGTCCTTGCCCTTGAGGTCCTGGACCGTCTTCACCGGGGAACCGGGCCGGGCGATGATCGCGGTGCCGGCTCCGTTGGAGGTGGCGGCGGCGACGAGTTTGATCTTCAGACCGCCGCTGATCGCTTGCAGCGTCGGCAGGTCGGCGGCGGTTCCGGTGTCGACCTGGCCGCTCTGCATGGCCTGGAAGAGCGGTGCCGCGCCCTGGAACTCGGCCCACTTCACCTTGTAGGGGGCGCCCTTGAGGGTGCCGGCCGCGGTGAGCAGGGTCTGCAGTCCGTTGGCCTGGTCGCCGAGGGTGAGGGTGACGCCGGACAGATCGGGGCGCCCGTCGGCGGCGGGGACTGCGGTGTCCTTCTTCGGGGAGTCACCGCAGGCGGCCAGGGAGACGCTGAGGGCCAGGGCGGCGGAGAGCGCGGCGAAGAGCCGCAGGGCGGAGCGGGGCATGAGTGTCCTCAGGGTCGGTACGAGAAGGTCGTTACGGGCAGGGGGCGATGGAGGGCGGCGGAGGGCGGCTCAGGCGCCGGCCGGTTCGCGGTCCCCGACGCCGAGCTTGGCCAGCAGGTCGGTACGCAGCGCCACGAACTGCGGCGATCCGATGTCACGGGGCCGGGGCAGGCCGACCACCGTCTCGTGGGCGATGCCGCCGTCCCGCATGACGAGCACCCGGTCGGCGAGGAGCACCGCCTCCTCCACGTCGTGGGTGACCAGCAGGACGCCGCAGTTGTGCCGGGTCCACAACTCACCCACCAGGCGCTGGGCGTTGACCCGGGTCAGTGCGTCGAGCGCGCCGAACGGCTCGTCGAGCAGCAGCAGATCGGGCCGGCGGACCAGCGCCCGGGCCAGTGAGACGCGCTGGGCCTCGCCGCCGGAGAGCGTCTTGGGCCACACCGAGGCGCGTTCGGTCAGTCCCACCTCGGCGAGGTAGCGATCGGCGAGTTCCCGGTCGGCCCGGCCGGGAAGCCCGAGGACGACGTTGCGCCACACCTTCTTCCACGGCAGCAGCCGGGGCGCCTGGAAGGCCACCGCGCGGCGGCGGGGCACCGTGACCGTGCCTTCGATGTCGCGGTCGAGACCGGCGAGGACCCGCAGCAGGGTGCTCTTGCCGCAGCCGCTGTGGCCGAGGAGGGCGACGAACTCGCCGGGCCTGATGTCGAGGTCGAGCCCGTCGATCACCCGGCGCTCGCCGAAGGCGCGGACCAGTCCCCTGACCCGGACGGAGGTGTCGGCCGCTGGTTCGGCCACGGAGTCGGGAGCGGTGTCGGCGGCGGGGTCGAGAGCGGAGCCGGCGGCCGGGGCGGAGTGCGCTGGGTGAGTGGTCATCGTCATGCTCCGTCGAAGGATGCGCGCCAGGAGAGCAGGTACGTGGTGGCCAGCCGGACGATCAGGTCGCTGACCAGGCCGAGGACGGCGTAGACGACCAGACAGACCACGATCACGTCGGTCTGGAAGAACTGCTCGGCGTTGTTCATCAGGTAGCCGATGCCGTTGGTGGCGTTGATCTGCTCGGCGAAGACCAGGGCGAGCCAGGCGCTGCCGAGGGCGTAGCGCAGGCCGACCAGTGCGCTGGGCAGGGCGCCGGGTAGCACGATGTGCCGGATCTGCCCCCACCTGTTCAGGCCCAGGACGGTGCCGGCCTCCACAAGCTGGGAGTCGACGCCGCGGATGCCGGCGTAGATGTTGAAGTAGAGCGGGAAGGTCACCGCGATCACCACCAGGGCGATCTTCGGTTTCTCGTCGATGCCGAACCAGACGATGAACAGCGGGATCAGGCCGACCCAGGGCAGCGCCCGGAGCATGCCGACGGTGGCGTCGATGAGGTCCTCGCCGAGCCGGAAGAGCCCGGCGAGCAGGGCGAGCGAGGTGCCGGCGACCGCACCGATCAGGAAGCCCTCGACCACGCGCTGGGTGGACGCCCAGATCGCCGAGCCGAGCTGCCCGCCGGTGGTCAGGTCCCCGCCTTTGCGGAAGACCGCGACTGGCGAGGCGAGGGTGTCGGGGGACAGGACGCCGGTCCTGCCGAGCAGCCACCACAGCAGCAGCGCGCCGACCGGGCCGAAGGCGCGGCGGACCGGCCGGGGGATGGGCCGGCGGGTGCTCTCGTGCGCCGGACGGATCGTCTCGGACCCGCCGCCGAGCGTCGCCGGCGGCTGGGCGCCGCCGTCGGCGGGCGGCTCTTCGGCCGGCTTGCCCACCGGGCCCGCAGGGCCGGCCGGCCGGGACATCTCACTGGTGCTCATCGCTCTCCCCCCAGGGTTTCTGGCACGCTCGGTGCGTGCCGGTCGTCGGCCCCGCCCGGTTCAGATCCCGTCCTGCCCGGTTCAGGTCCGGCCCCACCCGGTTCGGGCCCGGTCGCGACCGGGCGCAGCGGGTCGGCGGACCATGCCGACCACGAGCCGGGGTAGAGCGCGGCCTCGATGCCGGCGTTCGCCAGCGCGGCGATCTGGTGGGCCGCGGTGACGCCGGACCCGCAGTACACGCCGACCGGCCGGCCGTCGCCGGCCCCCAGGACGGCGAAGCGCTTACGGGTCTCCTCGACGCCGGTGAACCGGCCCGCCCCGTCGAGGTTCTCGGCGGTGGGCGCGCTGATCGCGCCGGGGATGTGACCTGCCCGCGGGTCCACCGGCTCGGTCTCCCCGCGGTAGCGCTCCCCCGCCCGGGCATCCAGCAGGACGCCGTGACGGGGCAGTCCGGCGGCCTGGTCGGCGGTGAGCACCGGCAGCCGCCCGGGGGCGAGCACGATGTCACCGGGCGCCGCGGCGGTCTCGTCGCCCTCGGCCAGGGGACCGCCGATGGCCCGCCAGGCGGCGAGGGAGCCGTCGAGGATCCGGACGTCGGCGACGCCCGCCCAGCGCAGCAGCCACCAGGCCCGGGCCGCGGCCAGTCCCCCGGCGTCGTCGTAGACCACGACAGGGCGGTCCGCAGTGATGCCCCAGCGGCGGGCCGCCTGCTGGAGTGCCGCCGGGTCGGGCAGCGGGTGCCTGCCCGCGGCCGGAGTGGCGGGCGCGGCCAGTTCGGTGTCCAGGTCGGCGTAGACCGCCGAGGGGATGTGCCCGCGCCGGTAGTGGCCGCGGCCGTCGGGGTCGCCCAGTGCCCAGCGGACGTCGAGCAGGACGGGCGGGTGGTCGCCGGCGGTCTCCGCGCGCAGGTCGGGGGCGGAGATCAGCACCCGGGGCGGGAGGCCGGGGACGGTGGCCGCGAGGTCGGCGTCGCCGAGGGAGCCGGCCGGCGTGCCCTCCCGGACCGCCCGCCGCAGGCGTGCCACGACCGCGGAGTTGGCGGGCGCCGTCCGTCCGGCCAGGCGCGCCTGGAGCACGATCTCGCCGTTGAGATGGTCGACTTCCAGCGAACCGGCCCGGGCCACGCTCTGCCAGGTGGAGTTGCCCCCGCGGGGAAAGCCGGGGATGTCGTGGAGGGTGAGTCCGGACAGGTCGGGTCCGCCCGGTGCGTCGCGGTCCGCCACGGGCAGTCCGGCGGCGGCGAGGACGTCCCTGGCCTCTTCGGCGAGCAGCGCCGCGGCCGCGTCGCGGAGCGCGCCGGGACGGTACAGCGCCTCCAGTCCGTTGACGGTGTTGCCGATCAGCTTGGCGGTCTTCCACCCGATGATGTCCGGGACCACCCGCACCGCGAAGTCGGCGGCGCGCAGGTCCGCGGCCAGCCGGCCGAGCAGCGGATGGTCGGCACCGGCCGGGTAGCGGCCGATCCACAGCGCCGCCGGGGTCGGGGCGGCGGGTGAGATCACGACGCCTTCCTCGACGTACACCGCGGGCACCCATACGCTCGCGCCCAGCACGTCGGCGAAGCGGCGCAGCGCGATGCGCTCGCTCTCCAGACCGTTCTGCGGGACCACGACAGGCAGTTCTGCGGCGGCGGTCGACCGGCCGCCGTCGTGCCGGGTCACCGGTTGCCAGGCCCATTCCGCCACGGTCCGCTCGGTGTCCTGCGACTTCACCGCGAGGACCAGTGCGTCGTCCCCGGTGAGCGTCACCTCGTCCGGGCCGCCGGCGTACGGCACGGTCACGTCCGTTGTGCCGTCCGGCCGGACCAGGCGCAGCCGGTGCTCGCGCAGCGCGGCGAGCTGCCGGCCGCGGGCCACCAGCAGGACGTCGGCACCGGCGCGGTGCAGCGCCTCGGCGAAGGTGACGCCCACCGCGCCCGCGCCGATGATCACATAGCGGGTCACGGGTGCAGCTCCTCTCGGACGGCGACGGCCGGGGCGTCCGCGCCGGCGCGCAGCCGTTCCAGGAAGAGCAGCACGGTGGCGGCGCTGGTGCGGTGCGAGATGTCGTTGAGGGCGTCGTGCCGGCCGCCGACCAGGGTGACCAGTTCGGCGGCGGGGGCTGCGGCGTAGGCGGCGCGTGCGTGGGCCGGCGGGCTGACGGGGTCCTCGGCGCCGTGCAGTGCGAGCACCGGGACGCTGATGGCGGCCAGGTCCGCGCGTTCGAACCAGGCGGGGGGCAGCGGCGCGTACAGGGCGCCTCGCTCGACCCGGCCGGCTGCTTCGAGCCGGCCGCGGTGGGTCGGGCAGGAGGTCCGCGCGGCGAGTTCGTCCTCCCACGGGACAGTGGTCTGCTCCTGCTGCGGGACCGGCAGCCCGGCCAGCAGCAGGGCGTCCACCTCCACGTCACCACCGGCCGCCAGCCCGACCGCGAAGAGCGCTCCGGCGTCGGACCCGGCGAGTACGAACGGCCGCGGCGACTCCTTGTCCGCGCGCAGCTGCCGCACCTGCTCAGCGGCGTCCTGCGGCCAGCGCGTCGGGTCGGCCACGGCCCGCACCCGGTAGGCGTCGGCGCCGATCCGCGACCCGAAGCGTTCGTACAGCCGCGGGTCCTCGCCCCGCCCGGGCAGCAGCACGACGGTGCCACGCGGGGCGAGATGAGGTGGATTGTCCCAGGCGACGACGGCGGGAACTGTGCTGACGGAAGTCATGAAGGGGTCCTCGCGACAGAAACGGCCGCCCGGCGGGGAGCGGTGCGGCAGGGGGGCGCGGCCCGTGGCTGACGGGCCGGCAGAGGTGCCGGTCAGGGCAGGGGGAGGGCGCGGACCTTCATGCCGCGCGGGAAGCGCCCGGCGGCGTGATCCGTACCGAAGGGAACGTCAGCCGCGACGACAGCGCGCGGACGTGGCGGTGCCGAAGTCGATCACCCGGCGCTGGGTCAGTCGCGGCGCGGCCTTGGCGCCGACCGGACCGCACACGGCATCGCGGACCGGAGCGGGTCCGGACCTCCTCGCGAGCACGTGGGTCATCATGTCCATGAGCATGCAGGACCGGGGCGCCGCCGTCCAACGCCGATTCCTGATCGGGATCGATCACGTTTTGCGATCGGTCGTGATGCCGGCTGTCTTCCGGGCCTGCGACCGGGCGTCGCGTGCCGTCCGGGCCCGCCCGGGTGGGTACGTTCGCGGTATGAACCTCTCCGTGGCCGAGGTCCGCCGGCGCTTCGCCGGCTCCCCCGTCGCCCGGCTGGCGACCGCCGACGCGGCCGGAGTGCCGCACATCGTGCCCATCACCTTCGCGGTGGACGGCGACACGATCTGGTTCGCCGTCGACCACAAACCCAAGCGCTCGACCGATCTGCGGCGGCTGCGGAACATCACGCAGAACCCCGCGGTGGCGGTCCTCGCCGACCACTACGCCGCCGACTGGTCCACCCTGTGGTGGACCCGCGCCGACGGCCGCGCGCGCGTCCACAGCGCGCCGGACGAGCGCGCGGTGGCCGGACTCCGCCGCAAATACCCCCAGTACGCCGAGGCACCTCCGCAGGGCCCGCTCGTCACCATCGAGGTTCACCACTGGACCGGCTGGGCCTTCAGCGACTGACCGGCCGGCGTCGTCAGGGGGCCGGCGGATCGCCCGGGGCCGGTCAGCGGGCGGCGGAGGCGACTCCGGCCAGCAGCCGGTCGACGTCGTCGGTGGTGTTGTACGGGGAGATGCCGGCGCGGACCGCGCCGGCGGCGCCGAGGCCGATGCGGCGGGCCGGCTCGATCGCGTAGAAGCTGCCGGCCGGGGCGTTCACACCGAGGGCCGCGAGGTGCTCGTACACCTCCTGGGGCGAGCGGCCGGCCACGGAGAAGAGCGCGGTGGGGGTGCGGTCCCCGGGCGAGCCGTGGAGGGTCACCGCGCCGATCGCCGCGAGGCCATCGAGGAGCCGTGCGAAGAGTTCCGCCTCGTACGTCTCGACCTGCCGCATCGAGTCCAGCAGGCGGGTGCGGCGGGAGCCGTCGCGGCTCCCGCCGAGCGCCGCGGCGAAGTCGACGGCGGCCGTGGTTCCGGCCAGCAACTCATAGGGCAGCGTGCCGAGTTCGAAGCGCTCGGGGACGGCATCGGTGGACGGCTGCAGCTTGTCGGGGTGGACCGTTTCCAGCAGTTCGGGGGCGGCGGCCAGCACTCCGTGGTGGGGGCCGAAGAACTTGTACGGCGAGCACGCGTAGAAGTCCGCGCCCAGGTCCGCCATCGAGACCGGCGCGTGCGGCGTCAGATGGACCCCGTCCACGTAGACCAGGGCCCCCACCGCGTGGGCCGCCGCCGCGACGGCCGGGATGTCCGGGCGGGTCCCGAGCAGATTCGACGCGGCGGTCACCGCCACCAGGCGGGTCCGGGGGGAGAGTACGGCGGCCACGTCGTCCACCGTGAGGCGGCCGGTGCCGGGGTCGAAGTCGGCCCATCGCACGGTCGCGCCGGCCGCTTCCGCCGCGGCCACCCAGGGGCGGATGTTGGCGTCGTGGTCCAGCCGGGTCACCACCACCTCGTCCCCGCCGCTCCATCCCTTGGCGAGCGCCCGGGCCATGTCGTACGTCGCCTGGGTCATCGACCGGGCGAACACCACGCCTGCGGGCCGGCAGCCCAGCAGGTCGGCGACGGCCGCGCGGGCGCCGGTGACCACGGCTTCCGCCCGCCGCTCGGCGGCGGTGACCGCCCCGCGGTTGGCGATGCCGCTGCACAGCGTCTCGGCGACGGCCTGCCCGACCGCACGCGGCACCTGCGAACCGCCAGGTCCGTCGAAGTGGGCCACCCCTTCGGCGAGGGCGGGGAATTCGCTGCGGACCTGTGCGATGTCGAAGGGCATGTGCTCATCCTCCCCGGTGGGCGATGGCCAGAGCCAGGAGCCCGAAAGGCGTGACAGCGACTCCAGACGTGCACCAGCGGTTTGCCGTCGCCGGCAACAGTTGCACACGCGGGTGAAAGCCGAACGCCCGCTGCCGCCTCGCGGGCCCGATTCGGGGGACAGCGGCGCCGCGTCATACGATGTCAGTGGCTTGCCGCGGAGCCGCGTCGCCGACCCGCGGCGCCGGTCCCGCGGAGCCGGTCCGCCGGACCGCCGTCGGCGCCGCACACGCAAGGAATCTCGTGGACATGACCACCGTCACCGCCTATCAGGGCGAGCCCGGCTCGAATTCGGCCATCGCGGCGGAAGCCCTCTACCCGGGCGGCACGCGGCTGCCCTGCCGCACCTTCGAGCAGGCCATGGACGCGGTCACCCAAGGGGTGGCCGACGTGGCGGTGATCCCGGTGGACAACTCGGCGGCCGGCCGGGTGGCCGACGTGCACCACCTGCTGCCCGAGTCGGGCCTGTCCATCGTGGCCGAGTACTTCCTGCCGATCCGTTTCGCGCTGATGGCACCGAGCGGCACCTCGCCGGCACAGCTCGAAACCGTCCGCAGCCATGTGCACGCCCTGGGCCAGTGCCGGAAGGTCCTGCGCGACGGCGGCTGGCGCACCCTGGTGAGCGACGACACGGCGGGCGCCGCCCGGGAGGTAGCCGAGCTGGGCGACGCCCGCCACGGCGCACTGGCACCCCCCGCCGCGGCGGCGCAGTACGGTCTCGACATCCTGCTGGACGGGGTCGAGGACGAACACGACAACACCACCCGCTTCATCGTGCTCTCCCGGCAGGCCGTGCACCCCGGTGTCGGCGACGGCCCGATGGTCACCAGCTTGTTCTTCACCGTCCGCAACATCCCCAGCGCGCTGTACAAGGCGCTGGGCGGCTTCTCCAGCAACGCCGTCAACATCACCAAGATCGAGAGCTACCAGATGGGCGCCGGGCTCCACGCCAGCCGGTTCTACATCGAGATCGACGGCCACGCCGAAGAACCGCGGGTGGCGCTGGCGCTGGAGGAGCTCGCCTTCTTCTCCTCCGAGGTACGCAACCTCGGCGTGTATCCCGCGCACCCGCACCGCCTGGTCAGCCGCGGCGCGTAGGGCTCCGGCGCTCCCGCCCCGCCGGGCCGTCCGCCTTCACTCCTTCGTCGCGCCGGCCAGCATGCCGGAGACCAGGGTGCGCTGCGAGAAGAGGAAGAGGACCAGGACCGGCAGGATGGCGACGATGATCGCCAGCGAGAGTTCGGGGATGGTGATGTTCAGACCGGCTCCTGCCACCGGGTTGAACGACGGGGTGGAGCTGAGCAGTTGGTTCAGGCCGACCTGGATCGGGAACTCGTCGCTGTTGGGGAGGACCAGGTACGGCAGGAAGAAGTTGTTCCAGTTGCCGACGAAACTGAAGAACGCCACCAGCCCGACGACCGGCTTCGCCAGCGGCAGGGCGATCCGGGTGAAGAGCTGCCACTCGCTGCAGCCGTCGATCCTGGCCGCCGACAGCAGGTCGCGCGGCAGGCTCGTGGCGAAGTAGATGTACACCAGGTACACGCCGAACGGGTAGAACGAGAACGGCAGGATCACCGACCAGACGGTGCCGATGAGGTGGAACCGGTTGAGCTCCAGGAAGATCGGCAGCACCAGCGTCGCCGACGGCATGATCATCGTCACCAGCGTGATGACCAGCAGCGTCTTGCGCCCGCGGAACCGGGTCAGGGCCAGGGCGTAACCGGCCGGCAGGCTGGTGAGCAGCGTCAGCACCAGCGAACCGACCGAGTAGACCGCGGAGTTCCGCAGCCAGATCAGCACCGCGCCGTCCTGGAAGGCGAACAGGTGCCGCCAGGCCGCGCCGATCTGCTGGAAGGAGCCGAAGGAGAGCGGGTTGTCGTGCACGATCTGGCCGGCGGTCTTCGACGGCGCCAGCAGCAGCCAGATCACCGGCAGCACGAAGAACACCAGCAGCGCGGCCAGCAGGACGGCGACGACCGCGACCGAGACGGCACGCGACGGCGTGGCGCGCCGGCCCGGCGCGCTCAGGGGCAGGGTGGTCTGGGTCATTTCTCATCCAACGTGAACATGTCCGAGCGGGCCACCAGCAGCCCGGCGCAGAGCAGACCGAGGGCCAGCAGGAAGACCGAGATCGCGGCGGCGCCGTTGAAGTCGCCCTGCTGGAAGGCGTAGACGTACGCGAGCTGGTTGGGCGACCAGGCGGGGCTGACCCGGCCGAGGCTGGCGGTCTGCAGGAGTTGCGGCTCGACGAACAACTGGGTGCCGGCCGCGAAGGCGAGGATCGTCATATAGGCGATCCACTGCTTGATCATCGGGATCTGGATGTACCAGGCGGTCCGCCAGGGCCCGGCGCCGTCCATCCGGGCGGCTTCCAGCACCTCGTCGGGGATGTTGTTCAGCGCCCCGTACATCACGACCATCCACCCGCCGGCGCCGGTCCAGAAGGCGATCAGTACGAAGATCACCGGCAGATTGCCGGGTGCGAGCACCGCGGCGAAGCTGTCCAGGCCGAACGACTTCAGCAGCCAGGAGACCGGACTGACGTCGGGGTCGAGCATGAAGAGCCACACCAGGACGCTGGCGACGCCGGCCAGTGCGCCGGGGATGTAGTAGAGGAACCGCAGCAGCGCCGACAGGCCGGGGCGGACCCGGCCGCGCAGCACGACGGCGGTCAGCACGGTGAGGACCACCAGGACGACGAGCCACATCACCAGGTAGACCAGCACATGGCTGAAGGCGGGCACGAAGCGGTAGTCCCGCGCCACCTTGGTGAACTGGTTGAGCCCGGTGAACTGGCCCGCGTCGTTGGTGAAAGCCAGATAGAAGGCGTAGCAGGTGGGAAAGACGCCGAAGGCGAGCAGCAGGAGCGTGTATCCGGCGATGAAGAAGTAGCCCGCGGCCCCGCCCGCCCGCCGCCGCGGCGAGGTGCCGCGGCGGGGGGTGGAGACGGTGACGCGCCGGGTGGCCGGCAGCGTCATTGGTTGGTCACCTGGTATCCGTCGGCCTTGGCCTCGTCGCTGATCGCGCTCTGCCAGGCGGGCAGCGTCTCGGTGAGGGTCTTGCCCGCGGTCAGCGCCGGCAGGACGACGCTGGACCAGGCGGTCGCGTCGGAGAACTTGGTGTTCGACCAGCCGGTCCACACCTCGCCGGCCGCCTGCTGGAACGGGCCGCTGACGTCGGTGGCGAAGTAGTCGCGGTTGGCCGGGTTGGCCAGCCACGCGGTGGCCGCCGCGGTGTAGGCGGGGTAGGTGGGCGCCGACGCCTGGTTGTCGTTGGAGGTGGTGAGCCAGGCGGCCAGGTCGGTGGACGCCTTGAGGTTGGCGCTGTGCGCCGAGACCATCCACACGCCGCCGCCGACGTTGCCGGTCGAGGCGGTGGTCTCACCGGGCCAGGTCAGCGGCGGCGCAGCGGCCATCTGCTTGGCGGGGGTGTTGAAGGCGGCCTTGAACAGGTACTGGCCGTACCACGAGGGACCGTAGGCCATCAGGACCTTCGAGCCGCCGCTCTTGGCGAAGCCCTGGCTGAAGAAGCCCTGTGTGGTGACGGCCTTGGCGGCTATCAGCTTGTCGAGCAGCGTCGCCATCCGGGTGCACTTCGGGTCCTGCAGCGCCACCCGCAGGGTGTCCGCCTTGACCAGGCTGAACGCCGGGCACTGGCTGGACCACAGGTACGACTCCTGGGAGTTGGTGTCGCCGACCGAGCCGACCAGGTACCCGGGGTGCTCCTTGGCGACCTGCTCGCCGAGCGCCTCGTACTGCGCCCAGGTGGTGGGGACCTGGTATCCCCACTGGTCCATCAGCTTCTTGTTGTACCAGAGCACGACCTGGGCGATGTCGTTGCGCAGGCAGTAGGTGTGGCCGTTGAACTGGCAGGGGGTCAGCGAGCCCTTGGCGAAACCGTCCAGCGTGCTCTGCGGCACCAGCTTCTGGTCCAGGGGCGCCGCGAACGGGGTCGCACCCGGCTTGGTGGGGGCCGAGGCCCAGGTGACGTCGGTCGGGGTGCCGAAGACGACATCGGGCCACCCGCTGCCGGTCCGGTCGAAGAGCTGGACCTTCGTCTGCAGGTAGGTGGAGCCGTCCGCGCCGCCGTCGTAGGTGACGATCTTCATCTTCACGCCGGGGTGGGACTTCTGGTACGCCTGCACCGCCGGCAGGCGGGTGGAGTCCGCCCAGACGGTGATCTGGGAACCGTCCTTCTGGGGGGCCGGCTTGAACGCCGACTGCCCGGCCGTGTCCGACTTCGGCGCGGTGTCGGCGCTGGCACAGCCGGCCAGCACGGTGGCGGTCACCATGGCCAGCAGCGCGGCGCCGGCCCGTACGGCGGTGCGGCGCAGGCCGGTTCTCGGAGATCCGGAAGACCTCATCGTCTTGCCTTTCTGTTCACGTCGGTTCACATCTGTTCGTGTTCGGCGGTTCAGCTGGGCTGCTCGACGAAGCGCTGGAGTTCGGGTCCGTAGCCGTAGTCGAGCGGAAGGGCGATACCGGGGCCGGTGGGCGCGTGGACGAGCCCGCGGCTGTCCACATGGCGCTCGCGCACCACCCTCGTCGCGGTGACGAGGGACTCGTAGTACGTGGTGTTGGAGATCGCCATGCACAGGTGGTGGTTGGGGATGTCGGAGCCGTGCACCTCGGCGCGCAGCCGGAAGGCGTCGGCCAGGTGGGCGGTGCGCATGGCCCCGGTGATGCCGCCGCGCAGGGTGGTGCCTGCCCGTACCCCGAAGGTGGCGGCGCCGGCCCGGATGAAGTCGGCGGAGTTCATGTGGACGCCGTCGGAGGTCTCGGCGACCAGCAGCGGCACGGTGACGGACGCGGCCAGGGTCCGGTACGCGCTGATGCTGAACTCGCGGATCGGCTCCTCGTACCAGAGGTAGTCCGCCTCGGCGAGGGCCTTGCCCAGGCGGATCGCGTCGGGCAGGTCGAAGCCGGCCGAGCCGTCGTACATCAGCGGTACGTCGGGGCCGACGTGCTCGCGCAGGGCCAGGCAGAGCGCCGCGTCCCGGCGGGCATCGCCCCAGGCGTGCAGTTTGATGCCGCGGTAGCCGAGTTCGAGGCACTGGTCCGCGACGTCGAGGAACTCCTCGGTCGTGGCGAAGGTGGAGGTGGAGGCGTAGGCGGGGATGGCGTCGCGGAAGCCGCCGAGCAGCTGCCAGACCGGGCGGCCGTCGATCCGTCCGGCCAGGTCCCACAGGGCGGTGTCGATGAGGCCGAGGGTGGGGAGCGGGAGTTCGTGGATGCGGTCGAGCTCCCACACCCGGTGCCAGAGCCATTCGCGGCGCAGCGGGTCCTGGCCGACGAGTTCGTCGCGGAAGACCCGGTCCACCAGGTCCTGCAAGGTGGCGGCCGCTCCCGGCCGGGCGAACAGCGCCACCCCCTCGGCGCCCTCGTCGGTGCCGATCCGCAGGACCGCGCCGTCACCCACCGGAGCGCTGCCGCTCAGTCCCTCCCGCCAGCGGAAGGGCGGATCGGCCGCGGGAACGTCGATCCGGTGGACTTCGACATGAGTGATCTTCATCCGTGCTTTCTGCCTCTGTGAGCTGCTGCTGTGGTGGTCGGGCCGGCGGGCGCGGCTGCCGGCGACGGGGTCAGAAGCCCCCGTACGCCTGGAGTTCGCAGACGCTGCCGCCGTTGAAGCTGGAGCCGGTGACGGTCAGCCGCAGGTAGCGGGCGGCGACCGGGGCGGCGGGGAAGGAGTAGTTCGCCGCGGCGGAGGTGGAGTCCGCGGTGTGGTCGTCGAGCGTCGACCAGTCGGCGCCGTCGGTGGAGTACTCCAGCAGGTACTTGTAGCCGCTGGGCTTCTCGAAGGTGGTGACCACGCTGGAGACCTGGGTCACCGCCCCGAGGTCGACCTGGATCCAGGACGGGTCGGGCAGGCCCAGGCCCTGCGCCCAGCGGGTCGACAGATCACCGTCGACCGCCAGGCCGGGGGTGTTGGGGTCGGAGTACGACGACGCGGTGACCGTCTTGCCCTGTGCCAGGTCGTGGTCGGCGGGCATGGTGACGGTGGCTCCGGGGGAAGCCGGGGAGGCGTTGAGTGCCGCGTCGCGGGCGACGACCGTGAAGCCGTAGTCCTGCTGCGGGGTCAGTGCGCCGACCCGCAGGGTGGTGGCGCCGGTGACGGCGATCCGCTTGCCGTCCTGGTAGACCGCGTAGCTGGTGACGCCGGTGTCGTCGGTCGCGGCCGGCCAGCTGAGGTCGGCGACGCTGGGCAGTACCGGGGTGACGGTGGGCCGGCCGGGCGCGGTCGGCGCCTGGTGGTCGGTGCTCGGCGGCAACGCGGTTCCGTAGACCTGGAGTTCGTAGACGCTGCCGCCGTTGAAGCTGGAGCCGGTGACCGTCAGCCGCACATAGCGGCCGGTGACATCACCGGTGGCCGGTGCGTAGTTGGTCGCATCGGTGGTGGCGGCCGCGGTGTGGTCGTCCAGGGTGGTCCAGTGCGCCTCGTCCGGGGAGACCTCGATGCGGTAGCGGTAACCGCTCGCCTTCTCGAAGGTGGTGATGGCGCCGCTGACGTCGTACTGCGCGCCGAGGTCGACCTGGATCCAGGACGGGTCGGGCAGGCCCAGGCCCTGCGCCCAGCGGGTCGACAGATCACCGTCGACCGCCAGGTCAGGGGTGTTGGGGTCGGAGTACGACGAGACGGTGACCGTCTTGCCCTGCGCCAGGTCGGTGCCCGCGGGCATCGTGACGGTGACCGGTGTGCTGGGCCGCGACTCGTTGCCCGCCGCGTCCCGGGCGGTGACGGTGAAGTGGTACGTCGCTCCGCCGGTCAGGCCGGGGATACGGGCGGAGGTGCCGGTGGAGGCGCTGACCAGCACGCCGTCCCGGCGGATCGCGTAACCGGTGACGCCGGTGCTGTCGGTCGCGGCCGGCCAGCTGAGGTCGGCGACGGTCGGGAAGTCGGCGACGGCGGTGGGAGTGCCGGGCGCGGTGGGCGCCTGGTGGTCGGTGCTCACCGGGTCGGGGTCGAGGTGCTGGTAGGCGGGCTCCAGGCCGGCGTTCTTCACGATGGAGGCCGGGAGCTGGGCGCAGCTGTCGACGGTCGTGTTGCCGCTGATGGTGTCGTCGGTGCTGTTGAACTGGGCGCTGTAGGCGGAGGTGGTGGTGAAGTTGTGGTCCGCGGTGATGTCCATGCCGTGGTTGAGCAGCAGCCACTGGTAGGCCACGTCGCAGAAGGCGTTCTGCGTGGTGTGCCAGTAACGGCTGCCCTCGTCCTGGTAGATGGCACCGTAGGCCTGCGAGGGGATGCCGCGGATGTAGTTGCCCGAGACCACACCACCGGGGTTGGCGCTGAGGGTGTAGATCGCGCCGCCGTCCGCCTGGTGCTGCATGATGTCGCTGATCTCGTTGTCGCTGATCACGTTGTCGCGGCTGGTGGTCGGTGTGTCCCAGACCGGGACCCCGGAGTTGCCGGGGTAGTTGGAGTCGCCGCCCTTGTCGGTCAGGCCCCAGCCCCAGCCGACGGAGATGCCGCTGTAGGGCAGGTCGTAGACCTTGTTGTGGGTGATCACGGTGTGGTCGGTGTAGCCGGCGAGGATGCCCAGCGAGCCGTTGTACTGGTCGGCGACATCGGTGACGACGTTGTCGGTCACCGTGTTGTCCTTGGTGATCGAGCGGGGGTCGTCGGGGTGGGCGTCGATGACGTCGGTGCCGCCGATCTGGATGCCGGTGGCCGCGATCTCCTTGAAGACGTTGCCCTTGATCACGGTGCCCTGGGTGCCGGTGTTCAGGTTGAGCCCGACCGCGCCGAGGTGGGTGAAGGTGTTGTCCTCGAAGGAAATGCCGTGTCCGTAGCCGACGTTGACCGCGCCGGGGGTCTTGACCCACTTCAGCCGGGTCGAGTCGAAGTCCGGATTGTCGTCGCCGACGATTCGGAAGCCGGCCTGGCCCTCGACCACGCCGTCCGGCGAACTGGGCGCGAGCCAGGTGGCGTAGGAGAAGGTGAGGCCCTTGAAGGAGATGCCGCTCACCGGGTGGCCGGGGGTGCCGTCGAGGTCGACGAGATCCTGGACGCGCGGCACGGTGACGGTGGCGGTCCGCAGGTCCTGGCCGGCCTCGGGCATGTAGTAGAGGTCGCCCTTGCTCCGGTCGAGGTACCACTCGCCGGGGGTGTCCAGCAGCTCGCGGGCGTTCTCCAGCCAGGTCGGGTTCTGGATCTCCTGGCCCTCGTGGAGGTTGGCGTTGTGGAAGCAGGGCTGCTGCATCGTCAGGGTGGTGCCGGAGACCGACTGCACCGGGCAGCGGTACATCATCCAGCCCCAGCGGCTGACGATTTCCAGGTCCGACGGGTTCTTGTACGCGTCGAGGCTGGTGTCGGTGATGGTGTAGCCGGTCGCGGTCTTGGTGAACCCGGGCGGGTTCTCCGGACCGCGGGCGCGGGTCTCCAGCGAGCCGTTGACGTAGAGCTGCCGGGTGTCGAGGCTGCCGACGTGCGCCTTGTAGACGTGGTGTGCCGGGTCGGCGAGGGTCCAGCCGGTGACCTGGCTGCCGCCGCTGATCACCGGGTGGGCGCCGGGGGCGGCCTCGTAGACGATCCGGTGGCCGCCGGTGCCGGAGTCCTGGCCGGTCAGGGTGAAGGTGGCGGGCAACTGGTAGGTGCCCTCCCGCAGTTCGACGTGGATGTCACGGTCGAGGTGGTGGTTGATGGTGCGGACGAAGTCCCGGGCGTGCTGGAGGGTCTTGAACGGGTGCGCGCTGCTGCCGGCCCCGGTGTCGTGGCCGGAGACCGGCGAGACGTAGACGGTCCTGGCGGGGGGCTGGTGCGAGGACGCCTGCGCGGAGCCGGCGCCGAGGGGTATCGCGGCGCCGGCCAGGGCCAGGACGGCGACGATGGCTCTCAGCCCTCTTTTTCGGACTGGAGTGCGATATGGAGCAGAGGGGGTCGACACGGGTTTCCAATCGCCTGCGGGATGGTGGTTCCGGGAGCCCGGGCGGTGGCCCGGGCTCCCTGGCGTTGGGCGGCTCTGTCCACGGGTCGTGGTCGCCGGCGCCCGACCGGCTCAGGAGACGGACGTCTCCGGTGGCGGTTGCTGCTGCGGTGCTGCCGCGTCCCGGGGCTCGGGAACGGACGGGGCTCTCTCGCCGGGACGCTCGGAGAGGTTGAAGAGCCGGTCGCGGATCTTGCGTTCGAACTGGTGGCGGGTGGTGGCGATGTGCTCGGCCATCAGTTCCGCGGCGCGGTCGGCCTCGCCGGCCGCGACCGCCTCGGCGATGGCCAGGTGCTGCCGGCCGGCGACGGCCAGCGAACCGGGTACGTCCCCGTGGAAGAGCAGGACGTCGGACTGCGCGGCCAGGCGGCGCACATTGCCGACGCTCGCCCGCAGGAAGACGTTGTGCGCCGCGACGCCGACCGCGTCGTGGAACCGGGCGTCGGCCGCGGCGAAGGCGTCCACGTCCTGTACCTGCCCGGTGTCCAGCGACAGTTGCGCGCTCTCCTTGATGTCGCGCACCTGGATCGGGGTGGCCAGGGCCGCCGCCCGGCGGGCGGTCTCCGACTCGATCACGGTCCGGTAGTCGAGGAGCATCAGCACATGCTCCATACGGGTGGGCTGGAAGTGGGCGAGGTGGTCGTCGGCGATCCCGCCGGGCGACTCGGCGACGAAGATGCCGGCACCGCGCCGGACGCTGACCCGCCCGAGTGCGGCGAGCACCTTGACGCCCTCGCGGGTGACGTTCCGGGTGGCGCCCAGGATCTGCGCGAGCCCCTGCTCGGTGGGGAGCCGGTCGCCGGGCCGCAGGTTCTGCTCGGCGATGTAGGTCAGCAGTTGCTCCGCGACGAGTTCGTAGCCCGGACGGTAGCGGCCTGACGTCTGGTCACTTCCCCTGGTGGGTGGCTGCTCTTCACCTGGCATCGGGCGACCTCCTCACCATGAGATGAATCAGATTCATTTGCGCCGCCACTATGACAGCGGTGTTAAGCGAAGGGAAGACCTTGGTTCGAAATTCATCCACTCGCTCCTCCAAATCGGATGTTTTACGGACGTATTGGCGGAAATTTCGCCGACCGGATGCGGGCTCTTGTCCGACAAGAAGCAGATCCATAGGGTCCTGAGCATCACATGAAGCAGACTCTTCTCGGCGGAGTAGGGTGGCGCAGATCCAGCGCCCGCACTCTACGGGCGGGGCCGCCGCGCCGTGCCCCGCCGACGAGCCACCCGGTAGGAAGGTCCCCATGCGCCGAATGGCCGCCGTGATCCGGTTGCGTCCCGAGAAGGAGGCCGAGTACCGGGCCCTGCACGCCGCCGCCTGGCCCGATGTGCTCGCCGCACTCCGGCGGGCGCACATCGGCAACTACTCGATCTTCCTCAGGGACGGGCTGCTCTTCAGCTACCTGGAGTACACCGGCGACGACTACGAGGCAGACACCGCGGCGATAGCCGCGGACCCGGCGACCCGTGAGTGGTGGAAGCTCACCGACCCCTGCCAGCAGCCTCTCGGCACCGCGGCGGAAGGCGAGTGGTGGGCGCCGGCCGAAGAGGTCTTCCACCTCGACTGACACCGGCCGCCGGCGGGCCGGTGCCGGCCCGGCACGCAGCGGTGGGGGCGACCGTGTCAGGTCGCCCCCACCGCGAAAGTCCGCTCAGCCGGCCTCTAGGCGTCACGCCCCCCGTGCCGCCCGCCGTCCCCGCGGCCCCGCTGGTGATGCGCCCCGGGGTTGTCGTCCGTCCCCTCTCCGCCCCGCCGGTCGTACGCGCCCGGGTTGTCGTCCGGGGTGGTACGGCCCCCGTGGCGGTCCGGCGTCGCAGTGGGTGCGGGCGGAGTGGTGGGCGGGGTGGTGGGCAAAGTGGTGGCCGGGGTCGTCGCCCGGGTCGTGGCCGGGGTCGTGACGGACGGGCCGGGGCGGTCGTCGGTGCCCGCGGCCACCGCCGTGTACGCGCCCGCGCCCAGGACGATGACGGCCGCAGTCGCCGCGACCACGATCTTCTGCTTCATCTCGATGCCTTCCTCGGTGCTCCGGTGGAACCCGCCGAACCCGCGGGAACCTGGGTGGCCTCACTGTCGGCCGGGCGAGCTGAACGCAGCCTGAAGCGACCTGAAGACTCCTTCAGGTACGGTCTGTCACGCTTACCGCGTGCGCCTGCTGATCGTGGAGGACGAGAGACGCCTTGCCGTCTCCCTGGCCAAGGGCCTGGGAGCGGAGGGCTTCGCCGTGGACGTGGTCCACGACGGGCTCGAAGGGCTGCACCTGGCCGGCGAGCACGGCTACGACCTCCTCGTGCTGGACATCATGCTGCCCGGTATGAACGGGTTCCGGATCTGCGCCGCCCTGCGCGCGGCCGGCAACGACGTACCGATCCTGATGCTGACCGCGAAGGACGGCGAGTACGACGAGGCCGAGGGGCTCGACACCGGCGCCGACGACTATCTGACCAAGCCCTTCTCGTATGTGGTGCTGGTCGCCAGGATCAAGGCCCTGCTGCGCCGCCGGGGCTCGTCCGGCGGTTCCCCGGTGGTGCGTGCCGCGGGTCTGGTCATCGGCACCGGCACCCGCCGGGTGTTCCGCGACGACGTCGAAATCGCGCTCACCGCCAAGGAGTTCGCCGTGCTGGAGCAGCTCGCGCTCCGCCCGGGGGAGATCGTCGCCAAGGCGCACATCCTCGAACACGTCTGGGACTTCGCCTACGCCGGGGACCCCAACATCATCGAGGTCTACATCAGTACGCTGCGCCGCAAGCTGGGGCCCGCCACGATCCAGACGGTACGCGGCGCCGGCTACCGGTTGGCGACACCGTGACCGGGGCGGTCCGCGGCCGGCTCTTCGGCTCCGTACGGGCCAGGACCACCCTCGCCGCCACGGTGGTCGTCGCGATCGCCCTGGCCGCCGCGGCCGTCGCGGTGCTCGCCGCCCTGCGGTCGAACCTCACCGGGCAGGCCGACCGCGCGGCGGATTCCACCGCACGGGACGTCGCGCTCCACATCATCGCGGACGTGCCGGCCCCCACGTCGTACCCGGATCTGCGGCTCCCGGACGCGAGCGACCACCCCGTGCAGGTGATCACACCCGACGGCACCCTCCTCGCGGCGGGCAAGGGGCTCACCCGCGTCACGGGGAAGGGCATGGGTCCGGTCACCGCGCCGGTGGCGCCGCCCGCCGCGAAGTCCCCCGCGCCGTCGGCGTCTTCCGTCCCGGCCCCCTCCCCCGCCCTCTTCGACGACGGCGGACGGGGCCGGAGCGGCGGCCCGGGCGATGACGACAACAGCGCGACCGCCGGTCCGCGCGCCGACGACCACCGCGGTCAGGACGGCGGGGACGAGAGCGGCGGCGGCCATGACGACGCCACCACCGCCCCGCCCGCCCTCGGCAGCGTCGGTGACGTGCTGTCGCACACGACGGCGCGGGTCACCGTGGACGGCCGCACCGGCGACTACCGCTTCGTCACCATCGAGGTCACCGACCAGGCGAAGCGGAAGGTCGTGGTCCGCGCCGGGGCCTCGCTCGCGGCCCGGCAGAGTGCGGTCCGCACCGCGACCGCCGCCATGCTGACCGGGCTTCCGCTGCTCCTCCTCGTCGTCGGCGGAGTCACCTGGCTGGTGACCAGACGTGCGCTCACCCCGGTGGAGGGCATCCGGCGGGAGATGGCGGCGATCACCGCGTCGGGCGACCTGTCCCGGCGGGTGCCGCAGCCCAGGAGCCGCGACGAGGTCGCCCGGCTCGCGCGGACCACCAACGAGACGCTCACCTCGCTCGAAGCGGCGGTCGACCGGCAGCGCCGGTTCGTCGCGGACGCGTCGCACGAACTGCGCAGCCCGATCGCCTCGCTGCGCACCCAGTTGGAGGTGGGTTCGGCGCATCCGCATCTGCTGGACGTGCCGGGCGCCGTGGAGGACGCCGTCAGGCTGCAGCGGCTCGCCGCCGATCTGCTGCTGCTCGCCCGGCTCGACGCGGGCGAACAGCCGCAGCCGGCCGAGGTCGACCTGGCCGCGCTCGTCGCCGAGGAGATCGCGGAGCGCACCGACGACCGGCTGCGCATCGTCCCCGGCGCCCCCGGCGACGGCCGCGGGCTCGTCATGGGGTCCCGCGTCCAGTTGTCCCGGGTGTTCGGCAACCTCCTCGACAACGCGCAGCGCCACGCCCGGAGCGCGGTCGCCGTTTCCCTGACGTACGACGCAGGCGCCGGTGAGGTCGTCCTCGCGGTGCAGGACGACGGCGCGGGTGTCCCGGCGGCGGAACGCGAGCGGATCTTCGAGCGGTTCGTGCGGCTGGACGAGGCCCGCAGCAGCGACGACGGCGGGGCGGGACTCGGCCTGGCCATCGCCCGTGACGTGGCCGAACGGCACGGCGGCCGGCTGATCCTGGCCCCGGCCGCACACGGGGGCGCGAGGTTCGAACTGCGCCTGCCGCCGCTGCCCTGACCAGGCGGGACACCGGCCCCGGCGGGCAACCGGAGCCACCAACTCCGGTTCCGGCTGGGGCAGATGAGCCTGGACGGACCGACGGTAAAGAGAACACCAGTCCCGGTCGGACGCATTGACATGCCCTCACGGTCCGCGTTCTACTCATCCATCGTGCAGATTGGCAACGTTGTCAGACTGTCTCGTCGCACGGCGCCGATGCCGATCGAGGACGCCACCCGTCCCTGGCACACCTTCTGCGAAGCATGAACTGCGGAGGCAACCGATGGTTGGACCACGGCGCCTGCGAGCGCCCCGTATCAGCAGCAGATTCCGCCGACGCCTGGCCGTGGTGTCGGTGCTGGGCATGGTCGTCCTGCCACTCCAGTCCCTCGCCGGTGCGAACGCGGCGTCCGGCCCGAAACCCGTGGCGGACCCCGCGGCCCTGGTCAACCCGCTCATCGGCACCTCAGGCGCCGTCAACACCTTTCCCGGGCCCGACATGCCCTTCGGCATGATGCAGTGGGGTCCTGACACGACTCCCAGCCGGACCCAGGGCGGCGGCTACGAGTACAACAGCACCAAGATCTCCGGCTACAGCCTGACCCATGTCTCCGGTCCCGGCTGCGACGTCGCAGGTGACGTACCGATCCTGCCGGTCACCGGCGCGCTCACCGGGAACCTCTCCGACCTGTCGTCGCAGTTCAGCCACGACAACGAGCAGACCGGAGTCGGGTACTACGGCGTCAAGGACGCCAAGGGCATCACCACCGAACTCACCGACACCACCCGGGCGGGCCTGGGCCGGTTCACCTTCCCGGCCGGCGCGCAGTCCAGCCTGCTGCTCAAGCTGAGCGGCGGCGCCACCCAGGTGGACGGCACCCGGGTGCGGGTGGTCAGCGACCGCGAGGTGAGCGGCTCGGTCGACAGCGGGCACTTCTGCGGCGCGGGCAACCGCTACACGCTGCACTTCGACATCAAGTTCAGCCGGCCGTTCACCGGCAGCGGCACCTGGGTCGGCAGCACCATCAACCCGGACGCGACCGCGCTCAGCCTCGGCCGGCCGCAGCAGAAGCTGGCCACCCACCCCGGCACCGCGCTGCACGAGCCGCACTTCACCGTGCCGGCCGCGCCGTCGCCGAAGGTCCACCCGAGCGGCACCGCCGCGGGCAAGGCCGCCACCAACACCCCCGCGGCGAGCAGTCCGCCGGTCACCGGCGCCAACGGGATGTACCTGACCTTCGACACCTCCGCGAACGCCGCGGTGACGGCAGCCGTCGGCATCTCCTACACCAGCGACGACAACGCTGCCGCGAACCTGTCGACCGAGGTCAAGGGCTTCAACTTCGACGCCATGGAGAAGGCCAACCACACCGCCTGGAACGACATCCTGGGCAAGGTGCAGATCGGCGGCGGCAGCCAGGACCAGCAGGTGCAGTTCTACACCGCGCTCTACCACTCGCTGCTGCACCCCAACGTCTTCTCCGACGACAACGGCCAGTACATGGGCATGGACAACCAGGTCCACAAGCTCACCAAGGGCCAGAAGGCGCAGTACGCCAACTACTCGGCCTGGGACACCTACCGCTCCCAGACCCAGCTGATCGCCATGGTCGCGCCCCAGCAGACCGGTGACATCGTCACCTCGATGCTCAACGGCTACGACCAGACCGGCCTGCTGCCCAAGTGGGCTTCCAACAACGGCGAGAGCTACGTCATGGTCGGCGACCCGGCCGCCGCGATCATCGCTGACGCCTACGCCTTCGGTGTCCGGAACTTCGACGCGGCGCACGCCCTGGAGGCGGTCGAGCACGAGGCGACGGTGCCCAACCAGGACCGCCCCGGCGAGGCCGTGCGCGACGCCAAGGGTTACCTCCCGCTGGACGGGACGTACGGCTGCTGCAACTTCTACGGCCCGGTCTCGACCCAGCTGGAGTACGACAGCGCCGACTACGCGGTGGCGTCCTTCGCCAAGTCGCTCGGCAAGACCGCGGACTACACCACGTTCGCCACCCGCGCCCAGGACTGGATGAACGTCTTCAACCCGCAGACCGGATACATCCAGGGCAAGAACTCCGACGGGCAGTTCGCCGGCGGCTTCACCCCGGGCACCTCCAACGGCTTCGTGGAGGGCACGTCCGCCCAGTACACGCCGATGGTCCCGTTCAACCTCCAGGAGCTGATCACCGCCCGCGGCGGCCCGGCGGCCTACGCGTCGTACCTGGACAGCCTGCTGAGCAACATCACCGATCCGTCGGACACCAACGCCAACCTGAGCAACGAGCCCAGTCTGGAGATCCCCTGGGAGTACGACTACCTCGGGCAGCCGTGGAAGACCCAGGCCGCCGTCCGCCAGGCGCAGCAGAAGCTGTACTTCAACGCGCCGGTCGGCTCGTTCGGCAACGACGACCTGGGGGCGATGAGTTCCTGGTACGTCTGGTCGGCGCTGGGGATGTACCCGGAGACCCCCGGCACCGACACGCTGGTGCTGGGCAGCCCGGTGTTCCCGCTGGCGAAGGTCACCCTCGGCAACGGCAAGCAGGTCGCGATCAACGCCCCCGGTGCCGCCGTCGACGCCCCCTACGTGCAGGCCCTGGACGTCAAGGGCAAGGCGTGGAAGACCTCCTGGCTGACCTTCGCGCAGTTCGAGAAGGCCGGCACCCTCGACTACAGCCTCAACACCGTGCCGAACACGTCGTGGGCCACCTCCCCCGACGCGGCTCCCCCGTCGGACTCCACCGGCGGCGGGCGGGTGCTCGCGGCGACCGGCCCGACCAGCGACGGACTGATCGTCGCGCCGGGCGCCTCCGGTGACGCCACCTTGCGGGTGACCAACCTGGGTGCCAAGGCCGTCACCGTGGACTGGACCGCCACCGCGCCCACCGGAGTGACACTCGGCACCTCCTCGGGTTCCCTGACCGTGCCGCCGTCGGGCAGCGCGCAGGCCACGGTGCCCGTCACGGCGGGCGACACCGAGGGCTCCTACGCGGTGACCTTCGCCCTCACCGACCACGACAGCGGCGCCGCGCTGACCGGAGCGACCCTCCGGGTGGCCGTCGCGCAGCCCGGCGAGCTGTGGCCGTACGAGTCGAACGAGGGGATCTACCCCGACGGGACCCACTTCGGCGGCGGGTTCGACGACGGCGGCTGGGCGTACTCGCAGAACGCGATGACCGCCGCGGGGATCACCAGCGGCGCGAAGGTCAGCGCGGACGGCATCGACTACACCTGGCCCACCATCGCCGCGGGACGGCCCGACAACCTGGAGGTGGCGGGCCAGACGATCCCGCAGCCCGCGGGCACCTCAGGTGCCTTCCTCGGGCTGCTCGGCTCGGCGACCAACGCGCCGACCGACGGCAGCGGCGTGCCGGGGGCGGTCACCGCCACGTACACCGACGGCACCACCGCCAAGGCGACGGTCACCTTCTCGGACTGGACGCTCAACGGCGGTTCCAGCAAGCCGGTGGCGGGCAACACCACGGCGGTCACCACCGGTTACCGCAACACCTCCAGTGGCGGGACGGACAACGTGAAGGCGTATGTCTTCGCCGTCAAGGTGCCGCTGGATCCCACCAGGACCGTGGCCTCGGTGACCTTGCCGGTCACCGGCGCGACCGGGACGGTCCACCTCTTCGCGATCGGCATCGGCGGATGAGGCCGGCTGCCGGCCGCTGAGACCGGTGACACCTCCGGGCTTCCTTCCCCGCCCACGAGCGGGGAAGGAAGCCCGGAGCCAGTTGGGTGGGACCGGTGGACATAACGCGAGGCTAATCACCTGATCCCATCGCGATGAGTTCCTGGAGACGGAGCCCGCGCGCGGCGTCCAGCGGGCCGCCGACGCCGGTGCGCACCGCCGCGGCGAACTCCGCCCGCAGCAGTGGCCAGCTCTCCCGGTGGCTCGCGCCGGCGCTGTCCCAGGTCAGTTCTCCGGCGGGGCCGAAGAGTTCGATACGGGTACGGGCCCTGGGCAGCCGGACCGCGCCGGACAGCGACGCCTGGCTCACCGCGCCGTTCTCGTGCTCGCAGGTCAGCTCGACCCAGCGGCGGGGGTCACCGGTGGCGCGCAGGGCGGTGATCGGGCCGACCGCGGTGTCGAGCAGGTCCAGCAGGTGGGGGCCGAGGTCGAGCAACGCGCCCTCGGTCAGCCGCCAGCCGGTCGCCATCTCCCCGCCGAGGAAGGCGCCGTGGAGGTAGCAGGACCGGGCGCCGGTCACCTCGGTGCCGCGGGCGGCGGCCAGGAAGTCCCGGGTCGCCGGGTGGTAGCGCTTCGTCAGCACCAGTTGCGACACGACACCGGCCTCAGCGACGGCCGCGGCCACCTCGCGGGCCGCGGCCAGATCGGCGCCCAGCGGCTTGTCCAGCAGCAGGGCCTTTCCGGCCCGGGCGGCGCGTACGGCAAGAGGTGCCTGGACGGCGGGCGGTACGGCGAAGGCCACCGCCTCGCAGGCGTCGAAGAGCTCCTCCGGGGAGGCGGCCACGGCGGCACCGTGCTCGTGGGCGAGCGCCGCGGCGGCGTCCGGCCGCCGGGCCCAGACCGCTGTCAGGGTGGTCTCGGGTCCGGCGGCCAGCATGGGGGCGTGCATGTCCCGGGCCCAGGGCCCGGCGCCGATCAGACCGACGCGGACCGGGGCGGGACGGGGGGAACCCGCGGGGGCGGGAAGAGCGGATGACGCCGATGACGCGGATGACACGGTGGTACTCCTGTCGGGTGGGCCGGGCGGCCCTGATCAGGACGGGGTGAGTTCCCCCGCCGATGCGCCGAGCCGCGCGTCGGCCTGCTCCGGCGCGTAGAGGTGCTCGACGACCATGGCGGTGGCGCCGGTGAGTGCGGCCCGGTCGCCGAGCCGGGCGGTGACCACCTGCAGGCTGCGGGTGGAGCGCGGCAGGGCCCGCTGGTAGAGCAGTTCACGGATGCCGGTGAGGAAGTGGGTCTCCGCGAGGTCGCCGGCGATCATCAGCACGCCGGGGTTGAGCAGGGTGACGGCGGTGGCCAGGACCTCCCCGCAGCGCTGGCCGGCCTCGCGGGTGAGCCGGACCGCGTCGGGCTGGCCGTCGTCCAGGTGGGCGCGCACATCGGTGCCCGACTCGGCGGCGACCCCGAGCGCCGCGAGCTGCCCGGCGACCGCCCGTCCGCTGGCCACCGCGGCCAGGCAGCCGTAGGAGCCGCACATGCAGCGGGCGTCGGGGCGGTCGTGCAGCCGGATGTGGCCGAGGTCGCCCGCGCCGCCGTCCACGCCGCGGAAGACCTCACCGTCGATCACGACGCCGGCGCCGATGCCGGTCGAGACCTTCACCAGGACGAAGGTCGAGCACTCCGGCCAGCCCGCGCGCTGCTCGCCGAGCGCCATCAGGTTGGCGTCGTTGTCGGTCAGCACCGGCAGCTCGGGGCTGGTTCCGGCCTGCTCGGCCAGCGTCCGCCGCAGCCGCTCCCGGATCGGGTAACCGTCCCAGCCGGGCATGATCGGCGGCCGGATGACCAGGCCGGAGTCGAACTCGACCGGGCCCGGTACCGACAGTCCGACCCCGCACACCGCGTGTGCGGCGCGGCCGGTGCGCGCGAGCAGGTCGGCGAACCAGCCGGCCAGCCGGTCCAGCACCTCCTCCGGGCCGTCGGACACCCGCAGCACGCCCCGGTGTTCGGCCAGCACCGTGCCGGCGAGGTCGAGGACGGCGGCATGGCCGTGGGTGGTGTCCAGGTCGGCGGCCAGCACCACGGCGTGGCCAGGGTCGAACGTCAGCCGGACGGACGGCCGTCCGCCGGTGGACAGCCGGCCGGGTGCCTCGGCGAGCCAGCCGGCCGCGAAGAGCTGGTCCAGGCGGTGGCCGACGGTGGAGCGGGACAGCCCGGTGAGACGCTGCAGTTCGCCCCGTGTGCCGGCCTGTCCGGTACGGATCAGGTCCAGCAGATGTCCGGCGGTGCTCCGGGGCGATGCCATCGCGTGCGGCCTCCTCATGTGTTCAGCTCTTGTCCGCGCCGGTGGTCAGACCCTCGGTGAGGAACCGTTCCGCGACGTAGAACAGGATTATCACGGGGATGGTGAGGACCACCGAGCCCGCCATGAGGACCGTGGTCGGCACTTCGATGGCGTTGTTCATCTGCGAAAGTCCCAGCGAGACGGTCCACTTGGACGGGGTCGCGGCCAGGAACAGCAGGGCGAAGAGGAACTCGTTCCAGGCGATCATGAAGACATACAGACCGGTCGCCATCAAGGACGGAGCGGCCAGCGGCAGGACGACGCGGCGCAGGATCTGCCACCGCGAGCAGCCGTCGAGTGCGGCGGCCTCCTCGATGCTCACCGGGACGGTGGTGAAGTAGTTCTTCAGCATATAGATCGACACCGGCACGGTCTGCGCGATGTAGACCACCGCCAGGCCCACCAGGCTGCCCTGGAGTCCGATCCGGGCGAACATCACGAACAGCGGCACCGCGAGCAGCGTCGCGGGGAAGAGATAGACGGCCAGGAACATGGCGCTGATCTGGCGGCTGCCGATGAACTTCAGCCGGCTGATCGCCCATGAGCCCGGTATGGCCGCGGCCAGGGTCAGCACCACGGTGCCGAGCGAGACCAGTGCGGAGTTGCGCAGCATCCCCAGCAGGCCCTGGCCGCCCTTGGAGGTCGGCTCCAGGATGGTCTTGTAGGTGCTCAGTGTCAGGTCGTGCGCGTCGATCCACAACGACCCCGGGTGCAGGAGCAGTTGACCGGTGGGCCGGAAGGAGAGCATCACCATGTAGTAGAAGGGGAACACGGTGGCTATCAGCAGCGCGGCGATGACCACGTACCGCAGGCCGCCGAAGAGGCGGTCCTCGAACTGTGCCCGGCTCATGCCTCTTCCTCCTGGACACGCTTGGCGAAGAATGCGAAGTAGATGCCCAGCAGCACGACGAGGATGGCGGCCAGGACCAGGGCCTGGGCGGCCGCGGCGCCGACGTCGTAGCTGGCGGTCAGGAAGTTGTAGACCCGCACCGAGACCACTTCGGTGCCGGAGTTCCCGCCGGTGAGCAGGTAGATGTCGTCGAACTTGTTGAACGTCATGATGAAACGCAGCACCGAGAGCAGGGCGATCACCGGCATGAGCTGCGGCAGCAGGATGTGGCGGAAGCGCTGGGTGAGAGTGGCGCCGTCCACGGTGGCCGCCTCCTCGATCCCGGCCGGTACGGCCTGCAGCCGTGCCAGCAGGAACAGGAAGGCGAACGGGAAGTAGCGCCAGATCTCGAAGGCCACCACGGTCATCAGGGCGAGCGGCAGATGGACGTGGACGCCCAGCAGGTCCACCGGGTACGAACTGGTGGACAGGAACGCGATGGGCTTGTGCCAGCCCAGGACGTGCGCGCCCCAGTTGTTGATGATGCCGGTCTGCGGGCTGAGCGCGGTCTCCCAGACGAAGGTGACCGCGACGACCGGGGCCACGTAGGGAAGCAGCATGGTGCTGCGGACCAGGCCGCGGCCCCGGAACGGACGGCGCAGGGCGAGTGCGGCGATCAGGCCGAGCACGATCGACCCGACGGTGCCTCCGATCGTGTAGACGAGGGTCGTCCACAGCGAGCTCCAGAAGCCCGGGGCGGTGAAGACCTGGTCGAAGTTGCGCCAGGTCCAGTGGCCGAACAGGCCCATGCCCTGCAGGTCGATCAGTTTGGCCTGCTGGAAGGCGAGCAGCACGGTCCAGGCGATCGGCAGGATGACGATCACCAGGACCACGAGCAGAGTCGGCGTGACGAAGGCCAGACCGGCTCTGTTCTGCCGGCGTTCCATGGGCGAGAGCCGGCGGCGTTTCCCGGCGGTGGGTGTGCTCATCGGTGTTTCCTCATCGGGCGGCTCGGTGCGGCTCAAGGCGGCGGCGGTGGACATCAAAGGAGCGTCTTCTTCAGGGCCCCGACGGCGTCTTTGGCCTGACGGGCGGCGTCCGAGGGGGACAGGTTGTCGCCGCCGGCCATCGACCCGATGGCCTTGGGCACCGGCAGGGTGCCTTCGGTGGCGCCGACCAGGGCGCCCTGGCCCTGGGTGATGCCCCAGCGCTGCATCCGGCCGACCCCGGCCAGCAACTGGTCCAGGAGAGCGGCGGGGAAGAGCTTGTTCATCGGCTCGACGGTGTCGACGCCGATCTTCATGCCACGCCAGTCGGTGACGTACTTCTGGGGATCGGCGGTGGTGCCGGAACGGACCGGGATCTTTCCTTCGGGTTCCATGCCGAGCCAGCCCTCGTAGCCGGCGCCCATCATGAACTGCACGAACTTCTCGGCGGCCGGGGCGTTGGCGTACTTGGTGATGGTCCACGAGGAGATCTCGCCGAACTGCGCGGGTTCGGTGCCGTCCGGCCCCTTGATGGCGGTGACGATGCCCGAGTTCTTCGTCAGGAAGGATGTGTCGGCCTTGCACTGCGGGCAGTTCGGCAGGACGTCGTTGCGCAGGCCGGCCAGTGAGTTGAGCAGGTAGGTCGACCACACGACCATCGCGGACTGGCCGGCCTGGTACGTCGCCCGGGTGGTGTCGACGGTCTGGGTGCCGGCCGGCCCGGTGGCCGCGAGCTGCCGGTAGGCCGCGAAGGTGCGCCGGCACTGCGGGCTGTCCAGGGTGACCTTGCCGGCGCTGTCGACCAGCCCGCAGTTGTTGGCGACCGCGAAGTCCTCGAAGCTCTGCTGGGTGAAGACGTCGGTGGGGTCGTCGGCCACCGAGATCCCGGACATGGAGCCCTTGTCGAGGGTCTGGGCCGCCTTGAGGATGTTGGCGTAGGTGTCGGGGACCGGCAGGTGGGCCTTGGCGAAGAGGTCCTTGCGGTAGACCAGGATCTGCTGCCAGGAGTCGCTGGGCACGGACAGTGCCTTGCTCCCGTCGCTGGTCAGGTTGAGCGCGTTGGGGCTGAAGGTGGAGCGGCCCAGGCTGTCGAGCACCTTCGCGGTGGCGTCGGTGTTGATCAGGCCGTTGCTGTACATCTGCCAGACCGGGGCGAGCGGGATGCCGCCCATCACGTCAGGCAGTTTGCCCGCGGCGGCGGCCGACTCGACGAGCTGCGGGAGCTGGCTCTCGTCGACCCCCACCAGGTGGACCTTGAGGCCGGTCTGCTTCTCGAAGGTGTTGATCAGTTTCTGGGTCACGGCCATCCGGGGCGGGAGGTTCTCCTCGCTCCAGACCGTGATCGTGTTCCCCGTACGCGGTGTCGAGCCCTGCGTGGAGCAGCCGGCCAGCAACCCGATCCCGAGTGCCGCCGCCGTGCCCACCGCCAGACCCCGGCTTCTCGACGTGCCGCTGAGCGACCACATGCGCATGAACCGTCCTCACTTGCCGGCCTGTGTAAACAACGTGTTGCATAACACCACCACTTTTGCGTGTTGACAAGACCTAAGTCTCGGATATCTTCGACGTAAGCCAGGTGCATATGGCTGATCACAGCAGGTTTCCCGCAGGGTTCGGAGTCATCGTGGAACGCATCGTCCAGTTCACCGGTCCTCGTCAGGTCGAGGTCGCGACCGTCGCCTCCGAGCCGCTGCCGCCGGGCCATCTCCGCGTCCGCACCCGCTACTCCGGCATCTCGGCGGGCACCGAACTGACCGCGTACCGCGGCACCAACCCGTATCTGACGCGCACCTGGGACCCGCAGGTCAGGCTCTTCCGCGACGATGTGGCCGGGATCACCTACCCGGTGGCCGGCTGGGGCTACTCCGAGGTCGGCGAGGTCACCGAGGTCTCCCCCGAACTCGACGGCACCCCCGGACTGCCCGGTCCCGGGGACCTGGTCTGGGGCATCTGGGGCCACCGCAGCGAGGGCGTCGTACCGGTTGAGCGGATGATCGGCCACCGCCTCCCGGCCGGCCTCGAACCCCTGGCCGGCGCCTTCGCCCGGGTCGGCGCGATCGCGTACAACGCGGTGCTGGCCGGCGACATCCACCTCGGCGAGGACGTTGCCGTCTTCGGGCAGGGGGTCATCGGGCTGCTCACCACCCGCCTGGCACAGCTCAACGGCGCGGTGGTCACGGCGGTGGACGCCCTCGACGCCCGCCTGGACGCCGCCCGCCGCTTCGGCGCGCGCCATACGCTCAACGCCCGTGCGGGCGGGGTGGCCGAAGCGGTCCGCCAGACCACCGACGGCCGCGGTGCCGACCTCGCCATCGAGATCAGCGGCGCCTACCCGGCCCTGCACGAAGCCCTGCGCACGGTCACCGCCGGCGGCCGGGTGGTGGCCTCCGGCTTCTACCAGGGCGACGGCACCGGTCTGCGGCTCGGCGACGAATTCCACCACAACCGCGTCCAGTTGATCTGCTCCCAGATCGGCGGCGTCCCCCCGCACCTCGCGCACCGCTGGACGGTGGAACGCCTCCAGCAGACCTTCCTGCGCCTGGTCGCCGCCGGACAGGTGGACACCGCGTCACTGGTCAGCCACCTCGTGCCGGCCGACGACGCGGCCGACGCCTACACCCTGATCGACGAGCGCCCCGCCGAGACGCTCCAAGTCGTCCTGGAATTCTGACAGTTCGCGGATTTCCAGCGTTCCGAAGTCCCAGCCCCCCGCGGATCCCGAAAGGCCCATCTCCATGTTCAGACTTGCCTGCCAGGAGCAGTTGCTGCCCGGCGAGACCCTCCAGGCGAAGTGGGACTTCGCCCAGGCTGCGGGTTACGACGCCATCGAACTGCGCGGCAAGGGGGACTTCCACTTCCGCGACCGGCTGCCGGAACTGCGCGCGGCGCTGGCCGACGGTGTGGTCATGCCGACCGTCTGCGTCGACATGCTGCACTTCCTCGGAGCCTTCGACGAGGACCTGCGCCGCGACGCGGTCGAGCAGATGAAGTCCCAGCTCTCCGTCATCGCCGAACTCGGCGGCCTCGGCGCCCAGACCCCGGCGTCGTACGGCATGTTCTCCCGGCGGCTGCCCCCCTTCGAACCGCCGCGCACCGAGGCCGAGGACCGCGAGGTGCTCCTCGCCGGGCTCACCGAACTCGGCGAGCACGCCAGGGCCGAGGGCGTCAGCCTCTTCCTCGAACCGCTCAACCGGTACGAGGACCACATGGTCAACCGGCTGGAGCAGGCGGTCGACCTGATCCGCACGGTGGGTCTCGACTCGGTCCGGATCGGCATCGACAGCTACCACATGAACATCGAGGAGGCCGATCCGCCGGCCGCCATCCTCGCCGCCGCCCCGTACATCGGGCACGCCCAGGTCAGCGACTCCAACCGGTTCCAGCCCGGGGCCGGTCACCTGGACTGGCCGGCCTGGCTCGGCGCCCTGGAGTCGATCGGCTACGACGGCTACCTCGCCGCGGAGTGCCGGCTGACCGGCGACCCGCTCCAGGCGGTCCGTTCGGTGCCCGCGTTCCTGCGACGGGCGGCGGGATGACGGCCGTACTCGAAGCCGGCCGGCAGGACACCTCCTGTGATCACCGGCGGCTGCGGGCCGCCGCGATCCGGGTCCTGCTCGACAACTGGACCGGCACCGGCACGGTGCCGTCCCAGTCCCTCTACCCCCACCAGTGGAGCTGGGACTCGGCCTTCATCGCCATCGGGCTGCGCCACCTGTCGCCGCGCCGCGCCCAGCAGGAGCTGGAGTCGCTGCTCAGCGCCCAGTGGCGCGACGGCCGGATCCCGCACATCGTCTTCAACCCCGCGGTCCCGCCGCAGGCCTACTTCCCCAGCCCCGACTTCTGGCGGTCCTCGACCGCCGGGCGCGGCAGCGGGGCACCCGCCGCGCCGGAGACCTCCGGCATCGTGCAGCCCCCGGTGCACGCCCTGGCCGCCTGGCTGGCGCACCTCGCCGACCCGCACGAGTCCGAGCGGCGCGGCTTCCTGCGCCGGGTACACCGCAAACTCGACGCCTGGCACCGCTATCTCGCCGCACACCGCGACCTCGGCGGCCACGGCCTGGCCGCGATCGTGCACCCGTGGGAGCCGGGGCTCGACAACAGCCCCTGCTGGGACGTGCCCCTGCACCGGGTCTCCCCCGCGCCGGGCGGCTCCTTCCGCCGCGCCGACCTCAAGCACAGCGCCGCCGCCGACCGGCCGACCGACCTGGATTACGCGCGGTACGTCGAACTGGCCCGCACCTACCGCGATCACGGCTACGACGACGCCCGCACCGCGCACGTCTTCCGGGTGGAGGACCCCGGCTTCAACGCGCTGCTCATCGCCTCGGAGTACGCCCTCGCCGACATCGCCGAGGCGGTCGGCGCCGATCCCGGCCCCGGGCGGGCCCGCGCAGAACGCCTCACCCGCGCACTGCTCGACCGGCTGTGGGACAAGGAGCGGAGCGTCTTCGCCGCACGGGACCTCCACGACGACCGGCTGCTGCCGGTGATCGCGGTCAACGGCCTGCTGCCGCTGGTGGTGCCCGGTCTCCCCGCACCGGTGGTCACCGCGCTGACGGCCACCGCCACCGGGGAACACTTCGGGCTGGGCACCTCGCACATGGTGCCCAGCTACGACCTGGAGGGCCCCGAGTTCGACGCCAAGCGCTACTGGCGCGGCCCCAGCTGGTTCAACACCGCCTGGCTGATCCACCACGGGCTGCGGGCGGTCGGCGCCACCGAACGGGCCGCCCGGTTGCTCGACGGCTTTCTCGACGACGCCCGCGCCACCGGCTTCGCGGAGTACGTCGACCCTCACTCGGGTGCCGGCCGCGGCATCCGGAACTTCAGCTGGACCGCGGCACTCACCTTGGACCTGCTCGCCGACCGGGAGGCCGGGCGATGACGACCGCCACCAGGATTCTCGTCCACCAGGGCACCTTCGCCGTGATCGGCACCGAAGGGGACATCACCGGCAGCCGCGGCGCCGCACCGGACGGTCTCTTCCTGCGCGACGCACGCCACCTCAGCCGCTGGCAGCTGACCGCCGGCGGCCGGCGCCTCGCCGTGCTCACCGGTGACGACCAGCGGATCGTGCTGGTCCCGCCGGGCACCAGGGACCAGCCGCCGGTCTACACCGTGCTGCGCGAGCAGGCGGTCGGTGCAGGCGTGCTGGTCGAGCGCGTCACGCTGCTCAACAACCTGCCGCGGACCGCCCGGGCCGACCTCACCCTGACCGTCGACGCGGACTTCGCGGACCAGTTCGAACTCCGCTCGGACCAACGCCGCTATCCGAAACCCGGCGCCGAGCGGGAGAGCGTGGACGCGGCGGACGGCGTGACCTTCCACTACCGGCGCGGCGCCGACTGGTCGTCGTCCACCACGGTCACCGCGGACCCGGCGCCGGACACGATCGCCCCGGCGGACGGCGCTCCGCCCGGCGCCGCCCGGACGCTGACCTGGCGGCTGTCGCTGCCGGCCCACGGAAGCTACGAACTCACCCTCGCGGTACGGGCGTTCCCCGCACACGGCCCGGCTCCCGCCGGGGTGCGCGATGCGCACGGCATCGCCGGCCCCGGCGCCCTGCTCGCCCGGCAGCGCCAGGCCGAAGGCGACTTCGTGGACGCGGCGCCGCACCCCGAGCAGTTGACGCGGTGGCCTGAGCTGGCGCGGACGGCCCGCCAGGGTCTGCTCGACCTCGCGGGGCTGCAGGTGCCCGCCACCGGCGTGGACGGCGAGAGCGTCCAGGTGCCGGGCGCCGGCACCCCGTGGTTCCTCACCCTCTTCGGCCGCGACTCGCTGCTCACCTCGCTCTTCGCCCTTCCGTACCGGCCCGGCACCGCCGCCGCCGCGCTCACCGCACTCGCGGCGGCCCAGGGCACCGGCTACGAGCAGTCGCGTCTTGAGCAGCCCGGGCGCATCCCCCACGAGTTGCGGTACGGCGAGCTGGCGCACTTCCACCAGGTGCCCTACGGCCGCTACTACGGATCGGTCGACGCCACCCCGCTCTTCCTGGTGCTGCTGCACTCCTACACCGAAGCCACCGGGGACACCGCACTCGCCCGCCGGCTGGAGTCCCATGCCCGGGCGGCGGTGGAGTGGATGTTCCGCGACGGGGGCCTGGACCGGGGCGGCTGGCTCGTCTACACCTCGGACGAGGCGGCCGGCGGCCTCGCCAACCAGAACTGGAAGGACTCGGCCGGCGCGATCTGCTTCGCCGACGGCACCCAGGCGACCGGCGCCATCGCGGTCGCCGAAGCCCAGGGGTACGCGTACGACGCCCTGCGCCGCACCGCGCGCCTGGCTGCCGAAGTGTGGCGGGACAAAACACTCGCCCATCGGCTCGACACCGCCGCGGCTTCGATGCGGCAGCGCTTCCCGCAGGAGTTCTGGCTCGCCGAGGCGGACTTCCCGGCCCTCGCCCTGGACGGGGAGCAGCGCCGGGTCGACGCCCTGGGGTCCGACGCCGGGCATCTGCTCTGGTCCGGGATCCTGGACCAGGGCCGGGCGGAACGTGTGGCCCGGCGCCTGCTGCAGCCGGACTTCTTCTCCGGCTGGGGCGTGCGCACACTCGCCGCCGGCCAGGACCCGTACCACCCGCTCTCCTATCACCGCGGCGGTATCTGGCCGCACGACAACGCGGTGATCGCGCTCGGGATGGCCCGGCACGGACTGGTGGCCGAGGCGCGGACGGTCGCCACCGGGCTGCTGGACGCCGCGCGGCACTACGACTGGCGGCTGCCGGAGGTCATCGCCGGCTACGGCCGCGACCGCTACCCCGAGCCGGTCCCGTACCCGCACGCCTGCTCCCCGCAGGCGTGGGCGGCGGCGACACCGCTGGCGCTGCTGACCGCGCTGGGCGACCGCCCGCAGGGGTGAACGCGACGCGGACTCAGCGGCTGGGCAGGCTGGAGCCGCGGACGACCAGTTCGGGCTGGAGGACGGTCTGACGGTGCTGGTGGTGCGCCGTGTCGCCAACCGTCTCCTCCATCAGCATCTCGGCCGCGAGCCGGCCCATGGAGACGGCCGGCTGGCGGACCGAGGTGAGCGGGACGGCGGCGGCAGCGGCGAACTCGATGTCGTCGTAGCCGACGATCGCCATCTCCTCGGGGACGCTGATCCGGGCCGCGAACATCGACTGCAGAACGCCGAGCGCCAGCAGGTCGTTGGCGCAGAAGACCGCGGTGGGCCGGTGGCCGAGGCCCAGCAGCCGCGACCCCGCGTCGCGCCCGGCGGCGACATCGAGCCGCTCGGCGGAGACCTCGGTCAGCGACTCCGGCGGCAGGCCGGCCTCGGCCAGCGCGGCGAGCGCCCCCGCCTTGCGGTCCAGGACCTGGGGCACCTCCGGCGGACCGCCGACATAGACGATGGCGCGATGGCCGGCCGCGATGAGGTGCTGCACGGCGAGCCGGCCACCGGCCACGTCGTCCACCGAGACCGAGCAGACGGACGGGTCCGCCGAGACGCGGTCGACGAGCACGAACGGGATGCCCTGGCTGCGCAGGCCGTCGAGGCTGCGGCCGCTGGGGTCGGCGGGTGTCACCAGCACGCCGCGGACCCGCTGTTCGGCGAAGAGCGAGAGGTATTCGAGCTCCTCGCTGACGCTCTGCGCGCTGTTGCAGACCATCACCCCGAGACCGGACGAGCGCGCGGTCCGCTCGGCGCCGCTGGCGACCGCCACGAAGAACGGGTTGCCCATGTCCAGGACCAGCAGCGCCATGATGCGGCTGGCGCCGGCCCGCAGCTGACGGGCGGACTCGCTGCGCACGTAACCGAGCCTGGCGATCACCGACTGCACGCGTGTCCTGGTCTCTTCCGCCACCAGGTCGGGCCGGTTGATCACGTTGGAGACGGTGCCCACCGAGACGCCTGCCTGCCGCGCCACATCCTTGATCCCCACCATGGATCCCACGCTCCGTCCCGCTTCCACAGCCGGGTTCGTCGTGCCCGGACCGACGCTCTGCGGGGTCTCCCCCGAATCCGCGATTGAACCTATTCAATCACACAAACCCGGCCCCGGAACGTGAATGATGATGCTACTTACCTACTGCGTAACACCGATGAAATGAATCGCTTCAGGGGGCCGATCCGGGGCACGCCCCAGCGTTTCGCGGGTGGTTCAGGCGAGGTGGAAAATCTCGCTGAGCGGAACCATAGCCGCATCGGGTGCGACGCCGTCCAATTCTTCGAAGAAGCCGGACATCTCCGCCTGCCAGCGGGAGTTGACGCCGGTGCGGTCCATCGCGGCCCGCGCCCTGTCGAAATCCGCGGTCTCCAGATAGCCCACGAGGAGGCCGTCGTCCCGCACGAAGAGCGAGTAATTGTGCCAGCCGGCCGCGGTCAGCGCCGCCCGCATCTCCGGCCACACCTCGGCATGCCGTTCGCGGTACTCGGCAAGGCGTTCGGCACGTACTTTCAGCAGAAAGCAGACGCGCTGCATCCGCGCTCCTTTCCCGGCCGCCGGCCCGCACGGGGCGGGCCGGCTGTTCACCGGTCGGGCCGGCCGGGCCCGGTGCCGGGGCAGGCCGGCCCCGGCACCCGGCCGGTGATCAGAAGTTGAACTGGGCGATGTTGGCCTTGTCGAAGACGGTCGGCTTGCCGAGCACCACCGTGCTGTCCTGGCCGATCGTGAAGCTGCCCATGTCGCCGGCCGTGTAGGTCTGGCCGGGCGCGCCGCTGATCTGGCCGGAGGCCAGCGCGATGGCGGTGTAGCCGGCCAGCGCGCCGAGCTTGGCCGGGTCCCACAGCTCGAAGGACTGCACGGTGCCGTTGTTGACGTAGGCGCGCATGTCGTTGGGCGTGCCGAGGCCGGTGAGCTGGACCTTGCCCTTGTACTTGGAACCGCTCAGGTACTGGGCGGCGGCCTTGATACCGACCGTGGTCGGGGAGATGATCCCCTTCAGGTTCGGGTACTGCTGGAGCAGGCCCTGGGTCTGCTGGAACGACTGCTGCGCGTCGTCGTTGCCGTAGGCGACCTTGACCAGCTGGATGTCCTTGTACTCGGGCTTCTTCAGCTCGTCCTTCATGAAGCCGATCCAGGCGTTCTGGTTGGTGGCGGTCTGGGCCGCCGACAGGATCGCGATCTGGCCCTTGTTGCCGATCTGCTTGGCCATCAGCTGGACCTCGGTGCGGCCGAGGTCCTCGGAGCTGGCCTGCGAGATGAAGACGTCCCGGCAGGTGGGGTTGGTGTCCGAGTCGTAGGTGACGACCTTGACGCCGTTCTTACGGGCCTGGTTGAGCGCGGTGCACAGCGCGCCCGGGTCCTGCGCGGACACCGCGATGGCGCTGACCTGCTGCTGGGTGAGGGTGTTGACGTAGGAGACCTGGCCGGCGGTGTCGGTGCCGCTGCTGGTGCCGACCTCCTTGTAGGTCGAACCCGCCGCCTCGACCGCCTTCTTGCCGCCGTTGTCGGAGGTGGTGAAGTACGGGTTGTTGACCTGCTTGGGCAGGTAGGCGATCGTCAGGCCCTTCTTGACCGGGGCGTTGGGGTCGACCGACGCCGTCGAGCCGGCGGAGGGCGCGGAGGAGCTGCCGGAGCTGGAGTCCTTGGTGGTCCCGCCGCAGGCGGCGGCACCCAGCGCGACAACACTGACGACGGCGACCGCGGCCGCGATGCGACGGGCGGGGGCGGTTCTGATGGACATGCGGGATTCCTTTCGCTGCCGCAGCACGGCAGGGGTGACCTGGTGACCTGGTGGCCGGGGACATGGTCGGGCTGGACGGGTCGGTCGAGGACGTACGGGCTGCCGGACGCGGGCGGGATCAGGTGGTGGCGAGGACCGCCGGTGGCGGCGCCTCGGCCGACTTGCGCCGGGCGCGCGCCCGGCCGGCCTGGCGGGCCACCCGCGGGGCGAGGACCGAGATCACCAGCAGCACACCGGTGATCAGGGTCTGGGACTGGGCGGAGACATTGACCAGGCTCATCACGTTCTGCAGCGCGCCGAGCAGGAAGACACCGGCGATGGCGCCGCCGAGGGTGCCCTTTCCGCCGTCGAAGTCGATGCCGCCGAGCAGCACGCCCGCGATGACGGACAGTTCGAGGCCGGTGGCGTTGTCGTAGCGGGCGCTGGCGTAGTGCAGCGCCCAGAACACACCGGTCAGGGCGGAGACGGTACCGGTGGCGACGAACATCGACAGCTTCAGCCGCTTGACCCGCACACCGGCGAACCGGGCGGCCTCCTGGGAGGCGCCGACCGCGAAGAGCGAGCGGCCGACCGGTGTGGCGTGCAGCACCACCACCGCGATGACCAGCAGCACCGCCCACGGCACGGCGGCCTGCGGGATGAAGGTGCCGCCGATCCGGCCGGAGCTGAAGTCAAGGTACTGCTGCGGGAAGTCGGTGACCGAGTTGGAGCCGAGCACGATCTGGGCGATGCCCCGGTACGCGGCGAGGGTGCCGATGGTGACGGCGAGCGAGGGCAGTCCGAGCCGGGTCACCAGAAGGCCGTTGACCAGCCCGCAGACGACGCCGAGCAGCACGCAGATCGGGATGATCGTCTCGATCGCCATCCCCTCGTTCCACAGCTTGCCCATCACCGCGCCGGAGAGCCCGACCGTGGAGCCGACCGACAGGTCGATCTCGCCGGAGACCACGAGCATCGTCATGGGGAGCGCGATGAGCGCGATCGGCAGGGTGTTGCCGATCAGGAACGACAGGTTGAGCGCGTTGCCGAAGTTGTCCACGAAGGAGAAGGAGAGGACCAGCAGGACGACCAGCAGGGCTCCTACGACGGTGTCCCAGCGCAGGGCGTCGCGTCCCCAGGTACGGGGGGCGGGCTTGGCGAGGTCGGTCAGGTCAGTCACTGTGGGCACTCCTTGTCTGTGCGGCCCGCTTGCGCAGCATCGCGGCGACCCGCAGCGCGACCACCCGGTCCACGGCGATGGCGAGCAGCAGGAGGATGCCGTCGATGGCCTGGACCCACACCGAGCTGACGCCGATCGAGGGCAGGACGCTGTTGATGGACGTCAGCAGCAGGGCGCCGAGGGCGGCGCCGTAGAGGCTGCCGGAGCCGCCGGTGAAGGCGACGCCGCCGACCACGACCGCGCTGACCACGGTCAGTTCGTAGCCGGTGCCGGTACCGGAGTCGACATTGCCGAACCGCGCGAGGTACAGCGCGCCGGCCAGACCGGCCAGGGCGCCGCAGAGGATGTAGGCGCTGAGGATGCGCTTGCGCACCGGCACACCGGCGAGCCGGGCGGCTTCCGGGCTGGAGCCGAGCGCGTACATGTCCCGGCCGCTGCGGTAGCTGCGCAGGTAGTAGGCGGCGGCGACGAGCACCACCGCGGTGAGGACGGCCAGGTACGGGACCGCGCCCAGCCCGTCGTGGCCGAAGCTGACGAAGCCGGAGGGAAGGTCGGCGGCGGTGATCTGCCGGGACCCGAACCAGATGGAGTCAAGGCCGCGGATGATGTAGAGGGTGCCGAGGGTGACCACCAGGGCCGGCACCTGGCCGAGGCTGACCAGCAGGCCGTTGACGATGCCGAATCCGGCGCCGAGGGCGACCGCGATCACCACCGCCAGCAACGGGTTGCCGCCGCCGCGCAGGAACTCACCGGCCGCGAAGGCGGTGATGCCGAGCGTGGAGCCGACCGAGAGGTCGACGTTCCGGGTGATCACCACGGTGGCCTGGCCCACCCCGACGAGCACCAGGATCGTCGCGTTGAGCAGCAGGTCCTTGATGCCCTGTTCGGAGAGGAAGGCGCTGTTGTCCAGCTGGGTGGCCAGCAGCATCAGGACCAGGACGACCAGGATGGCCAGTTCCCTGACCTTCAGCACCCGGTCGAGGAGGCCGCCGGTGGAGGGAGCCTCCGAGGGCGCCGCGGCAGGCGCGGGTTTCGCGGTCATGGTCATGCTGCGCTCCTCTTGCGGCCGGTGGCGGCCGCCATCACCGACTCCTCGGTGGCGTCCTCGCGGGGGATGTCGGCGACCAGCCGGCCCTCGTGCATGACCAGCACGCGGTCGGCCATGCCGAGGATCTCGGGCAGGTCCGAGGAGATCATCAGCACCGCCACACCGTCGGCGGCGAGCTGCGAGAGCAGCCGGTGCACCTCGGCCTTGGTGCCGACGTCGATCCCGCGGGTCGGCTCGTCCACGATGAGCACCCGCGGGCCGGTGGCCAGCCACTTCGCCAGCACGACCTTCTGCTGGTTGCCACCGGAGAGCGTGCCGACCACATCGGCGAGCCGGGCGTACTTCACCTGGAGCCGCACCGCCCAGTCGACCGCGCGGCTGCGTTCGGCGCCGCGGTTCATCAGCCCGGCCCGGCTGGTGCGGTCCAGTCCGGTCAGATTGATGTTGCGCTCGATGGACATCTCCATCACCAGGCCCTGGGCGCGGCGGTCCTCTGGCACCAGTGCCAGTCCGGCGCTCATCGCCAGGCTCGGGGCGCCCGACTTGAGCGACTTGCCCTCGATCTCGACCTGGCCGGCGTCCCACCGGTCGACCCCGAACACCGCCCGGGCGACCTCGCTGCGGCCCGCCCCGACCAGTCCGGCCAGGCCGACGATCTCCCCGTGGCGCACGTCGAAGGAGATGTCGGTGAAAACGCCCTCGCGGGTCAGCCGCCGGACGCTGAGGGCGACTTCGCCGACGGTCGCGTCCTGCTTGGGGTAGAGCTCGTCGAGATCGCGGCCGACCATCCGGCGCACCAGGTCGTCCTCGGTGAGTCCGTCGACCGGTTCGCTGGCTATCCAGGCACCGTCCCGCAGGGTGGTGACGTGCTGGCAGAGCGCGAAGATCTCCTCCAGCCGGTGGGAGATGAACAAGATGGCGGCGCCGCCCTCGCGCAGCGCCTTGACCACACCGAAGAGCCGGGCCACTTCACTGCCGGTCAGGGCCGCGGTGGGCTCGTCCATGATGAGCACCCGGGCGTCGAAGGAGAGCGCCTTGGCGATCTCCACCAGCTGCTGGTCGGCGATGGACAGGCCGCGGGCCGGCTGATCGGGGTCGAGGTCGACGCCGAGCCGCTGGAACAGGCCGGCGGCGGCCTTCTTGACGGCCTTGTGGTCGACCCGCCCGAAGGAGCGGTGCGGCTGACGGCCGACAAAGATGTTCTCGGCGACCGAGAGGTCGGGGAAGAGAGTGGGTTCCTGGTAAATGACGGCCACACCCGCGTCACGGGCGTCCGCCGGTCCGTGGAAGACCACGGGAGCGCCGTCGAGCAGCACGGTCCCGGTGTCCGGCCGGTGGACTCCGGCGAGGGCCTTGATAAGAGTGGACTTGCCGGCGCCGTTCTCGCCCGCGAGGGCGTGTGCTTCCCCGGCGTACAACTCCAGCGACACATCGCGCAGCGCCCGTACGGCTCCGAAGGACTTGCTCACCCCCTCCAGTGCGAGGACCGGAGTCCGTTCCGGTGCGGGGTCGGTCATGGTGTCTCCTGGGTCTCCCGATCGATGGCAACGGGGTGAAATGTTTCAATGGAGTTGCCGGGACGTTAGCCCCGCCCGGTGGGGCAGTCAAGGGTTTCCGGGCCGATTGCACCATGACCTGCCGCTCAAGGGCTCCCAGCAAGAAGCGTGAAGTCGGCAGCGAGCAGCGCATATCGCCCAATGACACGATTCAATAACGCCTCCGTCCGCCGGGGTGCGTACCAGCGGCGGGGAACGAGCCTCGGCGCTGCCCGGGCAGCCCCAACCCCACTGGTCACCCCGCGTTCGGCGGCCCCGCGCACCGGCTCCCGCGCCCCCCGGAACCGGTGCGCCGTACACCGGCCGGAGACGATCTCGCCCCACCGGGGCCGGCGGCCGCTCGCGGACCGCGGAAATCCACCCCCGACCCCCGACATCATCTGAACCTTTTCATCACTCCGCGAGTCATTGACAGAACTTGTCGTCACCACTACGGTGAGCGGCAAATGAAACGATTCACAGAGGTTGCCATGACAGATCTGTCGGCCGTGAGGGCGGCGCTGAAGTCCCAGCGGATCGAGACCCCGTCGTGGGCGTACGGCAACTCCGGTACCCGCTTCAAGGTGTTCCGGCAGGAAGGCGTGCCCCGCGATCCGTACGAGAAGCTGGACGACGCCGCCCAGGTGCAGGCGGCGACCGGCGTGGCCCCGGTGGTGTCCCTGCACATACCGTGGGACCGGGTCGACGACTACGTGGCACTGGGCTCGTACGCCAAGGAGCGCGGCCTGACGCTGGGTGCGATCAACTCCAACGTCTTCCAGGACGACGACTACAAGCTCGGCTCGGTCACCAACCCCGACCCGGCCGTCCGCCGCAAGGCGCTCGGCCATCTGCTCGAGTGCGTCGACATCATGGACGCCACCGGATCGCGCGACCTGAAGCTGTGGTTCTCCGACGGCACCAACTACCCCGGCCAGGACGACATCACCGCCCGCCAGGACCGCCTGGCCGAGGCGCTGGCCGCGGTGTACGAGCGTCTCGGGGACGACCAGCGGATGCTGCTGGAGTACAAGCTCTTCGAGCCCGCCTTCTACACCACCGACGTCCCGGACTGGGGCACCTCTTACGCGCACTGCCTCAAGCTCGGCCCCAAGGCGCAGGTCGTGGTGGACACCGGCCACCACGCGCCCGGCACCAACATCGAGTTCATCGTGGCCTTCCTGCTGCGCGAGGGGAAGCTCGGCGGCTTCGACTTCAACTCGCGCTTCTACGCCGACGACGACCTGATGGTGGGGTCCGCCGACCCGTTCCAGCTCTTCCGGATCCTGCACGAGGTGGTCAAGAACGGCGGCCTCAAGCCCGAGACGGGCGTGGCCTTCATGCTCGACCAGTGCCACAACATCGAGGCGAAGATCCCCGCGATCATCCGCTCGGTGATGAACGTCCAGGAGGCCACCGCCAAGGCGCTGCTGGTCGACACCGACGCGCTGACCGCCGCCCAGCAGTCCGGTGACGTGCTGGAAGCCAACGCCGTCCTGATGGACGCGTACAACACCGACGTACGTCCGCTGCTCGCCTCGGTGCGCGAGGAACAGGGTCTGAACCCCGACCCGATGGCCGCCTACCGCGCCTCCGGCTGGCAGCAGCAGATCGTGACCGGCCGGGTCGGCGGCGAACAGGCGGGCTGGGGCGCCTGAACCGGGTACGGGCCGCGGGCCGCGCCGCCCGCCGCGTGACGGCGGTGCGGCCCGGCGTCCCACCGCCCGCTGTCCGCCTGCGAGTTGTCGCACTGCCCGGTGTTTCCGCCGTGCACCTCCGCCCCACCGCCAGGGCCCGTGAGCCCGGCACGATCCACCCGACTGGTCAGAGCCGCACACCAGGACCGTAAAGGACTACCGACATGGCTTCCGTCCCCCACCCCGACCAGAGCACGGTCAGCGAGCTGCTGGAGCGCTCGAACCGGCTGGGCTCGGACCCGCGCAACACCAACTACGCCGGCGGCAACACCTCCGCCAAGGGCACCGCGTCCGACCCGGTCACCGGTGCCGACACCGAGCTGATGTGGGTCAAGGGCTCCGGCGGCGACCTGGGTACCCTCACGGCGCCCGGACTGGCCGTCCTGCGCCTTGACCGGCTGCGCGCGCTCACCGAGGTCTACCCGGGCGTGGACCGCGAGGACGAGATGGTCGCCGCGTTCGACTACTGCCTGCACGGCAAGGGCGGGGCGGCGCCCTCCATCGACACCGCGATGCACGGCCTGGTCGATGCCGCGCACGTGGACCACCTGCACCCCGACTCCGGCATCGCGCTCGCCTGCGCGGCCGACGGCGAGAAGCTCACCGCGGAGTGCTTCGGCGACACCGTGGTCTGGGTGCCCTGGCGGCGCCCGGGCTTCCAGCTCGGCCTGGACATCGCCGCCGTCAAGCGGGAGAACCCGCAGGCGATCGGCTGCGTACTGGGCGGCCACGGCATCACCGCCTGGGGCGCGACCTCCGAGGAGTGCGAGCGCAACTCGCTGCACATCATCCGCACCGCCGAGACCTTCCTCGCCGAGCACGGCCGGCCGGAGCCGTTCGGACCGGTGCTCGACGGTTACCAGCCGCTCCCCGAGGCGGACCGCCGGGCGCGGGCCGCGGCGCTCGCCCCGCTGGTGCGCGCCCTGGCGTCCGCCGACCGCCCGCAGGTGGGCCACTTCACCGACGCCCCCGAGGTGCTGGACTTCCTCGCCCGCGCCGAGCACCCGCGGCTGGCGGCGCTGGGCACCTCCTGCCCCGACCACTTCCTGCGCACCAAGGTCCGTCCGCTCGTCCTCGACCTGCCGGCCGGCGCCCCGCTGGACGAGGCCGCGGCCCGGCTGAGGGTGCTGCACGAGGAGTACCGCACCGAGTACGCCGCCTACTACGAGCGCCACGCGTCGCCCGACTCCCCCGCGATGCGCGGCGCGGACCCGGCGATCGTGCTGATCCCCGGCGTCGGCATGTTCAGCTACGGCAAGGACAAGCAGACCGCCCGGGTGGCGGGCGAGTTCTACCTCAACGCCATCAATGTGATGCGCGGCGCCGAGGCGGTCTCCAGCTACCGGCCGATCGAGGAGTCGGAGAAGTTCCGGATCGAGTACTGGGAGCTGGAGGAGGCCAAGCTGCGGCGGATGCCGAAGCCGAAGCCGCTGGCCACCCGGATCGCCCTGGTCACCGGCGCCGGTTCCGGCATCGGCAAGGCCATCGCGCACCGGCTCGTCGCCGAAGGCGCGTGCGTGGTCGTCGCCGACGTCAACAGTGCGAACGCCGAGGCCGTCGCGGACGAGCTGGGCGGCCCGGACAAGGCGGTCGCGGTGACCGTGGACGTCACCTCGGAGGAGCAGATCGCCGCCGGGTTCACGCAGGCGCTGCTGGCGTTCGGCGGTGTCGACCTGGTGGTCAACAACGCGGGCATCTCCATCTCCAAGCCGCTGCTGGAGACCACCGCCAAGGACTGGGACCTGCAGCACGACATCATGGCCCGCGGCTCCTTCCTGGTCTCCCGGGAGGCGGCCCGCGTCATGATCGAGCAGAAGCTCGGCGGCGACATCGTCTACATCGCCTCCAAGAACGCGGTCTTCGCCGGCCCCAACAACATCGCCTACTCCGCCACCAAGGCCGACCAGGCCCACCAGGTCCGGCTGCTCGCCGCCGAGCTGGGCGAGTACGGCATCCGGGTCAACGGCATCAACCCCGACGGTGTGGTCCGCGGCTCCGGCATCTTCGCCGGCGGCTGGGGCGCCAAGCGCGCCGCCGTCTACGGCGTGGAGGAGGCGAAGCTCGGCGAGTTCTACGCCCAGCGCACCCTGCTCAAGCGGGAGGTGCTGCCCGACCATGTCGCCAACGCGGTCTTCGCGCTGACCGGCGGGGACCTCACCCACACCACCGGGCTGCACGTCCCGGTGGACGCCGGGGTCGCCGCGGCGTTCCTGCGCTGAGCGACGCCACGGTCTCCTGCCCGCCGGTCCCGCCTTCCAAAGGGGCCGCCGGGCAGGTACCACCGCCGCGGGCCACGGTGCCGGCCGGACCGCGGGGGCGGCGCCCGGCCCGTCCGACCCCGGCCGCCCTCCCTGTCCGCAGACCAAGGAAAACTCCGTGACCACGACCGCACCGTCCTCCGCCTTCCCGTCCGCGTTCGCCGCGGTGGACCTCGGCGCGACCAGCGGCCGGGTGATCATCGGCAGGGTGGGGCGGGGCAACCTCGACCTCACCGAGACGCGCCGGTTCCCCAACACCGCGCTGCGGCTGCCCACCGGGCTGCACTGGAATCTGCCCGGCCTCTTCCAGGGTGTCCTCGACGGGCTCGGGGAAGCCGCCAAGGCCGGCGCGGTGGCGTCGGTCGGCATCGACACCTGGGCGGTCGACTACGGCCTGCTGGACGCGGACGGCGCTCTGCTGGGCCTGCCCCACCACTACCGTGACGACCGCACCCGGGGCCTGGCCGAGCGGGTGCGTGACGAGGCCGGGGCGCAGCGGCTCTACGGCATCACCGGCCTGCAGCACCTCCCGTTCAACACCGTCTTCCAGCTCGCCGCGGCCCGCGGCTCCGTCCAGCTCGGCGTCGCCAACACCCTGCTGCTCATCCCCGATCTGCTGGCGTACTGGCTGACCGGCTCGGTCGGCGCGGAGATCACCAACGCCTCCACCACCGGGCTGCTCGACGCGCGCACCGGCGCCTGGTCGCGGGAGATCGCCGCGGCGACCGGGCTCGACCCGGACCTGCTGCCGCCCCTGCGGGAGCCGGGCACGACATACGGCACCCTCCTGCCGCATGTCGCCGCCGCCACCGGTCTGCCGGCCGCCACCCCGGTCGTCGCGGTCGCCTCGCACGACACGGCCTCCGCGGTGGTCGCGGTGCCCGCCACCGAACCCGGCGCCGCGTACATCTCCTGCGGTACGTGGTCGCTGGCCGGCCTGGAACTGGACAGGCCCGTGCTCAGCGAGGAGTCCCGGGCGGCGAACTTCACCAATGAGCGCGGGGTCGACGGCACCATCCGCTATCTGCGCAACATCATGGGCATGTGGCTGCTGGAGGAGTGCCGGCGCAGCTGGGCGGCCCGCGGGCTGCCCGCCGAACTCGTACCGCTGCTCGCGGAGGCGGCCAGGGCCGAACCGTTCGCCGCGCTGATCGATCCGGACGCCCCGGAGTTCCTCGCGCCGGACGACATGCCCGCGGCCATCGCCGAGCACTGCGCCCGCACCGGCCAGCGCCCACCGGCGGAACCCGGCGCGCTGGTCCGCTGTGTTCTGGAGAGCCTGGCCCTCGCCCACCGCCGGGTACTGCGCCAGGCCGCGGAACTCGCCGGCCGCGAGGTCACCCACGTCCACCTGGTCGGCGGCGGCAGCCGCAACGACCTGCTCTGCCAACTGACCGCCGACGCGACCGGGTTGCCGGTCATCGCCGGCCCCACCGAGGCCACCGCGATCGGCAACATCCTGGTGCAGGCCCGCGCCCACGGCCTGGTCGGCGACCTGACGGAGATGCGGCGGCTGGTCGCCGGCACCCAGCACCTGCGCCGGTACCGCCCGCAGGGCGACCGCCGCGCGTGGGAGGCGGCCGACGCCCGGCTCGAAGCCCGGACGGCAGCCGACCGGGTACTCACCTCCGGGGCCGGCCAGTGAAATCCGGGCCGCCCTCACCTGTCCCAGCCGAACGAACCGAGGGAGCCCCGATGCGGGTCGCCTTGTTCCTCACCTGCGTCAACGACCTGCTCTACCCGGACACCGGGCGGGCGGTCGTCACCCTGCTGGAACGGCTCGGCGTGGAAGTGGACTTCCCGCTGGACCAGACCTGTTGCGGCCAGGCGCACTACAACACCGGTTACCGCCACGAGACCGAGCCGCTGGCCCGCCGGCACGCCAGGGTCTTCGCCGGCTACGACTACGTGGTGACGCCGTCGGGTTCGTGCGCCGCGATGGTCCGCGACAACTACCCGCGGCTCGGCGCACGGGCCAGGGACGAGGGACGGGGGGACGAACTCGCCAAGGCGCTGGCCGGGGTGCCGAAGACGTACGAACTCACCGAGTTCCTGGTGGATGTGCTCAAGGTGACCGATGTGGGGGCCTATTTCCCGCACACGGTCACCTACCACCCGACCTGCCACGGGCTGCGGATGCTGCGTCTGGGCGACCGGCCCCGGCGGCTGCTGGAAGCGGTCAAGGGCATCGAACTGCGTGAACTGGAGGGCGCGGAGGAGTGCTGCGGCTTCGGCGGCACGTTCTCGGTGAAGAATCCCGATGTGTCGGCGGCGATGGGTGACGACAAGGTCCGCAATGCCGAGTCCACCGGCGCCGAGGTGCTGTGCGCCGCCGACAACTCCTGCCTGATGCACCTCGGCGGCATGATGTCCCGGCAGAAGAGCCGCGTCCGCCCGGTGCACCTGGCGGAGATCCTGGCCAGTACGGAGCAGCGTCCGCTGGAACTGCCCGATCAGGCCGGGCCCGTCCATGTGACCACCGGAAGCACCGTAGGAGAACAGCGATGAGCGGTACGTATCTGGGGTTGCCGTCGTTCCCGAAAGCCGCTCACGACTCCACCCGCGACACCCAACTCCGCGCGAACCTCACCCACGCCACCCACACCATCCGCACCAAACGCGCCACCGCCATCAACGAACTCACCGACTGGCCCCAACTCCGCGCCGCCGGCGCCGCCATCAAAGACCACACCCTCCACCACCTCGACCACTACCTCCTCCAACTCGAAGCAGCCGTCACCGCAGCCGGCGGCACCGTCCACTGGGCCCTCGACGCCAACGAAGCCAACACCATCGCCACCCAGATCATCAAAAACACCGGCGAAACCGAAGTCGTCAAAATCAAATCCATGACCACCCAGGAAACCGGCCTCAACCACGCCCTCGAAACCGCCGGCATCCACGCCTACGAAACCGACCTCGCCGAACTCATCGTCCAACTCGCCAACGACAAACCCTCACACATCCTCGTCCCCGCCATCCACAAAAACCGCACCGAAATCCGCGACATCTTCACCACCCACATGACCCACTGGGGACGCCCCGCACCCGACAACCTCACCGACAACCCCACCGACCTCGCCGAAGCCGCCCGCCTCCACCTCCGCGAAAAATTCCTCAACACAAAAATCGGCATCTCCGGCGCCAACTTCATGATCGCCGAAACCGGCACCATGGTCATCCTCGAATCCGAAGGCAACGGCCGCATGTGCCTCACCCTCCCCGACACCCTCATCACCATCGCCGGCATCGAAAAAATCATCCCCACCTACCAAGACCTCGAAGTCTTCCTCCAAACCCTCCCCCGCTCCTCCACCGCCGAACGCATGAACCCCTACACCTCCCTGTGGACCGGCACCACCCCCCACGACGGCCCCCACACCTTCCACCTCATCCTCCTCGACAACGGCCGCACCGACACCCTCGCCGACACCACCGGCCAACAAGCCCTCCGCTGCATCCGCTGCTCCGCCTGCCTCAACGTCTGCCCCGTCTACGAACGCGCCGGCGGCCACGCCTACGGCTCCCCCTACCCCGGCCCCATCGGCGCCATCCTCACCCCCCAACTCCGCGGCACCACCACCCCCCTCGACACCTCACTCCCCTACGCCTCCACCCTCTGCGGCGCCTGCTACGACGTCTGCCCCGTCGCCATCAACATCCCCCAAGTCCTCGTCCACCTCCGCGAACGCATCACCCAAGGCGGACCCACCACCACCCACGGCACCCGCACCACCATCCAACCCGCCAAAGGCCACCGCCTCGAACGCACCACCATGCGCGCCACCCGCTGGACCCTCAACCACCCCACCGCACTCCAACACGCCCACAACCTCGCCACCCACACCCGCCACCTCCACCCCCAACACCTCCCCGGCCCCGCCCACCACTGGACCGACACCCGCAACCTCCCCCCACTCCCCCCACACACCTTCCGCCACTGGTGGCAACACCACCACCAAACACCCCCCACCACCAACACCGGAAAAGGAACAGACACCAGATCAGAAACAGCAACAGACACCGGCACAGACACCGGCACAGCAGGCACCGACACCGGCACCGGCACCGGCACCGGCACCAACACGCAAACCGACGGGGGACCTCAGCAATGACCACCAACACCAGCCGCGACGAAATCCTCCGCCGCATCCGCCAAGCCCTCGGCACCCCCACCCCCACCACCCCACCCGACCCCACCACCATCCCCCGCAACTACCTCACCACCCACGCCCACCGCACCCCCCAACAAACCACCAACCTCCTCGCCGACAACCTCACCGACTACCGCGCCACCGTCCACCGCACCACCGAAACCCACCTCCCCCACACCATCGCCAACCTCCTCACCCACCACGGCACCCAACGAGCCATCACACCCCCCGGCCTCCCCCCACACTGGCTCACCCACATCACCACCCCCCTCACCACAACCACCACCGACACCCACCCCGACCCCCACACCCTCGACACCATCGACACCGTCATCACCCACAGCGCCCTCGCCATCGCCGAAACCGGCACCATCATCCTCGACGCCTCACCCGACCAAGGCCACCGCGCCATCACCCTCATCCCCGACCACCACATCTGCATCATCACCCCCGACCACATCGTCGAATCCCTCCCCCAAGCCCTCCCCCGCCTCAACCCCACCCGCCCCCAAACCTGGATCTCCGGCCCCTCCGCCACCAGCGACATCGAACTCACCCGCATCGAAGGCGTCCACGGCCCCCGCACCCTCGACGTCATCATCGTCACGGCGGAGCCATCGACCGCGCCGGCCGAGACCGTCAGCGACGAGCCGTCAGCGTGAGGACCCCGCAGACCGGCTGACCTTCAGCGCCCACAGGACGAGCGGGACCTGGACGGGCAGCCGCCCGTAGGCGGCGGCGCGGTACGGGGTGGGGCGGTGCCGCCAGTCGTAGGCCATCTTGACGTTGGCCGGGAAGACCGCCGTGAAGAAACCGGCGGTGAGCAGGGCGCCGCTGCGGCGGGTGGCGGGGACGGCGACCACCGCGGCCAGGGCGAGTTCCACGACACCGCTGCCTCTGGTCCAGGCGCGGGCGCTGCCGGGCAGGGCGCCCGGCACGATGGCGTCGTACGGCTCGGGCCGGGCGAAATGGGTGACGCCGGCGGTCGCGAGCAGGCCGGCGAGCAGCAGGGCGGAGCGTGCGGGCACCGAGGACCTCCCAGTTCCGGGCGGGCGGTTCCCGCCGGACCCTCACCCTACCGACGGGTAATGTCCTGGCGGCAGGTCACGGCTCCGGTTCCCCCTTTCGGCTACGGCGCCGTGGTCGCGAGCTGCGTGTCGCGGCGCAGCAGGGCGGCGTAACGGCCGCCCTGGGCGACCAGTTCGTCGTGGGTGCCGCGTTCCACGATGCGGCCGTCGTCGAGAACCGCGATCTGGTCGGCGTCCCGCACGGTGGAGAGCCGGTGCGCGATGGTGATGGTCGTACGGCCCGCGGAGAGCGAGTCGATGGCGTCCTGCACGGCCCCCTCGGTCCTGGTGTCGAGCGCGCTGGTGGCCTCGTCCAGGATGAGGATCGGCGGGTCGCGCAGGATCGTCCTGGCGATGGCCAGGCGCTGTTTCTCGCCGCCGGAGAAGCGGTAGCCGCGTTCGCCGACGAGCGTGTCGTAGCCGTCCGGCAGGCCCGCGATGTGGTCGTGGATCTGCGCCGCCCGGGCGGCGGCCCGGATCTCCTCGTCGGTGGCGTCCGGCTTGGCGAACCGCAGGTTATCGGCGACGGAGGCGTGGAAGAGGTAGGTCTCCTGGGAGACGACGCCGACCGCCGAGGCCAGCGTGTCGAAGCTCAGGTCGCGGACGTCGGTACCGTCGATGGTCACCCGGCCGCCGGTCACGTCGTAGAGGCGGGGCACCAGGTAGCTGAGGGTGCTCTTGCCGGAGCCGGTGGCGCCGACCACGGCGAGGCTGCCGCCGGCCGGGATGGTGAGGTCGATGCGGTGCAAGGTCGCCTCGCCGCTCTCCGGCTCGTAGGCGAAGTCGACGTTCTCGAAGCGGACGTCGCCGCGTACCCGGTCGATGTGCACCGCGTCCGGCCGCTCGGTGATGTCCACCGGCAGGTCGAGGTACTCGAAGATGCGCTGGAAGAGCGCCAGCGAGGTCTGCACCTGCACTCCGGTGGCGAGCAGAGATACTGTCGGCCGGAACATGCCCTGCTGGAGCGAGACGAAGGCGACCAGGGTGCCGATGGAGATGGCCGGGCCGCCGTGGCCCGCGGTGAGTCCCGCCGCCCAGTAGAGGAGGGCGGGCATCGCCGACATCACGATGCCGATCACCGCCATCCGCCAGCGGCCCTGCATGTTGGAGCGCACTTCGAGGTCGACCAGCCGGTCGGACTCGGTGGCGAAGTCACGGGTCAGGGAGGCACCGCGGCCCATGGTGCGGCCGAGCAGGATGCCGCTGACCGACAGCGACTCGGTGACGATCGCCGACATCGCGGCCATCTGCTTCTGCCGGTCGGTGGCGATCTTCTTGCGTTCCCGGCCGACCTTGCGGGCCACCCAGACGAAGACCGGGAGCAGCAGCAGCGACACCACGGTCAGCCGCCAGTCCAGGGCGACCATGGCGACGACCGAGGCGATCACGGCGGTGAGGTTGGAGACCAGGGAGGTCGCGGTGGAGGTGACGGTGGCCTGCATGCCGCCGATGTCGTTGGCGATCCTGGACTGCACCTCACCGGTGCGGGTGCGGGTGAAGAAGGCGAGCGACATGCGCTGCAGCCGCTCGTACACCGAGGTGCGCAGGTCGTGCATGACGCGCTGGCCGACGGTGGTGGAGATCAGGGTCTGGATGACGCCGAAGACGCCGTTGGCGATCGCGGTGGCGATCATGCCGAGGGCGAGCAGGGCGAGCAGCCCGGTGCGGCCCTGCGGGATGGCGGTGTCCAGGATCGCGCGCAGCAGGAAGGGCGAGGCGACCGACACCAGGGAGGACAGACCGACCAGCGCGCCGACGAAGGCGAGGCGGCCGCGGTAGGGGCGGAAGAGCCGCAGGATGCGGCGGACGTCGGTGGGGGCACCGGGTTTCTTCTTCGGTGGCGTCCACCGGTTCACGAGATCGTTTTCGGGGCGCAAACGGGCTCCTTGAAGGTTCAGGTACATGCTGACACAGGGAGTATAGGTCATTGTTACCTATACTCACAATGAACCATGCCCTGCTACTCTGGAGCCATGGAATCGCGCACCGCCACCCGCGTCACGCCGGAGCCGACCGAGCCCCCGGGCCAGGTGGGGGCACCGGCGCCCGGGGAGACCGCGCCGGGCGGGATCCCGCCCGGTGAGATCACCGCGCGCCTCGCCGACCAGCTGCTCACGCTGAGCCGGCGGCTGCACCGCTCCCAGCGGGAGCTGATGGAGCCGCTGGGCATCACCCCCGCCCAGGCCCGGCTGCTGCGGGTGCTGGCGCACTGCGAGGAGCCGCCGCGGATGGCGGACCTGGCCCGGCGGCTGGATGTCGTGCCGCGGGCTATCACCACGCTGGTCGACGCGCTGGAGGAACGGGAGCTGGTCCGGCGGGTGCCCGATCCGCACAACCGCCGGGTGATCCGGATCGAGCTGCGGGAGGCCGGCGAACAGGCCCTGCAGCACCTGCGGCAGGCCCGCCGGACGGCGGCCGCCGACCTGCTGGGGCCGCTGAGCGACGAGCAGCGGGCATCGCTGACCGCGCTGCTGGCCGTACTGGACGAGGCGGAGCCCGGCCGGCGCGGCGGACACCACAAGGCCCCCGCCGCCGGTGGCACCGGCGGGCGGGGGCCGGAAGCCTCCTAGGCGACGGCTACTTGCCGGAGCCGCTCCCGGCGACACCGCCGCCGGGCTGCTCCACGATGGTCGGGCCTATCTGCGCGGTGCAGGAGTTGCAGCGCCGGGCGGCGGCCGGGACCGGGGTCAGGCATTCCGGGCACTCGCGCATCGGGGCCGAGGCGGCCTTCGGGAAGAACCGGTCCTGCAGGCGGTTCATCGGCAGCACGACCAGGAAGTAGATCACCGCGGCGACGATCACGAAGCTGATCACCGCGTCGATGAACAGGCCGTACGGGAACTGTACTCCGGACGCCTTGAACGTCTTGGCGCTGAAGTTGCCGGTCGAGCCGGAGACCAGGCCGACGATCGGGGTCAGGAAGGCCTTCACGAAGCCGTTGACGAGCGAGGTGAAGGCGGCGCCGACGACGATGCCGACGGCCAGGTCGACGACGTTGCCGCGGAGCAAGAAGGCGCGGAAGCCCTTCATGGGTGGGGGTCCCCTCTGAGGTTCAGGTTCTGTGGTTCGGCGTTGCTTCGGGTTGCGAGGGACCACAGTGTGCCCGGGTTGCCGCCGAGGGGCCAACCGGTGTGTGCGCCAGGTCACCGACGGTGTGCGGTCCGGGCCGGAATCCCGGTCCGGACCGCGAACACACCGGTCAATTGCGCCAGTTGTCGTTGATGACGACTTTGCCCGAGGCGGGGACGGTGGCCGTGCGATTGGCGCCGGATTCCCAGGTGACGCCGCCGCTGCCGTCCTTGCGCAGGTACTTGTACTGGAAGGCGGTGCCCGCCGGCAGGCCGACGTCGAGCTTCCAGACCGGGTAGCTCGCCGAGGAGAGCGGCAGGGCCCTTGCCGGGTCCCATGAGCCGAGGGCGGAGTTGTCACCGACGACGTAGATGTTCTGGCCCCAGGTGGTGGTGGCGTTCACCGCGAAGGAGGCACCGGACGAGGCGGGGGCGGTGGTGCCGCCGGTCGTGGCGCCGCCCCCGGTGGCGCTGCCCTGGCACGGGGCTCCGGTGTAGAGGGCGACCGCGTCGTTGGCGCCGATGGTGGCGGTGAAGCGCCCGTCGGAGCCGACGGTGTAGGCCGCGCCGCCGTGCTGGACGTCGCAGTAGCTGCCGGCGGGCAGGGAGGTAGCGAAGGTCTGGGTGAGCGCGCTGTTCTCGTGGTTGATCGCGACATAGCCCTTGCTGCCGCGGCCGAAGGCGATGGCGTTGTTGCCGTTGCTCCACCAGTTGGTCACCGCGGTGCCGGAGACGGCGTTGCGGAAGCCCACCATGCCGGCGATCTGCGGCCAGGCGTGGGTGCACTTCCAGCCGTCGCTGTAGCAGGCGTTGACGGTGCCGCCGTTCGGCGGTCCTGCGTCGGTGTCGGAGAACTCGTAGCCGGAATACACATTGGGCGAGCCGTACGGCCACGCCAGCATGTACACGTTGGCCAGCGTGTAGGTGGCGCCGTTCTTGTAGTTGAGGGTGGAGCCGTTGCGCTCGGTGTCCCAGTTGTCGACGAAGGTGCGGGCATTGGCGCTGGGCAGGTAGCCGGCGCCCCAGGAGGCTCCCCAGCTGCTCAGCGAGGCGAGCTTGTCGCTGGTGAAGATGCGCTTGAGGTCGTAGGCGCCCTGGAAGGCGTCGACGTCACCGGTGCCGGTGTACTCGCCGGGCTGGACGGCCTCTCCGGCGCCGTAGATGACTTCCTGGGCCCAGAAGACGCCCGGGTTGGTGAGCTTGGACTTGATGGCCGCCAGGTCGGCGTCCGCCATGTGCTTGGCGGCGTCGATCCGGAAGCCGTCGACGCCTCTGGCGATCAGGCTGTTGAGGTAGGCGGCGATGGTGGAGCGTACGTAGTCGCTGCCGGTGTCGAGGTCCGCCAGGCCGGACAGCTCGCAGGTCTGGACATTGGTGCGGTCCGCATAGTTGGAGATGCTGGTCCGGCAGCTGTGGAAGTCCTGGTCCTGGTAGTAGCCGGGGTAGTTGTACTTGCTGTATCCGCTGCCGCCGGTGCCCGTGCCGGAACCGGCGGACATGTGGTTGATGACGGCGTCGGCGATCACCTTCACCCCCGCGGAGTGGCAGGCGTTGACCATGTTCTGGAACGCGGTGGCATCGCCGAGGCGGCCGGCGATCTTGTAGCTGACCGGCTGATAGGAGGTCCACCACTGCGGACCCTGGATGTGCTCCTCGGCGGGCGAGACCTCGACATAGCCGTATCCGGACGGGCCGAGGGTGCTGGTGCACGCCTGGGCGACCGAGTCGTACGTCCACTCGAAGAGTGTCGCGGTGACGTCCTTCGTGCCGGGCGGAGTTGCCTGCGCGGGGTGCTGCGACGCGACGGCGACGAGCGCGGTGGCGGCGACGGCGGCCAGCGCGCCGCTGAGGACACGGGATCTCATGGGCGGCTCCTTCGGGGAACGGGCAGAGTGATGCCCTCGAAGGCAGCCACGCGCCTGGCCGCCGGGTGGGGATGGGAGCCCCGTCCGCCGGGGTTCCGCCCAGGAGCTTCCCGCTGTGGGCGCGGACACGTCAAGACAGCGGACGGAAGAACTTTCGCTTCCTTGCTGCAAGTTGTTGCCGGCTCTGGTGCCGGCTCTGGTGCCGGCCCTGCGCGGGCCGGCTCCGCACGGCGCCGCTCAGGCGCCCAGGTGGGCCTTGTCCCCCATCACGATCACCGGGTGGTCGGCAGGGCTGAGGGTGCGCAGCAGATAGCGCATCGCGTCCTTGGAGACGGTCACGCACGCGGAGGTGCCCACGCCGTGGTCCATGTGCAGCCAGATCCCGCCGCCTTTGGACTCGCCCTGGGGGCGGGTCGGATCGGCGGGCGAGGTGCCGACCACCCGGTTGTAGTCGATGGCGATCACATAGTCGAAGTCGTGGTGGTAACCGGCCGGCCAGGACGCGGGCGTGGTGAAGGCCGTCGACTGGTGGTACGGCATTTTCGCCCCGGGGTCGGCGAGCAGACCGCCGGCGTCGTGCAGGGAGAACACCCCGATCGGGCTCTTCAGGTCGCCCTCGTGGTGCTGCGCGGTCCAGCCGTGGATCGCGTTGTGCGACGGCCAGCTGGGTCCGGGCCGCCACCGGCCGGCGGCGTCCTTCGTGAAGAGCGCGACGCTGGACTTCGAGGTGGTCGGACCGGCTCCGTAGACCACGATCGCCTGCCGCGCCGAGGCGGGCACCTTCGCGGACATCGCGGGGCCGACGCCGGGCAGGGTGCGGCCGGGCGTCGCGGTGGCCGGCGCGGGGTGCTTCGCGGCGGGCGCGCCGGAGGCGGGGCTGTCGGCGGCCCGGCCGCCGGCGTGGCCGCCGCAGGCCGTGAGCAGCAGCGCGGCCGTCGCGGCTGCCACCGGCAGCGCGGTACGGATCGTCGCAGTTCGTCGCATGGCTTCCCAACCTTTCACTCACAGAGCCGGACGTCCAACCGGCGCCTGCCCGTTCCCGCCGGCCGACGGAAAACCGGTTGACCCGGCGCGGGCCGTGAGGCGACCCTTGCACGGCTCCTGACCGCTCCCGGCACGATTCCTCCCGATTGGCCCGACCGGTCCCGGCTCCACCACCTTCGTACCGACCCCAGGACATCATGCCGTCCCTACGCAGCCTTCCCCTTCCCGACCCCGGCGTGCCCGACGTCCGCTCGGGTTTCCGTTTCCTGCTCTGGCTCGAAGTCCGCCAGTGGCGCGGCCAGTTGGCAGCGGCAGCCTGGGGCACCCTCCATATGGCCGCGGTGGCCTCCTTCCCGGTGGCGGTCGGCATGGCGGTGCAGGCCGTCGTGGACCGCTCGGGGGACCGCCTGGCGCTGGCCGGCGCTCTGATGTTCGCTCTCGGGCTGCTGACCGCGCTCGGCGACACCATGCTGCACCGCACCGCGGTCACCAACTGGATCGCCGCGGCTGCCCGGGTCCAGCAGTTGCTGGCCCGCAAGACGGTGGAACTGGGCTCGGTGCTGACCCGCCGGGTCGCCGCCGGCGAGGTGGTGGCCGTCAGTACCGGCGACGTGGAGAAGATCGGCTGGTTCGTGGAGGCGCTGGCCCGCTTCACCTCGGCGCTGCTGGCCACGATCGGCGTGGCCGTCGCCCTGGTGCTGTACCAGCCGGCGCTCGGCGTCCTGGTGGCCGCGTCCGTACCCGTGCTCGCGGTGGCGGTGCTGCCGCTGCTGCCGGCCGCCACCAAGCGGGCCGACCTCCAGCGCGAAAAGGCCGGAAAGGCCACCGAACTCGCCGCCGACACGGTGGCCGGGCTGCGGGTGCTGCGCGGCATCGGCGGCGAGGAACTCTTCCTCGACCGGTACCGGAAAGCCTCCCAGGAGGTACGGACCGCGGCTGTGCACAGCGCCCGGATGTGGGCGCTGATCTCCGCCGTCCAGGTGCTGCTCCCGGGCCTGCTGCTGGTGGGCGTGGCCTGGTACGGCGTCAGGCTCGCGCTCGACGGGCGGATCGCGGTCGGCGAACTGGTGACGGTGTACGGCTCGGTGGCCTTCCTGGTGTTCCCGCTGCAGAGCTTCGGGGAGATCGCGATGGCCTGGTCCTTCTCCCGCCCGTCCGCGAAACGGGCCGCCCGGGTGCTCGCACTGGCCCGGCCGGCGCAGCGACCGGTCGAGGCGGAGACCGGAGCGACGGCGGCGGGCGGGGCGACGGCGGCGGCCGGCGCCGCCGGGGAGCTGTACGACCCGGTGTCCGGGCTGCGGGCTCCGGCCGGGCTCTTCACCGCGGTGGTGTGCGGGGATCCGGACGAGGCGGGACGGCTGGCCGACCGGCTCGGCGGGCACAGCCCCGGCGCGGTCGACGGCGAGACCTCCGCGCTGCTGGGCGGACGTGCGCTGGACGCCCTGCCGCTGGCCGAGGCGCGCGCCGCCGTGCTCGTCCAGGACAAGGACCCGGTGCTGCTCTCCGGCACCCTGGCCGAACTGCTCGCCGTACCCTCGTCCGGTGCGGTCTCCCCGGCGGACGCGCTGAGCGCGGCGCAGTGCGACGACGTGCTGGAGGCCCTGGTGCAGTCACTGGCCGGACCGGACGCGGACTCCGGCGACCCGATGCGGGCCAGGATCACCGAACGCGGCCGGTCGCTCTCCGGCGGCCAGCGCCAGCGACTGGCTTTGGCGCGGTCGCTGGTCGCCGATCCGGAGGTGCTGGTGCTCGACGAGCCGACGTCGGCGGTGGACGCGCACACCGAGGCGCGGATCGCCGCCGGCCTCAAGGAGATCCGCACCGGCCGCACCACCGTCGTCCTCACCTCCAGCCCGCTGGTGCTGGACCGGGCCGACCGGGTGGTGTTCGTGGAAGACGGCACCGCCACGGCGGCCGGCCGCCACCACGATCTGCTGCACACCCACCCGCGGTACCGCGCGGTGGTCACCCGCGAGACCACGGACGTCCCGGAGGCCGCACCGGCCGCCCTGTCGATGGAGGAGTCCGCATGATCGGCGTGCGACCGCCGCAGTACGACCCCGGCGCGCCGCAGCAGAACGCGACCCTGCCGGTGGGCTCGCCCGCCACTGTCCGGGCCTACGTGCGGGAGCTGGCCGGACGGCACCGCGGCGCCTTCGTCGCGCTGCTGGCCGCCAACACGGTCGCGGTGCTGGCCTCGATGGTCGGCCCGTACCTGCTGGGCGGGCTGGTCCAGGACCTGTCCGACGGCGCCCGGCATGTCCCGCTCGGCCGGACCGCGGCCTTCTTCCTGGCCGCGCTGCTGGTGCAGGCGTTCTTCGTGCGGATGGAGCGGCTGCGTGCGGCGGTGCTCGGTGAGCGGATGCTGGCCGACCTGCGCGAGGACTTCCTGGTGCGCTCGGTGGCGCTGCCGCCGGGGGTACTGGAACGGGCCGGCACCGGTGATCTGCTGTCCCGGATCACCACCGACATCGACCGGCTGTCCAACGCGATGCGCGAGGCCGTGCCGGAGCTGACCATCGCGGTGATGTGGGCGCTGCTGCTGATCGGCGCGCTCACCGTGACCTCCCCGCCGCTGGCCCTGTCGGTGCTGGTGGCGGTGCCGCTGCTGCTGACCGGCTGCCGCTGGTACTTCAAGCGCGCCCCGCGGGCGTACCGGTCGGAGGCGGCGGGCTACGCGGCCGTCGCCGCGGTGCTCGCCGAGTCGGTGGACGCCGGCCGCACCATCGAGGCGCACGGCCTGGGCGACCGCCGGGAGGACCTCTCCCGGCTGCGCATCAAGCAGTGGGTGGCCTGGGAGCGCTACACGATGTGGCTGCGCACCGTGCTTTTCCCGGTGATCAACCTGACGCACGCGCTGATCCTCACCTCGGTGCTGATGATCGGCGGTGTCTTCGCGCTGCACGGCTGGGTGACCCCCGGCGAGCTGACCACCGGCGCTCTCTACGCCCAGATGCTCGTCGACCCGGTCAACCTGATCCTGCGCTGGTACGACGAGCTGCAGGTCGCCCAGGTGTCGCTGGCCCGTCTGGTCGGGGTGCGGGAGGTCGCCGAGGCGGAGGGCGACGAGCGGATCTCGCCGGAGGGCCGGGAGATGGCGGCCGACCGGGTGCGCTTCGGCTACCGGGAGGGCACCGACGTGCTGCACGAGGTGACGCTGAGCGTCCCGCCCGGCACCCGGCTGGCGCTGGTCGGGCCGTCGGGCGCGGGCAAGTCCACGCTGGGCCGGCTGCTGGCCGGGATCTACGCGCCCCGCACCGGCGAGATCACCCTCGGCGGCGCCGAGCTGGCCCGGATGCCCGCCGAGCGGGTCCGCGAGCATGTGGCGCTGGTCAACCAGGAACACCACGTCTTCGTCGGCAGCCTGCGCGACAATCTGCGGCTGGCCCGGGCCCGGTCGGACGACGAGGAACTGTGGGGCGCGCTGCGCACGGTGGACGCCGAGGAGTGGGCCCAGGCGCTGGCCGGCGGCCTGGACACCGAGGTCGGGTCGGGCGGTGCGGTGCTCACCCCGGCGCAGGCCCAGCAGCTCGCGCTGGCCCGGCTGGTCCTGGCCGACCCGCACACCCTGGTGCTGGACGAGGCCACCTCGCTGCTGGACCCGCGGGCGGCCCGTCACCTGGAACGCTCGCTGTCCCGGGTACTGGAGGGGCGCACGGTCGTGGCCATCGCCCACCGGCTGCACACCGCGCACGACGCCGATGTGATCGCGGTGGTCGAGAACGGCCGGATCAGCGAGCTGGGCAGCCATCACGAGCTGGTCGCCGCCGACGGTGCCTACGCGGCGCTGTGGCGGTCCTGGCACGGCTAGCAGGGCCGGCGCGGCGGCCGGGGGGTGTGCCCCGGCCGCCGGGCGGGTCAGCCGAAGACGCCGAGGGCGGCCAGCGCGCTCGCGCCGCCGACCACGAAGAAGGCCGGGGTGAGTACCTTGATCTCCACGCGGCTGCCGGCCCGGAAGCGCATGAACTTCGGCGGACCCAGCGGGTACCAGCGCTTGCGGCCTATCGGTATCGGCCACAGGATCGGGCACCCGGAGACGGTCAGCGCGTCGCCGACACAGTGCACCAGGGCGCCCAGGATGATCGGCAGACCGATCCACATGTAGTGCTGGCCCGACTCGTTGAAGAGCCATTCCTTGCCGTTGCCCGGGTCGTCCAGGATGTCGGCGAGCACCCAGGCGCTGGTGGCGCCGAGCAGCCAGACCAGGACGTCGCTTGACACCCTCGCCTGCCGCCACAGCAGGCCCTCCACGGCCAGCACCATGTGCACGAAGAGGATCGCCAGTACCGCCCAGCGCCCGCCGAAGACCGCGGCGGCCGAGCACCCGACGCCCAGCAGCACGGCCCACGGCCAGGTGTGGGTCAGGGTGCGGTGCCCGCCGTTGCGCCGGGGGTCGCCCTTCTTCCTGGTCGCCGTGTAGGTGGCGTGCGCGATGGAGTCGATGATCTTGCACAGGGCGCGCGACACGGGTCCGAAGGCGCGCGAGATGGTGGCTGCCTGGTGGTCGAGGTCGGGGGCGAGGGCCGCACCCGCACAGATGAGCGCACCGACCACGACGGTCGGCCATGGCATGGGGTTGCCGAGGCCATCGGCGATGGCCCCCACCGCCAGCCAGGCCGCCGCTCCGGACAGTGAGTGCGCAGGTCCCATCATGGTGGTGCTCGTCCCCCCTTTTCGGCCGCCCGCAGGCGGAGTTGACGCTCAGTCGAGGGCACACCCTACCGGTGATGATCACTGCCTCCTCCCCGTGGCTGCGCCCTGGGCCCCCGGGACGGGCAAGATGGTGGGGTGACACTTATCGATCAGCTCCCTCCCGACGCCGACCCCGACGCTCTCTTCGAGGCTTTCTCGACGTGGGCCGAGGGGCAGGGCATCTCCCTCTACCCCGCCCAGGAGGAGGCGCTCATCGAGGTGGTCTCCGGTGCGAACGTGATCCTCTCCACCCCCACCGGCTCCGGAAAGAGCCTGGTCGCGGCGGGTGCGCACTTCGCCGCGCTGGCCCGTGACGAGGTGACTTTCTACACCGCGCCGATCAAGGCACTGGTCTCGGAGAAGTTCTTCGACCTGTGCAAACTCTTCGGCACCGAGAACGTGGGGATGCTGACCGGCGACGCCTCGGTCAACCCCGACGCCCCGGTGATCTGCTGCACCGCCGAGGTGCTGGCGTCCATCGCGCTGCGGGACGGCAAGGACGCGGACGTCGGCCAGGTGGTGATGGACGAGTTCCATTTCTACGCGGAGCCGGACCGCGGCTGGGCGTGGCAGATTCCGCTGCTGGAACTGCCGCAGGCGCAATTCCTGCTGATGTCGGCGACGCTCGGTGACGTCTCCCGGTTCGAGGAGGACCTGACCCGGCGTACCGGGCGGCCGACCGCGGTGGTGCGCTCGGCGACCCGGCCGGTGCCGCTCAGCTACGAGTACCGCACCACACCGATGACCGAGACGATCACCGAACTGCTGGAGACCCGTCAGTCCCCGGTCTACATCGTGCACTTCACGCAGGCCGCGGCCGTGGAGCGGGCGCAGGCGCTGATGAGCATCAACATGTGCACCCGGGCGGAGAAGGACGCCATCGCCGAGCTGATCGGCAACTTCCGCTTCACCACGGCCTTCGGCCGGAACCTCTCGCGCTACGTCCGGCACGGCATCGGCGTGCACCACGCCGGCATGCTGCCCAAGTACCGGCGGCTGGTGGAGAAGCTGGCCCAGGCCGGACTGCTGAAGGTCATCTGCGGCACCGACACCCTCGGGGTCGGCGTCAACGTCCCGATCCGCACGGTGCTCTTCACCGCGCTGGCGAAGTACGACGGCCAGCGGGTTCGGGTGCTGCGGGCCCGGGAGTTCCACCAGATCGCCGGCCGCGCCGGGCGGGCCGGCTTCGACACCGCCGGCTTCGTGGTGGCACAGGCGCCCGAGCACGTCATCGAGAACGAGAAGGCGCTGGCGAAGGCCGGCGACGACCCGAAGAAGCGGCGCAAGGTGGTGCGCAAAAAGGCGCCCGAGGGCTTCGTCGGGTGGTCGGAAGCCACCTTCGAGAAGCTGATCGCCGCCGATCCGGAGCCGCTGACCTCCCGCTTCCGGGTGACGCACACCATGCTGCTGTCGGTGATCGCCCGGCCGGGCAACGCCTTCGAGGCGATGCGCCGGCTGCTGGAGGACAACCACGAGGACCGGCGGTCGCAGCTGCGGCACATCCGACGGGCGATCGCGATCTACCGTTCGCTGCTGGACGGCGGTGTCGTGGAGCGGCTCGACAAGCCGGACGCCGAGGGCCGTATCGTCCGGCTCACCGTCGACCTCCAGCAGGACTTCGCGCTCAACCAGCCGCTGTCCACCTTCGCGCTGGCCTCCTTCGAACTCCTCGACCCCGACTCCCCCTCCTACGCGCTGGACATGGTCTCGGTGGTGGAGTCCACCCTGGACGACCCCCGGCAGATCCTCGCCGCCCAGCAGAACAAGGCGCGCGGCGACGCGATCGGGGCGATGAAGGCCGACGGGGTGGAGTACGAGGAGCGGATGGAGCGCATCCAGGAGGTCAGCTACCCCAAACCGCTCGAAGAGCTGCTGCTGCACGCCTACGGGGTCTACCGCAAGAGCCACCCGTGGGTCGGCGACCACCCGCTGTCGCCCAAGTCGGTGGTCCGGGACATGTACGAACGGGCCATGACCTTCTCGGAGTTCGTCTCCTACTACGAGCTCTCCAGGACCGAGGGCATCGTGCTGCGCTACCTGGCCGGTGCGTACAAGGCGCTGGAGCACACCGTGCCCGACGACCTGAAGTCGGAGGACTTCCAGGACCTGACGGCGTGGCTCGGCGAACTCGTCCGGCAGGTGGACTCCAGCCTCCTCGACGAGTGGGAACAGCTCGCCAACCCCGAGGTGGAGACCGCCGAGCAGGCCGCCGAGCGCGCCGACCAGGTCAAGCCGGTCACCGCGAACGCCCGTGCTTTCCGGGTGCTGGTGCGCAACGCCCTCTTCCGCCGGGTGGAGCTGGCCGCACTGGAGAAGTACGAACAGCTCGGCGAACTCGACGCGGAAGCCGGCTGGGACACCGACGCCTGGGCCGAGGCCATGGACGCCTACTGGGACGAGTACGACGACCTCGGGACCGGCCCCGACGCCCGCGGCCCCAAGCTGCTGCAGATCGAGGAGCAGCCGCAGCACGGCCTGTGGCGGGTGCGGCAGACCTTCGCCGACCCGAACGGCGACCACGGCTGGGGGATCTCCGCCGAGGTGGACCTGGCGGCCTCCGACGAGGAGGGCCGGGCGGTGATCCGGCTCACGGACGTCGGGGAGCTGTGACCCGGGTGCGACCGGGGACACCGGCGTGACCGGAAGGACGGCCCATGACCGGACGGGCCGGACGGCTGGGCCGGGGACTACGGACCGGCCGGAACGTGCGGAGAGAGCGGAAAGTGCGGCGGAGAGAGGCAGTGCGATGAGCAACGCGGCCGAGGGGCTGGTGGAACTGCTCGACCTGGAACGGATCGAGCAGGACATCTTCCGCGGTCTGAGCCCCGACGAGCGGCTGCAGCGGGTCTTCGGCGGGCAGGTCGCCGGGCAGGCGCTGGTCGCGGCGGGCCGCACCACCGACGGGGACCGGCCGGTGCACTCGCTGCACGCGTACTTCCTGCGGCCGGGCCGCCCCGGGGTGCCGATCGTGTACCAGGTCGAACGGGTCAGGGACGGCCGGACCTTCACCACCCGCCGGGTGGTGGCCATCCAGCAGGGTCGGACGATCTTCAATCTGACAGCCTCCTTCCATCAGCCGGAACCGGGTTTCGAGCACCAGTTGCCGATGCCCGAGGTGCCGGGCCCGGAGGATCTGCCGAAACTCGGCGACGAACTCCGTGCCCATCTGGGAGAAATGCCGGAGGCGCTGCAGCGGATGGGCCGCCGGGTCGCGTTCGACATCCGGTATGTGGAGCGGCTGCGCTGGACGCCCGAGGAGATCGAGGGCGCCGAGCCACGCAGCGCGGTGTGGATGCGCGCGGTGGGGCCGCTCGGCGACGACCCGCTCGTCCACACCTGCGCGCTCACCTACGCCAGCGACATGATGCTGCTGGACGCGGTGCGGGTGCCGGTCGAACCCCTGTGGGGCCCGCGCGGCTTCGACACGGCGTCACTGGATCACGCCATGTGGTTCCACCGGCCCTTCCGGACCGACGAGTGGTTCCTCTACCAGCAGGAGTCACCCGTCGCGACCGGCGCCCTGGGCCTGGCCCGCGGCCAGATCTTCGACCGCCAGGGCAGGTTGCTGGTGTCCGTGATGCAGGAAGGGCTCTTCCGGAAGATCGGCGGCTGACCGCCGGCCGAGCAGCAGCCGCCGCAGCCCCCGCCGCCCGCCCGACCCTGCAGTGAGCCGGCGCGGTCCGGCGGACTCGGGCGGCACCGCTTGCGCGGGCAGTCCGGCAGGCACAGGCACCCCGGCTTGCGCAGGCAGTCCGGCAGGCACAGGCACCCCGGCTTGCGCAGGCAGTGCGCGCCGCCGCTCCGACAGGATAAACCGTTCAGGTTCGAGGGACCGTTCCGCCGGAGGGGACGGTTCCCGTGACAGGAACGGATCCGGTGCCGGGCGAGGGGCCGGACGCAAGGCCCGCGCCCTGCCGAGGGCGTCGGACAGGGCGAGCAGGCCCCGGGCGATCTCGTCCGGGTCGTCCGCCACCGTCAGTTCCCTGATCTGCTCGGCGGTGGCGCGGCCGACCCGGCCCGGCGGCAACTCCGCACGCAGTCTGCGCAGATGACCGCGCTCATAGGCGTCGGGCACGGCGTCGGTGACGATCTCCGGGCCGAGCAGCGCGGCCCAGACAGCGGCCTCTTCCCACGCGTCATAGGCGTCCCGCACGAGCTGGGCGGCGCGGCGGGCCCGCCAGCCGCGGGGACGCTCGTCCTCGCCGGCCGCCACCGCTTCTCGGAGCCCCGCGGGCAGCGGCCCGTGCAGGAGCGCCGGGTCCCGGTCGGCGAACTCCTGGATCTCCCGGGCGAGGTACAACCACACCACGGCCCGGTACTGATTGACGTACCAGCGGACCGGGCGGAGGTGTCCGGCTCTGGCAAGCCGTACGAAGCGCTCCCGGCCGACCCCGAGCAGTCCGGCCGCGCCGTCGCTGCTCACCAGCCGCAGCCGGGCGAGCAGCGGCGCGGGGTGGTCCGGCGCCGAGCGGAGCCGGGCCACCACGTCGGCCGGCACCTTCCACTGGCCCGGTCCGCAGACCACGCAGGGCACTTCGCCGGTCTGCAGTGCCACGTCGAACTCGTCGTAGTCCAGGCCGAGTTCATCCCGGGCCTGCCCGAGGCTCAGCAACTCCCGGGTGTCCGGCCCGGTGCCGGGCGGCGGCGCGCCACCCGCCGTCCCCGCCCGCTCCCCCGAGGTCCTCTTCACCGCCGGAGCCCGCAGGACCGGCGGCTTCGTCCCTCCTGGTCCCCGCGACTCCCTGGCCGCCCGCACCGGCTTCACGCCCCGCGCCGCAGCCACTTTCCGAGTCGTCCCGGCCGTGCGGGCCCTCCCGCCGACACCGCCGACGCCACTCGCGCCACCCGCCCTGGCCGTCCCCACCGTCTTCACTGCCATCACTCCCCCACGCATCTCGATCACTGACAGTGACCAATCTAGCGCGAGGACCGAGCCCGCCGCCGAGCGCCTGTGGATAACTTCTCCGGCGGAGGACACCCGCCCACCGAACCGCTCCGGGAACCGTCCACCCACCGGCCCCAGAGGCTCAGAAAGGCGCCCCCGGCTGCCTCGGCGGCACCCCGAGGTGCTCTCCCACCCGGTGCACCAGCAGCGTCATCTCATAGGCGACCTGGCCGACGTCCGCCTCCATCCCGCTCAGCACGGACAGGCAGCTGCCGTCCCCCGCCGCGGTCACGAAGAGGAAGCCCTCATCGAATTCGATCATGGTCTGCCGGACGCCACCGGTCCCGAAGTGACGCCCCGCGCCCTTGGCGAGGCTGTGGAAGCCGGACGAGACAGCCGCCAGATGTTCGGCCGTCGGACGGTCGAGGTCGCCACTGGTGCCCGTGACCAGCCCGTCGTTGGACAGAACCATCGCGTGCTGCACATGCGGCACGCGCTGCGTCAGGTCATCCAGCAACCACGCGAGCCCGTTGCTCACCGTCATCGCCCACCTCCCGTCTCCACTGCGCTACGCAGCCTGGTACGGACTGCCCGCTACGGCAACCCCCTCTCTGCGGTTGACCATGATCAACTCCCGCACCCCTACGAGGCGGCTGGGAACAGAGTGGCCAAGGAGACGTCAAGCAACGAGAGCGACTCGTGCGTAGTCAATTTCCACGTGGCGCGTACATGATGATTCCCACCCCGAGCAGACAGATCACCGCGCCGATGACGTCGAACCGGTCCGGCCGGTAACCGTCCGCGACAGCCGCCCAGACCAGCGATCCGGCCACGAACACCCCGCCGTAGGCTGCCAGGATGCGTCCGAAGGCGGCGTCCGGCTGGAGCGTGGCCACGAAGCCGTAGAGACCGAGCGCGACCACTCCGGCGCCCATCCAGGCGAACCCGCGGTGCTCGCGCACTCCTTGCCAGATGAGCCAGGCGCCACCGATCTCCAGGATGGCGGCGAGGACGAAGAGAGCGACGGAACGCAGCGTGATCATGCCACCATGGTGCATGGCCACCAGCGACCCCATGGAGACAGGGCACCATCCCGGACGCGGCAACCGGGAACAGGTCAGAGGATTCTTCGGACCGAAGGCCGTCCGGTGGGAGAAGCGTTTCCCCGATGACGCCCCGGCCTACGCCGCCGCGGTCGGCGAACTCGGCCTGCGGCCGGGCGACCGGGCGCTCGACGCCGGATGCGGCACGGCCCGTGCGCTGCCGCCGCTGCGGACGGTGGTCGGACCGGCCGGCACGGTCGTCGGCGTCGACCTGACCCCGGAGATGCTGCGCGAGGCGACGGCCCTGGGACGGCACGGCTCGGGCGTGCTGATCGAGGCGGACAGCCGTCAACTGCCGTTCCGGGACAGCTGTTTCGACGCTGTCTTCGCCGCCGGACTGGTCAATCATCTGCCCGACCCGGCGGCGGGACTACGGGAGTTGGCCCGGGTGACCAGGCCCGGCGGGCGGCTTGCCCTCTTCCATCCGCTCGGCCGGGTCGCCCTCGCCGCCCGCCGCGGCCACACGCTGGACCCCGGCGACGTACGCGCGCAACCGCGGCTGGGGAGACTGCTCGGCGGCGCCGGCTGGGAGTTGGCGCTGCTCGACGACTCCGACCAGCGCTATCTGGCAGTGGCGGTCAGGGCATAGGGCGCTCCCCGCTTGCCGGTCGCGGACCGGACACCGCTCCGGGCAGCCCGAGCGGCCCGACCGTCCCGCCCGGAGCGATGTCCGGCCCGCGACCCCTCGACGCGGAGGTTACCCACTGGTTAGGGTGCGCGGACCGGAATGAGAGGGAGCGAGCGGATGGCCGCGGACGAGATCGCGCAGAACGACGACGCGCTGTTCGTACTGACCGCGGCGATGCTGACGCCAGGACAGTTCCCCGGTGTGCTGGGCGACGACTATCCGACCGCGTGCGCCGGGCTGGGCCTCGAACCGCTGGGCGCGGGTTACGGCCTGGTGTTCGGGCAGGACGGCACGGGCGCGCGCTGGACGGTGGCGACGACCGACGCGGCCATGGTGGCGTGCGCGCTGGCCGCCTGGGACTGCGGACTGGAGTACGACCTCTCGCCGGACGAGGAGAGCATGGCCGCTTCCCTGCCGGGGTGGCCGCTGCCGATCGCGGTCGCCGTGCCCGGCATACCCGAGCCGTTCGACCCGGACGAGGAGACCGCAGGCCGGCCCGCGCTCACACCACCGGACACCTCGGTGTGGGGGCCGGCCCAGCGGCGGCTGGGCGCCGACGAGATCGCGATCCACTGGCGGGAGTGGCGGGACCAGTTCGCCGCCCTGGAAGAGCCCGACGAGCCCTCCGGCGGCCGGGAGACCGCCCCCGAGGGCGGACCCGGGGCCGCGCCGGCGAAGTCCGCACCCGCGGAGGACCCAGCCGCGGAGGACCCAGCTGCGACGGACCGAGCCGCGGATGCCCCAGCCGCGACGGACCGGGCCGCAAAAGACGGACCCGGCAAGGACGAACCGGGCGACGACGAACCCGCCAAGGCCGCCGAAACCGAACCCGCACCTGATCCCCCCGCGGAGACCGGCTCCGAGCCGCGGACGCCGGTCCGCCGGGCACTGGCCGCCGCCGAGGCCTACCTGCGGGAGCCGCCGCCACCCGGCCGGGTGCGGACCACCTACGGCGCGGTCCGCGCCGACGGCCCCGGCTGGAGCCTGGTCGCGCGCACCGACGACATGGCCTTCCTGCTGCTGGACGCGATGCCAGGAGAGGTGCTGCCGGTCGGCCGGGGACCCTCGCTCCCACCGCTGCTGGAAGCCCTCGGCAGGCTCGCGGGCGCCGAGACCGTCACGAGTTCCTGATGTCCGCGGCCACCGTGTCCGCCGCCTTCCGCGCCGCGACCAGCACCGGGTCCCACACGGGGGAGAACGGCGGCGCGTAGCCGAGGTCGAGGTCGACCATCTGCCCGACCGTCATGCCCGCGGTGAGGGCGACCGCGGCGACGTCGACCCGCTTGGCCGCCCCCTCACGCCCTACGATCTGGACGCCGAGCAGCCGGCCGGTGCCGCGTTCGGCCAGCATCTTGACGGTCATCCTGGCCGTGTCCGGGTAGTAGCCGGCCCGGTTGGTGGACTCGATGACGGCGGTGACGAAGTCCAGTCCCGCCGCTCGTGCCTGCGACTCCTTCAGGCCGGTGCGGGCCAGTTCCACGTCGCAGACCTTGCTCACCGCGGTGCCGACCACCCCGGGGAAGGTGGCGTAGCCGCCGCCGATGTTGGTGCCGATGATCCGGCCGTGCTTGTTGGCGTGGGTGCCGAGCGGGATGTGCTGCAGGGTGCCGGAGACCAGATTGAGCACCTCCACACAGTCGCCGCCGGCCCAGATCCGCTCGGTGCCGCGGACCCGCATCGAGCGGTCGGTGAGCAGCCCGTCGTGCTCGCCGAGCGGCAGACCGGCCGCCCGGGCGAGGTCGGTGCCGGGGCGCACGCCGAGGCCGAGCACCACGATGTCCGCGGGGAACTCGCCTGCCTCGGTGACCACTGCCCGCACCCGCCCGTCGGCGCCGGTCAGCACCTCACGGACGGCGGCGCCGGAGACGACCCGTACGCCGAGCCCCTCCAGGGCTTCACGGACCAGCCGGCCCATGTCCGGGTCGAGAGTGCTCACCGGCTGCTCCGCGCGGTCCACGAGGGTGACGTCCAGGCCGTGCCGCAGCATCGCCTCGGCCATCTCGACCCCGATGTAGCCGCCCCCGACCACCACGGCCCGGCGCACCTCCGACCGGTCGAGGCCCAGCAGGACGGCCTCTCCGTCGTCGAGTGTCTGCACACCGTGCACACCGGGCGCGTCGATGCCGGGGACCGGCGGTCGTACGGGCACGGCTCCGGTGGCGATCACCAGGTGGTCGTAACCGGTCCACTCCTCACGGCCGTCGGCGTCCCGGGTACGCACCCGGCCGGCCGCGGGATCCAGTTCGGTGACCTCGGTCCCGAGGCGTACGTCGATGTCGCGGGCCCGGTGCTCGGCGGCGGTCCTGGCGGTGAGCTGATCGGGGCCCGTGGTGTCGCCGGCGATCCAGTACGGGATGCCGCAGGCGGAGTAGGAGGTGTAGCGGCCGCGTTCGAAGGCGACGATGTCGAGTTCGCCGGCGGATCTGCGGCGGCGGGCCTGGGAGGCGGCGGACATCCCGGTGGCGTCGCCGCCGACCACGACCATGCGTTCGGTCATTCTTCCCCGGTCCCCATCTCTCGGTGCTCCGCGCGCGCTTCGGTCACGCGTGTTCGCCGTCGGCGGCTGCCAGGCGGCTTCTCGCCTCCATCAGGGCGAAACCCAGCAGGTTCAGTCCGCGCCACTGGGAAGGGCTGGTGGCACGTTCGTCGTCCGCGGCCAGACCGATGCCCCAGATCCGGTCGACGGGGCTGGCCTCCACCAGGACGCGGCTGCCGGTGCCGAGCAGAAAGGCACGCAGGTCAGGGTGGGCGGCGAACTTGTGGAAGCTGCCCTCGGTGACGAGGGCGAAGCGTTCGCGGACCCACACCGCCTCGTCGAAGCTGCGGACGGTGCGGCCCGCGTCCTTGGCGGCCTTGGGGTGGACGGCGGCGACGGCACGCCGCTCGGCATCCCGGTCGCCGAAGAGACGGGCCTTCGCGGCCATCATCCAGTGCTCGGCGGTGGGGTAGGTGGTGCCGTCCACGGTGAAGGGAGCGGGCCACCACTGGCTGAGGCAGCCCGGGCCGATCGTGCCGTCGCGCTGGGGCCGGTGGCCCCAGAAGGGGAGGTATTTCACGCGGGCACCGGTCGCGGTGTGCGCGCGCAGTTCTGCCACGCTGCGGACGTCGGCGGCGGTTCTCGACGCCGGGCTGCCGGGACTCATCTCAGGTCAGACCCTTTCCAGCGGGCGGTGCGGGGCCGCGGGGAGCCGGATGTGGATCCGGTCACCGGGGCGGATCTCGCCCTCCGCCAGGACGATGCCCATGACCCCTGCCTTGCGGACGAGTTCGCCGGCCTCGTTGTGGCCGAGGACCCGCTTGAGCAGGCCGCTGCGGAAGCGGTCGATCTGGAGGCAGGGGTTGCGCAGTCCGGTGATCTCCACCGCCGCCTTGGGCCCGATGCGCAGCACGGTGCCCACCGGGAGGCCGAGGAGGTCCAGGCCGCGGGTGGTGATGTTCTCGCCGAGGTCGCCGGGGGTGATCTCGTAACCGGCGGTGCGCAGCTCGTCGAAGAGTTCGGCGTGGATGAGGTGCACCTGGCGCAGATTGGGCTGGGTGGGGTCCTGCGCCACCCGGCTCCGGTGCTGGACGGTGACGCCGAGATGCGCGTCGCCCTCCACGCCGAGGCCGGTGAGCAGCCTGATGCTGCCCTGGTTGATCTTGCTGAAGCGGTGTTCGCCGTCGCGGCTCACCGCGACGACTGTGCCGATGCTCATGGAGCGTCGTTTCCCCTCACAACGGATGCCCTGACCGCATTGGGCAGCCTAGCGGGGGTATCGGCAGGTCAGCGACCGATTTGCCGGCGGCTCACCCGGCGCAGCCGACGCCGCTGCGAGGAGTCGAGGGTCAGGTACGCCGCCACCGGGACACCGACGATGATCAGGAAAGTCACCCACCACGGCACCCAGATGAGCAGGATCAGACCCACCACCACGCCACCGACTGCGAGCTTCGCTCGTCCTGACATCTCCCCTGCCTCCGTCCCGCGGCGGCCGGCGCCGCGCCCGCACTGTAAGCCTACTCAGTGGAACGCGCCGCCGGCCGCCTCGGTTCCCGTCAGCCCAGGTCGGCCGCCGCGGTGAAGGACGGCGCCGGGGCCGCCGGCCGCGGTACGGACAGGGCGTGCGGCGCCGTGGCAGCCGGCACGGTGCGCAGCGCGCCCGCCCCGCCGACCAGCGGCAGCCGTACGACGGAACGCTTGAGGTCCACACTCACCTTCGGCGTGGTGTCGGGCGGCAGGATCAGCCCGCCGTCCGTTCCGGCGACGATGAGGGCCAGCCGGTGACCGGCGGGCACCACGTGGTCGGTGGCGGCCAGCTGGATGGTCATGGTGTACGGCTTGCCGGGGGTGAGCCGCACCCCGTGGGCGAGTGACTTGTAGTGGCCGAGGTCGGCCCAGCCACGGCTGAAGACGTTGTGGTCGACGGATTCGGTGTCGGCCGCGGTGTCCAGATAGCAGGCGCTGTCGCCGGCCGTGCTCTCGCCGTAGCAGGAGCGGGTGCCGAGGGTGGTGATGCCCTCACCACCGCCGAGGTAGTCGCGGATGGTTTCCGGGCCGAGGTCGACCAGGACCGCGGAGAGGTGGGCGCTGGTGGTGGAGGAGGCGGCGGTCACCGTGACCGTGCCGCCGCCCGCGACCCGCAGGTCCTTGGCGAGCACCCCGGTGGTGAAGACGGCCTTGTCCGGTGTCGCGGTGTCGGCCGTGGCGGCCCAGTCCTCCTCCCACAGGCCGGGGTCGTCGGTGAAGGACTCGGTGCCTGTCCCGGCCCGGCCGGTGCCCAGGGTGCCGAGGCCGCCGGTGGCGGTCGGGCCGAGGGTCAGCGCGGTGTCGCGGGTGCCGGGGGCGGGCCACACCGGGTCGGTGGTCCAGTGGTCGACGGACCGTTCGATGTCGGCCATCGGCTCGTGCTGGATGCCGTTGTTCACGCCCAGCAGGTAGTGGTCGAACCAGCGCTGGAGGGTGGGCACCCAGGCGGCGCGGCGGTAGTCGAAGGGGTCGACGTGACCGGTCTGGGAGAGCCACACCTTGCGCTCGACGCCCTGCGCGGACAGGGCCTGCCACCACTGGCCGAAGTTCTTGGTGCGGACGTTGAGGTCCTGCATGCCCTGCACCGCGAAGACGCTGGCCTTCACCTTCCCCGCGTCCTTGACGTAGTCGCGCGCGGTCCAGAAGGGCGTCCAGTCACCGGTCCGCGGCGACCCGTCGATGATCTTCTGCTGCTCGGCGGCGCAGTTCGCGTGCGCGCTGTCGCTCTCGACGTAGTCGGAGAGCCACTCCGGGCCGTCCTGCAGCGGGGCTCCCTGGTGGAAGTAGTAGTCGTACCAGGAGGAGATGGAGCTGATCGGCACGATGGTCTTCAGGCCGCGCACTCCGGTGGCGGCGACGCCGTTGGCTATGGTGCCGTCCCAGCTCTTGCCGATCATGCCGACATTGCCGGTGGTCCAGTCGGCCTTGACGCGCTGCCCGCCGGCCCGGGCGCTCCAGCCCTTGGCCCGGCCGCCCAGCCAGTCCACCACGGCCTTGGCGGACTGGACGTCGGAGGGACCGCCGATGTCCACGCAGCCGTCGGAGCGGTCGGTGCCCGCCAGGTCCACCAGGACGGTCGCGTAGCCGCGGGGCACGAAGTAGTTGTCGTAGAAGAGCGGCGCCTGGACGATGTCACCGGCCGCGTCGTAGGTCTTGATCTGGTTCTCGTTGCCGCGCCCGCAGCAGGAGTAGTACGGGCTGGCGTCCATGATGACCGGGACCTTGCGGCCCGCCTTGGCGGGCTCGCTGGGCCGGACGATGTCGACGGCGACCCGGTCGGTACGGCCGTCGCCGTCGCCGTCGAGCCCGGTGTCCACCCAGACGGCTTCGCGGATGGCGTCGGCGTAGGAGTAGTCGGGTTGGCTGAGGCCGTGCCGCACGGTGCCGCCCCCGGGTCCGGCCGCGTGGGCGGCGGAACCGGGGGCGGTGAGGACAGCGGCCAGGGCGGCAACTACCGCCACCAGCAAGGAGATCCACGGATTGCGGGATGCCCGCGTCTTAGAGATCACCCCGGGGAGGCTAGCGCCTGTCCGGGCCACGTCAACAGAGGGCCCAGGGGTGGCGTGGGCTACTTGCCGCCCGTCAGTCCCGCCCGTCGCAGCGCGTCCGCCATCGCGCCGCCGGGCGCGGGCTGTCCGCCGCCGGAGCCGCCGGAGCCCGGGCCGCCGCGCCGGCCGCCCTGGCCGGCGTTCCGGCCGCCGCCCTGACCGCTCTGGCCGCCGCGACCGCCCTGCCGTGGCGGGGTGCCGCCGGGCCGCTCACCGCCGGCGCCACCGCGCTGCCGGCCGCCGCCGGCGCCCACCTCGTCGTTCAGCCGCAGCGTCAGCGAGATCCGCTTGCGCGGCAGGTCCACGTCCATCACCTTCACCCGCACGATGTCGCCGGGCTTGACGACCTCCCGCGGGTCGGACACATAGGACTCGGACAGAGCCGAGACGTGCACCAGGCCGTCCTGGTGGACGCCCACGTCCACGAAGGCGCCGAAGGCGGCCACATTGGTGACCACGCCCTCCAGCAGCATGCCGGGCCGCAGGTCCTTCATCTCCTCCACGCCTTCCTTGAAGGTCGCGGTCTTGAAGGCGGGCCGGGGGTCGCGGCCGGGCTTCTCCAGCTCGGCGAGGATGTCGGTGACCGTCGGCAGACCGAATGTCTCGTCCACGAAGTCCTGCGGGCGCAGGGTACGCAGCACGCTGCCGTTGCCGACCAGGCCCGCGATCCCGGTGCCCGCGGCCGAACTCATCCGGCGCACCACCGGGTACGCCTCCGGGTGCACGCTGGAGGCGTCGAGGGGGTCGTCGCCGCCCTGGATCCGCAGGAAGCCGGCGCACTGCTCATAAGCCTTGGGGCCGAGCCTCGCCACCTCCTTGAGGTCCTTGCGGGTGCGGAAGGGACCGTTGGCGTCGCGGTGGGCGACGATGTTGGCGGCCAGGCCCTCGGTGATGCCGGAGACCCGGCGCAGCAGTGGCACCGACGCGGTGTTGACGTCCACGCCGACGCCGTTCACACAGTCCTCGACCACGGCGTCGAGCGAGCGGGAGAGCTTCACCTCGGAGAGGTCGTGCTGGTACTGGCCGACGCCGATCGAGCGCGGGTCGATCTTGACCAGTTCGGCCAGCGGGTCCTGCAGACGGCGGGCGATGGAGACCGCGCCGCGCAGCGAGACGTCCATGCCCGGGAGTTCGGCCGAGGCGTAGGCGGAGGCGGAGTAGACCGAGGCGCCGGCCTCGGAGACCACCGCCTTGGTGAGTTTCAGGTCGGGGTGCGCCTTGATCAGGTCGGCGGCGAGCTTGTCGGTCTCGCGGGACGCGGTGCCGTTGCCGATGGCGATCAGGTCCACCCGGTGGGCGGCGGCGAGCCGGGCGAGGGTGGCCAGCGAGTCGTCCCAGCGGTTGCGGGGGGCATGCGGGTAGATGGTGTCGGTGGCCACCACCTTGCCGGTGTCGTCCACCACCGCGACCTTCACACCGGTGCGCAGCCCCGGGTCGAGGCCCATGGTGGCGCGGGTGCCGGCCGGCGCGGCCAGCAGCAGGTCGCGCAGGTTCGCGGCGAAGACCCGTACCGCCTCGTCCTCGGCCTCCTGTCGCAGTCGTACCCGCAGGTCGATGCCGAGCCGGACCAGGAAGCGGGTACGCCACGCCCAGCGGACGGTGTCGGCGAGCCACTTGTCGGCGGGGCGCCCGCGGTCGGTGACGCCGAAGCGCTGCGCGATGGCGCGCTCGAAGCTGCTGGGCCCCTCGGTGGGCTCCTCCGGCTCCATGGTGAGGTCGAGGACCTCCTCCTTCTCCCCGCGGAGCATGGCAAGCACCCGGTGGGAGGGGAGCTTGGTGAACGGCTCGGCGAAGTCGAAGTAGTCGGAGAACTTCGCGCCGCTCTCCTCCTTGCCGTCGCGTACCTTCGCCACCAGCCGGCCGCGGGCCCACATCCGGGTGCGCAACTCGCCGACCAGGTCGGCGTCCTCGGAGAAGCGCTCGGTGAGGATGGACCGCGCGCCGTCCAGCGCGGCGGCCGGGTCGGCGACCCCCTTGCCGGCGTCGACGTACGCGGCGGCCTGCTCCTGCGGGTCGAGGCCGGGGTCGGCGAGCAGCGCGTCGGCCAGCGGCTCCAGGCCGGCCTCGCGGGCGATCTGTGCCTTGGTGCGGCGCTTGGGCTTGTACGGCAGGTAGATGTCCTCAAGGCGCGCTTTGGAGTCGGCGGCCATGATCTGTGCCTTGAGCGCGTCGTCGAGCTTTCCCTGAGACTCGATCGACTCCAGTACGGCGGCCCGCCGCTCGTCCAGCTCCCGCAGATAGCGCAGCCGTTCCTCCAGATTGCGCAGCTGCTCGTCGTCGAGGGTGCCGGTGGCCTCCTTGCGGTAGCGGGCGATGAAGGGCACCGTGGCACCGCCGTCGAGCAGGTCGACGGCCGCGTGCACCTGCCCCTCGCGTACGCCGAGCTCCTCGGCGATCCTGGCCTCCACCGACCGCACTACCGACGTCGTCACGATGCTGAACCCGCTCTCTTCGCTGGACTCCTGCCCGCATTATCCAGGTCGGCCCAGCTTCTTCTCGAACCAGTGGTCGGCGAGCGCGTTGCCGTTGTAGGGCGCGATCTCGTCGTATCCGTGCTTGGCGTACAGCCCGCGGGCCTCCACCAGGTCCTTGCGGGTGTCGAGCCGGATGAGTGCGGCCCCGAAGTCGTCCACCGCGACCCGCTCCAGAGCGGCGATCAGCAGACCCGCGATGCCCTGGCCGCGCACCTCGGGGGCGACGTACATCCGGCTCATCTCGACGGTCGTCGCGTCCAGCACCCGCAGGCCGATGCAGCCGACGGGGACGCCGGCGCGGCGGCCGACGAGGAAGTCGCCGGTGGGCGGCGCCAGATCGTCGCTGGGCATCTCCGCCATGACCGCGGTGACCTCCTCATCGGTGGTGGGGCGGTCGTAGTAGCGGGCGATCAGTTCGGTGTAGTAGCGGCGCAGCAAGGCGTCGGATTCGGGGGCGGTCACCGGATGGCGGGCCACGGTCCAGCCTGCCACGCCGCGGTCCTTGGTCATCGCGTCGTCGGTCGTCACACGGGTCATCCTGGCAGGGGGCGGGTGGGGTTATCCCCCGGTTTTCCGCCGGGCCGGCCCCCCGGGAAGCGGGGTGATGGCGCCATGGCCGCGGGCGGTACCGGTCCCTAGCGTCTTAAGGGCGGCCGGTAAGGCCGTTCGCCGCGGTCACCAGCGGCGATCCGAGCCGTATGCCGTGTCCGGCGCCCAGCCGTACGCGGGAGCAATCCGCCGCCGCTTCCGAGGAGCGCCCATGCCCGCCGCCAGCAGCACACTCGCCGTCACCTCCTCCCCGCCGGACGGGGATCCCGGCGCGGCGGGCGGAGGGAGCGAATTCGCGCCGCTGCTGCGGCAGATCAAGGACGCCGGTCTGCTGCGCCGCAGGCCCGGCCACTACACGCTGATGATCGGTGCCAATCTGCTGGCCCTGGCGGCGGTGTGGACGGCGGTGGCCCTGGTCGGCGGCAGCGGCTCGTGGTGGGTGCTGGCGCTCGCGGTGCCCGCCGCGGTGTTCTCCGGGCGCAGCGGGTTCGTCGGGCACGACGCGGGACACCAGCAGATCGCGGCGAGCCGGACGGTCAACCGGGCGCTGGCGCTCTTCCACGGCAATCTGCTGCTGGGCATGGGCGCCGGCTGGTGGACCGACAAGCACAACCGTCACCATGCCAACCCCAACCACGTCGGGAAGGACCCGGATGTCGAGGTGGGCGCGCTGGTGTGGACCCGCGCGCAGGCGGTCGAACGGGAGGGCTTCGCACGGTTCCTGACGAAATACCAGGCATGGCTGTTCTTCCCGATGGTCCTGCTGGAGGGCCTGGCCCTGAAGGTGGCGAGCCTCCAGGACCTGCGGCGGCTCCCGGCGAGGGAGCGGGCGGTCGAGGGCGGTCTGCTGGTCGCCCACCTGGCGGGCTATACGGCGCTGCTGCTCAGCACGCTGCCGCTCGGGCAGGCGATCACCTTCGCCGCCCTGCACCACGCGCTCCTCGGCCTCCACCTGGGCTGCTCCTTCGCCCCCAACCACAAGGGTATGGCGATGCCGGAGGAAGGCGCCCGCTGGGGGCATCTGCGGCGCCAGGTCCTCACCTCGCGCAATGTCCGCGGCAATCCGCTCACCGACTTCTTCCTCGGCGGCCTCAACTACCAGATCGAGCACCACCTCGTGCCGAGTCTGCCCCGCCCCCATCTGCGCCGGGCGCAGCCGCTGGTCCGCGCGCACTGCGAGCGGCTCGGCGTGCCGTACACCGAGACCGGGCTGTTCACGTCCTACGCCCAGGCGCTGGGCCACATGAACGCGGTGGGTGCGCCGCTGCGGTGACCGGCCACGGGACAGCGCACCCCCGCCGGGACGCCCGCTGTCACAGCCGCGCGGGCTTCGTCCTGCCGTAGAGCCAGGTGGCGAAGAGGGGTGTGAGGTCCTTCGTGGTCAGCCGCCCGCAGAAGGCGGTGAAGTCGGCGGTGGAGACGTTGCCGTACCGGTGGGCGGCGGGCCAGGTGCGCAGCAAGGTGGCGAAGGCGGTGGCGCCGAGGGTGCGGCGCAGTTCGTACAGGACCAGGGCGCCGCGCTGGTAGACGGGCGGGTCGAAGAGGGTGGCGGGCGTCGGGTCGGCGGGCGGGAAGGCCCAGGTGGCGGGGTCGGCGAAGGCGTCGGCGGCGCTGCGGGCCACCGAACTGCCGCCTTCGTGCTCCTGCCAGAGCCATTCCGTGTAGGTCGCGAAGCCCTCGTTCAGCCAGATGTCCGGCCAGGAGCGGGGCGTGGCCGAGTCGCCGAACCACTGGTGGGAGAGCTCATGCACCAAGGTGGTGGTGTCGACGGCCGGCGGGCCGCTGTCACCGGGGAAGACCGGCCTGGTCTGGGTCTCCAGCGCGTAACCGCCCTGGCCGCTGGGCAGATGGGCGACGATCGCGCCGCCCGAGGCGAAGGGGTAGCGGCCGAAGAGCCCGCTCTCCCAGTCCAGGATCTCCGGGATGTGCCGGAGCGCGGCGGCGCTCCGCGGGTCGTCGGAGTGCGGGTCGACCGCGACGTAGAGGGGCAGACCGGCGGGCGTACGGGACCGGGTGATCCGGAAGTGGCCGATGGCGACGGTGGCGAGGTAGGTCGCCATCGGCTCGGTGGTCCGCCAGTGGAAGACGGTGCGGCCGGCGGAGCCGGTACGGCCGGCGAGTTCACCGTTCGAGACCGCGTTCAGGCCGTCGGGGACCGAGACGGTGATGTCGTAGGCGGCCTTGTCCGAGGGGTGGTTGTTCGCGGGGAACCATGTCATGGCGCCGACCGGCTCACCGAGCGCCACCGCCCCGTCGTCGGTACGGAACCAGCCCTCGTGGGAGCCGTCCGGGTCGGTGAGAAGTTCGGGGACGCCCGCGTAGGCGACGGTCGTCACGAAGCGGGCGCCGCGGGTGAGACGAGCGGCCGGCCGTACCACCAGTTCGGTGCCGGACCTGGCGGTGGTCGCGGGCCTGCCGTCGACGGTGACCCGGCCGACGGTGAGTCCGGCCAGGTCCAGGTCGAAGCGGCCGAGGTCGGTGGTGGCGGTCGCGGTGACGGTGGCGGTGCCGGTGAGGCGCCCGGACGCGGGGTCGTAGGAGAGGCCGAGTCCGTAGTGGGTGACGTCGTAGCCGCCGTTCCCGGCCTGCGGGAAGAGCGGGTCCCCGACGCCTGGCGCCCCCGCGGGCGCCCCTCGCAGGGGGGTCGGTACGCCTTCGCCGCTGCCGCCGCCGGTGCAGGACAGGCAGCAGGCCAGCAGCAGGGGTACGGCGGCCCGCCACCGGACACGTACCGCACGAGAGAGCATCCGGCCAGCGTACGGCCGCCGCGTCGCCTGCCACGGGCGGCCCCGGCGCTCTTTCACACGTCCGGTGGCACAGCGATACTGTCCCGGTGCCGCACAGCGCTCTCACCATCGACGAACTGGCCGCCCGCGCCGGGGTGACCGTACGGACCGTCCGGTTCTACAGCGGACGCGGCCTGCTGCCGCCGCCGGTCATCGGACCGCGCAGGGTGGGGCAGTACGGGCCCGGCCACCTGTCGCGGCTGGCGCTGATCGAGGAGTTGCGGCACCAGGGGCTGACGCTGGCCGCGATCGAGCGCTATCTGCGGCAGCTGCCGGCCGGCATCAGCGCCCATGACCTGGCGATCCACCGCGCCCTGGTGGCGTCGTGGCTGCCCGAGGATGTCGAGGAGATCGACCGGGAGAAGCTGGAGCACCGGGCCGGCCGCCGGCTGGCGGAGGCCGATCTGGAGCGGCTGGCGGCGATGAACGTGCTGGAACGCACCGCTGACCCGGACGCCTTCCGGGTGGACCCTGGCACTCTGCACCTGGGGATGCGGCTGCTGGACATGCCGGTCCCGCTGGAGGCGATCCTGGCGGCGCGCGAGGTGATGCTGGAACACGCGCGGGCGGCGGCCCGGGAGATCAGCCGGATCTTCCGGGCCGAGGTGTGGCGGCCAGAGCCGGAGCAGGCGGCGGCGATGCGGTCGCTGTCCGCGCAGATGCAGCCGCTCGTGGTGCAGGCGCTGGTGACGACCTTTCAGCGCTCGCTCCAGGAGGAGGTGCGGGCCTGGCCTGATACCCGGCCGGACGGGTGAACCGCCGCTGAGCCGTGTCCGACGGATGGCGCCGTTCCGCCCGCGGGGCGGGGCAGGCGGGAGGTGTCGGACACGGCCCGGCGCCGGCTTCAGTCCGTGAACCGCTCGCCGGCCTCGGCCTTGGCCACCAGCAGCGCCGGCGGGGTGAACCGCTCGCCGTAGGCAGCGGCCAGTTCCCGGGCGCGGGCGGTGAATCCGGCCACTCCGCCCTGGTAGCCGTTGATGTACTGCAGCACCCCGCCGGTCCAGGCCGGGAAGCCGATGCCGAGTACCGAGCCGATGTTGGCGTCGGCGACCGAGGTGAGCACGCCCTCCTCCAGCAGCCGTACGGTGTCCAGCGATTCGGCGAAGAGCATCCGCTCCTGCATGTCGCGGAACGGGATCCGCGCCGCCGGGGTGCCGGTCCGGTCCCCGGCGGTGGCGGGCGTCCCGAAGTGCTCGGCGAGACCGGGCCACAGGCCCGTCCTGCGGCCGTCCTGGTAGTCGTAGAAGCCGGCCCCGCCGCTGCGGCCGGTGCGGCCGAAGTCGTCCACCATCCGGTCGATGACCCGCTCGGCGGGGTGTTCCCGCCAGACGCCGCCCGCGGCTTCGACCGCTTCGCGCGCCTCGCGGCGGATCTTGCGGGGCAGCGTGAGGGTCAGCTCGTCCAGCAGCGCGAGCACCTTGGCGGGGTAGCCGGCCTGGGCTGCGGCCTGTTCGACCGATGCGGCGGCGATGCCCTCGCCGACCATGGCGACACCCTCGTTGATGAAGTGGCCGATGACCCGGGAGGTGAAGAAGCCACGCGAGTCGTTGACCACGATCGGGGTCTTGCGGATCTGCCGGACCAGGTCGAAGGCGCGGGCCAGCGCCTCGTCGCCGGTGCGCTCCCCGCGGATGATCTCCACCAGGGGCATCCTGTCGACCGGCGAGAAGAAGTGCAGACCGATGAAGTCCCCCTGCCGCTGCACCCCTTCGGCGAGCAGCCCGATGGGCAGGGTGGAGGTGTTGGAGCACAGCAGCGCGTCGGGAGCGACGATGCCCTCGATCTCCTGGAACACCTTGTGCTTCAGGGCCGCGTCCTCGAAGACCGCCTCGATCACCGCGTCGCAGCCGGCCAGTGCGGTGGGGTCGTCGGTGGGGGTGATCCGGGCCAGCAGCGCGTCGCGCTTCTCCGGGGTGGTGCGGCCCTTGGCGAGCGCCTTGTCGAGCAGTCCCGCGGAGTACGCCTTGCCGTGGTCGGCGGCTTCCTGGGTGACGTCCTTGAGCACCACGTCGATGCCCGCCCGGGCGCAGGAGTAGGCGATGCCGGCGCCCATCATGCCGGCGCCGAGCACCGCGACCTTGGTGACCTGCCGGGGCGGGATGCCCTCGGGCCTGCTGGCGCCGGAGTTGACGGCCTGCATGTCGAAGAAGAACGCCTGGATCATGTTCTTCGAGACGGGGCCGCAGGCCAGCTCGGTGAAGTACCGGGCCTCGATGGTGAAGGCGGTGTCGATGTCGACCTGGGAGCTCTCCACCGCGGCGGCCAGGATGCTGCGGGGCGCCGGGTAGGGCGCGCCGGCCAGCTGCTTGCTCAGGTTCGCCGGGAAGGCGGGCAGATTCGCGGCGAAGGCCGGGCTCTTGGGGGTGCCGCCGGGGATCTTGTAACCGGGGGCGTCCCACGGCTGGCGGGCTTCGGGGTTGGCGTGGATGAAGGCGCGGGCGCGGGCGAGCAGGTCCTCGCGGTCGGCGGCGACCTCGTGGACGAGGCCGGCTTCCTGGGCGCGCCGCGGGGCGTACTGGCGGCCCTGGAGCAGCACCTTGAGCAGTGCGTCGGCGATGCCGAGCAGCCGTACGGTACGGACCACGCCGCCTCCGCCGGGCAGCAGGCCGAGGGTGACCTCGGGGCAGCCGACCTTGGTGCCGGGCGCGTCGAGGGCGATGCGGTGGTGGCAGGCGAGCGCGATCTCGTAACCGCCGCCGAGGGCCGCGCCGTTGATGGCGGCGACCACCGGCTTGCCGAGGGTCTCCAGGCGGCGCAGGCAGCGCTTGATGCGCATCGAGCCGGCGAAGACCTGTTCCGCGGTGTCGGGCGTGGCGCGGATCAGGTCGCGCAGGTCGCCGCCGGCGAAGAAGGTCTTCTTGGCGGAGGTGATGATCACTCCGCGCACCGAGGCGATCTCGGTCTCCAGGCGGTCGAGGACCGCGTCCAGGGAATCGGCGAAGGCCGCGTTCATGGTGTTGGCCGACTGGCCGGGGTCGTCCAGGACGAGGGTGACGATGCCGTCGGTGTCCTGCTCCCAGCCGATGGTGGTGGACTCGCTCATGTCAGGGGCTCCGTAAGGGGGTCAGATGCGTTCGACGACGGTGGCGACGCCCATGCCGCCGCCGACGCAGAGGGTGGCGAGTCCGTACCGCAGGTCGCGGCGTTCGAGTTCGTCGATGAGGGTGCCGAGGAGCATCGCGCCGGTCGCGCCGAGCGGGTGGCCCAGTGCGATGGCGCCGCCGTTGACGTTGACCTTGTCGATGCCGACCCCCATGTCGGAGGCGAAGCGCAGCACCACGGCGGCGAAGGCTTCGTTCATCTCGATCAGGTCGATGTCACCGATGGTCAGTCCGGCCTTGGCCAGGGCCTTGCGGGAGGCGGGGGCGGGGCCGGTGAGCATGATGGTCGGCTCGGAGCCGGAGACGGCGGCGGAGACGATCCGGGCCCTGGGGGTCAGCCCGTAGCGTTCGCCGATCTCCTTGCTGCCGACGGCCACCAGCGCGGCGCCGTCCACGATGCCGGAGGAGTTGCCCGCGTGGTGGACGTGGTCGATCTTCTCCACCCAGTGGTACTTCTGCAGGGCGACCGCGTCGAAGCCGCCGGCGTCGCCGATCGCCGCGAAGGACGGCTTGAGGGCGGCCAGCGTCTCGGGGGTGGTGCCGGGGCGGAGGTGCTCGTCGTGGTCGAGGACGGTCAGTCCGTTGGCGTCCAGGACCGGGACGACGGAGCGGGCGAAGCGGCCGTCCTTCCATGCCTCGGCGGCGCGTTCCTGGGAGAGCGCGGCGTAGGAGTCCACGTCGTGGCGGGTCCAGCCGCCGAGGGTGGCGATCAGGTCGGCGCCGATGCCCTGCGGGACGAAGCCGGTGCTGAAGGAGGTCATGGGGTCCATCGCCCAGGCCCCGCCGTCGGAGCCCATGGCGACCCGGGACATGGACTCGACGCCGCCGGCCAGGATGAGGTCCTCCCAGCCGGAGCGGATCTTGGCGGCGGCCAGGTTGACCGCTTCCAGGCCGGAGGCGCAGAAGCGGTTCTCCTGGACGCCGGCCACCGAGTCGGGCAGTCCGGCGGCGATGGCCGCGATCCGGGCGATGTCGGAGCCCTGGTCGCCGATCGGGCTGACCACGCCGAGCACGATGTCGTCGATGGCCGCCGGGTCGAGGCCGGGGAAGCGGCGCCGCAGTTCGTGGATGAGGCCGACCACGAGGTCGATCGGCTTGGTGCCGTGCAGGGATCCGTTCGCCTTTCCGCGCCCGCGCGGGGTGCGTACGGCGTCGTAGACGTAGGCGTCGGTGCTCAACGTCGTGCCTTTCGGTGAGGGGGCGGTCAGGCTCGCGGTCCGGGTCTGCCGAGCAGTGCGGGTACGTCCCAGTCTGCGGCGACGTCCGCGGTGTGCGCCCCCGGTGGCGCGGGCGGCCGGCGCAGGGCGGCCGGGGTGGCGGAGAAGCGGGGTGCGGGCGCCGGCTGGACCGTCCCGGCGTCCTCGGTGAAGGTGCCCCGGGCGGACAGCTGCGGATGCCCGGGTGCCTCCGCGAGCGAGAGTACGGGGGCGACGCACGCGTCGGTGCCGGTGAACACGCCGGTCCACTCGTCACGGGTGCGGGTACGGAACCGGGCGGCGACGGCGGTGCGCAGCGTCTCCCAGCGGGCCGGGTCGGCGCGCAGCGCCGCCTCGGGGCCTGACAGGCCGAGCAGCGCGGCGAATTCGTCGTAGAACCGCTGTTCCAGGGCGCCGACCGCCATATGGCCGCCGTCCGCGGTCTCGTACACGCCGTAGAAGGGCGCGCCGCCGTCCAGCAGGTTGGCGCCACGGCGGTCCTGCCAGGCGCCGGCCGCGCGCATGCCGTGGATCATCGCGGTCAGGTGGGCGGTGCCGTCCACGACGGCCGCGTCCACCACCTGGCCGCTGCGGTGTTCGCGGGCGTGGTGCAGGGCGGCGAGCACGCCGGTGACGAGGTAGAGGGAGCCGCCGGCGTAGTCGCCGAGCAGGTTGGCGGGGGCGGACGGCGGCCCTTGCCTGCCGCTCAGGGCGAGGGCGCCGGTGACCGCGATGTAGCCGATGTCGTGGCCCGCGGTGGCCGCGAGCGGTCCGTCCTGGCCCCAGCCGGTGATCCGGCCGTAGACCAGCCGGGGGTTGCGGGCCAGACACGCGTCCGGGCCGACGCCGAGCCGCTCGGCGACCCCGGGACGGTAACCCTCGATCAGGATGTCGGCGCGTTCGGCCAGGCCGAGTACGGTGTCCGCGCCGTCGGCGGCCTTGAGGTCGATCAGGACCGAGCGCTTGTTGCGGTTGGTGACGTCGCGGGCCGGGTCGATGCCGAGGCCGGGGCCGCCGGGCCGGTCGACCCGGACCACGTCGGCGCCGAGGTCGGCGAGGAGCATGGCGGCGAACGGGCCCGGCCCGATCCCGGCCAGCTCGACGACGCGGATGCCTGCCAGGGGACCGGGCCCGGCGGTGGCCGGCGCCCGGTCTGACAGTTCTGATGTCACATCAGCGATGCTAAGAACGTGTTCCAGTTTTGGCAAGGGCCGGCTGAGCGCTTGCTCAGCCGGTCCCCCGGCCGGCCGCGCCCGCCCACGGAGCGTCAGGGGTGGCAGTGGTCCTGGTGGTCCGCGCCGCCGTGGCCCTGTTCCGCCGGCAGGTCGAGCGCCGGGTTGCGGTCGAAGAAGCCGGTCGGCTTGAGCGTGAAGCCGCACACGTCGACCGGCATGACCGGCCAGTCCTCCAACCGGGGCAGGTGGGTGGGGCCGAACGAGTGCCAGAGCGTGAGGTCGGTGTTCTCCAGCGACTCGCCCGGCTGTGCCCAGCTGACGACGCCGGTCCTGCCCGGGTGCTGGTTGGGGTAGTCGCCGTCCGGGTAGTGCCGCTCGGGCCGGTAGCGGGTCACCCAGAGGTTCCGGGTCGCGTACGCCACCCGTTCGGCGACCGGCGAACCCGGCTGCGCGAGCAGCAGCGGGTTCTGCTCGGGCAGCAGGGTGTACGCCACCGGGCGGCCCATCCGGTTGAGCGAGCCGGGGTTGGCGATGCGCCACCGCCGGCCGGCCGAGGCGTCCGCCACCCGGCCGCCGTCGCCGCTGTCGGTGATCGGGGTGGCCCGGCTGGTGAACGCGTTGCCGTTGGGGTTGTCCGGCCCCATCGGCACCCGCACCACGTCGACTTCCTCGACCGTGTTGGCCGGGCCGTCGACCGCCACGTCGAGCCGGGCGCAGAACAGGTGCTGGTGGTTGGGGGCGAGCAGCCCGGGTGCGATCTCGGTGCCGTACGGCGAGTCGGTGCCCGCTGCCACGGCCGAGGTCTGGACGAGCCCGGTGGCCTTGGCCTCGAAGGCGATGGTGCCGTCCTGGTGGAGGTACCAGTAGAAGCCGTAGTCGTAGTTGCCGAGGGTGGCGATGTACGAGATCACCAGGCGGCGCGAACGGCGGCTGTCCACGGCGAAGTCGTCGAAGATGTTGGTGTGCTTCCAGAGCAGCCCGGCGTCCTCCTCGTGGATGCAGATCGCGTTGGGCAGCGGCTCGGGGCGGCCGTGGTCGTCGGTGAGCAGCGCGTCGACGTAGGTGATCTCGCCGAGGCAGTCGCAGCCCAGCCGCAGTGAGTTGGCGTTGCGGCCCAGCAGGTACTCGCCGGCGTCCAGGTAGCAGACCCAGTTGCGGGCCGCGTCGGGTTCTGCGTACGGCACCGCCATCTCGGCGATCGAGGCGCGGTGCAGCACCGGCCGCTCGCGGTCGCCGTCGCGGTGGGTGAGCTGGTGCAGCACCAGGCCCTCACGGGCGTTGAAGTCCAGCCGCAGCCGCCAGTTCTGCCAGCTGAGCACCGGTCCTTCCAGGGTGAAGGACGGCCCCTGCGGCTGGGTGATCTCCAGCGGGCGCAGGTCGGTGCGGGCCGGGCCGGTGAACTCGGCCTCGTAGCGCCCGCATTCGGCCGGGGTGGGGACGACGCCGGTGTCGATCAGCCGCAGGACCCGGCGTTCGGTGAGGTCGACGTCGGCGACCAGGCCGCCGACCGGGTGCGCGAACGGGTTGTCGCTCTCGGAGCAGCGCAGGAAGGTCAGCGAGCGGAGCATCCGGCGGCCGGTCTCGGCCGCGATACCGAAGTTGCCGGCCGCCAGCGGCGCGGCGATCACCAGGGAGAGGTCGGTGACACCGCGGTCGGCCATCGCCTTGCGCCAGCCCGGGTCGGCCTTGACGATCTCGTCGCAGGATTCGTACTCCTCGAAGAGCAGCGGCGGTTGGCCGTCCGTCGCCGCGTCGAGTTCCCGGTACGACAGCAGCAGCCGGGCGGTGACGTCCACCAGTGCCTCGGCGCCGCGGCCGGTCGCGGTGTCCAGCAGGGTGACCCGGACCCGGCGGGAGAAGGGGTCGCCCTCCCGGTGGGCGTGGACCGTGTGCCGGTCCGGCTCGTCGCAGAGCACCAGCGGGAAGCGGGTGCCGGCGGTGACCCGGCCCTCGGCCACCAGCACCTCGCGGGCGGTGGTGATCTCGGCGGCGGTGAGCGGGTCGAGCGGGTGCGGGGCGGCTGACGCGGTCGTGGCCGCGGGGTCGGTGGAGCCGATGGAGCCGGTGGAATCTGTGGAGTCCGTGGAGCAGCAGGTCATGGCGCGTCCCGAGGGCCGAGGGCGGAAAGGGGACGGCCCGCCCGCGCCCGGGTGGGCGGGGCGGGCCGTCGGAGGTCGTTGTCAGGCGGTCGGCTCCGCGGCGGAGGCCGCCTTGTCGAGCTGGAACGCCTCGTTGCCCTGGCCGATCCGGGCGTGTGCGGTGGGGTTCTTCACCTTCAGCACCGTGCCGTAGACCAGGCCGAGCAGGGCGGCGATCCCGACGATGCCGGGCAGCCACCAGCGCAGGCCGTAGCCCGGGTCGACACCGAGCAGCACCTTGAAGTCCTTCACCGCGTAGAACGCGATGACCAGCAGGGCGACAGCCGCGACGGCGGAGGTGGCCAGCCGGAAGGCCTGCACCCGGGCGGCGCCGCGCTTGATGAAGAAGACGATGATCGCGATGGACGACACGGCCATCAGCAGCACCACGCCGAGCGCGCCGACGTTGCCCGCCCAGGTGAACAGCCGCAGCATCGGTGCGAACGACGGGTCACCGCCGGGCTTGTTGTCGGTGACCGCGAAGGCGATGACGACCACCAGGGCGATGACGGTCTGCATCATCGAACCGACGACCGGGGCACCGCCCCTGCGGCTGGTCCTGCTGACCGCGTTGGGCAGCAGACCGTCGCGGCCCATGGCGAAGGCGTACCGGGCGACCACGTTGTGGAAGCTGAGCAGCGAGGCGAAGATGCCGGTGATGAAGAAGACGTTCAGGATGTCGGTGAAGGTGTTGCCGATCCGCGCCTCGTTGAGGTCGAAGATCATGGTCGGGCTCTTCCGCGAGGCGTCGACGACACCCGACGGGCCGGCCGCCACGGTGATCGCCCAGGCGCTGAACGCGAAGAACAAGGTGGCGAAGCCGACCGCGAGGAACATCACCCGGGCGACGACACGCTGCGGCTTCTCGGTCTCCTCCGCGTAGACCGGTGCCTGTTCGAAGCCGGTGAAGCCGGCGATGCAGAAGCAGAGCGCGGTGCCGAAGCCGGCGCCGGTGACGGCGTCGGGCGAGAAGGCGTGCAGCGAGACGCCCTGCGGGCCGGGGTCGGAGAGAAAGCTGACGTCGAAGATCACGATGAGCGCGGTCTCGACGAGCAGCAGCACGCCGAGCACCTTGGCGTTGACGTCGATCTTCAGCGCGCCGAAGACGCCCGCGACGACCACACCGCCGAGGGCCGGCCACCACCAGTCGACGGTGTGGTTCCAGTGCACGGCGATCTGGCTGGAGATCTCGAAGCCGAAGATGCCGTAGATGCCGCACTGCAGGATGCTGTACGAGGCCAGGGCGACATAGGAGGCCGCGGCGCCGACGGTGCCGCCCAGTCCACGGGCTATGTAGGCGTAGAAGGCACCGGCGTTGTGCACATGCCGGCTCATCTCGGCGTATCCGAAGCTGAACAGGACCAGGACGATGCCGAGGATGAGGAAGATCAGCGGCACGCCCACGATTCCCACCGCGGCGAAGGTGGTGGGCACCACGCCTGCGATCACCATCAGCGGTGCGGTGGCCGCGAGGACCGACAGGAGGAGACCCGGAGTACCGATCCGGTCCGCGCGCAGTGCACGGTCCTCACCCTTGAACGTGCTGATCTCGGTGGTACTGCCCGTCAGCATGGCTGCGGTTCCTTCCGGTGGAGGCGTTGCGGATGCGGGACTTACGAGGAACCGAAACCGAGCGCGTAGTTGCGCGCGGCGCGGAATGTCTTCTTCGGGTCGCTGTCGAGATACGCCCACGGAACACGTGTCGCCTGCGGCCCGATCCGGTTGAAGAGGGCGGCGGCGGCGACCGTGTCACCGGAGTGGAATTTCGCGAATGCCAGGTAGTTCAGGTCCAGTGCGAGCCGCGGGTGCTTGCGCTCGTCCCAGTCCAGCCACCAGTCGAAGGCGGCGCGCATGGCGGTGCGGGCCCGCGGGCTGTTCCAGTAGGCCAGCCGGGACGGGTCGGGGGGCAGCGCCCCGGAGGCGGCCAGCGCCCGGTACCGCTCCACCAGGGCGACCAGCGGCAGCACCTTCAGCGGCGAACCGGGTTCCGCCTCGCCCGCCGCCCACTCGGCGAACTCGTACACCTCGTGGAAGGGGTCGTCCCCGTCGGTCTTCTGACGCTCCGCCAGGCACTGGGTCATCAGGTAGTGCGCGTGGTGGTGGCCGCGGTGCCGGCCGCGCACCTGGTCGAAGGCGCGCACCTGCTCGTCGTCGGTGCCGGTGCGGCGGGCCAGCACCAGCAGGCCGAGCCAGGGCGTCGGGTCGGCCGGGGTCATCCTGGCCACCCGCAAACACGCGTCGCGGGCGGACTCGGCGCTCTGCTTGCCGATGGCGGCGCGGAAGACAGCGGCGGAGGCGGTGAGCGCGGCGGCGTCGGCGCTCTCCGGCTCGGCCAGTTGCCACTCGTCGGCCCAGGCCGCGGTGGATTTTCCCTCGCCGAGTACAACCAGACGGTGCCCACGGCTGTCCCACTCATCGCCGGTACGGGCGAGGAGCGCACGGACCCCGTCCCAGCGCCCCTGCGTCAGGGCCGCGCGGGCGGTGACGAGTTCCTCGTCGCCGAAGGCGGGGTCAAAGGCCACGTCGTCCTTGCCACGCGTGAAGCGGAAGGGTGGCGGCGGTGGGGTCATCCGCGGGCAGCCCTCCACGGCAGCGCGTTACGTCGAGTGATCGCGAACAGCCAACCGGTAGGCGGCAGTCTGCTACAAGCCCGCATCTGTTGTCTCGGTGTAGTCCCGTATCGTTACCGGGGTTTGGAACGCGAACAGGCACTGGTGGCGCGCTGCCGGGTTGGCGCGCAGGGCAGGATCGCTGATAAGCGAAAGCCTGATCGCAGGCAAGCGGGGCAGCACGGGCGTGCGACGGCAGGGCGTGTGGGGCGCCGTGCAGGGGGGACCGGACGGAATGGACGGCAGCAACGTGGCAGCGGAAGGCTCCGCCGCGTCCGCGCACCCGCTCGCCTATGTGCGGCGAAGACATGGCTGGAGCTACCAGGACCTGGCGCGGGTGATCGCCGACCACGCCAGGGCCCTCGGGGTGCCGATGGCGGCCCGCCGGGAGAAAGTCTGGCGGTGGGAGCACTGGGGGGTGGTGCCGGAGGCCGACAGCCAGCGGGCGCTGGCCCGGGCGCTCGGCATCCCGCCCAGGGAGCTGGAGTTGCGCCCCTGGCCACGCTGGCTGCCGGCGCACGGCGGTATGCCGGACGGTCTGCCCTGGACCGCCGGGGGCAGCCTCGACGCGCTCACCGCCCTGGTGGACGACGGCGGTTCGGATCCGCGCGGCTTCCCGATCACCGACGGGACGGGGCTGCGGGACGCGATAGCCGACTGGGACGCGGCGGTGTCGCAGGCGGCGCCGGCCGCCGACGCCGACACGGCTGCGGGCGCGCGGACGTCGGCGGTTCGGCCGCCCGGTGCGCCGGCGCCGGGTCGCCCCGAGACCTCCCGCGGCCGCGCCGCCGGGCGGGTGCCGGCGCAGAGCGCCGGGCCGGCGTGGGAGCGGGGGAACTCCCCGGAGGTGGTCGACGGCCCGGTCGTCGCGTGGCTCGAAGCGGGCGTGCTCGGCCTGCGGCAACTGGACGACCGGCTGGGCGGCGGCGCCGTACGGCAGCGGGTGGAGGCCGATCTGCGCCTGGTGCACGGGCTGTTGACCCGCGGTACGCAGCCGCCCGCCACCCGGGCCCGGCTGCTGGGGGTGGCCGCCGACCTGGCGCAGCTCGGCGGCTGGGCGGCCACCGACACCGGGCGCCACAGCGCCGCGCAGCGGCACTATCTGACCGGGCTGCGACTGGCCCACACCGCGGGCGACCGCGGCATGGCGGTCTCCTTGTGGAGCGGCCTCGCGCTGCACGCGGTGATCGCGGGCCGCCCGCAGGACGCGGTGGCCGCGGCGGAGGCCGCCGTCCGGGCGGCCGGCGGTACTCCCCCGCTGGTACGGGCGCTGGCCGCCAGCCGGCTGGCCCGGGCGGAGGCCGCCGTCGGCTCCGACGGGGGCTTCCGGCGGGCCGCGGCTGAGGCAGAACGCCGCCTCGAAGCGGCCGGCCGGGACGAGGCACCGCAGTGGCTGTACTGGTTCGACGGCGCCGAACTCGCCGCCCAGAACGGGCAGTCGCTGCTCGACCTCGGGCAGCCCGCAGAGGCCAGGCCACTGCTGGAGCGGGCGCTGGCGACACAGTCTCCGACCTTCCTGCGGGACCGCAGCCTCTATGCCGCACGGGCCGCCGAGGCCCGGGCGGTGACCGACGACATCGACGGCGCGCGGGTGCTCGGCCGGGAGGCCGCCCGGCTCTCCCGGCAGTGCGGCTCCCCGCGGCTGGCCGCCGCGCTCGACGCCCTCAAGCCGCACCTCGATCTCCGCCCCTGACACCGCGGAACGCGGACGGTGCGGTGTCACCGGCCGCCGGCTCAGACCCGGCGCAGTCTGATCACCGGAATGTCCCGGTCGGTCTTTTCCTGGTACTCCGCGTAGGGCGGGTACACCTCCAGCAGGTGCGGCCAGACCCGGGCCTTCTCCTCGGGCGGGAGCACCTCGGCGCGGGCGGTGAACCGCTCGCCCAGCACCCGCAGATGCACCTCGGGGTTCTCCTGGAGGCTGAGGAACCACTGGGGGTGCTCGGGTGCGCCGCCCTTGGACGCGACGATCAGGTAGTCGTCGCCGTCGCGGCCGTAGATCAGCACGGTGCGGAGCCAGTCGCCGCTGCGGCGGCCGAGGTAGTCAAGCAGCAGGCAGGGCGAACCGTTCAGGTCGGTGGCCTCGGTGCCGTCCGACTCCTCGTAGCGGGTGGCCTGTTCTGCCACCCAGCTGGAGGGGCTGATCTTCACGGTGGCCGGGTCGTATGCGGTGGTCATGCGGGTGCCTCCGGGGCGCGGTCTCACGTGGTGGTGATCACCACTGTAAGGTCATCCGCCCGCATCGGGGCAGCTCACAACCCCGGTGCGCCCCAGACCGGGAACCAGCGGGACAGATCGTTCTCCAGGCGCAGGTCGTTGACGACCAGCGCCTTGATCTGCAGTTCCAGCGCGCTGTCCCGCTTCTCGCCCGGCAGCGGCGCGAACGGGTAGAAGGAGCCGCGCTTGTAGAGATAGACCAGCGCCAGTGAGCGGCCGGCCGGGTCCTTGAAGCCGACCAGCGAGCAGAGCAGCTGCGGGCCGAAGCCGCGTTCCTCCAGTGCGGAGTTGATCGCGTGCAGATCGGTGACGAGGTCGGTGACCGCCTCCGGGTCGTGCCGGGTCAGCAGCCAGGTGTAGCCGTACGTGTCCTGGGACGTCTCCACCGGCACCAGTGCGCGCAGGTCCTGCTGCATCTCGGCGAAGGCGCCCCCTTCGACGGCGGCGAAGCAGACCGAGCCCAGCCCGGTGGGCCGCAGTTCGCTCGCCGCCCGCAGCGTGATCGCCGCGGAGCTGAGGCCGAAGAGCTGGTCGAGGTCGGGGCGGACCGGTCTGGTCCGCCCCAGCAGCACATCCAGCAGGCCCATCAGCGGCGGTCCAGTTCGAGGGTGATCCTGCCGAGCTGGGCCAGGCGCTGTTCGATTGTGGGGTGGGTGGCGAAGAGCCGGCCGAGGGAGGCGCCGTTGGTCAGCGCGGGGGCGAAGAAGAAGGCGTTGAACGGCTCGACCTTGCGCAGGTCCTTGGTCGGGATGGCGGCGATCTGGCCGCTGACCTTGGTGAGCGCCGAGGCGAGGGAGGAGGGGCGGCCGGTGAGCAGCGCGGCGCTGCGGTCGGCGGACAGCTCGCGGTAGCGCGACAGCATCCGGGTGAGCAGGAAGCTGATCACGTAGACGACCGCGGCGACCAGCGGGACGAGCACCGCGAGAGCGGCGGTGCCGGGGTCGCGGGCCCGGCGGAAGCCGCCCCACAGCCCGATCCGGGTGACCACGCCGGCCAGGATGCCGAGGAAGGAGGCGATCGTCATCACGGCCACGTCCCTGTGCGCGACGTGCGAGAGCTCATGGGCGATGACGCCTTCCAGCTCGTCGGGCTCCAGCCGGCGCAGCAGGCCGGTGGTGGCGCAGACCATGGTGTTCTTCTGGTTGCGGCCGGTGGCGAAGGCGTTGGGCACATCGGAGTCGGCGATGGCGACCCTGGGCTTCGGCAGGTCGCCGAGCGCGCAGATCCGGTCGACGACACCGTGCAGTTCGGGTGCCTGCTCGGGGGTCACCTCATGGGCACCCATGCTGAAGGCGGCGATCTTGTCGCTGAACCAGAACTGTGCAATGAACAGCACGGCGGCGATGATCAGGATCAGCGGCCAGGCGCTGTTCAGCAGGACGAGCAGTGCGCCGACGAAGACGACATAGAGCAGCCCGATCAGGAACATCGTGACGACCATGCGTGTCGTCAGTCCTCGATCCGCCGCGAAGCGGTTGCGGTTCATGGCCCCTCCCGAGTCGTGCGGGGCGCGGGTCGCAAGGCCGCGGCCCGACATACTCCGTGGGGTTGGTACAGCCCGTGGGTCGTATCTACCCATGGTTGCAACGACCAGCACACCCCGAACCGTTCCGCACTTCGGGTGGCTTACCGGAGCTTTACGATTCCCCGGCCGGCCCACCTCGGCGACATGCACAGATATGCACTGATTGCATGAATTGTCACACGTGACACGGTCAGCTGCGTACGTCGAGCACCAGCTTGCCGACCGTGCGCCGCGCGCGCAGGTCCTCATGAGCGCGGGACGCTTCGGAGAGCGGGTAGATTCCGCCGAGCTGGGGCCTGAGCCGGCCGGCCGCGACCATGGTGAGGAGTTCGGCTATCGGCTCGCGGTACATCCCGGGGCGCCCCAGGCAGTGCGCGAGCCAGAAGCCGACCACCGCGCGGGAGCGGCCCATCAGCTGCGCGGGCCGCACCGGGGTGGCCGGGACCCGGGAGGCCATGCCGTAGGTGACCAGCCGGCCGAAGGCCGCGAGCGCGGCGAGCGAGGCGTCGAAGACCGGACCGCCGGTCATCTCCAGCACCACGTCCACCTTCCGCCCGCCGTTCGCCTCGATCAGCCGTTCCTTGAGCCCGTCGGAAGCACCGTCGACCGCCACGTCGGCGCCGAGTTCCAGCGCCAGGTCGCGCTTGTCCTTGGTGGAGGCGGTGGCGATCACCCGCCCGGCGCCGAAGGTCCTGGCGAGCTGGACGGCCAGCGATCCGGTGCCGCCGGCCGCCGCGTGCACCACCACGCTCTCGCCCTCGGCGAGCCGGGCGGAGGTCCGCAGCAGGTGCCAGGCGGTGAGGCCCTGGACGACCACCGCCAGCGCCTGCGCGTCGGTGACGTCGTCGGGCACCTCGTGCGCCAGCCGCTCCTGGACGACCGCCCGCTCCGCGTAGCCGCCGTTGTCGGTGAGCGCGACGACCCGGCGGCCGTCCGGGGTACGGCCGACCACCTCGGCGCCGGGCACCATCGGCAGCGCCGCGCGGGAGAGGTAGGAGTTCTCCACGGTGTGGGTGTCGGCGTAGTTGAGGCCCGCGCTGTCGACCGCGATGACCATCTGGCCGGGGCCGGCCACCGGATCGGGCAGTTCGACCTGCCGCAGCACCTCGGGGCCGCCGAACTCGGTGATCTGGATGGCACGCACAGGGGACTCCTCCGTCGGGGCCGGGGTCCTACCGGCCGGTAGGAACGCTCCCCAGAGACTACCGACTGGTCGGTATGCGACGCACGCCCCTGCGCTCAGCCGACCGGGAGCGGCCGCGCCGGCGGCGGGCCGACATAGCGGGCGGCCGGCCGGATGATCTTGCTGTCCTCGGCCTGCTCCAGGATGTTGGCGCTCCAGCCGACCACCCGGGCCGCGGCGAAGGTGGGTGTGAACATCTCCCGCGGCAGCCCGCACAGCTCCATCACCACTCCGGCGAAGAACTCCACGTTGATGTGGAGGTCGCGGCCCGGCTTGAGCTCCGCGAGTATCGCTTCGGCGCGCTCCTCGACCCGCACCGCGAAGTCCACCAGGTCGCCGCCGAAACCGCGGGCGATGCGCTTGAGCAGCCGGGAGCGCGGGTCCTCGGTGCGGTAGACGGGGTGGCCGAAGCCCATGATCCGGTCGCCCGCCAGGATGTGCTCGCGCAGCCAGCCGTCGATCCGGTCCGGGGCGCCGATGGCGTCGAGGGTGTCCAGCGCGCGGCTCGGGGCGCCGCCGTGCAGCGGCCCGGAGAGCGCGCCGATGGCGCCGACCAGACAGGCGGCCAGGTCGGCGCCGGTGGAGGCGATCACCCGGGCGGTGAAGGTCGAGGCGTTGAAGCCGTGGTCGACGGTGGAGATCAGATAGCTCTCGACCGCCCGCGCCCTGGCCGGCTCCGGCTCCTGCCCGGTGAGCATGTAGAGGTAGTTCGCCGCGTACGGCAGGTCCTCGCGCGGCTCGACCGGGTCGAGGCCCTGTCCGAGCCGGTGGAGGGCGGTGAGCAGGGTGGGGACGACGGCGCAGGCGGCCAGCGCGTCGGCACGGCGGCGCTCGGGGCCGAGGTCGTACAGCGGGCGGAATCCGGCGGCGGCGCCGGTCAGCGACAGGGCGGTCCGCAGCCCGGCGAGCGGCCCGGAGAGCGCGCAGCCGCGGGCCATGGCGGGCAGCGCGTCGCGCACCTCGGCCGGCAGCCGGCGCAGCGCGGCGGTCTCGGCGGTGAAGGCGGCGCGCCGCGCGGCGTCGGGCAGCGTGCCGTGAAACATCAGATGCCAGACGTCCTCGAAGGTGCGCTGCTCCGCCAGCTCGACGGCGGAGAACTCCCGGTAGTGGTAGAAACCCTCGGCGCCGCGGACGTCGCCGAGCACCGTGTCGGTGACGATCACGCCCTTGAGACCTCGGGGTACGTCGACGGGGGCGTTGTGTTCAGTGGTCGGCATCGTCTTCCTCCTTGACTATTGACTTGACTGTCCATGATTGATTGAGTGGCTGTCAATGTTGATTGAATCAATGTGTATGCGGCTGCGGATCCCGGTACGGTGAGCGCATGACGGAGGGATCGGCGGACCTGGCCGGCACGGGTGCGGACCGCGGCGACGACGGCCGGATCTCCACGCGGGAGGCGGCCGGGCGGCTCGGCGTCAAGCCGGAGACGCTGTACGCGTACGTCAGCCGCGGCCTGCTCGGCAGCAGGCGGGCAGTGGGCGGCCGGGGCAGCACCTTCGATCCGGCCGAGGTCGAGGCGCTGGCCCGCCGCGGCCGGCCGGCGCCGCCGGAGTCCGCCGGTGGTCCGAGCGGCGGGACCGCCGACGGCTGGGCGCAGGTGCGCACCGGGATCACGCTGATCGACACCGACCGCTACTACTTCCGCGGGGTGGACGCGGTCGCGCTGGCCGGGGCGTACTCCTTCGAGGAGGTCGCCGAGTGGCTGTGGACGGGGGTGCTGCGGCGCGGGGTGCGCTTCACCGCTCCCCCGCAGCCGCTGGCCGCCGCACGGCGGACGGCCGCTTCCCTGCCCGCCGACTGCGGGCCGGTGGACCGGCTGCGGGTCGCGGTGATCGCGGCGGCCACCGCCGACCCGCTGCGCTTCGACCTGTCGCAGGAGGCGGTGCTCGGCTCGGCCCGCGCGCTGATCCCGACGCTGGTCGACGCGCTGCCGCCGGCCGGGCAGCCGCAGCGCGCCGGCGGCCCGCTGGCCCGGCGGCTGTGGTCCCGGCTCACCGCGCGGCCGTCCGACGAGGCGTCGCTGCGGGTGCTGGACGCGGGCCTGGTCCTGCTCATCGACCACGATCTGGCTGCCTCCACGCTGGCCGCGCGGGTCGCCGCCTCCGCCCGGGCCAACCCCTACGCGGTGGTGTCGGCGGGGCTCGGCGCGCTCGACGGGCCGCTGCACGGGCAGGCCAGCGCACTGGCCCACCGGATGCTGGTGGAGGTGCTGGAGCGGGGCAGCGCCGGTCCGGTGGTGGCGGAGTACCTGCGGGCAGGGCAGCGGATCCCGGGTCTCGGCCACCGCCATTACCAGGGTGAGGACCCCCGGGCCCGGCTGCTGTTCACGCTGCTGGACCAGGTGCCGGCCGCGGCCGGGGCACTGGCCGCGGCCCGCGACGTGGTGGCGACCGCCGCCCGGCACAGCCCGCTGCACGCCAATGTCGATCTGGCCCTGGGTGTGCTCTCGGCGTCCTCCGGAATGCCGGTCCAGGCCGGCGAGACGGTGTTCGCGGTGGCGCGTACGGCCGGCTGGATCGCGCACGCGCTGGAGGAGTACGGGGAGCGGCCGCTGCGGATGCGGCCGGACGGTTCGTACGACGGCCCGCGCCCGGGCCGGCCGCTGCCGTGAGACGGCGGACGGGCCCCGCGGTCAGACGCCGGTGAGGCGGGGGATGCGGCCGACCAGTTCGGCCCACTCGGTGTCGGCCTGGCCGGGCACCATCCGGCCGGCCGACTGCCACTGGTCCACCAGCGCGGCGAAGACGGGGGCGTCGCGGCTCTGCAGAACCGTTCCCCCACGGGCGGTCCGCCATGGGCGGACAGGGTCCGCGTCGCCGGAGCAGTCGTCTTGTGCGATCCACTGCGTTGCTGCCATGTGCCGACCAACGAGATGACCGCCGGCATGCCACCGGGTGGCCGCTCGGCACCACTCTGATGAGTGAACCGGCGGTGCGGGAAGGAGCGGAATTTCCGCGCGGTGGTGCTCGTTGGGGGGGACATGAGCACTGTGGAGCTGACCAAGGAGAACTTCGACGAGGTCGTGTCATCCAACGACTTCGTCCTCATCGACTTCTGGGCCGACTGGTGCGGGCCGTGCAAGATGTTCGCGCCTGTCTACGACAAGTCGTCGGACAAGCACCAGGACCTGGTCTTCGCGAAGGTCGACACGGAGGCACAGCCGGAGCTGGCCGCGGCCTTCCAGATCCAGTCGATCCCGACGCTGATGATCGTCCGCGACAATGTGGCGGTCTTCGCCCAGCCCGGCGCGCTCCCCGAGCCCGCCCTGGAGGACATCATCGCCCAGGCCCGTGGGCTGGACATGGAAGAGGTCCACAAGTCCGTGGCGGAGGCTCAGCAGCAGGCCGAGTGACCCCGCTCGGACCGCGGAGCCCGGCGCCCACCGGATCCCGGTCCGCGGCGGCTTGACCCCATCACCGAATCCCGGCGGTGCCGGGCCGGACGCAGCCACATGCGGCCGGTCCGGCACCGCTTGTGCTTGCCCCGCGTGATGTTCTCGGCCCTTCGCCCGTCAGGGGGCACCTTCGCCGGCACCGGCACCGGCATTGTCAGTGGTCACGCATACCCTCAGCTGGTGGGTACCGGAACCGTCGCCGTAGTGGCCGATCCCGTGGGGAGCGGAGGCCGGCTCCAGGCTGTCCGGGAGACCGGGGAAGCCGCCGCCCCGGTCGAGGTGGTGCGGGACCTGGCCGGCGCGGTCGCCGCCAGGGAAGCGGCCCAGGGCCCGCGGTGGGTGTGGGCGGCGACCGACGAGATCTACCCGGGGCTGCTGGACCGCGGCGGGATCCGGGTCGCGCGGTGCCACGACGTCAAGCTGGTGGAGTCGCTGCTGCTCGGCCAGGAGGGACGGCACGGGCGGCCCCGGTCCCTGGGCGCGGCGTGGGCCCGGCTGAACGAGCTGCCGGAGCCGCCCGACGCGCCGGAGTCCGGCGCGGACGACCAGCCGGTCCTCTTCGCCGCCGACCGGCAGCATCTGCCGCAGGACACCGACCCGCTGACGGCTCTGCTCGCCGTGCACGCCGGCCAGCTCCGCCGGATCGCGGCCGGCGAACACCCGGACCGGATGCGGCTGCTGGCCGCCGCGGAGTCCGCGGGAGCGCTGGCCGCGGTGGAGATGGGCCGCGACGGCCTGCCGTGGAGCGCCGCCGCACACGACGAACTGCTCACCGGTCTGCTCGGCCCGCGCCCGGCCGGCGGCGCCCGGCCCGCCCTTCTCAACGACCTCGCGGCCCAGGTCCAGCAGGCGCTGGGACAGCAGGTGAACCCCGACTCCCCGGCCCAGGTGCTGCCCGCGTTCGCCCGGGTCGGCGTCCAGCTCACCAGCACCCGCTCGCACGAACTCCAGCAGACCGGACACCCGGCCGCCGCCCTGCTGCTGCGCTACAAGGAACTCTCCCGGATCCATGTCGCCCATGGCTGGGCCTGGCGCGAGCGGTGGGCGCCCGGCGGCCGTTTCCGGCCGGAGTACGTGGCCGGCGGCGTGGTCACCGGCCGCTGGGCCACCCGCGGCGGCGGCGCGCTGCAGATCCCCCGGCTGCTGCGGGGCGCGGTGGTCGCCGACCCGGGACACCGGCTGGTGGTGGCCGACGCCGGCCAGCTGGAGCCGCGGGTGCTGGCCGCGATGTCCGGCGACGCCGGCCTCACCCGGGCCGCGACGGCCGGCGACCTGTACGCGGCGCTGGCCTCGGACGCCTTCGGCGGTGACCGGCCGCGGGCCAAGATCGGCCTGCTCGCCGCGATGTACGGCGGCACCGGGGGTGAGGCGGGGCGGCAGCTCGCGGTGATGCGGCGCCGTTTCCCGGACGCGCTGGCGCTGCTGGAGACCGCGGCCCGCACCGGAGAGGCGGGCGGCGTCGTCCGCTCGCAACTGGGCCGTACCTCGCCCGCGCCCTCCGCCGACCGTTTCGCCGACGACCCCGACGACGGAGCCGACGGAGCCGACGGAGCCGACGGAGCCGACGGTGGTGACGGTGCCGGCAGCGCCTCCCGCGGCCGGCAGGCGGCCCGCTCCTGGGGGCGCTTCACCCGTAACTTCGTGATCCAGGCGAGCGCTTCGGACTGGGCGCTCGCCATGCTGGCGTCGCTGCGGCGGCGGCTGACCGCGATCGGCCCGCAGCCCCGGCTGGTCTTCTTCCAGCACGACGAGGTGATCGTGCATACGCCCACCCCGCTCGCCGCGGAGGTCGAGGCGGCGGTGACGGCGGCGGGCGAGGAGGCCCGCCGCCTGGTCTTCGGCACCACACCGGTGCCGTTCCCGCTGCACACGCACACCGTGGAGTGCTACCAGGACGCCAAGTAGCCCGGCTCCTGGGCCGCCGGCGTCACTTGTCGCCGGCGGCGTCCGCGTCCGCGGTGGCCGCCGCCGCGTCGGCGTCGTCCACCAGCTTGCGCATGTCGGCGAGCCGGGACGCGGAGCCGGCCGGGCTCGGGGTGCCCGCGGCCGGTGTGTGGTGCCGGCCGCAGCCGGCCAGCAGGGCCACCGTCAGTGCGGCGGTGGCGGCTGCCGCCGGCAGCCGTGCCGCGCGGGTCACGTGGCGTCCGCCGTTCCGCACCAGGTGCGCACGGCGTCGAGGTCGGCGCTGCGCTGATTCAGCGTCGGGACCAGCGACTTGCGGAAGGTCAGCTTGTCGTTGAGGTACTTCTCGACCGCGGTGTCCCCCTTCGCCGTGGCGTTGTCGACCCGCTTCTGCAGCCGGGCCACCGAACCCCGCACGGTCGCGGGGCCGTTGAGGCGCCTCAGAGCCCGGTCGATGCGGGCGTCGACCTTCGGCAGCCGTGTGCAGAGCGCTGCGGCGCCGTCGCCGGCGGGCGCCTTGGCGGTGGCCTCGCCGGGCGTGGTCGCACCGGGCGTGGGGGTGTTGGGCGCAGGGGTGTCGGCGGCAGCCGCGCCGGCGGCACCGAGCAGTGCGGCGGCGACGGCCGCGGTCACCGCGACCGCGCTTCGGGTGGTGCGCATGGTTCTCCTCCTCCGGGTCGGCAGGCGCGGTGGAGCGCCCGCCGGGCCGGAGCGTAGGAAGGGTCTTTGTGGAAACTCTGTGGGTCGCGGCGGAGCGCCCGCTGCCGGGTTCAGCGCGGCAGCAGACGGCCCTCGCGGCCGAGCAGGAAGCGTTTGAAGGCGGCGACCGGCGGGGTGTCGCGCTGACCGGCCGGCCAGGCGACGCCGATCTCCCGGACCGCCCGGACGCCGGTGACGTCCAGTTCGACCACTCCGGGCCGGGCGACCGTCGGCTGCGGCAGCAGGGCGACGCCCAGGCCGGCCGCGACCAGGCCGCGCAGGGTCTCGGCCTCTTCGCCCTCGAAGGCCACCCGCGGGGTGAACCCGGCCTCGGCGCACAGGGCGTCGGTGATGTGGCGCAGGCCGTAGCCGGGTTCCAGTGTCACGAAGGGTTCGCCCGCGGCCTCCGCCAGCCGGACCCTGCGGCGGCCCGCGAGCCGGTGGTCGGCGGGCACCACCAGCCGCAGCCGCTGCTCGTCGAGCCGCCGTACCACCAGGCCGGTCTCGTCCGGCAGCGGCGAGGTCAGGCACAGGTCCAGGTCACCGGCCCGCAACCGCTCCACCATCGCCTCGCCGTAGGTCTGCACGAGCTGGAAGCGCACCCTCGGGTGCTCGGCCCGGAAGGCGCGCAGCAGCGCGGGTACGGTCTCCGGCCCGAGCGTGTGCAGGAAGCCGAAGGCCACCCGGCCGGCGTCGGGGTCGGCGTCGAGCCGGACCGATTCCGCGGCGCGTTCGACGTCGGCCAGGGCGCGTTCGGCGGCGGCGCGAAAGGTGGCGCCGGCCCGGGTGAGCCGCAAGGTCCGCCCCTGCCGGGCGAAGAGGGTGACCCCGAGGTCGGCCTCCAGCCGGGCGAGGGTCCGGCTGAGGGTGGACTGCGGCATCCCGAGCTGTTCGGCGGCGCGGGTCATGTGTTCCTGCCGGGCGACGGCGACGAACTGGGCCAGCCGGGGGGCGAGCAGCGGCGCCCAGGCACCGCCGGACAGATCGGCGGCCGGTACGCCGGTCCGCACGAGTGGATTTGCCTCGCTCTCCTGCGGCATGCAAGCCCTCCATGGTGCGCTGATGCGTCAGTGGATCGATTCTGCACCTTCCCCGTATTGGACGCATCGAAAGCGCCGGCTCTAGCGTCGGTGCCATGAACCCCGCTGCCACCGGGGCGGCCGCACGTTCGCACGGGGACGCCCGGCCGCCCGCCCCCGCCGCCGACGACCGGCTCCGGGCGGGCACCGCCGCCTACCGCCGGGCGAACCTCGCGCTCTTCGCGGCCGGCCTTGCCACCTTCGCGATGCTGTACTCGACCCAGGCCCTGCTGCCGACCCTCTCCAGCGGGCTGCGGCTCTCGCCTGCGCAGGCCAGCCTGACGGTGTCGGCGACGACCGCGGCGCTGGCCGTCGCGCTGCTGCCGATGAGCGCCCTCAGTGAGAAGTACGGTCGCACCACGGTGATGACTGCCGCCGTCTTCGGTGCGGCACTGCTCGGCCTCGCGGTGCCCCTCGCTCCGGACCTCGGCACGCTGGTCGCCCTGCGCGCGGCCCAGGGCATCGCGCTCGCCGGCCTTCCGGCCACCGCGATGGCGTTCCTGGCCGAGGAAGTCCACCCCTCCGCCGTTCCGTCCGCGATCGGCCTCTATGTGGCGGGCAACTCCATCGGCGGCATGAGCAGCCGGGTGGCGGGCGGCGCGCTCGCCCAGGCCTGCGGGTGGCGCGTCGCGCTGCTGGTCCTCGGCCTGACCGCCCTCGCCTGCGCCACCGTCTTCCGGGTCCTCGTCCCGCCGGCCCGTCACTTCGTCCCGGGGCCGCTGCGTCCCGCCGCCCTGTGGCGCACCGTCACCTCGCACCTCGGCGACCCGCGTCTGCGGCGGCTGTACGCGGTCGGCATGCTCTTCATGGCGGTCTTCGGCGCGGTCTACACGGTGCTCGGCTACCGGCTCACCGGGGCGCCGTACCACCTGTCGCAGACCGCGATCGGCGCGATCTTCCTGGTCTACCTGGTCGGCACCGGGACCTCCGCGGCCTCGGGCGCCCTCACCGCGCGGATCGGCCGCCGCGGGGCGTTCTCGGTCGCCCTGGCCTTGTGCGCGGCGGGCCTGCTGCTCACCCTCGCGGGGTCGCTGTATGCCATCCTCGCCGGTCTGGTGCTGGTCACCGGCGGCTTCTTCATCGGCCACGCGGTCGCCTCCGGCGCGGTCAGCCGTACCGCGACCACCGGGCGCGCCCAGGCGTCGGCGCTGTATCTGACGGCCTATTACATCGGCAACAGCGTCGGCGGCCAGCTCGGCGCCCAGGCCTACCACCTGGCCGGCTGGGCGGCGACGGCCGCGCTGGCCCTGGCCGTCACGGCACTGGCCGCGCCGGCCGCGCTGCGAACCGGCTCACAGCGCCGCGCGGCCCGCGCGGTCACCGGCGTGTCCTAGGCCGGCGTCTTCGCGGGCCCCGCGGCCGACCGCCGGTGTCCCCCGCAGGCCGTTTCCGTACGGCGCCGGGTCCGGTGCGCTACGGGATGAGCACGATCTTCCCGCGGGTGTGCCGCTGTTCCAGTTCGGCGTAGGCGTCGGCGACCCGGTCCAGCGGATAGGTGCCGGCGATGGGCATCTCGATCGCGCCGGAGGCGGCCAGTTCGGCCATCTCGGCGAGGACCTCGCGGGTGGAGGCGTCCTGGCTGCCCTCGGCCTTGGTGCCGAGTTCCTGCGCTTCCTGGAAGGAGATGATCGTCTCGATGCGGTTCCTGGGGATGCCCAGTTCGACGGCGAGCCGGACGTACTGCGGGCCGAACAGGTCGATGAAGGCGGCGATCCCCTCGGGCGCGGCAGCCGTCAGGCGTTCGCCGAGGCCGTCGCCGTACGCCACCGGGGTCGCGCCGTGGGCCGTCAGCCAGGCGTCATTGGCGGGCGAGGCGATGCCCAGCACCCGGGCCCCGCGCAGCGCCAGGAGTTGCACCACGATCGACCCGACACCGCCGGCCGCGGCCGACACCGCCACCGTCTCGCCGGGTTTGGGGTCCACCGCCCGGACCGCCGCGTAGGCGGTGCACCCGGCGACATACAGCGCGCCGGCCACTTTCCAGTCGAGCCGGGGCGGCTTGGGGACCAGCTGCGTCACCGGCACCGCCACATGGGTGGCCTGGCTGGAGCGCCCGAAGGAGAAGCCCAGCACCTCCGCGCCGACGCCGAACTCGGTCACTCCCTCGCCGACCGCGGTGACCACGCCGGCCAGGTCACTGCCCTGCCCTGACGGGAAGGTCGCGGGGTACCTGTCGTGCATCGCCCCGGCCCTGACCGCCGCCTCACCGGGGTTGATCCCGGCGGCCTTCACCTCGACCACCACTTCGCCGGCCGCCGGTTCCGGTGTGGCCACTTCAGCCACGTAGAGGACATCCCGGTCGCCGTACCTGTCGAACCGCACCGCTCGTGTCATCACGTTCTCCTTGTCCGGCCTGTTCCCGTACGTTTCCGCCGATCGCGCCGTGGCCGGTCACCGGCCGTCCGCCGCGCCCCGGGTGCCTGCCCCGCGCAGCGCCGCGAGCGCGGCGCCCAGCTGCCGCAGCTCGTCGTCCCCGAGCGTTCCCCGGAACCACCGCTCCAGCTCCTGGTCGAAGACCCGTCCGGCGCTGTCCACCACGGCCCGCCCCTCGTCGGTGAGTTCCACCACGGAGGACCGCCGGTCCACCGGGTGGGGCCGCCGGGCGAGCTGTCCGCGCCGCTCGATCCGGTCCACCGCCTGGCTCGCCCCGCCCACCGTGATGGACAGGGCCGCGGCTATCTCGTTCACCCGGCAGCCGGGTGTGCGGGCCACCACGTTCAGGACGTCCAGGCCGCCCATCGACACCCCGCACTCCTGCCGCAGCCGCGCGTCCAGCCCGCTCCACAGGTCGGTCTCCAGGCGCACGAGATCGTCGAACAGCCGCCGCAGGTCCATGGACCCTCCGATGAGCAGAATGGATTAGCTCTAACTATATTAGCACTATCCTACTGCGTGATCGGAGGCCACGCCTCTCAGGACGGGGTGGTCGGTCCGGCCAGCCAGTCGCGGCGGCGCGGCAGCACGGCGGCCCGCTGCGGCAGGTCGAGGGTGAAACAGGCGCCCTGAGCGCCGTCGGGGCGGTCCGTCACGGTGATCGTGCCACCGTGCAGTGCGGTCTGCTGGCCGACGAGCGTCAGGCCGAGACCGGTGCCGGGGCTGTCGGGGTGCCGGTGGAACCGGTCGAAGACGTACGGGCGGGCGGCGGGCGGGACTCCCGCACCGTGGTCGGCGACGGTGAGGCGGACGGTGCCGGCCCCCGGCGGCCCCGCGGCGCCCAAGGTGATGTCGAGGGCGGCGGTGCCGTCCGGACCCGCGCCGTGGACGGCCGCGTTGGTGAGCAGGTTGTCGATCGCCGAGCGCAGGCCGGGCGGCCACCCCTGGACCACGCAGCCGGACCGGACGGCAAGGCGGACCCCGGCACCCGGGTGCTCCTTGCGGAAGTCGCCGACGGCCGCGTCCAGCAGGTCGGCGAGGTCCACCGGGACAAAGGCGTCGGCCTCCACCAGATCGCCCTGGGCGAGGGTGCGCAGCATGACCAGCAGACCGAGCAGCCGTTCGTGCTCGGCCCGCAGATCGGCGGCGATCTCGGCACGCTCGGCGGCCGAGGGCGCCGGATCCCCGTCGAGGACATCGAGGTTGATCCGCATGCTCATCAGCGGGGTGCGCAGTTCGTGGGAGGCGGCGGCCGCGAAGGAACGGGCGGTGGCCAGCGCCTCCCCGGTTCGGGCGGCCTGCTCGTCGTACCGGTCGAGCACGGTGCGCAGGGTACGGGCCAGGCCGTCGATCTCCGGGACACCGGTCGGGGTGTGGTCGAGGCGGACCGCGCTGGTCCGGGGGTCGATGCCGGCCGTCCGGCGCTCCAGGAGCAGCAGCGGGCGGGCCAGCCGGGCCGCGGCCAGCCACGCGGCGGCGCCTGCCACCGGGGCGGTGAGCAGCGCGACGGTGAGCACCCGCCGCCGTACCTGGGCGATCTGTGCCTGGCCCGCGGTGTCGGAGGAGAAGAGCCACAGCGTGCCGGCAGCGGCGGGCCGGGCCACCGTCACCGGGACCGCCAGCACCCGCCAGCTCTGCGCGCCGGCCCGGACGGTGACCGGCAGGGCCGCTGCCGGGGCGGCGGGCAGCGGCACGCCTGTGGCGGGCTGGGGTCCGCCGGAGACTGTTCCGCCGGGTCCTGTGACGCGGATGCCGACGTCGAGGGCGGCGGTGAAAAGCCTGCGCTGACGGGCCTGTTCGACGCTCGGCGGCCGGTCGTTGGCCATCGCCCGCAGCAGGTCGCGGGCCTGCGGTCCGACGTCCGCGGCGCGGGCCCGCAGATGGGCGTCCGCCGCACGGTGCACGTCGTCGCCGACCAGCCGGACCATGATCCAGCCGGAGGCGAGGACGAGCAGCGGGACGACGGCACCGACGGCCAGCGCGATCCGGGTGGAGAGCCTCATGCCCTTCGCCCCTCGCCGCCGGCCGGCCGCAGAACGAAGCCGACGCCCCGCACGGTGTGCAGGATCCGGGGACGGCCGCCTGCTTCGAGCTTGCGCCGCAGGTAGCTGACGAAGGTGTCGACGGCGTCGGTGCGGACGTCGAAGTCGTACCCCCAGACGCGGTCAAGGAGCTGGACCCGGGTGAGCACCAGGCCGGCGTTGCGGGCCAGGATCTCCAGGAGTTCGAACTCGCGCCGGGTCAGGTCCAGCGGCTCGCCGTCCCGGGTGGCGGTCCTGGCGGCCGGGTCGAGGACCAGGCCACAGGCGCGGACCTGGTCGTCGGGGCGGGGCGGCCGGCGGCGCAGCAGGGCGTGCAGGCGCAGCACCAGTTCTTCGAGGGCGAAGGGTTTGACCAGGTAGTCGTCGGCACCGGCCTGGAGCCCGGCGACCCGGTCGGCCACCTCGTCACGTGCGGAGAGCACCAGTACCGGCAGGTCGCTGCCGCCGTCGCGCAGCGTACGGCAGACCCGGATGCCGTCGACGCCGGGCATCGAGATGTCCAGTACGAGGATGTCGGGCGGTGCCGTGCCGAGCAGGTCGAGAGCGGCTGCGCCGCCCGCCGCCTCGGTGACGGTGAAGCCGCGCAGCCGCAGGCCCCGGCCGAGCGAGCGGCGGATGGCCGCGTCGTCGTCGACCACCAGCACCCTGCCCGCGCCGCCCCCAGCGCCCCCACCACCACCAGTTGTCGCCGTTTCCATCCGGACACACCTCCGCTCCCCGGCCGTGCAGCATGGTTGCATCGCGGGAACCATGACCGCACGGCGGGGAGCGGAGAGCTCTGTCACCCGGGTGGGTGAGGCGGCCTCAGCCCTGGTACTGGGCGAAGGTGCGGGTGAAGTCCCAGGCCTGCTGGGAGACCCCGGAGCAGGTGTCGTCGTTGGGGTAGGCGCCGGAGCAGGGCCGGTCCCGGTTGGCGGACCAGAAGGTCAGCCGGGCCAGGTGGTGGGCCTGTGCGTAGGCGAGGATGGTCCGGAAGTCGTTGACGGTGACGGTCTCGTTGTTGTCGGTGATGCCGTTCATCGACGAGATGCCGCTGTGCCGGTACGCCTGGTCGTCGCTGTAGCCGTAGGCGCTCTTGAGGGCGTTCTTCAGACCGTCGGCGGCCCGGGTGGTGAGGGTGCCCATGTTCTGGCCGGCGCCGCCGAAGTCGAACGGCATGATCGTCCAGGCGTCGACGGTGAGCCCGGAGGCAGCCGCCTTGTTGATCAGGCCGGTGTCGGGGCCGCTCTGTCCGGTGCCGATGGTGACGTAGACGGCGATGCCGGGGTTGTTGGCCTTGACGGTCTTGAGGGCGTCCACCGTGCGCTGCTGGACGGTGCCGTTGCTGTAGGCGTCGGCCTCGATGTCGATGTCGATGGCCTTGAGCCCGTAGGCGCTGATCACCTTCTGGTAGGCGCCGGCCAGCGCGCTCGCGCTGGTGCAGGACTGCTCCAGCTTGTTGCCGCTGTAGCCGCCGAAGGACGGGACGACGTCGCCGCCGGCCGCCCTGATCTTGTTGATGGTGGTCTGGTCGACGCCACCGGTGAGTGCCCGGCCGCCGTCCCACTGCGGGTTGCAGGTGCCGTTGCTGAGCACGAAGGCGAGGGTGAACCACTTGACGCCGGTGGCGTTCATGACGGTCGTGGGGTCCGGCGGGTTGCCCCAGCCGTTGTAGAGGTAGGGCGCCACGGCCTGGACGCCGCCGCCGGACGGTGGCGGGGTGGTGCCGCCGCCACCGGTGGGCAGGGTCCACTGCTGGTTGGCGCCGGTGCCGCAGGTCCAGATCTGCAGCCGGGTGCCGTTGGCCGAACTCGGCCCGGTGGCATCCAGGCACTTCCCCGACCCCGCGTTCACCAGCGTGCCACCGCTCGCCGCCCACTTCTGCGCGGCAGTGCCGTTGCAGTCGTACAACTGCACCGTCGTCCCGTTCGCCGTCCCGGCCGCCGTCACATCCATGCACTTGCCCAGCGCCCGCAGCGAACCGTCAGAACCCACCGTCCAGCTCTGCGCATCGGTGCCGTTGCAGTCGTAGAGCTGCACCGCCGCCCCGTTCGCACTGCTCGCCGCCGCGATGTCCACACACTTGCCGCCGTACCCGACGATGGCTCCGGTGGCGTCGGCGCCGGAGGCGGCCTGGGTGATGCCGAAGGCACCGAGGGCTCCCGCGGCGACGGCCACGGAGGTGAGGATGCCGGTTGACCGCTTCATCAGCCGTTCACCGTCCACTTCTGGTTGCTGGTCCCGGTGCAGGTCCAGATCTGCAGCCGGGTGCCGTTGGCGGAGCTGTTGCCGGTCGCGTCGAGACACTTGTTCGCGGCCGGGTTGACGATGTCGTGGGCGGCGGTGACGACCCACTGCTGGGCCGCGGAGCCGTTGCAGTCGTAGAGCTGTACGGGGGTGCCGTCGGCGGTGCCGGCCGCGGTGACGTCCAGGCACTTGCCGAGGGCGCGCAGGGTGCCGCCGGTCACGGTCCACTGCTGGGCGGTGGTTCCGTTGCAGTCGTAGAGCTGGATCGGGGTGCCGTTGGCGCTGCTGGCGCTCGCCACGTCGACGCACTTGCCGGCGATGCCGGTGATGGAGTGGCCGCCGCCCGGGGCGCCGCTGTCGCTGGTGGTGACGTGCACGTAGTCCACGACGAGCTGCTGGGGGAAGGTGGTGCTGCCGTCCGGGTCGCCGGGCCAGTAGCCGCCGACCGCGAGGTTCATGATGAGGTAGAACGGGTGGTCGAAGACCCAGCGGTTGCCGTTGAGATCGGCCGGGGTGCGGGTCTCGTAGACGTTGCCGTCGACCGACCAGGAGATGGAGTTCGGCGCCCAGTCCACGGCGAAGGTGTGGAAGGCGTCGGAGAAGCTCTGTCCGTTCGGCAGGGAGTAGCCGGCGCCGATGCCGCCCGAGCCGGAGTAGCCGGGACCGTGGATGGTGCCGTGCACGCTGCCGGGCTCGAAGCCGACGTTCTCCATGATGTCGATCTCACCGTTGCCCGGCCAGCCGGCCGAGCCGGTGCCCAGCATCCAGAACGCGGGCCACATGCCCTGTCCGCGCGGGAGCTTCATCCGGGTCTCGAAGTGGCCGTACGCCTGGGTGAACTTCTGCGGGGTGGACAGCCGCGCCGAGGTGTACTGGCAGGTGCCGTACCAGCACTGGTAGTTGGCGGGATTCTCCTTGCGGGCGGTGATGACCAGGTCGCCCTGGCCGTCGAGCGCGGCGTTGTGGGTGCCGCTGGTGTAGTACTCGCGCTCGTGGTTGTTGACGTTGTCACCGGTCTCGTAGCCCCATTTGGAGCTGTCGACGGCGCTGCCGGCAGCGCCGTTGAAGTCATCGGTGAAGGTGGCGGTCGCCGCGGCGGGGGCGGCGTCCAGGGTGCTCGCGCGGCCGGGGGCCGCGGTCAACTGCAGCCAGCCGCAGAGCAGCAAGGCGGCGGCGGCGAACACCGCGAAGGGTCGTATGCGCCGGGTGGGGGGTGATGCCGACATGGAACGGACTCCTCAGTGGGGGGAGACGGCAGAACGCCAGAAACCGGAAGGGGGGTCATGCTCCTGACAGTCCGTGAGGTGCGATGCACCCTGTGAGACTTCCATCACGTCTTAGTTCAGGACGTGATTTAAATGGCGGGAGACGACGGCCGTCAATACTTCCGGCAAAGGTCTGTACCTTAAAGTTCGCGGTACCGCACGAGCCCCGCCAGTACCAGCACCCCCGGGACCAGTGGCAGCCAGGCCGTGAAGAGCCGGTAGCCGAGGACCGCGGAGGTCGCGGCGACCGCCGAGGCACCGGCGGTGACCAGCGCCAGACCCAGCGCCGCGTCGAGCGAGCCGAGGCCGGCCGGCGTCGGCAGCCAGCCCGCCGCGGTGCTCGCGAAGAGGTACGCCACCACGACACCGCTCACCGGCACCGGCGCGTCCACCGCGCGGACCACCGCGACCATCACCGCCGCGTGCATCATCGGGAAGGCCAGCGAGCCGCCCCACAGGACCGCGACCCGGGTGCGGTCACGGTGCAGCGCCCGCAGGTCGTCCGCGACCGACGCCAGGAAGAGCCGCAGCCGGCAGCGTACGAGACGCGCGCACCGCGGCAGCAGCAGGACGACCACCAGCAGCGTCGCACCGACCCCGGCGATCAGCAGCGGCTGGCCGGGCATCACCAGGCCGCCGGGGGCGATCCGGTGGAAGTGCAGCGCGTCCGGGAAGACCGACAGCAGCGCGAGCAGCAGCATGATCCTGGCCACCGCGGCGGCGCCGGCCCGCACCGCCAGCGAGGTCAGCCCGCGGGTCGGGGTCAGTCCGCGGCGGATCAGGAAGCGCAGGCTGACCGCGTTGCCGCCGACCCCGGCCGGCAGCACGTGGTTGGCCGCCGAGGCGGCGAACTGCGAGGCCAGCAACCGCAGTGGCGGCAGCCGCTCCACCACCGCGCCCTGCAGTGCGGTGGACGAGCAGACCCAGGTCATGAACGCGGCGAAGGCGGCCACCGCCAGCCAGGTGTGGTCGGCGGAGCTCAGCCGGCCGGCGCTGGAGTCGATCAGCGGCCACTGGCGGACCAGGAAGAGCGCGACCAGCAGGATCGGCAGCAGAATCGCCACGGACCGTACGGAGGCGCGCTGCCAGGCCGAGCGCCCCGGAACTCGCTGCCAGGCAGTGCCCTCGGTACGGGTGATGGTCACGGGGACTCCTCGGCGCGGGGAGGTACGGCGGCGGGGGACCGCCGTGAGCGGGACTCTGCGTGGCGAAGAAGGCGGCGGGGCCGGGGCGGTGTGCCGGCCGGGGAAACGGAGGGTGAAGCGGAGGGTGAGGGTGGCGGCGGGCGGCGGGGCGAAGGGGCGGAAGCGCCGCAGGACAGCTGACGGCCCGTTCAGATTAGGTGCCCGCAGCGCGCGCGACCTACCCGCGCAGGGCCACACGGGTCAACACACTCAGTGAACCCGGCGCAACGAACAGGTGCTTCCCGGCCATCCCTCCGGGCCTTGTCGCCCGCCCGGGCGGTCAAACGGGCGCCTTGGGCAATTCCTCCTATCGATGGGCATGGCGCGGGCCCCGGGCACGGAAAGTCACCGTCCCGGGGCATGGCGAGTCGCCGGTCCGCTTCGAGCGTTGCGGACCGGCGACTGCTTCCTTCAGCGCGGCACCCGGCGGTGAGAGGTCCACCGGGCGCCGTCCTGGGGTGTCAGCGGATCAGGCGGGTGCCGTCCACTGCTGGTTGGCGGCGCCGGTGCAGTCCCAGATCTGCAGCCGGGTGCCGTTGGCCGAGCTGGGCCCGGTCGCGTCCAGGCATCTGCCGGACTGCGGGTTGACCAGGGTGTTGTTGGCTCCCTTGGTCCACTGCTGCGAGCCGGTGCCGTTGCAGTCGTAGAGCTGCACCTTGGTGCCGTTGGCGGTGCCGGCCGAGGTGATGTCCATGCACTTGCCGAGCGACTGCAGGGTGCCGCCGGTGGCGGTCCACTGCTGGGCGGTGGTGCCGTTGCAGTCGTAGAGCTGGACCGCGGTGCCGTTGGCGCTGCTCGCCCCGGCGACGTCCACGCACTTGCCGCCGTAGCCGGTGATGGTGCCGGTGTGGCCGCCGCCGGTGGAGCCGCCGGTGCCCTGGGTGCCGGACCAGGTGAAGGTGGCCGAGGCGCCGCCGGGCAGGCTGTAGGAGAAGTTCTCGTTGCCCCAGTTGACCCGCACCGTCTGGGCGGCGGTGGACTCGTTGTAGGCGATGAGCGCCTTGGAGCCGTCCGGGTTCTGCCAGGCGACGTTGCGGATGGTGGAGTTGTCGGTGGAGGAGATCCGGGTGGCGCCCGGCTTCACGAACTTGGTCAGGTGGCCCATCGTGTAGTACTCGACGGTGTAGTCGACCTGTCCGCTGCGGCTGTCACCGTTGTGCACGGTGATCAGGCCGGTGCAGGTGCCGCAGCCGCCGTTGTGCGGGCCCATGTTCTGATCGACCGCCAGGCTCCACTTCACCCAGCTCTGCCCGTAGTTGCGGGTGTAGTCGATCAGGTTCTCCATGTCCTCCTTCTGCTGGTTGGCGATCCAGGTGCCGCCGGAGTGCTCGGTGTCGAACTGGGGCGTGTTCGGGTACTGGTTGTGGATCGTGGTCTGCGTCGGGATGTTCCCGGTGTACCCGTGCCAGGCGATGCCGCCGAAGTTGGGGTCGTTGCGGATGGCCGCGTCGTCCACCGTCGGTGCCGCGTAACTGGCGTACGAGTCCGGGTTCCAGTCCAGCGCGAGGACCTTGGTGGACAGGCCGGCGCTGTGCAGCGCGGGCAGCAGGTTGGTCTTGGTGAAGTACGCCAGCCCCGAGCCGTTCCAGTTCGCGCCCGGGTAGTCGCTGCCGACGGTCGGCTCGTTCTGTACGGACACGTAGTCGATCGGCACGCCGGCCGCCTGGTACGCCTGGATGTACTTCACGAAGTACTGCGCGTAGGCCGCGTAGTACTGCGACTGCAGCCACCCCTGTACGTAGCTGCCGTTGTCCTTCATCCACGGCGGCGGCGTCCACGGGGTCGCCATCACCTTCAGGCTCGGGTTGAGCTGCTTGGCCTGCTGGGTCAGCGGCAGCACATCGGCCTGGTCGTGGGCGATGGAGAAGTGCGTGAGCGACGGGTCGGTCTGCCCGGCCGGCATGTCGTCGTAGGTGTAGTTGCTGCGGGCCAGGTCGGAGGCGCCCATCGGGTTGCGCAGGAAGTCGATGCCGATGCCGTTGACCGGGTCGAAGAGCTTCTGCATGACCGAGGTGCGGGTGCTCGCCGACAGGGCGCCGCTGGAGTTCATCAGCCAGGCGGCGGTGTCGGTGAAGGACGCGCCGGCGCCGGTGAACTGCTGGTACTTGGTGTTCTCGTCCACCGTGATCTGCTGGCCGGCGCCGCCGGTGCCCGCGGCGAAGGAAGTGGCGGTCTGCTGCTGGAGGCCCTTGGTGACGGTACGGCCGTCGGAGCCGCTGGTGGTGGTCAGGTAGACCTGCACGGCCTCGTTCGCGGCGTTCGCGGAGGACGGGAGGACCAGGGCGGGGGTGACGGCCGCCGCAGTGGCGGCCAGCACTCCGATGAGGACGCGTCGCAGGGTGAATCTGCCCGCACGGCGGCGGGTTGCTGAGCTCATGGTCGTTGCCCCTTCGGCAGTGGCATGGGCCTGACATGAACGACCGTGCAGCGAGGGGGTCTGCACGCTTGTTTCATCACTTGTTTCACGACTTATATCGCGTCGTGATTTAACTAGCGGTCAGGAGGGCCGTCAAGGCGTCAGGAGGGGTGGAAATCCATGAAACACCGTGAAACAACGGGGTGTTGGGGAGGGCAGGCCCGATGACCTGCGCAGTATTGGTCCAGACCGATGGAGGCCGGACGGCGGCCTGCGGAACGGCTCGATCCGTTTCCGGCCGCCCGGGCGGCACCGACCCTCAGCGGCGGGCCGGCGCCGGGGCGGTACTCCCCCGCGGCACCAGCACCGGGGCGTCCAGCAGCATGTCCGCCACCTTCTCGCCGCGGATGAGCGCGAGCAGCGCCGCCGCGGCCCGCTCGCCGTACTGCGGCACCCGGCGGCTGACCGCGGTGAGCGCGGGGTGCACCAGCCGGCACAGCTCGCTGTCGTCCCAGGCGACGAGGGAGAGTTCGCCGGGGACCTGGATGCCCATCTCCTGGGTGACGCTCAGCGCGGCCACCGCCATCACGTCGTTGTCGTAGACGATCGCGGTGGGCCGGTCCGGTCCGGACAGCAGCCGCCGGGTGGCGCGGGCGCCGTCCTCACCGGAGTAGTCGGTGTGCACGCACGGCACGCCCGGCAGGGAGAGTTCGGCCGCGCACGCGGCGAAGACCTCGCCGCGCTCGCGGGTGTGCACGAACCGCGCGGGGCCGGCGACGCGGGCGATCCTGCGGTGTCCCATCGCCGCCAGGTAGGCCAGTGTCTCGCGGACTGCGGCGGCGTCGTCGATCCACACCGAGGGAGCGCCGTACGCACCGGCCGCATGGCCCACCACCACCGCGGGCAGGCCCAGTTCGGCGAGCAGGCCGGGCCGCGGGTCGTCGTCCCGCAGGTCCACCAGCAGCACCCCGTCCACCCGCCGCTCGCCCCACCAGCGGCGGTACGCGGCCTCCTCGGCGCCGGCGTCCTGGGTGACCTGGAGCAGCAGCGCGGTTCCGGTCGCGGCCAGGCCCGCCTCGACCCCGGAGATCAGCTGCATGAAGAAGGGCTCGATGCCCAGGACCCAGGCGGGCCGGTCCACCACCAGGCCGATCGCGCCGGCCCGCCCGTCGGACAGCGCCCGGGCGGCGCTGCTCGGATGCCACCCCATCCGCGCGGCAATCTCCGTGATCCGCTCGCGGGTCTGCGCCGAGACGCCCGGTTTGCCGTTGAGCGCGTACGACACCGCGCCCTTGGAGACCCCCGCCGCCTCGGCGATGTCGGCGATGGTGGGACGCTTCATCGGGCTCATACGTCCTGCACGTCCTCGGTACCGGCGGACCCGCGCGGCGGACCGCCGGCGGTGCTGACCGGCCACACCTTAACAACGCTGAACCGGCCAAGAGCCGCCGGTCGGCCGATCCGGACGTGTCGCCCCGCTCAACCGGTTCAGCGCAGCTCCCCGTGTCACAGCGGCCCGGGCGTACGGCCGGTGCCCGCGTTCACGGCGTGGCGCCGGGTACGGAATCCGGCCGCGGCCGGGGCCCGGCGGCTCAGGCCCGGGTGGCCGAGATCTCCAGCCGTACGTAGTCCACCACGGGTTCGGCCAGCCGTCCGGCGACGGCTTCGACGAATGCCTCGTGGTCGCCCTGCGCCATGCCGTCCAGGTGCGCGCCGAGGACGACGGTGGCCAGGAACGCCTCCAGTTGGGCGCCGGGTTCGAAGCGGGCCGGGTCGGGCCGCAGCCGGACGCCGATGCCGGTGAAGCCGGCCGCGGTCAGCCGGTCGCGGGTGTCCTCGACGCCGGCGAACTCCCAGGAGTGCTCGTCGGGCGCGGTGCCGAGCACATCGGCGACCGCCACGTTGACCGCGGTGACATTGCCCCGCCCGCCGCATTCGGTGACCAGCCGGGCGCCGGGCCGCATCCGGGAGTGCAGTGCGGCGAAGAGCGCGGCGTGGTCCTCGATCCAGTGGAAGGCGGCGACGCTGAACACCGCGTCGACCTCGCCGGCGAACGGCAGGGGCGCGGTCAGGTCGGCGCGCACCACCTCCACCCGGTCGAGCCGTCCGGCCAGCCGCTCCCGCAGTTGTTCCAGCATCCGGACCGAGCCGTCCACCGCGACCACCCGGCCGGCGGGCAGCCGGTCCAGCAGCCCCTCGGTGTCCCGCCCGGTGCCGCAGCCCGCGTCCATCACCCGCTCGTCGCCCCGCAGCGGCAGCCGGGCGAGGGTGCGGCGCCCCCAGCGGAGGTGGGGCAGCGGCAAGGAGTCATAGGTCCTGGCGTCCCATTCCCGGGGCATGGCGCTCCCATCACGGTCGTCCGGCCGGCACGGCACGCAGCACGCGGCACGCGGCACGCACGTTACGCCGCACGTCCGGATGCTGACACCCGCGTCTCACATGACGGGCTACGGATACGGCGACCAGGCCGGATCCCGGTCCTTGTCGATCAGTGCGGCCCGCACCCCTTCATGGAAGTCGGGCGCGTGGGCGGTACGGCGGGCCAGCGCCAGTTCGCGGGCCAGGCACTCCTCCAGGCTCGACCCGGCGCCGGCCCGCAGCAGGTCGAAGGTGATGGCGAGGCTCATCGGGGAGGCCCGGCGCAGTACCGCGAGCGTCTCGTCGGCCCACTCGCGGTCCTCGTCCTCGGCGGCCAGCCGGGCCCGCAGGGAGTCGAGGTCCGGGGCGGTGAAACAGCGCTCGATCGCCGCACGGTGCCCGGCCAGTTCCGACCGGGGCGGCACACCCGCCGAGCGGGCCAGTGCCGCGGCGGGCTCCTCCCCGGCCAGCAATGCCTCCTCCAGCGCGGGGAGTTCCGCGGCCGGCACGTAATGCGTGGCGAGTCCGCACTCGACCGCCGCGGCGCCGTCGATCCGCAGCCCGGTGAGGCCGAGGTACCAGCCGACCGCGCCGGGCAGGCGGGGCAGGAAGTAGCCGGCCCCGATGTCGGGGAAGAAGCCGATGGCGGTCTCCGGCATGGCGAGCACCGCCCGCTCGGTGACCACCCGGGCGGAACCGTGCACCGAGATGCCGAGACCGCCGCCCATCGCGTAGCCGTCAATCAGCGCGGTGTACGGCTTGGGGTAGCGGGCGATCAGCGCGTTCAGCGCGTACTCGGCGGAGAAGTACTCAAGGACGGCCGCGTCGTCACCGCGGACGCCGGCGTCCCGCATCGCCCGGATGTCGCCGCCGGCGCAGAACGCCTTCGGCGAGGTGCTGCGGATCAGTACCGACCGTACCGCCGGGTCGTCCCGCCACTCCTCCAGCGCCCGGGTGATCAGCCGGACCATGGTGAGGTCGAGCGCGTTGAGCGCGGCGGGCCGGTCGAGTTCGATCACCCCGGCGCCTTCGCGCACACGGGCGTTCACCGGGGGGCGGGACTGGTCCATGGGGCTCCATCGCGTCACTGGCGGGTCGGCCGCCCGCGCCCGGACAGCCGCGACCGGCCCGAACCGCCGGGTGTCCCCGGCACGCGGCCCGTCACCTCCCATCCAAACACCCGCCGGCCGGGCGCCCCGACCCGGGCACCCGGCCCGGCATCCCGACCCGGGCGGCGGCCCCTGCGCCCGGCGGCCGGCCGACACGTCCGGGTGGCGGTACAGGTCGCCGGGCCGCCCGGCCCGTTGGTAGGCTCGCGGCGAGCCGTGACTGGCGCGCTGGGATGGGGTCAACCATCAGGGAGCGGCTCGTTCGTCCACCGAGAGCCGTGCGCCTGGGCCGTCCCGTTTCCACTTCGAACCGGAGGACCCCCATGGCCGAGCAACCGTCAGCCGCAGTATCCGGCAGCACCGCCCTCACCCCCGAGTCGGTCGCGTACCGCAGCGCGCTCGAGGTGATCCGGGCGGTGGAACCGCGGGTGGCAGACGCCATCGCGAGCGAGCTCCACGACCAGCGCGAGATGCTGAAGCTGATCGCGAGCGAGAACTACGCCTCCCCCGCCGTCCTGCTGGCGATGGGCAACTGGTTCAGCGACAAGTACGCAGAGGGCACCGTCGGCCGGCGCTTCTACGCCGGCTGCCGCAATGTGGACACCGTCGAGGCGCTGGCCGCGGAGCACGCGCGGACCGTCTTCGGCGCCGCGCACGCCTATGTGCAGCCGCACTCGGGCATCGACGCCAACCTGGTCGCCTTCTGGGCGGTGCTCTCACAGCGGGTGGAGAGCCCGGCGCTCGCCAAGGCCGGCGTCCGGCAGGTCAACGACCTGTCCGAGCAGGACTGGGCCGAACTGCGGTCCGCCTTCGGCAACCAGCGGATGCTCGGCATGTCGCTGGATGCCGGCGGCCACCTCACCCACGGCTTCCGCCCCAACATCTCCGGCAAGATGTTCGAGCAGCGCAGTTACGGCACCGACCCGCGGACCGGACTGCTGGACTACGACGCGCTCCGGGCGGCGGCCCGCGATTTCCGGCCGCTGATCCTGGTGGCGGGCTACTCGGCGTACCCGCGGCTGGTCAACTTCCGCATCATGCGCGAGATCGCCGACGAGGTGGGCGCCACCTTGATGGTGGACATGGCGCACTTCGCGGGCCTGGTCGCGGGCAAGGTGCTGACCGGTGACTTCGACCCGGTGCCGTACGCGAACATCGTCACCACCACCACCCACAAGTCCCTGCGCGGGCCGCGCGGCGGCATGGTGCTGTGCGACGACGCGCTGGCCGAGCACGTGGACCGCGGCTGCCCGATGGTGCTCGGCGGTCCGCTGCCGCATGTGATGGCGGCCAAGGCGGTGGCACTGGCGGAGGCGGCCCGGCCGGAGTTCGGCGGCTACGCGCAGGCGGTCGTGGACAACTCCCGCGCGCTGGCCGGGGGCCTGCTCAAGCGGGGCGCCAAGCTGGTCACCGGCGGCACCGACAACCACCTGGTGCTGATCGACGTGTCGGGCTACGGGCTGACCGGCCGGCAGGCGGAGGCCGCGCTGCTGGACGCGGGCATCGTCACCAACCGGAACTCGGTGCCGCAGGACCCGAACGGCGCCTGGTACACCTCCGGCATCCGGATCGGGACGCCTGCTCTCACCACGCGCGGCCTCGGCGCCGTCGAGATGGACGAGATCGCCGGGCTGATCGACACGGTGCTCGCCGGGACGAGCGCGGCGCCGGCGCCGAAGGGCGGCCTGTCGAAGGCGCATCACGTGCTCGACGCGGGTGTGGCCGACCAGGTCGCGCAGCGTGCGGCCGACCTGCTGGCGGGCTTCCCGCTCTACCCGGGGATCGACCTGAGCTGACCGCCGGGCGGGCCCGGCCGTACCGCGTACCCGTGGTGGGTACGGCGCTCGGTACGGCCGGGCCCGCGGGCGCGTCGGGGGTTCGGATCAGGTGGCGGACCAGATCACGCCGCCGTTGCCCACGATCAGCGCGACCAGGATCACCAGGTCGGCGACACCGAGCGCCAGGCCCAGAAGGGCGCGGCCACGGCGGCCGGTGCCGCGGGCCAGCGCGACGAGCGCCAGCACGATGGCGATCGGCCCGAGCACCATGTTGAGGACCAGCAGGCCGGGCAGGCCCAGCAGGAAGGACGCGACGGCCATGCCGTCGGCGTCACGGTTACGGGTCCGGGGGGCGTCACTGCTCTGCGCGGCCGGTGTACCGGTCGCGACCGGGGTGGCTGCGGTGTTCACGGGGTTCCTTCCGGGATCTGTCATGGGGACGGCGGTCGGAGGCGGTCGGAGCGGCCGTTGGGGGTCAGCCGCGGTGCCGGCCGATGCGCTCGCGGACCGCGAAGACGGCCAGCCAGAGCGCGATGGCACAGGCCGCGACGGTGAAGACGGTGACGGACGTGTGGGCGGCGGCTCCGAGCAGCACGCCCATGCCCAGCAGGACGACGACGAGGCTCATATCGGCTGCGCCTCCAGGGAGTTGAGGTTTCGGCTGACAGTTGTTCACTGACACTTGAAGTCTAGTCTGGCCAAAGTCGGAGAACGGTTGTTTACTGAATGACATGAGTCACACTTCCGCCGCGAGCCCGGCCGGCGCACGTCCGGCCGGTGTCCGCCAGGCGCAGAAACAGCAGACACGCCAGGCCCTTCTGGACGCGGGCCTGCGGCTGCTGGAGCACCAGAACCTCAGCAGTCTGGGCCTGCGCGAGCTCACCCGCGAGGTGGGTGTCTCCCCGGCCGCCTTCTACCGCCACTTCCCGGACATGGCGGACCTCGGCGTCGCCCTCGTCGGCGAGGCGCTGGGCAGCCTGCACACCGCCATCCGCGCCGCGATGGCCGACGGGTCCGCGGACTCGGCCCGGCTCATCGACCGCACGGTGGCGATCACCGGTGCCTATGTCGACGAGCACCGGCCGCACATCCGGTTCATCGCCCGGGAGCGCTTCGGCGGCGTCCAGGCGGTCCGCGAGGCCATCGCCGCCGAACTGCGGCGTTTCGCCGACGAGGTGGCGGCGGGCCTGGCCGCCCAGCCGCTCTCCGCCGGCTGGCGGCCCGACGACCTGCGGGTGCTGGCCGAGCTCTATGTCGACCACATGGTCATGACGGCGACGGCCTTCCTCGACGTCCCGCCCGGCGACCGTGTCCAGCGGGCCCGGATCGTGCACGCGGCCGGCCTGCGGATGCGGATCATCAGCATCGGCCGCGCCCACTGGCTGGACGCGGAGCCGTCGTGACCGGGACCCGCTCGTCGGCCGCGGTGACCTTGCCCCGCTCACCGGCCGTCGTGACCGGTCGTGCGCGCCCGCCGCTCGACCCGGCAGGGCGCCGGTTCACCGCAAAGTGACCGTGCTTGCGCCGGTCAGGAGTCCTTCCCCGGTGCGTCCTGGCCGGCTTCGGGCGGGTCGCCGGCCCGGGGGCGCGGGGCGCGCTCGAAATCCTCCTGGGCCCGGCGCTGGATCTCGTCGCTGTTCGCCAGGAGCCGGGCGACCCGCTCCGGCCCGCCCGGGACGGGCGGCGGCACCCGGGTGACCGTGTCGTACAGGTAGCCACAGGCCTCCGCCTCGGTCCCGAAGCGCGCCATGACGCTGTCCTGGCCGCGCTGCCGCAGGCCGACCAGCCACGCGTCCGCCTCGGGACGCAGGAAGTAGGCGGCGTCCAGCTGGAGGGGCACGGCGTGCACACCGGGGATCTCGTACAGGGCGTCCGGGATCCCCTCGCGGCGGAGGCGGTCGGCGAGTTCTGCCCTGTTCATCGTGTGGACCCTACCGGGGCGGCCCCCGGACGGGTCCCGGCCTCGCCGGGACCGCCCAGGAGCGTTGCGGCCCGGATCAGTTCAGCGCCAGCAGTTTGTGCGCGGTGATGAGGTCCGGAATCGTGTTCGCGGTCATGTACTGCAGGCCAAGTCCCGGCTGCCCGAACCACGGCCGGATGGGTCCCGCCTCGACATCGAGCGGCGCGACGACCCGGTACAGGTGGTAGCTGGACGGGTAGTCGGTGGTGTACTCGTCGAGGTTGCTCGGCGGGATGGCGCGCTTGGCGTAGGGCGTACCGGCGGGTGCGAGGAAGTTGCCGCGCCCGCTGCCGAAGAGGTCGACCAGCTGTCCCACGCGGAGCGTCACCGGCTTCTCCACCGGCCGGCCCTGCTTGTCGAGGGCGAAGCCGTTGTTGTCCGGATACCACCAACCGGACACCCCGGTCTGGGGGTTGGTCTGCCAGTAGCATCCCAGGATCCAGTACGGCGAGGTGTGGTCCGCCGGGCGGTATCCGCGCAGCATGTCGCCCATGGGGCCGGTGGTGGGAAGCTCCTCGGGGCCCAGCCGCCAGTCATCGAGGAGGTACTGTTCCAGCGCCGGATTCGGCGCGGTGTTGGTCCCGCGCGACCGTCCTTCGGTCGGGCACTGCACGGCTGGACGGGCCTGGCCGTCCTCCGCGTGGACGGTGGCCGGAGCGAATCCGACCAGGAGCAGCGAGGCGATCGCGCTCCAAACGAAATGCCGCAGCACCCGCATGCGGTGTCCCCTTCTTCGTGCCCGGAGTCCGGCCGTCGCAACGGCCCGCGTCCAGGTGTCACCGGTCGGGCGGGGTAGCGCCGTGGCTCACAAGGGCTGCCCCCGCCGTTTTGTGACGCTCAGTCAAGGGGGTGTGCCGCCGGGGGCGGAAATCCGGACGGGCCGCCGCCACCCGATCGGCCCCCGACGTTCTCCCAAGTGGCCTACACCGCGTGCTTTCTCGCACCGCGCCGACCCGAAGCACCCATCGGCCGGGCTGCCGTGGACGTCACCGATGAGTTGTGGCGGACTTCGCCGTCAGCACGGTCATGACTGCTGAAACCAAACCGACGGTCGTCCCCCGCCCGCAGTGGCTGGCCGCGATCGACACCCTGCGTGACCGGGAAAAGGCGCACACCCGAGAGGGCGACGCCATCGCCGCCGCCCGGCGACGGCTGCCCATGACCGAGGTGGACCCGTCGACCCCGCTGGTCGCGGGCACCGGCGAAGTCCCCCTGGCCGACGTCTTCGAGGGCCGTAGCCAGCTGTTCGTGTCGTATCACATGTGGCACGACGGCCTGCCCGCCGCGGAACAGTGCGAGGGCTGCACCTTCTTCACCGGCCAGGTCCGCGAACTGTCCTATCTGCACCAGCGTGATGTCACCTTCGCCGTCCTCTGCCAGGGCCCGTACGAGGAGTCCGAGCGCTACCGGCGTTTCATGGGCTGGGAGGCGCCCTGGTACTGCGTGCCCGCCGGGTCCCGCGAACGGCTCCTCGCCGGCCGCCACTTCGGCATGCAGGCGTGCTACCTCCGTGACGGGGGGCGCGTCTTCGAGACGTACTGGACCACCGGCCGCGGCGCGGAATCCATGGCGTCCTCGTACGGCATCCTCGACATGACCGTCCACGGACGGCAGGAGGTGTGGGAGGACTCCCCGGCCGGCTGGCCACAGCCGTACGAGATCCGCGGTCAGCAGTTCCGCAAGGACGGGCGGCCGACCGCGCAGTGGGCACGGATCGCCGCCGGGCACGACGACGGCCTCCATGACGGCGGCCACCACGACGGCGGGTCCGGCGCTGGCGCTGCGGGCTGCTGCGGATGAGTCCGGGCACGGGCGCCGCGGCGGGAGCGAGGGGCGCGCGCGGACTCCGCGCGCGCCTGGAATCTCGCCGTTCCCGGGTGCAATCGGCAACCGTTCTACTACCCTGAGTCGCCAGCAGGGTCGGTGACGTCGGAGCCGGGAGGGCCGGATGGACCCAGAGCCCGCACGCACGGTGGAAGTGGACGCCGAGAACAGCACGGAGCGCCCGGACAGCGGGGCGAGAACGGAGATCCCGGAGAACGCCGACGTCGTACGGTCGGGCGGCCGGCCTGCTGAGCAGCTGGCCGCCCTGCTGGCCCGGGCGGAGAACGGCGCCCGGGCGGCAGCGGAACTCGCCGGGGTGCGGTTCGCGCTGATGCACTTCTGCGGGCTCCAGGCGTGCCGGCACGCCAAGGGGCCGCCGCGCCGTCTGGACCGCCGTACGTTCCGGCACAGCTTCCTGCTGCCGGACGGCCAGGTGCGGCTGCTGTGGGAGCTGGAGCACAACACCGGGCCCGAAGGGCGCTTACAGCACGCGGTGTTCACCGACCGGGAGGATCTGGCGCTGGCCGAGTGGCAGGTGGACACCGCCTTCGGTGTCGCCGCGGGGCCGCCGGAACCGGCCGTGGACTGGGCCCCGTTCGGGCCGCCGGTCGACCTCACCGCCGAACCCGGCACCCTCCACGACCTCTTCGACCCGGCCGCCGACCCTGGCTCGTACCGCCACGCGTACACCGAGGGCGACTCCCCCGAGCACGCCCGCCGGCTGCTGCGCCGGGCGGCCAACGCCAACGCACCGGGCGAGGACGTCCTGCGGCGGCTGCACGCGGCCATCGCCCACGACATCACCATCCTCACCCGGCGCAGCACCCTGATCAGGGACCGGATGGTCAACTGGGCACTCTACGAGCACGCCTTCCTGCTGCTGGACGGCACCGAGCTGAGCCTGTGGGAGATCGACCACACCCGTACGCCGGACGGCCGGCCGGTGTGCGAGGTCTACCCGACCCGGGACGCGGCCCTGGACACCGTGGTCCGCCGGATCGAGGCCGGCGGCTGACACCGCGCGCCGCCGCCCAGCGATCACCCGCCGGCCGGCACCGCGTCAGGGCCTTCGTCGGCCTCGGCACCCGGCCCGGCGCCAGGCGCTCCCAGGCGGGGCGCCCCGACCGCCGGTGTCAGGGGCGTTTCACATGGCCGGCGGCATGCTGGTGGCCGTCCGGCGGACCGGACCCGGCCCGGTCGGCCGTCTCCTGGGCGTCCGGGCTCGTCCCGCCGGGGTCCTGGCTGCCCGGACCCTTGGCGTCCGATCCCTTGGCGTCCGAGCCGTCGCCGCCCGGACCGTCGCCGCCCGGCCGGACCGCGCCGTTCCCGGGGGCCAGCAGCCGGTGGCAGTAACCGGCGATGCGTGCCTGGCCGCCGGCCTCCTGGCGGAGCCGGTCGGTGATCCGGCGTCCCGGCTGCCTGCCCTGGCGCAGGGCGTGACGGTACTGCCGGCACAGTGCGCGCGGCCCGCGGGCGGCCGGAGCCGGCGACGCGGTGACCGTCGGCCCAGTCATCGGCCCAGTCGTCGGCCCAGTCGTCGGCTCCGCGGTCGGCCCAGCCGCCGGCGCGGTCGTCGGCACCCCGCGGGACCGGCCGCCGCCGTCGGGTACGGGCTCGCCGGTGTGCCCGGGCCCCGCGGTGGTGGCGCCGCGCCCGGCGGCGCCGGTCGGCGGCCCGGCGTGCACCCCGCCGGTGGGCAGCGGTGAGGGCACGCCGCCCACGGCGAGGGTGAGGACGCCGAGCGCGCACACCGCGAGGACCCCGCCGGCCAGCGCACGCAGCGGCCACGCGGGTCCGCGGTGCGGCCGCGCCGCCTGTACGGTCCGCGCCAGGCGGAAAGCCGACAGCGCACGCTGTTCGCGTACCGGATCGAGCGTGGCCGGGGCGGCGAGGGTCGCGACGAGTTCGGCGAGCCGGGCCTCGGCGAGGTCGCCGGGCACGACGGGCGCGCCGCGCAGGAGTTCCTCGATCCGCCGGGGCGCGGGCCAGGGCCGCTCCCCGGATGCGGGCCGGGGCCGTTCCGCCGCTTGGTCCACCGCGTGCCTCCCCTGGGTCGTCCGCGGCGCCGCCGGATCGCTCGGCCGGATCGCCGCCCTACACCTCACAGCGCTCACGGCGGCGAAAACGTCACACCCGTCCCACCGGTGTCGAGGACCCTACCGGAACCGGCCGGCGCTCCCTGGCCGCTACTCCTCGGCAGGCACGCCCCGGTTCAGCACTCTTCGGGCGCGGGGTCGAGCGAGCGGATCGCCTCCGTCAGTTCGGCGAAGCGCTCCGCACCCAGCGGTTCCACCACCCGGTCGCGCACCACCCGGGCCAGCGAGCGGGACGCGGCCAGTACGGTCTCGGAGCCGGCCGAGGTGAGCGCGGTGTAGGTGACCCGGCGGTCGGAGCAGGACGGGCGGCGCTCCACCAGCCCGGCGTCGGCGAGCCGGTCCACCACCTTGGTCGTACCGGCGGTGGAGAAGCCGAGCGCCTGGGCGAGCTGGTTCATCGGGGCGGCCTGGTCGGGCGCGGTCATCAGGAACATCAGCGCCTGGAAGGAGGACGGCGCGAGGCCGTTCTCCGCCTCGACGGAGGCGAAGAGGCTGTCGGTGAGCCGCTGGACGCCGGTCTGCAGGCCGTGCCACTGGTGGAGGATGGCGAGCTCCTCGGTGCCGGGACAGCCCGGTGCACCGCTCCGGCCTTGGGTTTCCGTCATGGGTGCGCTCCCGGGTCCGCTGTCCGCCACTGCCCCGGCAGCGGCCGGCGAACGGTTTCGTCGCCGCCGACCAGAATAACCGTGAGCTATTATCTCGCTGGCTATCTAATTCTCTGTTAGCGTGTTGAATGCTCAATCACATGTCCCCGGTGACCGTGCCGCCGCTACGGCGCGGTCCGCACCAGAACCCCTGAACGAAGGACCACCCCCATGACGAACCCCACCTCCGGCCACCCGGCAGCCGGTGCGGCAGCCGGCCACTGGGTCCTGGACCCGGCGCACTCCTCGGTGCGCTTCCGCAGCAAGAGCGTGTGGAACCTGATCACCGTCAAGGGCGAATTCGGCTCGCTCGGCGGCTCGGGCGAGGTGCAGCCGGGCGGGACCGCGCAGGGCACCCTCACCGTCCAGACCGCTTCGCTGGACACCAACCACGGCAAGCGGGACACCCACCTGCGCTCTGCGGACTTCTTCCACTCCGAGGAGCACCCGGAGCTGGTCTTCACCGCCGCCTCCGTGACCCCGGTCGGCACCGACGAACTCGACGTGGCAGGCGAGCTGACGGTCCGCGGCACCACGCGACCGCTCAACTTCACCGCCCGCATCACCGCCGCCGACGCGAACGCGGTCACCCTGGAGGCCGAAGTCGCCGTCCACCGGGCCGACTTCGGCATGACCTGGAACCAGCTCGGCATGATCAAGGGCCCGACGACGGTCTCCATCACCGCCCGCTACCAGCGCGAGAGCTGACCGCAGGCGCGACCGCGGCGCCGCCGCCCGGGCCCTGCGAGCAGCCGGGCCGGCAGCGGCGCCCGCCGGCCCGCGTCAGGTCGTCAGGCGGGGACCGAGGATCGGCAGCAGCCGGTCGGCCAGGAGGCGGTGCGCCGGATCGGATGACCGCCAGTGCAGCTTGTGCAGGGTCCCGTCGGCCATCCGCACGGTGAGGCTTGAGGTGGTCAGGCCCCGGCGCAGTTCCGCCGCTGCGATGTCCCGGAACGGGATGATCTTGTTGGTCCGGTGGGCCGCGAGCACGGCGTCGGGGTCGTAACCGACGCTGTGCCCGGACTTGCGCGCCGACGTGCCCGAGCCGTAGCTGTTCGCCAGGGTCTCCAGCCAGCCGCTGCGCATCCGCAGCAGGCAGCCCGGCATCACCCACAGGTTGCCGTGCACCCAGTCCCGCCAGCCGGTGGTGCAGGTGCGGGCCACCAACTGCCCGTGTTCGAGCCGCATCCGCGACGCCCGGCCCACCGCGCGTTCGAGCAGCGCGTCCCAGGTCTCCACGGAGCGGATCCGGCGGCGCTCCCACACCGCGTCGTTCTCCGAGACGAACCCGAGGTGCACCCGGCCGGCCGGGCTGAGGTCCGCCACGACCCCGACCCCCCAGTCCGGCCCGGCGACTTCCACCACCAGATGCTCGGCGCTTCCCTCGTCATCGGCGGGCGCCGGGAGCTCCTGCGAACCGAGCAGCGCGGACGAGGCCCACAGCCCGTCGGCGGTCCACTGCGCCGCGCTGTGGGCCGTCCGCGCGGCGGCCAGCCCCAGGTCCACTCGTGTGCCCATCGCTTCGATGATGGCGGATGGCAGGGGCGGCAGGCCAGGCCGGGGTCAGCGGGCGCCCGCGGTGAGCAGTTCGTGCACGGGCAGCGTCGCCGCCCCGAGAGCCACCGCTTCCTGGCCCAGACGGCCGAGTTCGAGCCGGGTGGCGGCCGCCGTGTAGTGCAGGCTGTGGCGGCGCATCGCGTCGTGGACGGCGGGGAGCATGGCGGGGCCGAGCGCCATGCTGAGCCAGCCGGAGAGGATCACCCGGTCCGGGCTGAGCAGGTTGACGAGGTTGGCGATGCCGATCCCGAGGTACTCCGCGGCCCACCCCACGGTGTCGGCGGCGGCGCCGGGGCGGCCGGCGCCCGCGACCAGGGCGGCGATCCGCTGCTCGGTGCCGGCGGCGGGCAACACCGGCGCACCGGGGATGTGTTCGTAGTGCCGCAGGATCGCCTCGGCGCCGACATACGCCTCCAGGCAGCCGCGTGAGCCGCACCGGCAGGGGTCGCCGCCCGCCACGACGACGGTGTGGCCCCACTCGCTGGTGGTGCTGGTGACCCCGCTCGGCGAGCCGGTGGCCACCGCGGCACCGACACCGACCGCGAGGAGTGCGACGATCGCCCGTTCCGCGCCGCGGCCCGCGCCGCGCCACATCTCCGCCTGGCCGAGGGTACGGGCGCAGTTGTCCATGTGCAGCGGCGCGGCGACCTGCCGGCGCAGCAAGGTGCCGAACGGCACACCGGACCAGCCCAGGGTGGGGGCGTGCACCAGGCCGTCGGGCAGCACCGTGCCGGGCACCCCGACGCCGACGCCCAGCAGTCCCGCCGGGTCGGCGTCCGCTGTGGCGGCGACCTCCTCGATGCCGGTGGCCACCAGACCGGCCAGGTCGGCCGGTTCCAGGTGGCCCTCGTCCATCGGGTAGGTGGCGGTGGCGAGGGTGTCCAGGGTCCAGTCGAAGAGGCCGACCTGGACGTGGGTCTCGCCGATGTCCACACCGACCACCCGGGCGTAGCCGGGGCGTACGTCCAGCAGGGTGCGCGGCCGGCCCCCGTCGGAGTCCAGCAGCCCGGCCTCGGCGACCAGACCGTCCCCGACCAGATCGGTGACGACGTTGCTGACCGTGGCGGAGCTGAGGCCGGTGGCGCCCATCAGGTCGAACCGGCTTGAGGGGCCGTGCAGATAGAGCTTGGACAGCACGGAGACGCGGTTGTGACGACGGAGATCCCTCGTCGTCCGGCCCACGTCGCGCTTCACCGGGCTCCCCTTCGCGATGTCGCAGTACAGCCCACATGGTGCCAGAACACGGGCGTTTCACCCTCGGCCGGGGAGCGCTCTCCCAACGCTACGGGCCTGGTGGCCGAGGAGACCTCCGATGGCTGGGGCGTCGGGTCAGCCGCGACCGGTGCCGCGGTAGAGGTCGAGTTCGCCGTCGAGTTCGAGGGCCAGCACCGTGGCGTACGGGTCGCTCTGCGCCGGTTCCGGCGCGTCGATCCACAGCACCCCGGGCACCTCGTGCAGGCCGCCGGTGACACGGTGGGCGAGTTCCACGCCGGTGGAGACCACCGTGACGCGCCGGACCGCGGTGCGCAGCCCCCGTACCGAAACGGTCTCGCGCGGCGTGTCGAAGCAGGTCAGATAGAGGGTGCGGCGGTCGGCTGACAGGGTGCTCGGGCCGTAGTGGTGGCCGGCCGGCAGCCCGGCCACCGTGCCGTACACCGCGGGTGCGTGCCGGGCGATCCAGTCGCCGAGCCCTTCGAGCCGCACGGTCTGCTCGCCGGTGATGGTGCCGTCCTCGCGCGGGCCGACGTCCAGCAGCAGATTGCCGCCGGCGCCTATCGTCTCGGCGAAGTAACGGACCAGCTGGCCCACGGACTTGTGGCTGTGGTCGTCGCCCTGGTAACCCCAGGACTCGTTGATGGTGAGGCACAGCTCCCAGGGGCCGTCCGGAGCCCGCATCGGCACCCCCTGCTCGGGGGTGGCGTAGTCGCCGCGGCTGAGCATGCGGGCGTTGAGCACCGTGGCGGGGTTGACCGCGAGGATCTGGTCGGCGAGTTCCCCGATGCCCCACTGCTCCTCGCTGCGCTCCCACTCGCCGTCGAACCAGAGCAGATCGGGGCGGTAGCGGGTGGTCAGCTCCCGCACCTGGGCGTCGCGGTAGGCGAGGTAGCGCCGCCAGGCGGCGGGGTCCTCGGCCCCCGGCGCCGGCGCGCTGAACCGGTTGTCGTTCACCGGGACCGGGGCGGTCTCCGGGTGCGGGTGGCGGACGGTCGGGTAGTCGGGGTGCGACCAGTCGGAGTGCGAGTAGTACAGGCCGACCTTGAGGCCCTCCGCGCGCAGGGCGTCGGCGTAGCCCGCGACCAGGTCGCGGCCGGCCGGGGTGTCGCGGGCCACCGACAGGCCGCGCTGCGCGGTGTCCCAGAGGGCGACGCCGTCGTGGTGACGGGCGGTCAGTACCGCGTACCGTGCTCCGGCGCGGGCGAACAGCCGGGCCCAGGCTTCCGGTTCGTAGCGCGCCGCGGTGAATCCGGCGAGCTGCTTCATGTACTGCTCGCGGCTGACCCGCCCGTCGTAGAACGACCAGGACTCCGGCACGCCGTCCACCGCGTAGATCCCGTAGTGCACGAAGATGCCGAGCTTCGCGTCGGGGAACCAGGGTTGCATGGGCATGGGCGTGTCCTCGCTGTGGTGCGTGCCGGAAAACCGATTCATCGGATGTGTCGCTTTTTACGTCCGACCCTACGGGTCGCCGCGGCCGGCGATCAATCCCCGGGGGGCGCCCCTCGCGGTCAGGGCTGAGGGGCGCCCGGTCCCGGGACGGCGGTGCTCCGCCCGGGTGCGCGGTCAGAACGCCAGGGGCCGGGAGAGCGGTTGCCGGGCGGCGGACGGACCGGCGTGCAGCGTGTACGGGCCCGGGCGCGGCTCCCAGCGCCCGTGCTCCGGTGACCAGCGCTGGAAGGCGCGGGAGGCAATCACGACCTCGGCGACCGCTGTCGCGCCGGGGTCGGCCAGGACCGCGGCGTATCCGGCCAGCCGCAGCCCGCCGTCGTCGTAAGGGTCGGGGCCGGTGGTGAGGTAGAGCTGGACGACCTCCCGGCCGGGGCGGGTACCGGTGTTGCGGACCGTGACGCGGGCGAGGGCGGTGGGTGTGCCAGGAGCGGGTGCGGCCGGGCCGGGGGCCCGGATGACCTCCAAGTCCTCGTAGGTCCAGGTGGTGTAGCCGAGGCCGTGGCCGAACCAGTAGGCCGGTTCGGTGCCTGCCCGCCGCCAGGCGCGGTGGCCGATGTACGGGCCCTCGTCGTAGCGGAGCACGCCGTCGACGGGGGTGGTGGCGGGGTGCGGGGAGTCCGGGCCCCGCGCGTCGCGGGAGAGCGCTCCCCAGGTGGTGGGCAGGCGCCCGCCGGGCTCGGCCTGGCCGAAGAGCACGTCGGCCAGGCCGTGACCGGCTTCCTGGCCGGGAAACCAGCAGAGCAGCACCGCGGGAGCGCTCTCCCGCCAGGGCAGTTCGACCGGGCCGCCGGAGTTGACGATCACCACGGTGCGGGGGTTGGCGGCGGTCACGGCGGAGACGAGGTCGTCCTGGCGGCCGGGGAGGGCGAGCGAGGTGCGGTCGAAGCCCTCGCTCTCGATCTCGTCGGTGGTGCCGACCACGACGATCGCGGTGTCGGCGCCGCGGGCCGCCTCGACCGCCTCGGCGATCAGGGCGTCCTCGTCCCGGCTCGGCGGGTCCAGCGCCAGTGCCACCGCCTGTCCGTGCCCGGCCTCCCAGCGGCGGGTGGCGGTCAGCAGCAACTCCCGCCCGGCGCCCACCTCGTGGGAGGCGGTGCGGAAGGGCGGGGTGACATGCACATAGGTGGGGTCCTGGGACTCGGGAACGACATAGGTGTCCACCAGCGGCCGGCCGTCGACGGTGAGGGCGACCGCGCCGAGGCCGATCACCGAGAAGCGCCACGGGCCGGGCCGGTCGGTGGTGACCCGCGCACTGACCTCGACGGCGGCCGCGGCCGCGGCGGCCTCGGGCGCGTCGCCTGATTCCAGGATCCGGCCGCTGAGCCGGTGTTCGGCATGGAGTTCGGTCCCGTCCGCGGCGAGATAGCGGACGAGGACGCCGGGCTCGCCGGTGCGCGGGTCACGGGCGTTCCCGGTGTGGAGGGGGGTCGGGCGAGTGGTGAGCACGGCGCCCTCGGCGTAGACCACCTCGGTGCCGGTGCCCAGGAGCGCTTCCTCGATACCAGTCAGCGGTGAGACGACCTCCTCGGGGAAGACCGCCGCGCTGCCGCCGCCCTGGAAGCGGGCCGCGGCGGCGTTGGGCCCGACCACCGCGATCCGGCGCCGACGCGCCGGGCCGTCAGTGGTCAGCGGCAGCAACTGGCCCTCGTTGCGCAGCAGTACGCATCCGGCGGCGACCGCGCGCCGCAGCAGGCCCCGGGGGTCGGCGGGCGCGGGGGGCGTCCGCGGGGCGGGTACGCCGTCGAGTGCGCCGACCCGGGCGGCCAGCAGCAGGATCCGCCGCACCTTCTCGTCGATGACCTTCTCCGGTACCCGGCCGTCCCGGACGGCGGCGAGCAGCGGGGCCGCCCAGCGGGGTTCGGGTCCCGGCATGGCCAGGTCCTGGGCGGCCAGCGCGGCGGCCTCGGTGGAGCGGACGGCGCCCCAGTCGGAGACCACCACCCCGTCGAACCCCCACTCCCCCTTGAGCGGTTCGGCCAGCAGCGGACTCTCGGACATGGTGGCGCCGTTCACTCCGTTGTAGGCGGACATCACCGCCCACACCCCGGCCCGTACCGCGGCTTCGAAGGGCGCGAGATAGAGCTCCCGCAGGGTGCGCTCGTCCAACCGGGCGTCCAGGGTGAGGCGTTCGGTCTCCGAGTCGTTCGCCACGTAGTGCTTCGCGGTCGCGGCGACTCCGCCCGCCTGCACCCCGCCGATGTACGCGACCGCGATCCGCCCGGTGAGCAGCGGGTCCTCGGAGTAGCACTCGAAGTGCCGCCCCGCGCCCGGGCTCCGGTGCAGGTTGAGCGTGGGCGCGAGCAGTACGCCGACGCCCTTGCGGCGGGCCTCTGCCGCCAGCAACCCGCCCAGTTCACCGACCAGTTCCTCGTCCCAGCTCGCCGCCAGGGCGGTCGGCGACGGCAGCGCGAGCGATGTGTCCCGCTCGTCCCACCGCTCCCCCCGCACCCCGGCGGGCCCGTCCGACACCCCGATCGCCCGCAGCCCGATCTCCGCTTCCCCGCACAGCCGGAACGACGCCGCCCCGGAGAGCAGCCGCACCTTCGCCGCCAGCCCCAGCCGGCCCACCAGACCGTCCAGTTCCCCGGACGTCAGGGGTGACGCCGTGTCCGGCGCGGTCGCCGCCACCGCGGCCGGCCCGGGCCGGAGCGCAGGCGCCGGCGGGGTCGGCGGTGTGGGCGGTGTGGGCGGTACGGCCGCGGATCCGGCTGCGCGCAGCGCCGTGGGGCCGGCCGGCAGATCGGCCGGTGCCGTCTCCGACTCGATTGCGCCGAGGAGACGTTGGGGTACGGAGTCCGGAGGCGGCACAGGGGACGCGGGGGTGAGCATGGTCATCCCTTCGGGGCCCGGCGGGTACCCCGGCCCGCCGCCGGGACGGCTGTTCGGGGTACGGGGCCGCGTGGTCGGTGGGCGGAGGGGGGACGGGCGCCGACGGCCGCGTCGGGTCGAGCCGGCGGCCCGCAGGCCGACAATCACCGGGAGAGCGCTCTCCCGCACCCCCGTACCTTCAGCTCCCCCGCCGCCTCCTGTCAACCCCGCACCGGCGGGCACCGCCCCCGCGCACCGCCCGCCCTCCCGCTCACCGGGGCGGGTAGTCCCAGGCGAACACCCGCAGGTCACGGACGTTGAGCCCCGGGTTCCTGTACCGGTCGACGAGCCGCTGGACCACGGTCGTGAAGACTCCGCTGATCCGCGCCAGGAAGAACGGCCCGCGCCCCTCCTGGTCGTAGCTGAACAGCCTGAGCACATTCACCCAGTGCCCCTCGGCCGGGCCCAGCGCCACCGCCTCAAGTCCCGCGAAGAGTTCGTGGACCGGCCGCCGCATGCGGGCCCTGATGTCCTCCAGCGGGACCCAGGCCAGGTCGTCGCCGGTCAGATACCTTCCGGCGCCGACCGCCGCGTCGTTGGAGAGCGCGTACCAGCGCAATGCCACCAGTGTCCTGGTCAGGGCGTCCGCGGTGGGGACGGCCAGCTCCAGGCTGCGGTAGGCGTCCATCCTGCGGTCCCGCTGGTACCACACCTGATCATGGATCCAGAACACCAGGTCGCTGTGCCGGACGCACGCTTCCCAGACGTCCTGGGGCGTTTCCCCGGAGTCCGGCATGGATTCAGTGTGCGGGCGCCGCCCGCCGGCGAACAGGCCGCCTCGGCGGACACCGTGCGATTGTCCGGTTCCCCACCGCGCCCCTGCCCGCGCGGCGCCGTGTCCCCGCCTGCGGCCGGCCCTCCGTCTCTGCCCCGACCAGCGGTTCCGCCCGGCGAAGGACGTCAACTCCGGCCGCGGTGGCCCGCCTTCACTCCGCCCCCGCACCCGCCGGAACCGGCCCCGCTCCCCCGCCTCCGGCCCGGCGTCCGTCCACCCGCTTCCGGTCCGATCCCTTGACACCCCGGAAACGCACGGGCAACCATCAGGCGCACTGAGAGAGCGCTCTCCCAAGCCTCATGCCGTCCCCTGGAGCGCGCCCTCCCCTCCTTCCCCCCTCGCACCACAGGAGACCGGCATGAGAGCCTCACCCTCAGCGTCCGCCCGGCTCGGTTCGATCCCCCCGCCTCTTCGCGTACTGCTGCTCGCCTTGCTGGCCCTGGGCCTGGCGGCGTACGCGCTCGCCGTCCCCGCGACCTCCGCGCACGCCGCCGACATCCTGCTCTCGCAGGGCCGGCCCGCCACCGCCTCCAGCACCGAGGGCGACGGCTACCCGGCCTCGGCGGCGGTCGACGGGAGCACCACCACCCGCTGGGCCAGCGCGTGGAGCGACCCGCAGTGGCTCCGGATCGACCTCGGCGCCACCTCCACGCTCAGCAAGGTGACGCTGAACTGGGAGAACTACGCGACCGCGTACCAGATCCAGGTCTCCGACGACGCCTCACAGTGGACGACGGTCTACTCGACCACCGCCGGCACCGGCGGCGTCCAGAACCTGACGGTCACCGGCACCGGCCGGTACGTCCGGCTGTACGGCACCCAGCGGGTGAACGGCTACGGCTACTCGCTGTGGGAGTTCCAGGTCTACGGCACCGCCGGGACCGGCACCTCGGGCGGCCAGACGGGCGGGACCTCGGCAGGGGGCACCGGCGGCACCGGCACCCCGCCGCCCGGCAACTGGTCCACGGTGTGGAGTGACGACTTCAACGGCTCCAGCGGCGCGCCGCCCGCCTCCGGTGACTGGATCATCGACACCGGCACCGCCTACCCCGGCGGCGCCGCGAACTGGGGCACCGGCGAGGTGGAGACGGCCACCGACTCCCCCGCCAACCTCGGCCTGGACGGCGGCGGACACCTCAACCTGACCGCGCTCAAGTCGGGTTCGTCCTGGACGTCGAGCCGGATCGAGACCCGGCGCAGCGACTTCGCCGCCCCGGCCGGCGGGCAGCTGCAGATCTCCGCGACCCTCAAGCAGCCCGGCGTCGCCAGGGCACTGGGCTACTGGCCGTCCTTCCGGGCGATGGGCGCGGCCTACCGCGGCAGTCCCGGCGCCTGGCCTGCTGTCGGCGAGAGCGACATCATGGAGGATGTCAACGGCCGCTCCCAGCTGAGCGCGACCCTGCACTGCGGGACCGCGCCGGGCGGCAACTGCGCCGAGTACAACGGCCTCACCAGCGGTCTTGCCACCTGCACCGGCTGCCAGACCGGCTACCACACCTACTCCGAGATCATCGACCGGACCACCTCCGACGAACAGATCCGCTGGTATCTGGACGGCATCCAGGTGTGGCAGGTCAGCGAGTCGCAGGTCGGGGTCTCCACCTGGAACGCGGCGGTGCACCACGGGCTCTACCTGGACTTCAGCCTGCGGATCGGCGGTTCGTACCCCGACGCGGTCTGCGGCTGCACCTCGCCGGGCGCCGACACCTCCTCCGGCGGGGTGCTCAGCCTGGACAACGTCACCGTCTCGCAGACCACCGGTGCCGCGCCGGCGCCGCTGACCGATCCGCCGGTGCCGACCGCGCCGAGCAGTGTCCATGTGACCGGCGGCCAGGGCAACTGGCAGCTGACCGTGGACGGCAGGCCGTGGCAGGTCAAGGGGATGACGTGGGGGCCGGCCACCGGCACCGCCGACGCGCACATGCGGGATCTCAAGGCGATGGGTGTCAACACCCTGCGCACCTGGGGCACCGACGCGAGCAGCAAGCCGCTGCTCGACGCGGCCGCAGCGTACGGGATGAAGGTGGTCAGCGGCTTCTGGCTCAACCAGGGCGCGGACTACGTCAACGACACCGCGTACAAGACCAGCACCCTCAACGACATCAAGAACTGGGTGACGACGTACAAGAACCATCCGGGCGTGCTGATGTGGGACGTCGGCAACGAGGTCATTCTCACCACGCAGGACCACTACACCGGCGCCGCGGTCGAGCAACAGCGCATCGCCTACGCGCAGTTCGTGGAGCAGGTGGCGCAGGCGATCCATGCCATCGACCCGAACCACCCGGTGACGTCGACGGACGCGTGGACCGGCGCGTGGCCGTACTACAAGCAGTACACGCCGTCGCTCGACCTGTACGCGGTCAACTCCTACGGCGCGGTGTGCAGCGTCAAGCAGGACTGGGTGAACGGCGGTTACAGCAAGCCGTACATCGTGACCGAGTCCGGTGAGGCCGGCGAGTGGGAGGTGCCGGACGACGCCAACGGGGTGCCGGCCGAGCCGACCGACGTACAGAAGCGGGACGGGTATGTCTCGGCGTGGAACTGCGTCACCGGGCACACCGGGGTGGCGCTGGGCGCGACGCTCTTCAACTACGGCGAGGAGGACGACTTCGGCGGCGTCTGGTTCAACGTCCGCCCCAGCGGCTGGAAGCGGCTGATGTACTACGCGGTGGCGAGGGACTACGGCGGTACGCCGCAGGCCGACACGCCGCCGGTGATCGGCTCGGTGACGCTGAGCAACACCGCTTCGGTCCCGGCCGGCGGCACCTTCGACGTGACGGCGTCGGTCAGCGATCCGGACGGCGATCCGGTCCGCTACCAGCTGATGTACTCCTCCAAGTACGTGGACGGCGGTACGGGTCTGCGCCAGGTGGACTTCACGCAGACCGGCGACGGCCGGTTCACCGCCACGGCGCCGAAGACGCTCGGGGTGTGGAAGGTGTACGTGTACGCCTACGACGGGCACGGCAACGCCGGTATCGAGACCCGGTCGTTCCGGGTGGTGGCGCCGCCGGTGAGCGGGACGAACGTGGCCCTCGGCCGGCCGGCCACCGCGTCCACTTACCAGCAGACAGGTGACGGTGCGCCGTTCCCGCCGTCGAACACCACCGACGGCCGCTGGGACACCCGCTGGGCGAGCGAGTGGGCCGATCCGCAGTGGCTCCAGGTGGATCTGGGCAAGGTGACCGCCGTCAAACACGTCCAGTTGGGCTGGGAGTCGGCGTACGGCAAGGCGTACCAGATCCAGGTCTCCGCCGACGGCACCAACTGGACGACGGTGTACGCGACGGCGGCCGGCACCGGGGGTGTCGACACCGTCGACGTCACCGCGTCGGGCCGCTACGTCCGGGTGAACATGACGCAGCGCGGCACGGCGTACGGCTACTCGCTGTACGAGTTCGGCGTGTACGCCTGAGCGGGCCCGCCGCGTCCCCTGCGGGGGCGGGAGACGCGGCGGGCACGGCGGACGGGGTGCGGTCGGCCTGTGGGGGGCCGCCGCACCCCACCCCATCTGCGAAAGCCATCCGGAGAGCGCTCTCCTGCCCGTGGTATACATGTGTCCATGACGAGCAGCCGTCCTGCCCGGCCCCACCAGCCCACGCTGGAAGATGTCGCGCGGTTCGCCGGGGTCTCCCGGGCCACGGTGTCACGCGTGGTCAACGGGACGCGCAATGTGGACCCGGAGATCCAGCGGATCGTCCAGCAGGCGGTGGCCGACACCGGCTATGTGCCCAATCGCGCGGCCCGGACGCTCGTCACCCGCCGCACCGACTCGGTCGCGCTGGTCTTCTCGGTGCCGGACCACCGGGCGGCGGAGGACCCGTTCATGAGCCGGGTGTTCAGCGACCCGTTCTTCGGCCGGGTGCTGGGCGGTCTGCTCACGGTGCTGCGGCCGCGCGGTGTCCATCCGGTGCTGATGCTCGCCGACTCCGAGGACGCCCGGCGCGAACTGGCGGCCACTCTGCGGCAGGAGCACATCGACGGCGTGGCGCTGGTGTCGATAGCGCCGGGCGACTCGCTGCCGTTCCTGCTGACCGAGGCGGGTGTGCCCACCGTGCTCTTCGCCCGGCCGCAGACGCCCATCCCGATCAGCTATGTCGACATCGCCCAGCAGGCCGGCGCCCGGCTGGCCGCCGAGCATCTGCTGGCCCGCGGCTGCCGGCGGATCACCACCATCGCGGGCCCGTACGACTCCCCGGCAGGGGTGGACCGGCTCGCGGGTTTCCGGGAGGCGATGGCCGAGCACGGCCATGCCTTCGTGCCCAGTGTCGAAGGCGGTTTCACGCAGGAGGGCGGCGAGCAGGCGATGCGCCAACTGCTGCTGGAACACCCCGACACCGACGGCGTGTTCGTGGCCAGCGACCTGATGGCCCAGGGCGCTCTGCTGGTCCTGCGCGACCAGGGCCGCAGGGTTCCGGACGATGTCGCGGTGGTGGGCTTCGACGACAGCAGCGCGGCGCTCGCCTCCCGTCCGCTGCTGACGACGGTGCGGCAGCCGGTGGAGGACATGGCGGCGGAGATGGCGAAGCTGCTGATGGGGCTCATCGACGACGCGGGGCAGGAGACCCGGTCGGTGATCTTCAAGACGACGCTGGTGCGGCGCGAATCGGCCTGACCGCGCCGTGCGGACCGGCGGACTCCCCGTTAGCCGCTACTCGTTGGGTACGACGATGGCGGTCGCCAGGTAGCCGTCGCGGACGATCCAGCGGCCGGTGAAGACCTCGGGCCCGGTCTCCGCGGTGAGCAGCGGGCCAGGGATGAGCAGCCGGGCGGTGTACGTACCGTGGGCCGGTGCGGTGTCGCCGGGTGCCTGCGGGCCGCGGGTGAAGAGGAGTTCGGCCTCCTTGAAGGCGAGCATGCGGTGGTGGAAGGGATACCACGCCTTGTAGACGGTCTCCTTGGCGCTGAACAGCAGCCGGTCCCAGTGGATGCCGGGGTGCAGGCGGGTGAGGCCGGTCAGGGCGGCCTCCTCCTCGGGGGTGGCGAGGATGATCTCGATGACGTTGTCGGGCAGCGGGGCGTGCGGCTCGGCGTCGATGCCGAGGGTGAGGATGTCCGCGCTGCGGGCCACGACGGCGGCGCGGTAGCCGTCGGTGTGGGTGATGCTGCCGACGACCCCGGCCGGCCAGACCGGGGCGCCCGCGTCGCTGCCGCGCGGGATGGGGCCCGGCGGGTGGCCGAGCGCGGCGAGGGCGGCCCGGGCGCAGGCGCGGCCCGCGGCGTACTCGGCCCGGCGTTTGGGGACCGCCCGCAGGACCGCCTCGGTCTCCTCGGGGTAGAGGGGGGCGTTGTCGAGTTCGTCGCCGTAGGCGACGTGCGAGCGTACGGCGGCGGGCACCAGGTGCTCGATCACCGGGCGGCTCCCTGGCGGCCGGTGAGGATCACCCGGGGTCCGGCGGGCCCGGTGGGGCGGCTGCCCCATTCGCGGGGGTAGCCGAGGGAGACCTCGGTGAAGCGGACGCCGTCGCGTTCGATGACGCGCGGGATGTGCAGGTGGCCGTAGACGACCTCGGTGGCCCGGAAGCGGAGGTGCCAGTCCTCGGTCTGTTCGGTGCCGCACCACAGCGCGAAGGAGGGGTAGCGCAGGATGGCGGTCGGCTCGCGGTGCAGCGGCCAGTGGTTGGCGAGCACGGTCGGCAGGCCGGGGTCCAGGGCGGTGAGCCGGGCCTCGGTGGCGGCGACGCGGGCACGGCACCAGTCGTCCCGGCCGGGCAGCGGGTCGGGGTGCAGGAACCGTTCGTCGGTGCAGATCACGCCGAGTTCACCGGAGTGGGCGAGCGCTTCCTCCTTGGTGGTGGCGCCGGGGGTGCCGTCGCGCCAGGTGTAGTCGTAGAGCAGGAAGAGCGGGCAGACCGCGACCGGCCCGCGGGGGCCCTCCCAGACCGGGTAGGGGTCCTCCGGGGTGATCACGCCGAGGGCGCGGGCGGTTGCCACCAGGTGGTCGTAGCGGGCCGCTCCGCGCAGCGTCACCGGGTCGTCGGGCGGGGTCCACAGTTCGTGGTTGCCGGGCAGCCAGATGACCGTGCCGAAGTGCTCCTTGAGGGTGGTCAGCGCCCAGGTGATGTCCGCGAACCGCTCGCCGACGTCGCCGGCGACGATGAGCCAGTCTCCGTCCGTCTCCGGCCGCATCCGCGCCACGATCTCGCGGTTCGCCTCGTAGCCGACGTGCAGATCGCTGATCGCCAGCAGCCGGGCCCCGTCCGACGCACTCGCCATCTGGACTCCCCCGCCTGTGTCGGTATCCGCACCGAAGATCCTCTCAGAGCCCGCGGGCCCCGGCCAACCCCTGTCTTTTCCCGGGGTGGCCGGTTCGCGCGGGTTCTCAGTCACGGTCGACGAGCACGGCGGCGCCCTGGCCGGCACCGACGCACATGGTGGCCAGGCCGCGGTGGGCTGCGGTGCGGTTCATCCGATGCAGCAGGGTGGTGAGGATGCGGGCGCCGGAGCAGCCGAGGGGGTGGCCCAGGGCGATGGCGCCGCCGGTGGGGTTGACGAGGGCGGGGTCGATGCCGAGCAGCCGGACGGCGGCCAGCGCCTGGGCGGCGAAGGCTTCGTTGCATTCGGCCGCGTCGATGGTGTCGGCGGTCCGGCCGAGGCGGGTGAGGGCGCGCTGGGTGGCGGGGACCGGGCCGATGCCCATGACGTCGGGGTGGACGCCCGCGCTCGCACCGGCCGCGTACCGGCCGAGGGATTCCAGGCCGAGGCCGTGCAGGGCCTCTTCGCTGACCAGGAGGAGGGCGGCGGCGCCGTCGTTCATGGGTGAGGAGTTGCCTGCGGTGACGGTGCCGCCGTCCCGGAAGACCGGCCGGAGCGCGGCCAGGCGGTCGGCGGTGGTGTCCTCGCGGATGGACTCGTCCTCGGTGACGGCCACCCCGTCGGGGCGGGTGACCGGCACGATCTCGGCGTCGAAAAGGCCGGCCTTGCGGGCTTCGGCGGCGTTGCGGTGGCTGCGGAGCGCGAAGGCGTCCTGGTCCGCCCGGCCGACCCGGTAGCGCTCGGCGACCTCCTCCGCGGTCTCACCCATGGCGAGCACGCCGTGCAGGTCCCGCATCCGGGGGTTGGTGAGCCGCCAGCCGAGCCGGGTGTCGTGGGTCTCGATGGACCGCGGCAGTGCCTCGTCCGGGCGGGGAAGGACGAAGGGGGCGCGGCTCATCGACTCCGAGCCGCCCGCGACGACGATGTCCGCCTCGCCGGCCGCGATCATGCGGGCCGCCGAGGTGACCGCCTCCATCCCGGAGGCGCAGAGCCGGTTGACGGTGGCGCCGGGGACGGTCTCCGGGAGTCCGGCGAGCAGTACCGCCATCCGGGCGACATTGCGGTTGTCCTCGCCGGCCTGGTTCGCGGCGCCCCAGTAGACGTCGTCGACACGGGCCGGGTCGAGGGCCGGCACCGTGTCGAGCAGGCCGCGCAGCGCGGTCGCGGCGAGGTCGTCCGGCCGCACGCTGGAGAGCGCTCCCCGGAGCCGTCCGATCGGGGTGCGGCGGGCGGCGGCGAAATGGACTGGTCGCATCGCGGACTCCTCGGGGGGCGGGTGCCGGCGTGGCGGCGGGTGGACCGCGCCTCCCGCGAACCGGCACCGCGAGTCTACGAAGGCGGGGATCCGGCCGCCGCCTGGCGGGCGGTTTCCTCCATCCCGGCGTGGACCCGCAGCAAGAGGGCCTGCAGGGTGGCCCGTTCCGCGGCGGAGAGCGGCGCGAGGACCACGTCCTGCACGGTCGCGGCGCGGTCGTGGAGATCGGCGAGCGCGGCGCGGCCCGCCGGGGTGAGGACGATCCGCACCCGCCGGCGGTCGGCGGGGTCGCGGGTGCGCTCGACATAGCCGGGCGTGGCCAGTTCGTCGATCACCTTGACCAGGTCGCTGGGGTCGATGGCGAGCCGGTCGGCGAGTTCGCGCTGGGCGTGCGGGCCGAAGTCGGCGAGCGCGGCGAGGATCGCCATGTGCCACAACCGCAGGCCGCGGCGGGCGAGTTCGGCGGCGAGCGCGGAGCGGGCGGCCTTGCCGGTCTTCGACAGCAGATAGGTGGTGAGGCCGATCAGCGTGGGGGGTGCGGCCAGCGGGTCCATGGGGCTCATTGTAGGCTCGGACCAATAGTGGGTCGCCACCCACTGTTTTGTGTCCGTCCCCTCGCCGGCCCCAGCGCGCCGGCCGCCTGCGAGGTCTGCCATGGACGTACTCCACCCCCGCCTGCTGGGCACCGCCTTCCCGGACGCCTTCCGCTGCTACGACACGGTGCTGCCGCCGCTGATCGCAGCGGTGCGGACCCGGGGCGACACCCCCGGGCCGTACGCGAGCTGGACGCGGACGGGCAGGGGGTGCTCGCCCTCTTGGACCGGGTGGCTCAGTCGCCGGCCGGCGGGCGCGGGCCGAGGATGCGGAGCCGTTCCATCGCCCGCCGGTCCCGCTTGGTGGGCCGGCCGGCGCCGCGGTCGCGTACGCCGAGGGCCAGGACGTCCTCGCGCGGGGGCGGCGGCGGGCTGTTGTCGACGTAGGACTCGACGGCGACGGGGGCGCCGACCCGCTTGTTGAGCAGCTTGGAGACGACGACCACGCGTTCGCGGCCGGCGTGCACCAGGCGCACCTCGTCGCCGACCCGGACCGCCTGGGCGGGCTTGACCCGGTCACCGTTGACCTTGACGTGGCCCGCCCGGCAGGCGGTGGCCGCCGCCGACCTGGTCTTGGTCAGCCGCACGCACCAGATCCAGCTGTCCACCCGCACGCTGCCGCCGGTCGCGTAGATCTGGCCGGCGCCCCGCGGGGGCCGCCCACCCTCCGGGGTCTCGTGCCGGACTTCCGGTCCCGTTTCCTCTCCCGCCATGTCCCCGAGCCTACGGCCTGCCGGGGGTGATCCGCGCGGATCCGGGCCGGCCCGGGGACCGCCGGGTCCCGGCGCCGACGCCGGCCCGGAGTTGACCGATGAACTGCCTGATCGTTAAGTACGGTTTAATGCAGGAAAGATCACAACGACACGGGGGGCGGGGGCGTGGAGCGGTACGAGATCGAGGCGTTCCTGACTCTCGCCGAGGAACTGCACTTCGGGCGGACCGCGGTCCGGCTGCGGGTGACCACCGCCCGGGTCAGCCAGGTGATCAGCAAGCTGGAACGCCGGGTCGGCGCGCCGCTGTTCGAGCGGACCAGCCGCAGCGTGGCGCTGACCCCGATCGGACAGCGGCTCCACGACGACCTGCGGCCCGCGTTCGAGCGGCTGGAGGCGGCGCTGGCCACCGCGGTCGCGGCCGGCCGCGGGGTCACCGGGGTGCTGCGGGTCGGCTTCGTCGGGGCCGCCGCCGGTCAGCTGATGGATCTGGCCACCGATCCGTTCCGCGGCCGGCACCCGGACTGCGAGGTGGCGATCCTCGAAGTGCGGCTGGGCGAGGCGCTGACCCGGCTGCGGGCGGACGAGCTGGACGTCCTGATCACCTGTCTCCCGCTGACCGGGCCCGATCTGGCGAACGGTCCGGTGCTGCTCTCCGAGCCGCGGCTGCTGGCGGTGCCGGCCGCGCATCCGCTGGCCGGGCGGGGTTCCGTGTCGGTGGAGGACCTGGCGGAGGTGGCGGTGCTGCGGGCGCCCTGTTCGCTGCCCGACCACTGGCGGGAGCCGGGTTCGCCGCGCCTGACGCCGGCCGGCCGGGCGATCCCGGAAGGCGGCTCGGCGGCGACCTTCCCGGAGATCCTGGCGCTGGTCGGGGCAGGCCGGGGTGTCTTCCCGGTCGGCGCGCACGCCACCCGGTCGCACGCCAGGGACGACGTGGCCTTCGTCCCCTTCCACGACACACCCACGCTGGACTGGGGGCCGGTGTGGCGGGCGTCCCGGGCGAACGCCAGGATCCGGGCGTTCGCCGAGGCCGCGGGGCCGCCGGTCCGGCAGCGGGCGTGAGGCGGGGCCGGTCAGCGGCCGTAGACCGCCACGAAGTCACGGGTGGCCTGGACGTAGTAGCGGTCCGGCGGGTCCTCGAAGTCGAGGATGTTGGTGGGCTTCGGGTTGGCGGGGTCCGCGGTGCCGTCGTAGGACATGAAGGACGGCCAGGCCCGGTTCATGTCCAGTGGCATCGCGCGGACCGCGCCGGCCCGCTGCATGAGGTCGGCGAGGGTGTGCGCGGAGAGCGCCTGGCCGACGACCATGATGATGTCGCCCTGGGCGGTGACGCCGACACCGGACCTGGGCACGTAGTTCTTGCTCTGGTCGCTGACGCCCCACTTGGCGTCGTCGTCGATGTCGGGCACCACCTTGCCGCCGTCGACCATCAGTTCCAGGCACTGCCGGACGCCCACCACGTCGGGGGTCATCCGGACGTCCCGGCCCCAGACGCCGATCTTGATGGAGCCGTCGCGGTAGAAGACCTCGGAGGCGGCGCCGTCGCGCAGCCGGCCGGCGGTCTTGCCGTCGAGGTAGAAGCCGCCGCGGGAGCCCCCGTCGGTGATCCGGAAGCCGCCGTTCCAGGTGGCGACCAGGCCGGCCCGCTCGCCCTTGGGGATGGTCGGGGGCACGTCGAAGGTCTCGCCGGGCTCGCGGAAGCCGGGGTGCAGCTCGAAGCGGGAGTACGTGCCGCTGATCCAGGCGACGGCGGCCTCGTACGAGGTGTGCTCGCCGTCCGGGCGGACGTAGGTGCCCTGGACGATGGGCTCGCCGTGGGAGCTGGCGAGGGTGCGGTAGACGCCTTCGCCGGGCAGTGCGGGGCTGACCGGTGCGGGCAGCGGGGCGTGCAGCGGGACCAGCGGCTGGGCCGCCACATGGGCGGGGGACGGGCCGGATACGGGGGCGGTGGCGTTCATCCGGGCCAGCGCGTCGGGGGAGAGCGAGCCCCCGACCTTGGGCGGGTTCATCCGGTACTGCCAGTCCTCCAGTTGGTCGACCACGAAGCCGAGTTCGTGGTCGCGTGCCCATTCGGCGAGCCGGGCGGTGGTGCTGTCCTTGCCGGGGTAGGTGAGCGCCTTGCCGACCGACCAGCCGAGGGTGCCGGCGCAGATCACGCAGACGCCGAGGGCGCCGCGGGTGGTGAGCTTGCGGCGGCGCAGCTGGGCCGGTGTCAGGTCCCGTTTGTGCTTCCAGGGCAGCAGCCTTCTGCGGCGCCGGGCACGGGCGGGGCCGCCGCCCGGCTCACCGGCGTCCGGGTCCGCCTGCCGCTCCGCGATCCCGCCCTGGCTCATGGCGCTCCTTCACGTCCGCCGGGTGCCCGGGTCGTGCGGTGTGCTGTCGTCCCCGGATCCCGGCTTGTCATATTTTCCGCTTTACAGACTTTGCGAGATTTATGACCGACTGTCGCGGTGCCTAATCGCCCGGCCCCCGAGAAGCACCCGCCCGGCCGCCGACCGGGAGAGCACACGGCGCAAGGCAGAGCCAGCGATCCGGCCCGGCGCGATTGGCTCCGGGCTCTTCCTTCCGGGGGTCCCCGCCGGCCGGCGGGAAGCGGACCGGTTCTCCCGGCAGCCGCCGTGCACCTCCGGCGCGTCCTCCGGGCCGACCCCGATCGCCGTCGTGCGGGCGCGGTCCGTCCGGCTCGGTCCCGCACCTGCCCCGCGAAGCCGCCCGCCGTCGGCGCCCTCGGCCGGGGGCCGTCCACCGCGTAGGGTGTGGGCGCGCGAGTACGGGGAGGCCGGGATGATCGTGAGCGGGCCTGAAGTGGAGCCGGTGGCCCGGCTGTTGGCGCGGGCCGGGGTGGCCCCGGCGCGGATCGCGGAACTGCGGCCACTGGCCGGCGGCACCTACAACAGGCTGTACGCGGTGGAACTCACCGACGGCGCCCGGGTGGTGCTGAAGGTCCCGCCGCCGGCGACGGTACCGCGACTGGTCTACGAGGCCGGACTGCTGTACGGCGAGGCGCAGTTCTACGCGGCGGCCCAAGAGGCGGCGGTGGCTGCGCCGCGGGTGCTCCACAGCGAACCCGACGAGGCCGGCCCGCACCCTCCCTTCCTGCTGATGACGCACCTGCCCGGCGTGCCCTGGCACGGCATCGCCGGTGCGCTGAGCGGCGCGGAACGCGACCGGCTGCGGTCCGAACTGGGCACGCTGGTGGCCCGGCTGCACGCCGTCAAGGGCCCCGGCTTCGGCTACCCGGCGCAGAGCACCGGCCCGCTCGCCGACCGCTGGGCGCCCGCCTTCGCGGCGATGACCGGCGCTGTTCTGGACGACGCGGAGAGGTACCGGCCCTGGCTGCCGCGGGAAGTGCCGGAACTGCGGGCCGCGTTGGCCGCCGCCGCGCCGGCACTCGACGAGGTGACGGTGCCCGCGCTGGTGCACTTCGACCTGTGGCCGGGCAACGTACTGCTCGACGGGCCGGCCGGCGGGCGGGTGATCAGCGGACTGATCGACGGGGAGCGGATGTTCTGGGGCGATCCGCTGGCCGACTTCGCCTCGATGTCGCTCTTCGCCGACGCCGCCGAGAGCGACGCCGCCTTCCTGGCCGGTTACGGCGCGGGCGGGGGGCGTACCGGCTTCGACGACGCGGCCCTGCGGCGGATCGCGCTCTACCGCTGCTACCTGTATCTGATCATGCTGGTGGAGGTGGTACCCCGCGGCTACGGCGGGGAACACCTCACCTGGGTGCGGGAGTTCGTGGGGCCGCGGCTGGAAACCGCGCTGGACGCGCTCTGTTGACGGTGGGACGGGTGGGTTCCGGCCATCACCGGCCGGGGGCTTTGCGGCGATCGTCCGGACCGGTCCCAGCGGCGGCACCGGCCGGTGAGTCCGGAAAGCGCTCCCAGAGTGGCCGGTTCCTTTCGGTGGTACAGCGGGCTCTGCAATGATCGCGAGCGCGCGGCCGACCGGCGGAGCGAACTCCCCGCCCGAAGCTTTCCGGCGGCGCCGGACGCCCTGACAGGCCCGGCCGCCGGCGGAGACCCGGTACGGCAGGGCGTGGACACGCGGCGGCGGTGGTGTGCGGACCACCGCCGTTTCGTGCGTTCCCGTCCCCCTCGGCCGCCGCCGGGGGGCGCCGCGGCATCAGGGAAGAGTGGCGACCACCGCGGCGTACGAAAGACCGGCACCGTAACCGAGCAGCAGCGCCGTGTCGCCCGCGACCACCTCGCCGGAGGCCAGCACCGCCTCCATGGCCAGCGGGATGGACGCACCCGAGGTGTTGCCGCTGGTCACGATGTCCTTGGCGACGACGACCCGTTCTGGCAGCCCCATCGAGCGGGTCATGCTGTCGATGATCCGCTCGTTCGCCTGGTGCGGGATGAAGGCGTCCAACTGCTCGGGGCTGATGCCTGATTCGTCCAGGGTCCGGCGGGCGACCTTGGCCATCTCGTACACCGCCCAGCGGAAGACCCGCTGCCCGTCCTGCCGCAGCGCGGGAAAAGGATGCCCGGGATCCTTCTTCAGTACGTCCCAGGGCACGCTCTGGGAGATCGCGTCGGCCTGTCCGCCGTCCGCGCCCCAGACGGCCGGGCCGATGCCGGGTGTGTCGGAGGGGCCGATCACGACCGCGCCCGCGCCGTCGCCGAAGATGAAGGCGGTGGAACGGTCGGTCATGTCGAGGATGTCGGTCATCCGTTCGACCCCGACCACCAGGACGTGACCGCCGCGGGCCCGCACCGCGTCGGAGGCGAGCACCACCCCGTGCACGAAGCCGGCGCAGCCCGCGGAGACGTCGAAGCCGGCCGCCCGGGTCGCGCCGATCCGGTGGGCGATCTCGGTCGCGATGGCCGGAGTCTGCATCAGATGGGTGAAGGTCGCCGCGATCACGCAGGTGATGTCGCCCGGGACCAGTCCGGCCGCGGCGATGGCCTTGCTCGCGGCGTGTTCCGCCATCGCCCCGAGCGTCTCGTCGGGACTCGCCCAGCGACGGGTCCTGATCCCGGTCCTGGCCCGGATCCACTCGTCGGAGGAGTCGATGTACTGGCACACCTCGGCGTTGTCGACGATCCGCCGGGGCCGGTAGGCGCCGACGCCGAGGATCCGGGTGTGCCGGGCGCCCACGGGCACGGTGATCTCAGCAGTCATGGGAACCATTCATCGAAACCTTTCAGACCGTCGCCGACCCGGGCGGTCGGTTCGGATCGGACCTTGCGGCCGGCGGCGCCCGGCGGCGCCGCCCACCGTGCTAACCGCGAAGGCCCGCCCGGACTTCCTCACCGGAACATGATCTCTTCCCCACGGCGGAAAAGGAGGCGGCACCCCGGGAGAGATCAGTGCGGGCCCCGTTGCCCCGGCAGCAGCGCCCGGGCGAGAGCGGTCGAGGCGTCGGCGGCGGCGCCCCGGGCGTAGGCAGCCGCGTAGCCGGCCTCGCCGAGAGCGGCGCGGACGGTCTCCTCGCACCGCTCGCGCACCATACGCAGTTCCGGCGCGCCGCGCTGGAGATGGCCGACGCTGCGCCAGTACGTCTCCCCCGTGCCGTAGACGGACGCGGCCTGTTCCGCCTGCCCGTCGGCGGCCAGGGCGGCGGCCAGCAGATCCAGGCCGAGCGCGATCCCGAAAGCGTCGCCGAGGAGACGTTTGCTCTCCAGCATGGTGCGGGCGTACGCCGCCGCGTCGGCGGGCGCGGCGGAGAAGAGAGCCACCACGGAGAGCTGGTAGTCCAGATAGGAGCGGGTCCACACCTCGCCGGCCCGTACGCAGTGCTCCCGCAGTTCGAGCGCCCGCGCCCGGCCTTCGGCGAAGGAGCCCAGCGCGGTGAGCGAGAGCACCTCGACCAGGTTGCAGCGCAGCCGGTCGGGTGAGCCGAAGGCGGAGCCGGGGGCGGCGCTCAGGGCGGCCCGTACGGTGTCGATGGCCTTCTGCGGCTGTCCCGTCAGCATGGCCAGCAGTCCGCCGAGGGCCGCCGCGCCGAGCAGCCCCTCCTCGGCGCCGTCCGCCTCGGCCGCGGCCTGTGCCTCGGCGCTGACCGTGGCGGCGAGGTCGTAGTCCCCTTGCAGGGCGACGGTCACGCCGAAGCCGATGACGGCCTGGGTCCTGGCCGGGCCGGGGACGGTGTGCACAGCGAGCGCGCGTTCGAGGTAGCTGCGGGCTTCCTTGAGGTGGCCGCAGCAGGTCCAGAAGTAGACGAGCAGTCCGGCGAGTTCCGCGGCCTTGGCGGGGTCGTGGGCGAGCCAGTGGTCGAGGGCGGTCCGCAGATCGGTGTGGGTGTCCTCGATCATCCGGTAGCCCGGGATCTGGTCCGGGCCCGGCCAGCCGGCGTCGGCGCGGCGGGCCAGGCCGGTGAAGTGCTCGGCGTGCCGTTCCGCGGTGGCGGCGACCTCGCCGAGTTCGCAGAGCCACTCGTGGCCGTACTCGCGCAGGGTGTCGAGCATGCGGTAGCGGTCGCCGTCGTCGGTGCTGATCCTGCGGACCACGCTCTGGTCGACCAGTCGTCGCAGGGTGGGGGCCACCTGTCCGGAGGACAGCGGCCCGCCGGCGGCGACCGCCCGGGCGGCGTCGAGGTCGAAGGCGCCGCGGAAGACGGTGAGCCGGGCCCAGAGCAGCCGTTCCAGGGGGGCGCACAGTTCGTGGCTCCAGCCGATGGCGGTCCGCAGCGTCTGGTGGCGGCGGGGCCAGACGAAGCCGGAGCGGGCGAGGACGTCGAAACGGGAGCCGAGCCTGGCGGCGATCTCGGTGACGGGGGCCGGTCCGACCTGGGCCGCGGCCAGCTCGATCGCCAGCGGAATGCCTTCCAGGCGGCGGCAGATGGAGTCGGCGGCCTCGGGGGCGCCGGGCTCGGCCAGCGGGCCGGGGCCCAGCCGGCCGGTGACCCGCTCGGTGAACAGGTCCAGTGCCTCCGGGCCGCCGGCCGGCAGTGGGCTCACCTCCTGGATCTCCTCCACCCGGGAGGACAGCGGGCGGCGGCTGGTGGCCAGTACGGTCAGGCCGGGGGCCGCGGTGAGCAACTCCCCCACGAGGTGCGCGCACGCGTCCACCAGGTGCTCGCAGGAGTCCAGTACGAGCAGCAGCCGTTTGTCCGCGAGCCATTCGCACAGGGCCTCGACCGGCATCCGCGGGGAGTGGTCGGCGAGGTCGAGGGCGTCGCTCACGGTCTCCAGGAGGAGGCCGGGGCCGTCGAGCGTGGCGAGGTCGGCCCACCAGGTGCCGTCGGGGAAGCGGATGTCCCCCTGCACCGCGACGCTGCCGCCGGCGCGGGCTTCCGCGGCTGTGTCAGCCTCCGCCTCCGCCGCAGGGTCGTCCCCGGCAGTGGTTCCGGCATGGGTCCCGGTCGCGGCCTCGGGCCCGGCGCCCGCCCCGGACTCGGCCCCGGACTCGGCAGAACCGATTCGGCCGGGCCGCTGCCCGGCGGTCGCGCCCGACGCCACCCGCTGGGCCAGCCTGGTCTTGCCGACTCCGCCCGGCCCGGTCAGCGTGACCAGCCGGTGGCGCGCCAACGCCGCGTCCAGTCGCGCGAGTTCCGGCGCCCGGCCGACGAAACTCGTTGTCTCCTGCGGAACGTTGCCCTTCATGACGACAGACTGACACCGACCGAGCACGTACGGAAACCGGACTCCCCGGTAACCACCCGCGAGCGCGGCGCCGGTGCGGGTGAAACATTCCTCTTGGTCCCGGCTTCTCCTCTACTCCCCCTGTTTCGACGCGTCTTGGCCGGCACCCGGACGGGCCGGACGTGAGTTACGCCGCAGCGCAGGGGCAGGTTGAACGCTGATGATGGGGAGTTCGCCGTTCGAACGGAAGGAATTGACGGGTCCACAGTCCCCGGTTCGGTCGACCGATGAGCGGTCACGACCGGAAGCAAACATGTTCCAACACCGCTGGGACATCACGGTACGGCAACGCATCCGGATCAGAACGTTGACGGCCCCCTGCATGTGGCGTAGAACTACCCTGCAGTTGCGATGGCGTTTCATCTTGGTGACTTCTGTTGGAAACGGATCGGCGCTAGAGCCGCTGGAATGTCCGCTCCCGCCAACATTTTCGCCTTCCGCTTCTTGGATACGCCCACACACACATGGAGGCACCATGTCGGACGTCGAGTCGTCGGGCAGCAGCACGGAAACGGGCCTGTCCCCGACGCGCAGGAATCTGCTCAGGGGTGTGGCCGCCGGCGCGGGACTGGCCGTCGTCTCCGGAGGTCTGCTCACCGCCTGCGGCGGTTCGGATGACAAGAAGGACTCATCGAGCACGTCGAGCGGTGGAACGGGCAAGGTCGCCGGCGCCACGGTGACGTTCGGGTCCAACTACTCCGACCCCGCGGTCAAGTCCGCCTTCGCCGCCCTGACCACCGCAGCGACCGCGTCGACCAAGGCGCAGGTGAAGATCAACACGGTCGACCACAACACGTTCCAGCAGAACATCACCAGCTACCTGCAGGGGACGCCGGACGACCTGTTCACCTGGTTCGCCGGCTACCGCATGCAGTACTTCGCCGCGCAGGGCCTGGCCCAGCCGATCGACGACGTGTGGGAGAAGATCGGCGGCAACTTCAGCGCGGCCGCCAAGAAGCTGTCCACCGGCATCGACGGCCACCAGTACCTGGTGCCGATCTACAACTACCCGTGGGTCGTCTTCTACAACAAGAGCCAGTTCGCCTCGAAGGGCTACGCCGTCCCCACCACCTGGGACGAGTACGTGGCGCTGGCGAAGAAGATGAAGGCCGACGGCATCATCCCGATCGCCTTCGCCGACAAGGACGGCTGGCCCGCGCTGGGCACCTTCGACATCCTCAACATGCGCATCAACGGGTACGACTACCACGCCAAGTTGATGAAGCACGAGGTGCCGTGGACCGACCAGGGCGTGCACACCGTCTTCCAGCACTGGGCCGAGATCATGCCCTACATGCAGAGCGGCGCGAACGGCCGTATCTGGCAGGACTCCGCCAAGGCCCTGGAGGAGAAGAAGGCGGGCATGATGTTCCAGGGCACCAACCAGGTGGCCGCCCAGTACGTCACCGACAAGGCGGACCTGGACGACCTGGACTTCTTCACCTTCCCCGCGATCAACCCGCAGTGGGGACAGGACTACATGGACGCCCCCACCGACGGCTTCATGCTCAGCAAGAAGGCGAAGAACGTGGACGCCGCCAAGGCGATCCTGGAGTACATAGGCACCGGCCCGGCCGAGGCCGAGTACCTCAAGACCGACCAGTGGGACGTCGGCCTGGTCAACGGCCTGCAGGTGCCGACGTACAACGCCATCCAGAAGAAGTCGGTGCAGGAGATCGCCAAGTGCAAGGCGGTGGCCCAGTTCATGGACCGCGACGCCGACCCGGCGATGGCCGACGCGATGATCGCGATCATCCAGAAGTTCATCGACGACCCGAGCACCGGCAACATCGCGGCTCTGCAGAAGAGCGCGGAGTCCCAGGCGAAGGCGATCTATTCCTGATGAGTTCCGCCTCCCAGGTGCGTAACCCGGCGGCGGCGACGACGACCGGACCCCAGAAGGAGGGTCCGGTCCGACGCCGCCGCCGGGGCGTGCGCACGTTGAGCACCCGCGACCGCGTCGTGGTGGCCCTGCTGCTCGGCATACCGCTGCTGCTGGACCTGGCGTTCGTCTGGTTCCCTGCCATCGGTACGCTGCTGCTGTCGTTCACCAAGTGGAACGGCGTCGGCAGCCTGCACCCCACCACGACCTGCAAGCCGAACCTGCCGTCGATCCTCAACAACGGCTGTGTGTACGGCATCCAGAACTACCACCAGGCCGTCACGATCTCCCCGGAGTTCTGGCCGGCCGTGCGGCACAACCTGATCTGGCTGGCCGTGTTCGTGTTGATCGCGACACCGCTCGGCATGCTCTTCGCGGTTGTCATCGACCGCGGCATCAAGGGCAGCCGGATGTACCAGAGCATCCTGTTCCTGCCGGTGATGCTCTCGCTGGCGCTGATCGGCATCATCTGGGAGTTCGTCTACTCGCAGGACTACGGCCTGATCAACACCGTCATCGGCCGTAATCACAACGGCAATTCCATCGACTGGCTGGGCAATCCGCATCTCAACTTGTGGGCGGTGCTGCTGGAGGCGACCTGGCGGCAGGCCGGTTATGTGATGGTGCTGTATCTCGCCGGTCTGAAGGCGGTCGACCCGACGCTGCGCGAGGCCGCGCTGGTCGACGGGGCCAACGCCTGGCAGACCTTCTGGCGGGTGATCTTCCCGGTCATGCGGCCGATCAACATCGTCATCATGGTCGTCACCGTCATCGAGTCGCTGCGCGCCTTCGACCTGGTGTACATCACCAACAAGGGCATCAACGGCCTCGAACTGCTGTCGGTGCTGGTGACCTCGAACATCGTCGGTGAGACGCAGCGGGTCGGCTTCGGCTCGGCGCTCGGCGTCGTCCTGCTGCTGATCTCCCTGGTGCCCATCTCGATCTTCCTTTACCAGACCTTCCGGCGAGAGGAATCGCAGTGAGCGCCGAGACCCTTCCCCGGCTGCAGGCCGCGACGCCCGCCGGCGGCGGCCCCGGGCGGCGGCGCCGGCCGCTGGGCCAGGCCGCCTCGCAGCTGTTCCTGATCGTCTCCTGCGTGCTGTGGGTCCTGCCGATCCTCTTCGCGCTGTACGTGGCGGTACGGCCGTACTCCGAGACCCGCAAGTACGGCTACGTCTCGATGCCGCACAGCTTCACGTTCAAGAATTTCAGTGACGCCTGGTCCCAGTCGGACATGCTCCACTTCTTCTGGAACTCGGTGCTGATCACCGTGCCGTCGGTGATCATCGTGCTGGCCCTGGCGTCCGGAGTGGCGTTCGTCCTCACCCGGGTCAACGTCAAGATCAATATCGCGCTGCTGATCGTCTTCACGGCCGGCAACCTGCTGCCGCAGCAGGTCATCATCACCCCGCTCTTCCGGATCTACCTGAAGATCCCGCTGCCGCACTTCCTGGCGGGCAGCGGCCTGATGTACAACTCGATCTTCGGCCTGGTCGTCATCAACGTGGCCTTCCAGCTGGGTTTCTGCGTCTTCGTGCTGAGCAACTACATGAAGTCGATCCCCGGTGAGATGTACGAGGCCGCGCTGGTCGACGGCGCGGGACTGTGGACCCGGTTCTGGCGGCTCACGGTGCCGCTGTGCCGGCCGGCGCTGGCGGCGCTGGCGACCCTGCTCACCACCTGGATCTACAACGACTTCTTCTGGGCGATCACCCTGATGTCGTCGGGTGACAAGCGGCCGGTCACCTCCGCACTGGCCAATCTCCAGGGGCAGTTCGTCAGCAACCAGAACATGATCGCGGCCGCAGCGATGATCGCGGCGATCCCGACCCTGGTGGTCTATGTGCTGCTGCAGAAGCAGTTCATCGCGGGCCTGTCGCTGGGGTCGAGCAAGGGCTGACCCGCCCGGCCGGCTCCGGTCCCGCACCAGAGGGTGCCGGCCCCGATGCCCCGGCGCTCCGACCACGGTCGGAGTGCCGGGGCGTCGCTGCGTCGGGACGGGCCGGATCCGGCCATCGGGACGGCCGGATCCCCTTCCGGGGTTTGATCGGTTTTTGCCCTAACGGCGCGAGTCCGGTGGACACCTGACGGTGTGGAGCGCAGGGCACCGTCCTAATGACGGACCTGAGAGCGCGACCAAGAGCCGTAGGGAGCAATTTGGTTACGCAACAGGCAGCTGCGTCTTCACTTATTGACGTGCCCGACACATACCAGTTGACTCTGCGCACTCGGGTCGCGCCGTTGCGGCCCTGTCCGGGGAGGCGACGTTCTATGAGCGCGATGACGCGTCGAGTGGTCGTGGGCACAGCCGTGGTGTCGTTGGCGTTCGCCATGGCCGCGTGCGGCAAAACGGGCGGCGACAAGGACAACAACTCCGGCGGCAAGGGCAAGGTCATCGGCCTGCTGCTGCCGGACACCGTCACCGCCCGGTACGAGCAGTTCGACCGGCCACTGATCGAGAAGAAGATCAAGGAGCTGTGCGCCGACTGCACGGTCGACTACGCCAACGCCGCAGGACAGCCGCAGACCCAGGCACAGCAGATCAGCAGCATGATCACCAGGGGCGTCAAGGTGCTCATCCTGGACCCCCAGGACTCGGCGGGCGTCAAGTCCTCGGTCCAGTCGGCGGTCGACAAGGGCATCAAGGTGGTGTCGTACGACCGGCTGGCGCAGGGGCCGGTGTCGGCGTACGTCTCGTACGACAACGAGAAGGTCGGCGAGCTGCAGGGCCAGGCGCTGCTGGACGCCATGGGTCCTGCCGCCACCCCGCAGGCCAAGATCGTCATGATCAACGGCGACGACGCCGACCCGAACGCCGCCCAGTTCAAGGCCGGTGCCCACAAGGTCCTCGACGGCAAGGTGGACATCGCCTATGAGCAGAGCGGTCTGTGGAAGGACAACATCGCCACCCAGAAGGTGAACGCGGCGATCACCCAGATCGGCGCGAAGAACATCAAGGGCGTCTACTCGGCCAACGACACCATGGCCGGCGGTATCGCCACCGCGCTGCGGGGCGCGGGCCTGCATGTTCCGCTGACCGGCCAGGACGCCGAACTCGCCGGTATCCAGCGGATTCTGACCGGCGCCCAGACCGCGACGGTCTTCAAGGACTACCAGCCGGAGGCCGACGCCACCGCCGAGCTGGCGATCAACCTGCTGAACGGGAAGTCCATCGCGTCCCTCACCGACACCACCGTCGCCAGCGGCTCCGGTCAGAAGGTCCCCAGCAAGCTGCTGACCGCCGCCTCGATCACCAAGGCGAACGTCAAGGACATCGTGACCAAGTACCACCTCTACACGGCCGCCCAGATCTGCACCGGCGAGTTCGCCCAGCCGTGCAAGGACGCCGGCATCCAGTAGCCGGCGCCCGGCAACGCGGGCACCCGACCGCCGGCGCCGCCTGGAGCGGACGTCATGCGGCTGGGCCGCCGGAGGCCAAACACCTGGCCTCCGGCGGCCCTTTTCCCGTTCTCCCCGCCTGACGTCAGGTCAGGGACACACGCGCTACGGGAAGTTGACGACGTTGCTCGGTGTGGTGTTGGACGCCGTCACCGCACCTGTGTCGTTGATGACGTGGGTGATGGTGCCAACCCCGCCCAGCGACACGGTCAGCGCGTCGTGGAACTTCACGCCCGAGGTGTTGGGAACCTCGAACGCGTGGTAGCTGTTCACCGCCGGGTTGACGTTGAAGTAGCAGTAACTGCCCAGCCCCCACGCCTCATGGGTGGTCACGTTCGCGCCCACCTTGTAGGCGGCGTAGCCGTTGACCGAGGCCGAACTCATCCAGGCCGCCTGGTTGGGCGGGTCGTACGGCATCTCGTTCTGGAAGAAGATCGTCTTGCCGCCCTGGCCGTTCCACACCACCTCGTACTTCTGGTAGTGCTCGACGAACAGGCCGGTGGCCAGGACGTTGTTGCCGTTGACGGTCAGCCCGGTGTCGGCGGTGTTGGTGGTCCAGCCGACCGTTCCCCCGGTGCCGTGGTCGGCGCGCCAGGCCCAGATGTGGTCGATGACCGTGTTGCTGCTGTTGACGATCAGGCTGTTGGTGGCCTTGCCGACGTGCTCGCCGCCGATCCGGAAGAAGACGTCCTGGATGGTGGTCGGGTTGGCGGCGTGGCTCGCCGTCGATCCGGACGGGCCGACGGTCAGCAGGGCCTGGGAGTTGGTGGTGCCGGCGTCGAAGAGCAGGCCCTTGAGCCGTACCCCGTCCACGTCCGCGACCTGCATGGCGTTGACGCCGTTGTCCGGCACGAAGGTCGGGTAACCGATGCCCAGCACCACGGTGTTGGCCTTGGTGACGTTGAGCGTCTGGTTCAGGTGGTAGACGCCCGGGGTGACGAACAGATTGCAGCCCTGGGAGAGCGCGTTGTTGATGGTGGCCGCGGTGTCACCGGCCTTGACCACGTAGAACTGGCTCATCGGCAGCGAGGTGCCGGGGGTGCTGCCGCTCGCCCAGCTCGGACCGGAGGCGTTGGTCCGCAGGGAGGGCAGGAAGACCCGGTACTTGTTGGTGCTGTCGATGTACAGGTACGGGACGTCGCGGGAGACCGGGGTGGTGGCCAGGGTGGTCTCGGGCGGGTTGGGGAAGGTGTTGGCGGGGGCGCCGCCGACGCCGGAGAAGACCATGTTCCACACGCCGCCGGCCCAGCTGCCGAAGCTGCTGTCCCGGGTGTACCACTGCTGCTGCGAGACCGAGGCGGTCTGGCCGCTGACCTTGGTGTCGGCGATGTAGCCGCCACTGGCGTAGCCGTAGCTGGCGGGGTAGAGGTCCAGGCCACCGTGCACGTCGATGCGGCGGAACGGCGCGGCCTGCGCCACGGCCCAGCGGTCGGTGCCACTGGACGGGTTGATCGCCAGGTTCTCCGCCGAGCGCCAGAAGTTCTGGGTGGCGTTGCCGGCGTCGGAGGCGTTGAAGGCGTCGACGGTGACGTCACCGTTGATGGTCACCTGGTCCGGGTTCTGGCCCAGGCCGGCCACCGAGGTGTAGAAGCCGACGTTGTCCTGGACGTTGTACGTACCCGGCTTGTAGAGGTCGGCCACCCGGTTCTCGCTGAACTGGGCGGTGTTGGTGTCCTTCATCTGGTTGAACTGGGCGTCCAGCTGGGCCTGGATCGCCGCGTCGCCCATCGACGGGTCGAAGATGTGCACGTTCGGGCCGAAGTCCGGGGTGTCGGACTGCGCCGGGCAGCCGGCCTGCGAACCGGTGTTGATGGTGTAGGTGGCGCTGGCCACCGCGGAGTTGGCCGACCCGGACTTGGTGGCGAGGGCCTTGACCGTGGTGGTCGCGCCGATGCTGAGCGCGCTGCTGTAGGTGGGCGAACTCGCGGTCGGCGTGGAGCCGTCAAGGGTGTAGTGGATCGCCGCGCCGGAAGTGGCGTCGGAGATCGTGACGCTCTGGGCGGTGGTGAAGGTGCCGCCCGCCGGGCTGAAGGACGGGGTGGCGACGGTGCCCGGTGGCGGCGTGGTGGTGCCGCCGGTGGTGCCGCCGCCGCTGCCCTGGGTGTACGTGAAGTGCGGCGTGTCGAACTGGGGACCGCTCTTCTCGTAGGTGAACCAGTAGTCGAGCACCGATCCGGTGGTCAGCGAGCCGACCGTCCAGGTCCAGGTGCCGGCGGTGTTGGTCATCCGCACGTTCTGCTGGTTCGCGCCGTTGACCAGGTAGTGGGCGTCGACGTAGGCCGCGGCGGTGGTGGGAGTGAAGGTGATCTGCGCCTGGGTCGCGCTCAGTTGGCTGACGCTCTGGGTGTAGTCGGTGGCCGCCGAGGCGGAACCGATGGTCTGGGTCAGCCCGAGCAGTCCGACCAGGGCGAGCAGCAGTGCCCCGAAAATTGCCATGGCCCGGCGGCTGCGGCGCCGTTCGGGTCCGGTACGGCCCTCGGAGATGGTGGTGCGCATAAGTGGTGGTCCTTTCACCCGGGTTCGCGGAGTGAACACCGGGTCAGCGCGGTGATTGTGGGGGTGTTTCGCGCTCTGTACTACGGATTCAGGGGACATCTACCAAAGTCACCCTTTGATTCAGCCTGTTGAAAACGCTCTCACTCTGCGGATCAGGGGCATTCCTGATCCGTAAGGCAGTGTCAAGTGGCGGTGGCGAGCAGTCAAGAAGCAGTGCGGGATTTCACGCTGTGAACAGTGCCGGCTCCCTCCGGCTCCGGCCGCGCCCGCGGCTCCCTCCAGTTCCCCCTGCGGCCTCGTGGCCCCGCGGCCCGCTGCGGCTCGCACCGGGCAGCGCGCCCGGCCGGCTGAGCCGGCGGCGCGCCACGGACGCCGGTTTGCCTTCGAGTGCACTCCAGTTCGTAGCGTGGAGCGTATGACGACACCGCAGCACAGCATCAACTCAGGGTTCGGCGCCCGCAGCACCGCCGCCGAGGTCCTGGCAGGCGTCGACCTGTCCGGGAAGCTCGCGCTGGTGACCGGCGGTTACTCCGGCATCGGCGTGGAGGCGACCCGCGCGCTGGCCGGCGCCGGCGCCCACGTCGTGGTACCGGCCCGCCGGCCGGACGCCGCCCGGGAGGCCCTCGCCAAGATCGACGGCGTGGAGGTGGACGAGCTGGACCTGGCCGACCAGGCATCGGTCGCCGCCTTCGCCGGCCGGTTCCTCGACTCCGGCCGCACGATCGACTACGTGATCAACAGCGCGGCGGTGATGGCCGCCCCGAAGTCCACCGTCGGCCCCGGCTGGGAGTCGCAGTTCGGCATCAACCACCTCGGCCACTACGCCCTGGTGAACCGGCTCTGGCCGGCCATCGCCCGCGGCCGCGGCCGGGTGGTCGCCGTCTCCTCCAGCGGCCACCGCCGCTCCGGCATCCGCTGGGACGACATCGACTTCACCCAGGGCTACGACAAGTGGGCCGCGTACGGGCAGGCGAAGACCGCCAACGCGCTCTTCGCGCTCCACCTGGACAAGCTCGCCGAACCGGCCGGGGTGCGGGCCTTCTCGGTCCACCCGGGCGGCATCCTCACCCCGCTGCAGCGGCACCTGTCCCGCCAGGAGATGGTCGACTTCGGCTGGGTGGACGCCGACGGCAATCAGATCAACCACAACTTCAAGACCACCGAGCAGGGGGCCGCCACCCAGGTGTGGGCGGCCACCTCCCGGCTGCTGGACGGCCTGGGCGGGGTCTACTGCGAGGACTGCGACATCGCGGAGCCGATCTCGGACGACGACAACACCACCATGAGCGGGGTGCGCTCCTGGGCCACCGACCCCGAGCAGGCGGCCCGGCTGTGGGCGCTGTCCGCCGAGCGGACCGGGGTCGACGCCTTCGCCTCCTGACGCGGCGCCGCGGGTGGCGGGCCCGGCCGGAACCGCCCCGGCCGGGCCCTTGCGCTGTCCCTCGAGCCGCCCCTGCCGTGTCCGGTCCGGCGGCGCGTTCCGGCAGGTCGGCGGGGGGTGGGCGCGCGACGGCGGGGGGCGGGTGCGAGACTGCGGCCATGTACACGTAAGCGGTCCTCGTACCTCCCGGCCGGACGGCTGCGGTACGGGCGGGGCCGGACGGGTGGGCACCGGACAGGAGGAACATGCCGGAAGCGGTGATCATCGGCAGCGAGCGCAGCGAGATCGGGCTGCCGACCGGAAGGGACGTGCTGCGGCGCGGCGGGTCGGCGCTCGACGCGGTGGAGGCCGCGATGCGGCGCTGCGAGGACAACCCGGCCGACCACTATGTGGGCACCGCGGGGCTGCCCAACGCGCAGGGCGTGGTCGAGCTGGACGCGTCCTTGATGCTGGGCTCGGGGCGGCAGTTCGGTGCGGTGGGCGCGTTGCGCGGCTATCCGAACCCGATCTCGGTGGCCCGGGCGGTACTGGAGAAGCTGCCGCAGCACAGCCTGCTGGTGGGCGAGGGCGCGGCGCTCTTCGCCGCGGAGTGCGGCTTCGCCACGGCCGATCTGCTCACCGACGAGTCGCGGGCGCTGTGGCACAAGCAGGTCCGCCAGTCACGGGAGTCGGTGGAGGGCGAGAACACCGCCGCCACCGACGGCGACGCCCGCTACCGGGAGAGCGCGCTCGCGCTGATCCGCCGGCTGGCGCCGCACGACGGCCCGTGGGGCACCATCAACATCATCGCGCTGGACGCCGCCGGGGAGATGTGCGTCGGCGTGTCCACCTCGGGCTACCCGTACAAGTACCCGGGCCGGGTGGGCGACTCGGCGCTCCCCGGGGCCGGCAACTGGTGCGATCTGCGGGCCGGCGGGGCGGCCTGCACCGGCCGCGGCGAGCTGAGCATGCGCGGCGGCACCGCCCGTACGATCGTCGACCTGCTGGCGGCCGGCCGGGACCCGTCCGACGCCTGCCGGGACGCGCTCGCCGACGCGGCGACGCTGCCGGACGAGTTCCGCGCCGAGCTGCGGGCGCTCGCCCTCACCCCGGACGGGCGGCACGGCGGCGCGGCCGGGCAGGAGGGCAGCGTCTACGCCCTCATGACGGACGCCTCCACCGAGCCGGAGTTCCGGCCCAGGAGCGTGCTGTGAAGCGGCGAGCCCGGAGGGCGCTGTGAAGATCTTCATCTCCTCCGACATGGAGGGCACCGCCGGGGTGGTGGACTGGTCGCAGTGCCGCCAGGGCCAGTCGGAGTACGAGTACTACCGGCTGCTGCTGCAGGCAGAGGTCAACGCGGCCATCGAGGGCGCGGCGGCCGGCGGGGCGACCGGCTTCCTGGTCAACGACTCGCACTCCACGATGGCCAATCTGCGGCCCGACGCGCTGGCCCGCCGGGCCCGGTATCTGTCCGGCCGCCACAAGCCGCTGTACATGATGCAGGGCCTGGACGCGTCCTTCGACGGCGTGTTCTTCGTGTCCTACCACGGCTCGATGTCGGGTGAGCATGCCACCTTGTCGCACACCTACAACCCGGCAGCCATCGCCGAGGTGCGGCTGAACGGTGTGGTCGCCGGCGAGAGCGGCATCAACGCGCTGGTCGCGCTCGGCCATGGCGTACCGGTGGTGCTGATCACCGGGGACGACACCACGGCCGCGGAGCTGGAGCCGTTCAGCCCGGGTACGGTCGGCGCCGTGGTGAAGTCGTCGGTGTCGCGGTTCGCCGCGGACAGCCTGCATCCGGACGAGGCCCGGGAGGTGATCCATGACGCGGCCCGGCGGGCGGTCGAGGGGCTGCCGGCCGCGGCGCTGCCGCGGATCGAGCTGCCGGCCACGCTCACGGTGCGGATGCGGAACCCCGATCTCGCCGAGATGGCCACCTGGGTCAGCGGGGTCGAGGCCGACCCGGCGGATCCGGTGACGGTGCGCATCACCGACGGGGACCCGATCCGGCTGTACCGCACCTTCATCACCGTGGTGCTGCTCACCCGCGGCATCGCGGAGTGACCTGAACCGGCCGTTCGCCTCTCGGCTGTCCGCTCGTCCGCTCGTCCGCGGTGAACCCCGGTGCCCGGCACCGGGGTTCGGCCGTTCACGCGACGGGGAAGTCGACCCCGTGCTCGCTCTCCGGGCGGGGTCCGAAGATACGGCGCTCGGACTCGTCGATCGCCAGGTCGTTGATGCTGGCTTCGCGGCGCCGCATCAGCCCGTGCTCGTCGAACTCCCACAGCTCGTTGCCGTAGGAGCGCCACCACTGGCCGGCGGCGTCATGGCACTCGTACTGGAAGCGGACCGCGATGCGGTTCTCGTGGAACGCCCAGAGGTTCTTGCGGAGCGCGTACTCCAGCTCCCGCTCCCACTTGGCGGTGAGGAAGGCGACGATCTCCTCGCGGCCGGTGACGAAGGTGTCCCGGTTGCGCCAGACCGAGTCGGCCGTGTAGGCGCCGGCGACCCGCTCGGGGTCGCGGGTGTTCCAGGCGTCCTCCGCCGCCTGGACCTTGCGCAGCGCGGCATCGTGGTCGAAGGGCGGCAGCGGCGGGCGGTCGGTCATCGCGGGTCTCCTGAAACCGGGAACGGGCGTTCTCCCCCGCTGGGAGCGTAAAGATCATCCGCTTCCGGCGTCAATGCGGGGCGGCGTGACCCACCCGGTCGCAGTAACCGGCACCGCAGCCGCGGCACCGCAGCCGCGTGGAAGGGTCGGAAGGTGCCCGTCCGCTGCCGGCGCCGGTCCGGGCGGTCCTCGCACCCGTGACCAGCGCCGGCGTGGCGTCTCGGCCGCCGGCAGGGCGGTCAGAAGCCGCGGAAGACCCCGTCGTCGTCGGCCGCGTCGGCGAACTCCTCGAAGTCCATGTTGGCCAGGAACAAGTTCGCCTCCACCTCGTGCAGCACGTCCGCCGCGACACGCAAGGTCCGGACCTCGTCCTCGTCGATGTCCACCACCAGTACGGGATGGCCGGGTGCGTTCATGGCCTCCGTGTCGAGGAGGACGAAGAGGCCGTAGCCCTCGTCCCCGTCGGTCAGCTCGATCACCCGCTCCACGGTGAGACCGTGGTACGCCGGATCGTCGAGCAGATCCAGGAACGAGCCGGGCTCGTCGTCGTCATCGATCGGACGCAGATCGGCGCGCAGGGCTTCCCATGCCGCCTGGTCGGTGTAGTCCACCCGGATCCCCGGGGTGCCGTCGGACGGGGGCAGCCCGCCCGCCGTGACACCGGTGACCGCTTCGTCGGACATGCGTGTGCTCTCCCCAGCTCAACGGCCGTACGCGGTCGTGCGGGCGGCTGCCCGGAGCGCGTGCGCGGCCTGTGCGTAGGCGGAACGCTAGCGGCTGCGCCGGCTCGTACGGCGCACCGCCCGCGCCACGGGAGCCCCGGGGGGGACGGCGGCGGCACCGCCATCCGGACCCGCCCTCGATGATAGAGTGAATCATTCGTTAGATACTCTCACACTGATGAGAAGGGGGCCCACCTCGTGGCGCCGGCTCCCGCGAGGGCCGCCGGCTGCGGACGGGCCTCCGCGGGCTGCCGATACGGGCCGGTAGCCTGACCTGGTCATCAAGGGAAGGCGGGATCGTGGCCGCATCGCCGCAAGCCGGGAAGAGCCCACGGGACCGGTTCCGCGCCCAGGTACGGGACGAGGTCAAGCAGGCGGCGCTGGAGCAGTTGGCGCACGGCGGACCCCAGGCACTCTCCCTCAACGCCATCGCCAAGAGCCTCGGGCTCACCGGCCCTGCGCTCTACCGTTACTTCAGCAGCCGCGACGCGCTCCTGACCGAGCTGGTCGTCGACGCCTACACCGATCTGGCCGGCGCACTGGCCGCCGCGGTCGAGGCCGGCCCGGCCGAACCGCTGACCGCCCTGGTACGCGCCTACCGCGCCTGGGCGGTCGCCGAACCGCACCGCTACCGGCTGCTGTTCCGCGCCCCGCTGCCCGACTACGACCCGCAGTCCGCCGACCTGGTCGAAGCCGCCCAGCCGGCGATGAACATCCTGATCACGGTGGTCTCCGCGCTCGCCACCGACGGCACGGCCCACGACGACCCGTCCGCCGCCGACTTCGCCCGCTGGGCCGGACAGCGCGGCCTCACCGGCGTCCCGGCCGTGGCCGCCCGCGAGTCGACGCTGCTCTGGTCGGAGCTGCACGGCCTGGCCGGTCTGGAGATCGAGCAGAACTTCGCCTCGATGGGCATCGATCCGGGCCCGCTCTACGAGGCCCAGGCCGCCAGGGCCCTGCGCGCGCTGCGGGGGACGGCGGAGCGCGGCGCCTCCTGACGGGATGAAAGAAGCGCCCGGCCGGTTCTCCCGGCCGGGCGCTTACCTGTGATGAGTGTCACGGCGAACCTCGTGGCTGCGCCTACCAGCGGTACCAGCGGCCGCGGGAGCCACCGGAGCCCGGCGAACGGGCGACGAAGCCGACCAGCCACACCACGAGCACCACAACGGCGACCCACCAGAGCAGATTCACCGCGAATCCGGCGCCGAAGAGCAGCAGTGCGAGCAGAAGAACGACAAGCAGCGGTCCCATGGTTATCAACCTCCGTGGCGTCGCTTGCCCGAGGCGCCCTCCCTCATGCCGGCGTCCGCGGCGGATGAGGAGTTTTCACCGGATCTGCTTGGGGTGGTGGATCGGGGGTACGAGGCCGTTGGCACACTCGACAATCCAAGGTGATGACGTGACGACTTCCCCGCAGTCCACAGGAACGTCGGCAACGCTTGCCGGGGCTCCCACAGCGCCCGCACAGGCAGGCGATCTGCCGTGGATCGAGGATGCCGGCAAGGTCGCTCCGCGCGACGCGCGCGCCCTGTCGAAGGTCTTCTTCGACCGGCTGCAGTCCCTCGAAGAAGGCACGCAGGAGTACGCGTACGCCCGCAACACGCTGATCGAGATGAACATGTCGCTGGTCCGCTTCAGCGCACGCCGCTTCCGCGGCCGGGGCCCTGAGGAGATGGAGGACATCCTCCAGGTCGGCACCATCGGGCTGATCAAGGCGATCGACAGGTTCGAGCTGACCCGTGAGGTCGAGTTCACCACCTTCGCCGTGCCCTACATCGTCGGCGAGATGAAGCGCTTCTTCCGCGACACCACCTGGGCGGTGCACGTGCCCCGCCGGCTCCAGGAGCTGCGGGTCGAACTGGCCAAGGCGCGCGACCACCTCGCCACCGTGCTGGACGCGCCGCCCACCGTGCCGGAGCTCGCGGCGTACCTCGAACTCACCGAGGAAGAGGTCATCGACGGACTGGTCGCCGCCAACGGCTACACGGCCGGCTCCATCGACCTCCCCACCGGTGACACCGACGACGCCGGTTCTGACGGCGGCCGTTCCTACGCCGACACCATCGGCTCGTGCGACCCGGCCATGGAACTGGTCGAGGACTTCCAGGCCCTCGCTCCCCTGCTGAGCAAGCTCCCCGAGCGCGAGCGCCAGATCCTGGAGATGCGTTTCGGCCAGGAGCTGACCCAGTCGCAGATCGGCGACGCGCTCGGCTACTCCCAGATGCACGTCTCCCGGATCCTCTCCCACACGCTGAAGGATCTGCGTGCGGCGATGCTCACCGAGAGCTGAGGGCCCTTCAGCGCCACTGGGTGTCGTGGCTGACCCGGTGCTGATGGGCGTCGTACTCGTCCACGGTGGAGATCGTCATGCCGTCCGGGATCGCCACCGCCCAGGTGTGGTAGCTGGTGCCGGGAACGGTCACCACCTGGCCGGTGAGTGTGACGCCGCCGGCTTTCACCACCGCGTAGGACACCTCTGCCGTCGCTGTGGTGCTGACCAGCAGCCGCTCGCCTCGGGTGCCCTTGTCGTGCAGGCCCGCCAGCCCCGTCTGCTGGGCGTCGTCGGTGTCGTGGGCGCCGTCGACCGGCTGGCAGTCCGTCCAGGGGCCGCCTTGCTGGTCGATGCGTTCGCCGTCGATGACCATCCGCCGGCACAGCAGTGAACTCCCCTGGGCGTGCGGCGAATCCAGCGAACCGGCGGGCGCGCTGCGGTAGAACTCCATGGTCACCGACCACCGCGAGCCGTTCAGGGACCCCTGGCCCACCAGCGCTGTGACCGGGCCGGTGGGCGGCGGGGAGAGCGTCTGCCGGGTGGTGGGGACCGGTTCGGCCGGCCGGCCGCCGTCGTTCAGCCGGAGCAGGGTTGTGGTCACGCCGGCCGCCAGCACAGCGGCGACGGTTGCCAGGACGGTGGCGCGGTGCCGGGCCCGGCGGGCCCGCCCGGCCGCCAGCACGCGGCCGACGGGGGCCGGTGCGGGGGTGTACGCCTCAAGCGAGCGGGCGAGGGCGGTCCGCAGTCGCTCGCCCGGGTCCTGTTCCGGGGTCATCGGGGGTCTCCAAAGCGGCCGGCCGGTACGTGGTCGGCGAGGGCGGGATGGGCACGCAGCTTGGCCAGCGCGCGTGACGCCTGGCTCTTCACGGTGCCCACCGAGCAGCCGAGGGTGTGCGCGACCTCCTCGGCCGACAGATCCTCCCAGTAGCGCAGCACCACCACGGCACGCTGCCGCTGCGGCAGATCGGCCAGCGCGGCCATCAGCTCGTCCCGTGACTCCCCGGCCCGCGGGCCGCCGCCGTCCCGGTCGACGGCGGCGGCCTCCGGCAGGAACGGCAGCAGCAACTGGACGACGCGCCGCTTGCGGTAGCGGCTGCGGCCGGCGTTCACCAGGGCCCGCCGGACGTAGTGCTCCGCGGTCTCCGGTCGCACCCGGCGCCAGTGCGGATAGATCCTCGCCAGCGTCACCTGCACCAGGTCCTCCGCTTCGTGGAAGTCGCCGGTGAGCAGATAGGCGGTGTGGGCGAGCGTCCGCCAGCGGGCGGCGACGAACCTGGTGAACTCCGCGTCGGGAGAGCCGGAACCGGCACCGGGCGCGCCGCCCGGTGCCGGTTCCGGCCCGCTCCCCGGGGTGTCGTCCACCGCACGGCCGTGAGGGTCCTGCACGGAAAGGGGGCCCCGTTCTTCGTCGGGTGTCAGCGCCAGTCGGCCGAGTGGCTGACGAGCTGGTGGTGGGTGTCGTACTCGTCGACGGTGGCAATGGTGCGGCCGTCGGGAATGGCGACCGCCCATGCGCGGTAGTCCGTGCCGTGGACGGTGAGTGTCCTGGCGGTCAGGGACGTGCCGTCGGTCAGCGTCAACACCCCGTAGGCGACGGTGTTTTCGGGGTTGGAGACGAAGAGCCGGGACCCGGTGGTTCCCTTGTCGTGCAGGCCCCACAGTCCGGCAGAACCGCTCCCCGCCGGGTCGTGCGCGCCGTTGACGGGCTGGCAGTCGGCCCACGGGCCGCCCTGCTGGTCGATACGGACGCCGCCGATGTACATCCGCCGGCACAGCAGCGAACCGGCCTGCGGCTGTTCGCCGCTGCCGGGGAACTGATCGGCGGGGTAGTCCCCGGGCAGGGTGGGGTGGAACTCCAAGGTCACCGACCACGCGTCCCCGTCGACCCGGCCGCGGGCGATGAGCTGTGAGACGACCCGCGCCCCCGCGGTGGCAGGCCCGGCCACCGCGGCGGTCGGCGCCGCGGCCTGCTGGGCGGGAGCGGACGCGAAAGCCGGGGTGCTGAACCCGAGCCCCCCGATCACGGCGGCGACGGCGACGGTCGCTGCGATCCTCGTTGTGCGGCTGATGGCCACGGACACTTCTCCTCCGGTGACAGGTGCCGCGCACCGGTGGGTACGCGCACCTGCGGCTGCCGCCCGGCACCTCGCCGGGCGGTTCCTCAACGGCCGGTACGCGGGCCCTGCGCACCGGCCACCGGCGGGCGCCTCATGGGAGAGCGGCCACCGAACGGACATCCAGCCGTAGGTACTCCCGTTCGGCGCGGCGGGGTTGCACGGCCGGGGCGCGGGGCCGCAACTGCCGGTCGCGGGTTGGCTGGAAGCTGCCGGTGATCGTCCGGCGGTCCTGGGCCCGTGTGGACAGCGGATCCCCTACCGTGGTTAATCGAACTGGCGCGCTTGGCAGTTCGGAATGTGATCACGCGGAGGGCAACCGGTGCACAGCTTGAACAAGGGGACCGAGAAGGTCGAGGTGCAGCTCAAGTGGGACCCGAGCCCACTGGGAGCCCCGGACAGCGACCTGGATCTCATCGCCGCCACGTACCTCGCCCGCGACCCCGGCGGGGAGCCCGCGTACCTGGTGTACTTCGACAGCCGGTCACCGGACGGCACTATCACGCTCAACCGGGACAGCAAGAACGGCAAGGGCCTGGGCATAGACGAGTCGATGACCCTGGAACTGCACCGGCTGGGCGCCGACTACGGCCGGGTGATCGTCGGCGTGGCGATCCAGCAGAACGGCGGGCGCCTGGTGTTCGCAGACGTCCTCAACCCGGAGTTCCGGGTGATGGAGGGCTATACGGAGCTGTCCGGGGGCGACTTCGCCGAGGTCGCGGGGGCCACCGCGGCCACCGTCGCGGAATTCGTCCGCACCGGGTCGGGTGTCTGGGAGTTCCACCCGTACGTCCGCGGCTTCGACACCGACCCCAATGACTTCGCCCTGACGATGGGGCGCAGGGACCTCTGACCCGCCGGGAGACCGCGGCAGCCGGCGCCCGCTGGGGTGCGCCGGGTCAGGCCGCCGCCTTCACCCGCCCCGCGCCGACCGCCTGGAGCAGCGCTTGGTGGTCGCGTTCGTTCTGGTCGGCGTAGAGCTCGGCGAACTCGGCGACGGACCGGTCGAAGACGTCGCCGCCGCCGAGGTAGGCGGCCAGGGCGATCCGGTCGCCCGACCTGGCGTGCGCACGGGCGAGGGTGGCGCCGCAGAGTTCACCGAAGAGCCGCATGCCGCGCGGGACCATCAGCGACGGCTCGACCACGCCTTTCCAGTCCCGCAACTGGCGGATGTAGAAGTCCCGTTCGACACCGTCGATGCCGCGGGTGCGCCGCCAGCCGAGGAAGATGTCACTGGCCGCCTGCATCAACCGCTGTCCGGCGACGACCCGTTCGCCCTCGGTGGCGTACTCGGCGGCCCCGGCATGCTCGGCCAGCACCGAGGCGCCCGCCTCCTTGGCCTGGAGGAAGAGCGGATCGGAGCCGTCACGGCCCAGCAGCAGCACGATCCAGCACCGGGTGCCCACACTGCCCACCCCGACCACCTTGCGCGCCATGTCGGCCAGCGTGAACTGCGCCAGCAGGTGCTGCCGGTCGGACTGCAGGCTGCGTGCGTAACCGCGGAGCAACTCGGTGATGGCTTCCTCCAGTTGGGAGCGCTCCGCGCCCGGGAGGAGGTCGGCGAGCGGCGTGATCAGCGGCGGGGCGGGGCGGATTCGGCGGTTGCCGTCGACCAGGTGCGTGAACTTCTCGAACGCCTGGAGGCTGTCCCGGGAACGGGCCTTGTCCAGCGCCTTGGAGACCTGCCTTCGGCCGCGGCTGTGCAGCCTCCCGGAGGCGACCGCCCGCATCTGGTCCGCGTCCTGCCGGGCGTACCAGACGTCGAGGTTGGTCATGGTGGCGAAGCGGCGCATCTGCTCGCGGTAGGAGCACACCGCGGCCCGCACGATGCCGGCCCGTTCCCGCTCGTCGTAGCCGTTCTCCCGGGCCGCGATGACCAGGCTGGTGGCGAGGCGTTTGATGTCCCACTCGAAGGGGCCGGGCAGCGTCTCGTCGAAGTCGTTGATGTCGAAGAGCAGGTGCCGCTCGGGTGAGCCGAGCAGGCGGAAGTTCATCAGATGGGCGTCACCGCAGAGCTGGGCACGCAGCCCCGCGGAAGGGGTGCGGGCCAGGTCGGCGGCCATGACGGCCGCGGCGCCGCGGTAGAAGCGGAACGGTGACTCGCTCATCCGGGCATAGCGGATCGGTACGAGTTCCGGGAGGCGGTCGGCCGACTGCTTCTCGATGAGGTCCACCGGGTCGAAGGTCCGGCCGGCCGGGTCGTACTCCGCGTGGCTCGACCGGTTCGCCCGGGAGCGGGCCGCCTTGCCCCGGGCCGCCCGCTCCCGGGGAGGGGTCCACCTCCCGCCCGTGCGGTCACCGATCTGCGTCGTCATCCCGGTACCTCCTCGGTCCCCTCTCCATGGTGCTGGCGGTCCGGGCGGTTCGCACATCAGGACGATCCGGCCATCGCCTGGCGGGTGCGGTGATCACTGTCCGGCCAACCCCTGCGCGGCACAGCCAACAGGGGTAGCTTCCTCCCATGGCATGGAAGAAAACACTGAACAAAACTCTCTCCACCCTCACCGGTTTCGAGCTGCGCCGCCCCGCGCCGCCCAAACCGCGCCCCGCGCCTGCGGCCCCCGCCAAACCGAAACCGCCGAGCGCCCCCAAGCTCCCCGCCGACTACGACGACGAGGCGCGTGCGACCATCCAGGCGGTCCGGCCCTGGACCATGACCTCTCCGGAACGGCTGAACGCCTTCATCCTCGCCGTCCGGTACGTCAACAAGCACCGCATACCCGGGTCCATCGTGGAGTGCGGTGTCTGGCGGGGCGGCAGCATGCAGGCGGCGGCCCGCACCCTGCTCGAAGTCGGTGACACCGAGCGCGACCTCTACCTCTTCGACACCTTCGAGGGCATGCCCCCGCCCACCGACCGCGACCTGCGCCGCGACGGCGAATCCGCCGCCGACCTGCTGGCCCGCCAGGGCAAGGACCGCCCGATCTGGGCCGTGGCCACCCTGGACGACGTGAAGGAAGGCTTCGAGCAGGTCCCGTATCCGCAGGAGCGGATCCACTACTGCCAGGGCATGGTGGAGGACACCATCCCCGAGCAGGCACCGGAGCAGATCTCGATCCTCCGGCTGGACACCGACTGGTACGAGTCCACCAAGCACGAGCTGGAGCACCTCTACTCACGCCTGTCCAGCGGCGGTGTGCTCCTCATCGACGACTACGGCTGGTGGCAGGGCTCCCGCGAGGCCGTGGACGAGTTCCTGGAGAAGACCGGCGCCCGGCTGCTCCTGCTGCGCATGGACGAGGGCCGCGTCGCGGTCAAGCCCTGAGGCTCAGCCCAGGCAGCGGTAGAAGGCCAGGTGACGGCGGGCGGCCTCCGCCCACGTGTGGCGGGCGGCGAGGGTGCGGCCCGCGGTACGACGGGTGGGGTCGTCGCCGGTCAGCGCGGCGGCGAGTTCGGCCGCCAGTGCTTCGGGAGTGGCCGCGTAGCGGGCCGCCGGCCCGAAGACCTCACGCAGTACCGGCAGGTCACGGACGGTGAGCGGGACACCGGCCGCGAGCGCCTCCATCGCCGCCAGGCCGAAGCCCTCCCGCACCGAGGGGAAGGCGAAAGCGCCCGCCGCTGCGACCAGCGCGGGCAGGTCGTCGTCCGGCACTTCGCCGAGCACCAGCGGCCGGACCCGGAGTTCGGCGGCCCGGGTCTCCCAGCGGGTGCGGTAGTCGCGGTAGTCGAAGAGGGTCTCACCGCCGGCGATCACCAGCTGCAGGCCGGGGAGCCGCTCCCGGAGCAGCGCGTACGCCTCCAGCAGGTCCAGCGAGCCCTTGCGCGGCTCGATGCCGCCGACGGTGAGGACATAGCGTCCCAGACGCCGCCGCCAGCGGTCGCGGGCGGCCGGGTCGGTGTCCGCGAAGCGCTCGTAGGCGACACCGTTCGGTATGACCTCGGCCTTGAGTCCCCAGCCCGCGGCGAGCTCGTCGGCGACCGTCGCGGAGACGCACACATGCGCGTACGGGGTGGTCAGCGCGCGTTCGTGGCAGGCGGCCAGCTCAGGGGTGGTGAAGTGGTCGATGTGGTGGACGGTGCGCACGCAGGAGTCGACCGCGTTGGCGCTGATGCAGTCCTGGGCGTGCACGATGTCGTAACCCGTGCCGTCGAAATGCTCACGCAGCGTGGCGATGGAGCGCAGGATGCGCTCGCCGACGCTCTCCCCGGCAGGGCCGTCGGGGAAGGGCACGATCCGCAGCCGGACCGCCGGGTCGACCGGGCGGAAGAAGCCGGCGTCGCCGCCCCGGCCCAGCGTCCAGACGGTGACGTCCTGGCCGGCCGCGGCCAGCGCTTCGGCCAGGGCGAGCGTGTGCACGACACCGCCGCGGGGCTTGGTGGAGTAGCTGAGCAGGGCGATCCTCACGAAGGTCCCTCCCGGTAGGTGTCCGGACGGCGCTCACCGAGGTGGTGCAGGACCCGGCGGGCCCGGTCGATCTCGGCGGCGACGTCGAGTTCCGCCACGGCAAGGCCGGCCTTGGACCAGGTGCGGGCCAGGATGTCGCCGCCAGGGCCGACCACCTTGGCCTGGCCGAGGAACCGCATCCGGCCCATGCTGCCGGTCTGGTTGGAGGAGGCGAGGACCACCTGGTTCTCCGCGGCGCGTGCCTGGTCGTACAGGTCGAAGAGTTTGGCCTGCCGGTCCTGCGGCATCCGCGGCGCCCGGTCGGTGACGCTGGTCGGCCAGGCGGACAGGCAGGCAAGGATCTCGGCGCCGTCCAGCGCCAGCGAACGGGCCGACTCGGGGAAGGTCTTGTCGTAGTCGATGAGCATGCCGATCCGGCCCGCCGGGGTGTCGAACGCCTCGAACCTGTCCCCCGGCGTGTACGCGGTGGTCTCGCCCGCGGGCAGGTGCACCTTGCGGTGCCGGCCGAGGACACCGTCGCCGCTGACGCACACCGCGGCGTTGTACCGCTCGTCGCCGCCGTCCTCGCAGTAACCGAGGCAGACCACCATCCCGGCGGCCAGCCGGGCGACTTCGAGGATCGCCGGGGCGTCGGGCTTCAGGGCCGGCGGCAGCGCGCCGGGGTCGGGGTGCCGCAGATCGGCGAGGTAACCGCCGAGTGCGGCGTCGGGCAGGACGAGGACGGCGGCGCCTTCCTGGCGGGCGTCGGCGATGAGTTTGCCGATCCGGGCCAGGTCGAACTCCAGGTCGCGGCCGAAGTGGGCGGCCGCGGCCGCGATCCGGACAGTGCTCATCGGCTTCTCACGCGAGGACGGCTCCCGGGCTGGTGTACGTGTAGGTCTCCGGGCGCCGGTCACGGAGGTGGCCCATCGCACGGCGGGCGGTCTCCAGCGCCTGCGCCACGTCGAGTTCGGCGATGGCGAGGCCGGCCGCCACCCCGGTGTCGGCGAGGATGTCGCCGCCCGGGTCGACGACCTTGGCGCTCCCGACGAAGCGTAGCGACCCGAAGGTGCCCGACTGGTTGGCGGAGACCCAGACGAACTGGTTCTCCAGCGCGCGGGAACGGTCGTGCAGGTCGAAGCGGCGCTTCCAGCGGTCCTGGTTGAGGTCGGCGGAACTGTGCGTGCGGGCGCCGGGCCAGGCCGAGACGCAGACCGCGATCTCCGCGCCGTCCAGCGCGAGCGTGCGGGCGGCCTCCGGGAACGCCTTGTCGTAGCAGATCATCATGCCGAGCCGGCCGGCCGGGGTGTCGAAGGCGTGGAAGCGGTCACCGGAGGCGTAACTGTGGTTCTCACCCAGCGGCTGGTGCACCTTGCGGTGGTTTCCGAGGATCCCGTCACCGGTCAGGCACACCACGCTGTTGTAGCGCCGGCCGTCGTCACCGGCCTCGCAGTAGCCCGCCACGACGGTCAACTCCCCCGCCAGTGCGGCGAGTCGGCGCAGCTCCGGGCCGTCGAGCGCCAACGGCGGCGGCCCGGCGTCGAGTTCCGCGTCGTCGTCCAGGCTGAGCAGATAGCCGCCGAGGCACGCCTCGGGCAGCGCCAGCAGGTGTACGTCCTCGGCGCGGGCCTGTTTGACCAGCCGTTCCACGACGGCGAAGTCCGCCTCCAGGTCGCGGCCGAACTCGGCCGCCGCGGCGGCCATGCGCAGGGTGCTCATGCGGTCCCCATCCCGGTCACCGCTGCGGTGACGGCTTCGGTGATCTCTCCGTCGGGCCAGCGCAGCCCGACGCCTTGTCCTGCGGTCAGTTCGCCGCAGACGGCGCCGGTCGCCGGACCGGCCGGCAGCGGCGCGGCACCCGGCTCGTCGGCGGTCAGCATCGCGAAGCCGGGGAAGCAGGTGAGCCAGTCCCCGGCGGTGGCGCCGTCCGGGCGGGGCACCGCGGCCACGTCCAGGACGGCGCCGCAGCCGCTCGCCTCCGCGAGCATGCCCAGGGTCCCGGCGATCCCGGCCATCGAGACGTCCTTGGCGGCGGCGGGAGCGGCCCGGCCCACCGCGCCGAGCATGGCCCGCAGTTCGGCCGGCCGCCGGTGGCTGGTGGAGTCCCACTGCCGGCCCCGGTAGCCGGGCCGCCAGCCGCCGCCCAGGTCCGCGGTGAGCCGCACCGCGTGTCCGGCGCGCCCGCCTCCGCCCGGCACCGGGCGGTCGGTACGGCCCAGCGCGGTCACCGACAGCGCGGCCGGCACCCCGAGCTGGGTGTGTCCGCCGAGCACCGCGACGCCGTAGGCCGCTGCCGCCCGGCCGAGCCCGGCCAGCACCTTCCCGGCGTGGGCGGCGTCCGGCGCGCCCAGTGCGTCCAGCAGCCCCACGGGCGAAGCACCCATGGCGGCGAGGTCGTTGACGTTCACCAGCACGGCGCACCAGCCGGCCCACTGCGGATCCCGCTCCACCATCGAGGGCAGGATCGCGTCGCACGCGGCGATCAGATCGCTCCCGGGCACGGGCGCCCCGTCGTCCCCGACGAACCCGGGGCCGCCGAGGAAGGAGGCAGCCGGCTCGGCAGCGGGTTCCCCCGCGGTGCCCGGGGCGGGGGCCGCGCCGGCCGCCGCGTGCAGCGCGGTCAGCAGCGGGCCGAGGGCCGCCTTGGTGGCCGCAGACTGGTCCGCGATGCGGCCGATGGGCCGGCGCATCAGGATGTGCGGGGCGCCGGCGACTGTCACCGGACGGACCGGGAGCCAGCCCAGGCGGCGGAAGAGGACGTCGTTGCGGAGCTGGACCGTCGCCTCGAACCGCAGCACTCCTTCCGCCTCCGCGCGGGCGCAGGCGGCACGGACCAGGGCGGCGCCGACACCGCGCGGGGCGCCGGGGGCGGCCACCAGCCGGCTGCCGGTCCACCAGCCGATGTCGGGGCCACCGCCGTACGGGGCGAGGCGTACGCCGCCCAGGACGGTGCCTGCCGGGTCGCGGGCCACCAGGACCACGGTCCGCGGGTCGTCGTCGAGGTGGTCCAGGTCGTGGCCGTCGAAGAGGCCCTGGGAGTGCACGAAGGCGTCACGGCGCAGCCTGCGGTAGGCGGCCGTCTCGGCCGCGCCGGCGGCCTGGCCGATGGTGAAGGCCGGCCGGCGGCGCAGGGTGCTGCGGTCACCGAGCAGCGCGAGGATGTCGTCGCCGCTGTCGAGGTCGGGGGCGGCGCTGCCGCCGTCGAGGAGCACCGGTCAGCCCCCCGCGGTCGAGAGCACGCCGCAGGCGCCGCACGCGGCGCAGCCCGCCTTCTGGTCGGCGCCGGTCATCCCGGCGGCCCGCAGTTTCGCCGCGACGCCCACGGTGACCCGGTGCAGCAGGTCCGCGCTGGGTGCGGGCACCCCGTCGCGGGCGGCGAGGGTGCCGCCCATCGGCCGGAAGGGCACCACGAAGGGGTAGACCCCGCGGTCGATCAACCGCCCGGCGCCCGCGATGAGTTCGTCGGGATCCTCACCGAGTCCGACCAGCAGGTAGGTGGAGACGCGGTTGGGCCCGAAGACCCGCACCGCCTCGTCCCACGCGGCCTCGTACTCCGCCAGCGGCACCGAGGATTTCCCGGGCATCCAGCGCCTGCGCACCTCGTCGTCCAGCGACTCGACGTGGATGCCGATGGCGGTGGCGCCCGCGTCGTGCAGTGCGCGGATCCACGCCAGGTCGCCGGGCGGCTCACACTGCACCTGGACCGGCAGTCCCGGCACCGCGGCCAGGACCGCGCGCAGCGAGCGGACGAGATTGCGGGCGCCGCGGTCCTGGCCGGTCGTGGTGCCGGTGGTCATCACCATCTGCCGTACGCCGTCGAGCCGTACCGCCGCCTCGGCCACCTCCGCGAGTTGCGCGGGGCTCTTCGCGGCGACGGTGGCCGCCGAGCGCAGTGACTCCTCGATGGTGCAGAAGCGGCAGCGGTCGGCCTCGGCGTAGCGGATACAGGTCTGGACGACGGTGGTGGCCAGCACGTCCGCGCCGTGCAGGCGGGCGATGTGCTCGTAGGGGACGCCGTCGGCGGTGGTCAGGTCGTAGAACCGGGGGCGGCGGACGGGGGTGAGGGTGAGGCCGGTGTCCTGCTCGCCGAGCCAGACCCGGCCGTCGCGCACCGCGTAGGGGCTGTCGGGGTTGGTGGGCAGCGCGGCGTTGGCACCGCCGGGGAGACCGCCCAGCGTGAAGTGGCCGTCGTCGCTGGGGCCCGCCCCGTCCGGCCGGTGTACGGCGGCCGGGGTGCGGACGCCGCGCAGCGCCAGCTCCGCGCGGGTCATGATCGTGACGTCCACTGCCGTACCGGACGCCGTCGGGGTGCCAACGCTCACGTCGTGCTCCTTACAGCTGGTAGGTGGAGTTGATGATGGCGCCCTTGCGCGCGTAGTGGATCAGCGCGTCCTGGACGTCCAGCGGGTGGGTGGGGATGACGCCCTCGATCAGGTCCTCCTCGCGGGCGCCGTGCAGCGACAGTCCGAACCGGCAGCAGAAGACCTTGCCGCCTTCGGCGATGAAGGTCTTCAGCTGATTGTTGATGTTGTGCTCGCCGGGGAATGCCGAGTTGCCGGTGGTCGGGAAGCCGCGGGTGGCAAGGCAGTTGAGCGAGCCGGGACCGTAGAAGTAGATGGCGGTCTCGAAGCCCTTGCGCAGCGCGCGGGTCGCCTGCAGGACGGCGACGAAGCTGACCGACGACTCGTGGGCGATGCCGTGCACGAGCGTGAAGTAGGTCTCGCCGTTCTCCGCCTGGTAGTCGGGGAAGACCTTGGTGGCACCGTAGATGGTGGAGCCCTCGGGGAGCGACGGGTGCGGGATCTCGTCGAGGGACTTCTGCTCGACGTCGGAGAGTTCGGCGGTGGTCTCGGACATGGGGGTCTCCCTGGAGGTAGGTGAGGTGGGCGAAAACGGGGTGCTGCGGGCAGTGCGGGTGCTGCGGGTGACGCGGTCGTACGGACAGGGGGTCTGGTGGGGTGCGGCTCAGTCGTAGAGCGCGGCGAAGGTGTCCCGGAAGACCAGGTCGCCGAGTTCGCCGTCACCGGCTGCCGCCCGCAGGCGGGCGTACTCGCCGGCGAAGTCGCCCCACGGCTGGTCGCTGGCGAAGAGCACCCGGTCGTGGCCCGCGCCGCGCCGGTCGATCTCCCGGGCCAGCCAGTACGGGGCGAAGCCGATCGCCCAGGACAGGTCGGTGTAGACGCGCTTGCCGGCCGCGATCCAGTCGAAGAAGCGGGCACCGATCAGCTTGATGTGGCCGCTCATGCCGCCGCCGAAGTGCACCAGGTGCACGGCGACCCGGTCGGCGTACCAGTCGACGAGGTGGCCGACCTCGTCGATGTCGGAGGCGGCGCCCGGCGAGGTGTGCACATGCACCACGAGGCCGAAGCGCTCGGCCTCGTGGAAGATCCGGTCCAGGGCGGGCCGGCAGGCCGGGTCGCTCGGCCGTCCGCCGAGCAGGAAGCTGAGCTTGAGGGCGCGGACGCCCGGCTCGCGGGCGAGCGCCAGCGCCTGGGCGGTGCGGTGTTCGTCCTCGGGGCGCGGGGAGACCCACAGGCCGGCCCTGATCCGCTCGTCGGTGTGGGCCGCCTCCAGCGCCAACTCGTTGAAGGAGAAGGCGACGCCGGGGTCGGGCACGCCGTAGTTGGGGATCACCAGGGCGCGTTCGACCCCCTCGGCGTCGAGGTCCGCGACGAGCTGTTTGACGGTGGCGCGGGCGGTGGTGTCGGGGTTGACCGGCGGACCGCCGTAGAAAGGGTGGGCGGGCAGCACGCCGATATGGCGGTGCGCGTCGAAGACCATGGCCATCGGTGGCTCGCTTTCAGCCGACGGGGAGGGCGGCGGACAGGTCGGTGGGGGCGCCGGTGAGGGTGCCGCAGACGTCCGCCAGACGGCGGGAGGCGTCGATGTGCCCGGCGAGGAACTCCGCGTCCCGGCCGACGGCTTCGAACCGTCCCGAGCCCCAGGAGTTCTGCCAGGGCAGGCCCAGGAAGTACAGGCCCGGGCAACTGGTGGCGCCACGCCAGTGCATGGGGTAACCGCGGCCGTCGAAGGCGGGGATCTCGATCCACCGGTGGTCGCGGGTGAACCCGGTGGCCCAGATGACGGTGCCGATGTCCTCGGCTGCCAGGTCGAGTTCACCGGGTCCGCCGGGCGGCTCCCACACCGGGATGTACCGCTGCTCGTCCGGTGCCTGGATGCCACGGGCGGTGATGTGGGCGTCGATGGCGTCCTTGATGCCTTCGGCCACCGCGTCGGCCCGGTCCAGGTTGGCCTTGAGGTCGTCGGCGAACTCCAGCCGGCCGCCGTTGATCCCGGTGAGCCGCCCGTACAGCCGCATTCCGTCGCGGGCGAAGGCCCGCAGGTCGATGTCGCGCCCGCCGTCACGACCGGTGACGTAGTGGTTGGCCCGCATCCGGACCGCCGCCGCGTTGTCGAACTCGTCGATGCTGCGGGCGTAGTGGCCCATGTCGTCGAGCCAGGCGACGCAGTCGCGGCCCCGGTAGAAGCGGGCCACCCGCGGTGCGCTGCCGGTCGCCAGATGCACCTGCCGGCCGGCCAGATGGAGGTCTTCGGCGATCTGGCAGCCGGACTGGCCGGTGCCGACCACCAGCACGCCGCCCGCGGGCAGCCGGTCCGGGTTGCGGTACTCGGACGAGTGCAGCTGCCGCAGTCCGGCCGGCAGCCGTTCGGCCATCCGCGGCACGGCCGGCGTGTGGTACGGGCCGGTGGCGACCACGACCTGGTCGGCGGTGAACTCGCCCTGGGTGGAGGTCACGTCGAACCTGCCGTGGGCCGCCCGGCGCAGTCCGGTGACGGTCACCCCTTCCACCAGCGGCGGCTGGAAGAAGGCGACGTACTCCTCCAGGTAGGCGATGATGTCGGCGAGCACCATGAACCCGTCGGGGTCCGGTCCCCGGTAGGGGAACCCCGGCAGTCTGCACTGCCAGTTGGGGGTCACCAGGCAGAAGGTGTCCCAGCGCCGTTCGCGCCATTCGTGGCCGACCCGGTCGCCCTCGACCACGACATGCTCGATGCCGCGTTCACGCAGGTGGTAGCTGACCGAGAGCCCGGCCTGGCCGCCGCCGATCACCGCTACCGGGAAGTGCGCGCCGGCCAGCGGTATCGGCGCGCTCACCGGAGGCTCCCGGCCGGCCGGCGCGGGTGAGAATAGAGCTCAGGCATGAGTCCTCCCAGGCGAGGCGGCGAGGCGTCGGCACCTCGCCGCTCCTCGTGCACACCACTTCAGCCACGGCTGATTACCGATCGGAATCATCCGGAATAAAGCGGAGTTACAGAGTCCTCACTGAGCGTCGCACCCGTCCTGGGCTCTCCCGGCGGCTCCCCGGGACTACTGGCCCGCCTCCCAGAGCGTCTTGAACCGCTGCACCCGCTTGGCCACCCGGTCCGGACGCAGGTCCATCACCGTCTTGGTGTTGACCCCGCGCAGGTCGGAGCCGATCTCGTACGACAGTGCCTCGTCGAAGACGATGAAGTCGTTGGTCTCGTCCATCCGGGCGATCGGCGAGAGTTCCGACAGGGCGAGGACCCGCACCTCGATGCCGAGGCTCTGCTGGTCGTCACAGAACTGGCCGAGTTCGAGGGTGTTGTCCTCGGGTGCGTCGATGATGAACAGCCGCCGGATCCTGACGTGCTGCTGCTCGATCGCGTCACGCTGTGCCCGCAGATAGCGCTGTCCGAGTTCGCTGGGCCAGAAGTCGCGGTCCACCAGAGTGCTGGTGGCGTCGATGGTCATGGCGGCGCAGCCGGTGAGCGTCACTATCCAGTCGTGGTCCTCCCCCTCGTAGTCGACGAGTTTCTGGTTGAGGTTCTCCATCAGGTCGGTGAGCCGGTGGACCTCCTCGCGCGCGAAGGCCTGCATGATGGCCGGCGCGCTCGACCCCACCTGGGTGGCGCTGCGCACCAGCCGGGTGACCCCGTCGGGCGGCAGCGCCGAGCGGTCCACCAGGCCGAAGAGTTCGGTGACTTCGTTGATCCGGGCGAAGCCCCGGGCGACGAGTTCCTTCATCTCGGCGTTGTGCTCGGCCAGACTCTCCTCCACCGAACCCAGCCGGCGTTCGAAGTCGGTCATGTACTGGATGATCAGGGCCGCGCCGCCCAGGAAGATCGAAGCGGTCAGCTTCCACACTTCGGGCTGGTTGGTGATATTGGTGAGCAGATAGGTGGCGCCGCCGACCAGCGCTGTGACCAGCGTCTTGAACAGCACTGGCGGAATACGGGGTGTCGCGGAAGGAACCGTGGAACCTGTCGTGCCTAACGATCCGGCCATCTCTTCATCTCCCCCGGTGGGATCATCGTGCGCGTCTCCGCCCGTTGTCGGGCGGTCAGGGCTGCCCGTGCAAGGGAATGGCCTGCAAGGCCAGTTGATCCCTGATCCGTTGCACCAGGATCTGCCACTGCCGGCTGAATCCCGGTTCCCGCTCCAACACCTCCCACAGCGGGCTGAGGATCTGGTCTACACGTGCTGTGGGCATCCACAGATGCAGCAGGTGGTCGACGGCGGGACGCAGGGCCGAAACCGCCTGGCGTCCGTCGACCGAACCGAGCCGGCTGCGCTCGACCATCCGTACGAGCGTCGTGAGCAGCCAGTCGTGCAGGGCGAGGTCTTCGCAGAGCCCCGCGGCGGCGGCCGTACCGATTCCCCCCGGCAGCCGCAGTTCCACCGTCCGCAGTCCGTTCTCCGCGAGGGTGAAGGCGGTGATCGACGGGCCCTCGCTGTCCGGGGCCCGCAGTGCCACCCAGCGCAGGCGGGTGCGCTGGGCCTTGAACGGTGCGCGCTGGTCCAGCGCCCGGTGCCGCCCCACCTTGCTGAGCAGGCGCTCGGCTATCGCCCCGAGGTCCAGTTCGCCGGGGCGCTGGACACCGGTCAGGCAGCCCCTGGCCACATCCTGGGCCTGGAGCCTGCCGAAGGGTTCCACTACTCCGGGGCGGGCCAGGTAGTGCCCCCAGGGGCGGCGCTGGTCCGGTCCGGCGGCGGTGGCCTCGAAGAAGGCGTTCGTCTGCAGCAGCCGGCCCTCGGTGAGCGCGGCGCGGCCGGCGACGGTCCCGACGGCCCGCACCTTGGCGCCTGAGGCGGTGGGCAGCAGGCAGTCCACCCCGGTCAGCACGTCCGGCGACAGGGCGTACGGGTTGGGCCGCTCCGAGAGCCGTACCCGCTCGCCGGCCCGCAGCCGCAGCAGATCGGCCGCGGTCCGGGCGGGGAGCGCCTGCGAGTTCTGCAGCAGGGAGGTCCGTACCTCACCGCAGACCAGTACCGGCTCCGCGTCCTCGTCCCGGCCCCCGTGTGCGGCCATGTCAGATACCCGCGTAGAAGACGTAGGAGACCCGGTCGGGGATCTCGTCCGGCACCGCCAGACCCTCGCCCAGGGAGCGCTTGGCGACCTGTGTGAGGGCTTCCGGGTCGGCGTCGGTCTGGTCGAGGATGCTGCGGACCGCGTGCTCGATGGACAGGAAACGGGACGGCAGTACCGAGTAGGTGCGGTACGCGGAGAAGGGCGCGGCGGTCGCGTTCAGCCGTACCAGCGGAGGCAGTTCGTCCCACTCCTGCGGGAAGGGCGTGTCCGGCCAGGGCTGCGGCTGCAGGAGGGGTTCGCCGAGGTTCCGCAGCAGCCCGAGGCGGGCCAGTTGCCAGACGGCGGCGAGGAAGGGGCAGGACCAGGTGCGGTGTCCGCCGGTGTCGTCCCAGAGCTGGACGTCGAGGAAGACCGAGTGGCGGCGGGCCGCGGTCTCCGCGGGCGGCCGCCAGGCCGGGGCGCCGGCCATCGCCTCCAGCGCCTGAGAGCCGGGGCTCCGCTCGCCGTTGGCGAGCCAGCCGGTCTGGCTCACCGGCGGCCGGGAGCCGTCGCTGCCGGGCGGCGGCGACTCGACCAGCCGGGCCTCCACCGCCTCGGCGACCGCGACCCCGTCGGCGACCGCGCAGCCGGACTCACGTGCCAGGTAGTCGATGACGAGCCCGGCCCGTTCGGCCTCCGCGAGCAGCATCGGTACGAGTTCGGCGGGTGAGGAGAAGCGGGTGAAGTAGTCGTCCACCAGGAAGCAGGTGCTCACCCGGGGCCGGCGGCCGTCCGCCGCGGCCAGTGCGTGGACGGCGTCGGCCCACGGCCGGACCTGGGCGAAGTGCTTGCGCAGCCGGTCGGGGCCGGCTTCGAAGTCCTCCATGTACAGGTGGCCGAGTTCGAGGGAGATCTGCGCCAGGGGTACCGACTGGGTACGGGGCTCGGCCGTCGTCTCCCGGAAGACGGCCTCCGCTCCGGCGTCCGTCACGCCACCCCCCAGGCCTCGTCGTCGGTCAGCTTCTCGGCGAGATCCTTCAGCGCGGTCAGCGTCTCCAGGTTGGCGACCCGGCTGGCGAGTACGTCCTCGTCGGTGATGAGCTGCTCGCGCCACTGCAGGACGGGTTCGAGCGGGACCGAGCCGAGCATCACGCTGAAGCCCACATTGCGGTCGGCGGCGAGCCGGTCGAGATCCTGGTCGCACTTGCGCATCCAGGTGGACTGTGCGGCCGGCACCAGCGACCACGGCGGTGCCTCGGGGTCGGGCACCGCGGCCCGGACGAAGCGGATGCTGCCGCGCAGCTCCTCCTCGTCGTGTCCGCGGGCCACCCCGCCGGCGATGATGCCGCGCGGCCCGAAGACCAGTCCGGAGGCGGCGATCACATGCTGCCGGGTCCAGCGGTGGTAGACCAGCCAGCGCACGTCGACACCTCGCAGCTCCGGCCGCGAGGTGACGTCGAGGGCCATGTCCATCGCGTAACTGCGGCCCGCGCTGAGGTCGATGACGACCAGGTCGAACTCGCTGTTGAGGCGGAGGAAGAGATCGATGCAGCGGCTGACGGTGTCCTTGACGAGGGCGAACTCACCGCCGCTGCGGTCGCCGGGGAAGAGCACGAGACTGCCGGAGTTGGCCGGGCGGTCGCGGAGCAGTTCGTGTTCGGTCTGGGCCCAGACGTCGACTCGTACCGGTTCGTTGGCCTTGCCCTGCAGATAGGAGTGCAGGCCGCCCTGGTCGATGCCGCCCATGGCGCTGGGCACGTCGAAGACCGCGGCGGCGGTGGGTGAACCGAAGTCGAAGTCGAGATAGCAGACGTCGTCCCCGCCGAGCGCCCGGCGGAAGGCGACATTGGCGCTGGTGACGGAGCGGCCGGTGCCGCCCTTGTCCGAAGCGGCGAAGACGAGCACTGCTCACACTCCCCGGGATGCGGTGTGCCTGGCCAGTGCCAGGGTGTCGAGTTCCCCGAGGACTTCCATGGTGAGTGCCACCGTCGTACCGGGCTGCCGGTCCACGATCTCGCGGGCGCGGCTGAGCTTCACCTCGACGGCCTTGAGCGCGATACCGCGGGAGCCGTCGTGGTGGGAGGTCGGTTCGAGCTGTTCGTTGCCGAGCAGGTGGGTCGCCTCGCTGAGCAACGAGGCGGCGTAGGCCACCAGTTCACTGCTGCGGATGGGGGGCTGGATGTAGAGCTGGCGGCCGGCCACCATGCACTCGGTGACGCGCTCGGTGATGTTCCACGACAGGGGGCCCTCGTATCCCGGCGCGTCGGAGAAGACCGCCTGGACGTTGTCCCACAGGCCGGCGCCCTCACCCTCGCTGATCCGGCGCTTCCACACATGGTCGAAGATGCGCTCCGCCAGGCGCAGCAGACGGTCGTGCGAGGCGATGTTGCGCGACAGGGTGCACAACTGGATGCTCCGCTTGAGCAGTTGGGCGGAGAAGTCCGCCATCGTCCACTGCATCGGGTTCCCGGTGTCGCTGCTGCCCTGGAGCGGCAGCTTCACGCCGGGCGAGTGCAGCGAGATGGTCCGGTCGCCCATCGTCATCCGGCTGGTGATGCGGGCCCGTTCGGCGAGCCGTTCCATGACGGCGACGGTCCGGGTGAGGTCGTCGTCAGTGGCGCGCCGGCGGACCAGGTCGTGGACGAGGATGGAGGCGACGGAGAGCGAGAAGTACTCGGACTCAAGACGCTGCCCCGTGGTGCGCCACGGGATGTCCTCCAGTGGCCAGCTGCCGTCCCCGAAGCGGGCGATGCCCGACCAGTACTGCTGAGTGATCTCCCAGCGCAGTCGTAACGCCTCGGCCAGGCGCTGCTGTTCGGGCGTGAGCAGGCCGAGGGTGAGAGTGCGGTCGGTGAACAGGTCCTGGATGCCGTCGAGCGCGACCACGGTGAAGTAGAGGTAGGGGATCGGCCGGGCGACGCCGTCGGGCTGCGGCCCGATCGGCTCCGTGGTCTCCACCGGCGGTGCTTCCTTCACCAGGCTCCAGGCCCAGCCGCACTCGAAGAGCTGGTTCTCGTCCTTGAGGCGGTCGGCGATGTCGACGCCGAGGACGAAACTCTCGCCGATGGTGGCACGCAGCGCCTCGAAGCGGCGCTGGAAGCGCTCGACCACCACCCGGTCCGACGCCCTGCCCTGGCCGAGGAGTTGACACAGGGTGCGGCCCTGCGGCTCGTCGGCGTCGAAGACATTGACCGTGAAGGAGCGCAGCAGGCTCACCATGGCGGCGGTGAGCCGGGCCTCGGTGGCGGACCGCAGTTCGTCGATGATCGCCCGCACCTCGCCGCGGCGGGTCTTGCCCTCGTAGACCTTGAGGAAGCCGAGGGTGGCCAGGCACAGGGTGATCGACATCGAGAAGGAGTCGACCACGCCCAACTCCCGCTGCTCCTCGGTCAGCGGGTTGTCGGGGTCGGCGGGCACGAAGTAGTAACCGCCGGCGAAGCTCGGCCGCTTGTCCTCCGCGGTATGGGTGCGCATGAATTCGGCGAGAATGCGGACCAGCTTCGCCGGGATCTCCAGCCGGCCGCCGGCGTTCTTGAGCGCGGTTTGCACGTCGCGCTCGGTGGTGTCCGGGTCATCCAGCCGGAAGGCGGGGATTTCGGTCGCCGGATACATCAGGCAGAGCAGCCGTTCGGCGTCCGCGACACTGCTGCGGCCGCCCCATTCCCCCCACTCCCATTCCCCGTCCTCGAACGAATGGCGTGAAATCGCCTGCCAGATATCCAGCAGATGCTGGCGCGGCTTGATCTGCATCCCCCACCCCTCCATCAGGTGCCCCGTGCGTAGCCGGAAGCGTAACGGTGCCACGCTTCCGGCCGCTCACCTACTCTTTGGTGCTGCGGCGTCCGCACGCCACGATCATGCCTTCGTAGCCGGGGCGCAGGGCGCCGCCCGGCATGCCGATGGGCGTGATCTCGACCTCCCCCTCCGCGAACACGCTGAGGCTCTTGCGCACCTCGGTCTCCGTCACGCTGCACGCGGGGAAGGAGTGCTCTCCGACGTTGTACCCCAGCGAGCCCTCCATGAAAGCCGCGGCGAAGGGGGCACCTGGCGCCAGGGCGCGCATGAACCGCTCGACGCCGGTCTCGAACTCCTCATAGGAGGTCGACATGGACTCGGCGACGAAGAACATGGTGCCGACGGACCAGTGGGCGGGGCGGTCGTGGAGGTCGAAGAGATTCCCGCGCTCGACCCGGACGGCCCGGCGGAACGCGTCGCGGGGGTCCTTCACCCGCTCGCCGTACGCCGCCTGCGCGCACAGCGCGTCCCAGAACTGGTCCCAGTGCCCGTCGTACCCCTCGCGCTGCCCGATGAGGTACTCCACGTTGGCCGCGGAGCGTTCGAAGAGGGTGATCTCGTCGCACCAGGGAAGCATGGACAGTGCCGGGTAGAGGTTCGCGCCGGCCCCCACGTCGATACCGCGGACCTCTTCGCCACGCTTGTCCGGCCTGCCCCGAAAGTGATCACTGAAATGCTTCCGTACGACTTCCAGGATCTTCGCGTCGTCGGAACGCAGGTGGCCGTAATTGTGATCAATGTAAGCGGCCGGGTCGAATGAGTCCCACGGCGCCTCGGAATTCAGCTTCCGCTCGGCCGCGCGCGGGTCGACATTCATTACGTGGGGCGTTCTGAGATCCATCTTTCCAGCATAGCGCCGACACACCGTCACGTCCCCGCGTCGCGGCTGACCGGGGGTCAGGGCGCACAGAGGGCGCGTTGCAGCATGCACGCAATTCGGTCCGGATCACGCCTTGAACAGCCAGATCGGGCAGCTGATCCTGATCTGGGCCGCTGGCGGACAGCCTACCGGCCCGAACACGTCCGCGCTCCCGTATCACCCATACGGGAGAACGTCTCCTTGACCCCTATCCCTAAGGAGCGGCATGACCACCCCTCTTCCTCTTCCTCTTCCTCTTCCCGGGTCCGGGAATCCGCTGGCCGCGCCGGTCGCGGTTCCCGCGCCGGCGCTCTTCCTGGCCTCCGACGACCTGCTGCCGCGGGTGCGGCCGGCCACCGACGCCGACCTGCCGGAACTACACCGCCTCGACAAGGAGGTCTTCCAGGAGCACGCCTACCCCTACTTCGTGCTCCGCCAGTTCTACGACCTGTACCGCGACGACCTGTTCGTGGTGGACGACGGCCGTACCCTGCTCGGCTATGTGCTGTCCGGCGCCGCCTCGGACCGCAGCCGCAGCTGGATCCTGGGCCTGGCGATCGACCGGCGGTGGCGCGGCCACGGCCTGGGCCGGCGGCTGATGGCGGAGTCGCTGCGCAGATTACGCGGGCAGGGGGTCCGCGAGGTGTGGCTGACGGTCGAGCCCGGCAACGCCACCGCCATCGAGCTCTATGTCTCGCTCGGCTTCTCGTACGTCGACCGCCGCAGCGGGTACTTCGGACCGGCCGCCGACAGGCTGCTGATGGTGCTGCCGCTCGGGTCCTGACGGAGGGCGCGGCGCAGGTCCGGCATGCGGGCGGCAGGGGCTGCCCGCCGGGGGGTTTCCGGGGGGTGTCGTTACGGGGAGGTTACGGGGGCAGCGGGTAACGGGGAGTGCGGTGTTACGCGGATTTCCAGGGTGCCGGGCGTGAACCCGACACGGCGGTAAGCCGCCAGCGGACCGCGTTGACCAGGCGGATGACCCACGAGGATCTTGAGTCACACCGCGTCCGCCCGGCATCGGGCGGCAACGTGGCCCCGGCACCATCGGATCCCCTGGAGACGTCCTTTGCACGCGATACCCCCGCCTGCGCGCAGATCGTCTGGGAGCGCTCCCAGTCGACCTGTCGCGAGATCCGCGGCCGCTACCGCGCTGGTGGCCCTGTTCGCCCTGCTCGCTGTGCTGCTGCCGCAGAGCGCCACCGCCGACTCCGGCAGCTCCGGCTCCCCTGCCGCCGGCGCCTCCGGCACCGTGTCCGCCGAACCGCTGTGCGGCGCCCCCAAGCCCGGCGCGTTCAGCTGCTTCTCCTTCCGCCGCACCGACGTGCGCCACGCGCTCGGCCTGCAGCGCGCGGGTGCCGCCGCGGCCCCCGACGGCCTGTCCCCCGCCGACCTGCACTCGGCGTACAACCTGCCCGCCGACGGCGGGGACGGCGCCACCATCGCGATCATCGACGCCTACGACGACCCGACCGCGGAAGCGGACCTGGCGGTCTACCGCCAGCAGTACGGGCTGCCCGCGTGCACCGCGGAGAGCGGCTGCTTCCGCAAGGTCGACCAGCGCGGAGGCGCCGACTACCCGCAGCCGGACGACGGCTGGGCCGGTGAGATCTCGCTCGACCTCGACATGGTCTCGGCCGTCGCCCCGGCGGCGAAGATCCTGCTGGTCGAGGCGGACGACAACAACACCGACTCGCTGGGCACCGCGGTCAACACCGCGGTCGCCCTCGGCGCCCAGTACGTCTCCAACTCCTACGGCTCGTACACCGACGACCCGAGCGAACCGGCCATCGACGCCGCCTACTTCGACCACCCCGGCACCGCCGTGGTCTTCTCCTCCGGCGACGGCGGCTACGGCGTCACCTACCCGGCGTCCTCGCCGTACGTCACCTCGGTCGGCGGCACCTCGCTGCGGCGCGACAGCAGTTCGCGCGGCTGGAGCGAGTCGGTGTGGAACTCGGTCGTCACGCACGCCGACGGCAGCCAGTCCTGGGGCGCGCCCGGCTCCGGCTGCTCGCAGGTCGAGGCGAAGCCCGCCTTCCAGACCGACGCCGGCTGCGCCGGACGCACGGTCGCCGACGTCAGCGCGGTCTCCGACCCGCAGACCGGTGTGGCGGTCTACAACAGCTACTCCGACGCCGGCTGGAACGTCTACGGCGGCACCAGCGCCGCCGCGCCGATCATCGCCGGCACCTACGCGCTGGCCGGCCGCCCGGTCGCCGGCACGTACGCCAACTCCTACCCGTACCAGACCCGTTCGGCGCTGAACGACGTGACGACCGGCGATGACGCCAGTTGCCCGAACTCCTCGCTGTGCGGCTTCGGTACGACCGCGGACTGCGACCCGGCGTATCTGTGCGCGGCGCAGCCCGGCTACGACGGACCCACCGGCCTCGGCACCCCCAACGGGGTGGCCGCGTTCAAGCCCGGTCCGCACGCCGATGTGCACGGTACGGTGACCGACGCGGCGACCGGCAAGCCGGTGGCCGGGGCTGCGGTCGATGTGGGTGACTACCACACGGTCAGTGGCAAGGACGGCAGCTACCGGCTGGACATTCCGGCGGGCGACTACCCGGCCAAGGCCGGCGCGTTCGGTTACGCCGACCAGGATCTCGGCACCCTCCACCTCCCGGACGGCACCGACCTGGTGAAGGACATCGCGCTCACCGCGGTGCCGTCGCAGGTCATCTCCGGCACGGTCAAGGACAGCGGCCACGGCTGGGGCGTCTACGCGAGGATCACCCTGGACGGCGTGCCGGGCGAGACGTACAGCGACCCGGCGACCGGCGCGTACCGGATCACCGTGCCGATGAACCGCGACTACACGGTCGAGGTCACCCCGCTGGCGGCCGGTTACCAGCCGGTGTCGCAGGCGGTCACGGTGGCGGACAAGCCGGTCTCCGGCGTCGACCTCGTACCGCCGCTGAACGACCACGGCACCCTGCCGGCCGGCTACCGGATCGGCTACCACGGTGGCGAGCAGCAGCACTTCGACGCCGCCACCGCCCCGAGCGGCTGGACGGTCAAGAACAACACCGCGGCCGGCGGCTGGCAGTTCGAGGACACCCTCAACCGCGGCAACCAGACCGGTGGCACCGGCCACTTCGCCCAGGTGGACGACTTCGCGCTCGGCTGGGCCCCGGTCGACACCGAACTCATCAGCCCCAGCTACGACTTCAGCAAGGAGAAGACCCCGCAGCTGGACTTCGAGTCCGCGCTGCCACCGCTCTACCGGCTGGACGGCGCGACCGCGGACGTGGACGTCAGCACCGACGGCGGCACCGACTGGACCACCGTCTGGCACCACGACGACGTGGTGGACGGCCCCTCCCACCAGAGCGTGCCGCTGGACGCCTTCGCCGGCAAGTCCTCGGTGAAGATCCGCTTCCACTTCACCGGCGGCCTCACCGGCATCTGGGAGGTGGACGACGTGGCCATCGGCACCCGCAGCCTGCAGGCGCTGCCCGGTGGTCTGCTCGTCGGCCATGTCACCGACGCCAACACCGGGGCCGGCGTGCCCGGCGCCTCGGTGACCAGCGACGCGGCTCCCGCCGACACCACCCGCGCGGTGGTCTCCCCCGGCGACCCGGCGCTCGGCGACGGCGTCTACTGGCTCTTCTCCGGTCTGACCGGCAAGCGCGGCTTCACCGCCGACCTGGCCGCCTTCGGCTACCCGGCGGTCAGTTCGAAGATCAACGTCGCGGCGGACAAGGCCACGTCGGCCGACTTCGCGCTCCACCCCGCCAAGCTGGCCACCGCCGAGTCCTCGGTCTCGACACCGGTGGCGTGGGGGGACAGCAAGACCGTCAATGTGACGCTGACCAACACCGGCGGTTCCCCGGTCACCTTCTCGCTGGGTGAGCAGGGCCTCGGTTCCGGCGCGGCGCAGGCGACGGCGGCTCCGGGCACCTCGGCGCCCAGCCGGATCACCCCGGACACGGCCATGCCCAAGGCCGCGCGCAACAGCGGCGCGGCGCCCACCGCGAGTACCGCCGCCAGGTCCGCGGCCACCACCGCGGGGCAGTCCTGGCAGTCGCTCACCGACCTCCCGACGGCGGTCTCCGGCGGTCTGGCCGCGGTGAACGACGGGGTGCTCTACGCCGGTCTCGGCGCGACCGCGGACGGCATCTGGAGCACCGACTTCCGCTCCTACGACGAGTCGACCGGCACCTGGAAGCAGCTGGCCTCCCCGGTCACCCTGCGGTTCGCGCCGGCCTACGGCTTCATCCGCGGCAAGCTCTACGTGGTCGGCGGCCGTGACCGGGCGGGTATCGGCATCCGCGGCGGCGAGGTCTACGACCCGGCGAGCAACACCTGGTCGCAGATCGCCGACGCCCCGCTCGGTTTCGGTGCCTCCGGCGCCGGTGTCGTGGGCGACAAGCTGTACGTCATCGGCGGCTGCACCATCGCGGTCGGCTGCGGCACCACCGACGTCCAGATCTACAACCCGGCCACCGACACCTGGACCAGCGGCAAGACCTACCCGGAGCCGATCTCGTTCCCGTCCTGCGGCACCGTGGAAGGCACCCTCACCTGCGCCGGCGGCGCGTACGAGCCGCTGGCCGGCGGTGTCTACGACACCGCGGACACCTACCAGCTCAACGCGGCCACCGGTGCGTGGAAGCGGGTCGCGGACGCCCCTGGCGACTTCTGGGGCGCGGCCGGCACCAGCGCCGACGGACGGCTGCTGGTGGCGGGCGGCGCGCAGGTCAGCACCGACACGGTGATCGGCCGGTCCTACGCGTACGACCCGGGCGACGACAGCTGGTCGGCACTGCCCGGGCTGCCGCAGCCGCTGGCGCTGGCCCAGGCCGCTCCCGGCTGGTACGTGATCGGCGGCGAGGACGCGGCCGGCGTCAACACCGCCACCGCGATCAAGCTGCCCGGTCTGGACACGCCGCACGCCGACGTGCCGTGGCTGTCGGAGAGCGCCAAGTCGCTGACGCTGAAGGGCGGCAAGTCTGTCACGGTCAAGCTGACGCTGGACGCGACCACGATGGGCGCCGCCGACGTCGGCGACCACCGGGCCGCCCTGGTGGTGGACAGCGACACCCCGTACGCGTCGGTCACCGTGCCGGTCACCATGTCGGTGACCGCACCGGCCGGCTGGGGGCAGTTGGCCGGCACCGTCACCGGCACCACGAGCGGGGGCGCGGTACCGCTGCCCGGCGCGGTGGTGGAGGTCGACTCCAAGAACGGCGGCACCACGCTGACCACCGACGCCCAGGGCGGCTACCGGCTCTGGCGGCCGGTCTCCGACGGCAAGCTGACGGTCATCGTGGCGGCGGACGCCTACCGGCCGGCCACCCGGACGGTCAAGCTGGTCAAGGGAGGTACGGTCACCGCCGACTTCGCCCTGGCTCCCCGCTAGGGGCCGCACGCGCCGGGGCCGCGGGGACCGCAACAGGTCCCCGCGGCCCCGGCCGTTGTGCCGCCGTGCGGCTCAGGCCGCTGTGCCGCCGGACGCCTCAGGCCGGTGGCCGCCACCAGCCGCGGCCGGCCGCCAGCACACCCGCCTGGAATCTGCTGCCCGCGCCGAGGCGTACCAGCAGCGCCTGCACCCTGCGCTGTACCGTCCGCAGCCCGATGCCCAGCTGGCGGGCGATCGCCTCGTCGGACAGGCCGACCGCGAGCAGGGAGAGGATGCGGCGCTCGTCCTCGGTGAGTGTCCCGTCCGTGTCGGCGGTGCCGTCGTCGGTGACACCGCCGGTCACGTACTGCTGGGCCTGCTGCCAGAGCGTCTCGAAGAGCGCCGACAGGGCGTCCAGCAGCGCCGAGGGGCGTACCAGGATGCAGGAGTCCAGCACTTGGGGCGTCGCCACCAGCGGGATCAGCCCGGCCTGGTCGTCGGAGAGGATGATCTTCATCGGCGCGTGCGGCAGGATCCGCACCTCCTCGCCGTGCGAGACGTCGTGCTCGATCCGCCCGATGGTGCCGGGCAGGGTGAGATTGTCCTGGCCGTAGATGAAGCGGCTGCGGACCCCCCGGGAGGCGACGTTGGCGCTGGAGTTCACCGAAGAACCGTCCTTGGCCTGTGCGTAGGGCGGCGCGTCGATGCCGCGGACCTCGCGCTCGGCGCTGTTGAAGAGCTGCTGTCCGCACAGCGCCACGCCCTCCGGGCCGGTGATCACCTCGATCAGGGCCGCCGCGTCCTGCCCGATCCGCCCCTTGCGGTGCTTCTCGGCCAGCCACTGGGTGAGCGCGCGGACCCGTCGGATGTCCCGCTCCCGGGCCAGCAGCAGCACCTCGATGGCGTGCTCCGGCGGCAGCGCCGTCCAGCGGGCGGGCCGGCCGGAGAGCCGGGAGATCAGCCCCCGGTCCTCCAGACGGGTCAGCGCGCCTTTGAGCACGTCGTGTTCCAGGCCACTGCGGCCCACCAGTTCGTCCAGTCCCAGCGCGGGACCGTCCAGCAGTGCGAAGTACGCCGTCTCCTGCCAGTGATCGAGTCCGAGCACCTCGAGCAAGTGCAACCCCTCCCTCTGCCCCCCGCCACCCCTACGGCCCCATCCTGCCCCCTTCGCAGGGCGGATAGGTCCGAGGAGTCGATGGACTTCCTCACGGCCGGCTCAGCCGGCGGCGGGGGTTCAGGGGGCACGGGGTCAGGGGCTCAGGGGGCTCGGGGAGCACGGGGGGCAGCGGGTCAGGGCGTCACGGGGTCGCTGTCGCCCCTGGGGAGGCGGAGGGTGATCATCTCGAAGGGGCGCAGGGCCAGTGCGACGGCCGTGCCGTGCACGGCCGGCGGCCGTACTTCGGGCAGGGGGCGCTCCAGGAGGTCGCAGACGGTGGCGGTCGCAAGAGCGAAGTTGGCCGTCAGGGTGGCGCGGGCGCGGGCGCCTTCGGCCTCGTAGAGGCGGACGACGACATCGCCGCTGCCGTCGTCGGCGAGTTTGACCGCGCTGATCACCACGCCGGGCCGGTCCACCTCGACCAGGGGCACGACGGTGCCGGTGCCTTCGGTGCGGCGCGCGGGCAGATGGATGCGGTAGCCCTCGCGGACAGCGTCGGCGATGGTCGCGCCGGGGAGCAGCGCGTAGCCGAAGCGGTGCACGCCCTGGTCGGTTTCCGGGTCCGGGTAGCGGGGCGCGCGCAGCAGCGACAGCCGCACCGTGGTGGTGCCGCCGTGGTCGCTGTCGCGGGCGGGCCGGCTGACGTCGTGGCCGTAGGTGGAGTCGGTGACCAGGGCGACGCCCCAGCCGGGTTCCGCCAGGTGCAGGAAGCGGTGGTTGCACGCCTCGAAGCGGGCCGCGTCCCAGCTGGTGTTGGTGTGGGTCGGCCGGTAGACGTGGCCGAACTGCGTCTCGGCGGCGTACCGGTCGGCGTGCACATCCAGCGGGAAAGCCACCTTCAGGAACTTCTCCGTCTCGTGCCAGTCCACCTCGGTCTCGATGTCGAGGCCCCGCCGGCCGGCGGCGAGGGTGAGCACCTGCACCGCGTGCGACCGGCCGAAGGACCGCTCCACGCGCACGGACGCGGTCCGCGGTCCTTCGCCGGTCAGCTCGACGCTGTCCGCGGCGGTCAGGTCCGTGACGGTGTTGCGGTAGTAGGCGTCCACGTCCCAGGCGTCCCACATGGCGGGGAAGTCGGGGTGGAGCTGGAGCAGGTTGGCCGGCCGGCCCGGGGCGAGGGTTTCCCGGTCGGCGGCGAGATCGCGGACCGAGACCACCAGCCCGTGGGCGTCGATCTCCACCCGGAGCAGGCCGTTGTCGAGGATGTGGCCGCCGCCGGGGCGCGGGGCCGCGGTGACGGTGCCTTCCGCGTCGCCGCCGGCCGCCGGTCCGGCGCCGCCGGCCGGCACACCGGACCTTGCGTGCGGCGCCGCGTTGAAGACCAGGGTGCCGCTTTCCTCCCCCGACGCGGCTGCGGCCAGGGCGCGTTGGGCGGCCTCGATGAGAGCCAGCAGTTCCTCGGCGACGGCGGCGTAGGTGCGGCGGGCCTCGCGGTGGACCCAGGCGATGGACGAACCGGGCAGGATGTCGTGGAACTGGTGCAGCAGCACCGTCTTCCAGATCCGGTCCAACCGCTCGTACGGGTAGGGCAGTCCGGCGCGTACGGCGGCGGTGGCCGACCAGAGTTCGGCCTCGCGCAGCAGGTGCTCGCTGCGGCGGTTGCCCTGCTTGGTGCCGGCCTGGCTGGTGAGCGTGCCCCGGTGCAGTTCCAGGTACAGCTCCCCCACCCACACGGGCGGTTCGGGGTACTCGGCGCGGGCCTTGGCGAAGAAGCCGGCCGGGGACTCCCAGGTCACCCGGGCCGACCCCTCCAGGTCGCGCAGCCGGGCCGCTTTGGCCACCATCTCGCGGGTGGTGCCGCCCCCGCCGTCGCCGAGCCCGGTCGGTGCCAGCGACCGGCCGGCGGTCCCCTTCTCCCGGAAGTTCCGTGCCGCATGGGCGACTTCACGGCCGTGCAGGGTGGCGTTGTAGGTGTCCACCGGCGGGAAGTGGGTGAAGACCCGGCTGCCGTCGATGCCTTCCCAGCTGAAGGTGTGGTGCGGGAAGGAGTTGGTGCGGCTCCAGGAGATCTTCTGGGTCAGCAGCGAACTGGAACCTGCCGCCCGGATGATCTGCGGCAGTCCCGCGGCGAAGCCGAAGGTGTCCGGCAGCCACACCTCGTCGTTGTCGATGCCGAACTCGTCGAGGAAGAAGCGCTTGCCGTGCACGAACTGGCGGGCCATCGCCTCCGACCCGGGCATGTTGGTGTCCGACTCCACCCACATTCCGCCGGTGGGCACGAACCGGCCCTCGGCGACGGCCTCTTTGACCCGGGCGTAGACCTCGGGCCGGTGCTCCTTGATCCAGGCGTACTGCTGGGCCTGGGACATGGTGTAGACGAAGTCCGGTTCGTCGGCGAGCAGCGCGGTCATGTTGGCGGTGGTCCGTGCCACCTTCCGTACCGTCTCGCGCAGCGGCCACAGCCACGCCGAGTCGATGTGCGCGTGGCCCACCGCGCTGATCCGGTGAGCGGAGGCGTGGGCCGGGGAAGCCAGGACGCCGGTCAGCTGCTGCCGGGCGGCGCCGGCCGTGCCGTTCACGTCCTGCAGGTCGACGGCGTCCAGGGCGCGTTCGACGGCCCGCAGGATGTCCCAGCGGCGGGCAGAGTCCGCGGGCAGTTCCGGCATCAGCTCGCCGAGCACTTCGAGGTCCTGCACCAGCTCCCAGACCGTACGGTCGAAGACCGCCAGGTCCAGCCGGCCCAGGACGTACTGGGGCGCGCGGCCTGCCGTCTCCTTGTCGCCCAGCAGGGTCGGGACGAACGGCGGGTCGTCCAGCAGGATCGGGTTGGCTGCGGCCTCGATGTGCAGCAGCACCTCCTCGCCGCCGGCGACCGGGTCGCCGATCCGCACCCACTGGTTGCGCGGGTTGACTCCCTTGACCGGGCTGCCGTCCGCCCGGTGGACGAGACCTTCGCACTGGAAACCGGGGGTGTCCCGGTCGAACCCGAGGTCGAGCAGCGCCTCCACGGTCCGGCCCGCCCAGGCGGCGGGCACGGTGCCGGTGACGGTCAGCCAGCTGGTCCCCCAGGGCGGTCCCCACGGTGTGCCCGGCTCGATCGCCGTGCGGGGCGCGGCGATGCCGTCCGCGACCGGGACCGGCTCGTCCGGCGCGTTCCAGATCCCGGCGGTCAGCGGCACCCGGTCCGGGTACACCGCGGGCCTGATCCGCTCGTTCAGGACGCGGGTGAGCCGGGACTCGATGAGGTGACGGTCGTCGTGCATGTACGGGCTCCGGGCTCTGTCGATGCGCGTCGGGCGGGATGGGCGGGATGGGCAGGATGAACGGACTGGGCAGGACGGGCGGACGGGGCGGGCTCGGCGGGCTCGGTGAACTGGGCGGGCTCGGTGAACTGGGCGGGCTCGGCGGGCCGCTGACGGAACGGGCTGGTCACACCGGCGCCGGCCCCTGGTCCGCGCCGTGCGTGATGATCGAGGTGCGGACGACCACCCGGCGGGGCGGCAGCGCCCCGGTTGCGGGGTTGGCCAGCCGCTCCCCCAGCAGCTGGGCGGCGCGGCGGCCGATCTCGTCCGGGTCGTAATCGACCACCAGGACCGGGACGCTGAGCACGTCGGCGAGGTCGAAGTCGTCGAAGCCGGCGAGTGTCGCCCGCGTGTCGTGGTGCCGCAGCGCGCGGTAGGCGCCCAGCGTGTTGCGGTTGTTGGTGCAGAAGACCGCGGTGGGCGGCTGCGGCAGCGCGAGCAGCTCGGCCGCGGCGGTCTCGGCCGAGGTCAGATCCTCCTGGCCGCGTTTGACCAGGCTGTCGTCCGGGTCGAGGCCGGCCTCGTGCAGGGCGGCGCAGTAGCCCCGGTAGCGCTCGGAACCGGTGTAGACGGAAGGGGGGTTGCCGAGGAAACCGATTCTGCGGTGGCCGGCGGCGAGCAGCCGGCTGGTCGCGGTGTAGGCGCCGCCGAAGTCGTCGACCAGTACGCAGTCCGCTTCGTAGCCGGCGGGCGGCCGGGCCACCGTGACCACCGGCAGGCCGGTGGGCAGTTCCTCGGCGAGATACGCCTGGTCGGCGCCGGCCGGGACGAGGATCAGACCGTCGACCCGGCGGGCGGAGAAGTCGCGGACCGCGGCGCGCTCGCGGGCCGCGTCACCCGCCGTGTTGGTGATCATCACCCGCAGGCCGTCCTCGGCGACGGCCGCTTCGATACCGAGCGCGAGGCGGGCATAGAAGGGGTTGGCGAGGTTGGTGACGATCAGTCCGATGGTGCCGGTGCCCTGGCCGTGCCGGAAGTTGCGGGCCAGCGCGTTGGGCCGGTAGCCGAGCTGCCGGACCGCGGCCTCGACCCGGGCGCGCTTGTCCGCCGACACGCCGGTGTCCCCGCGCAGTACCCGTGACACGGTCATCGCGCTGACCTGGGCCAGCGTGGCGACCTGCTTCATCGTCGGTGGTGCGGTGGTGAGCGGCGCGCCGGCCACGGTGGCCTCCCTCAGGGCTCGTTGACTAGAGGATAGGGTCATCGCTCCTCCTGACCTGGCCCGGTGGCCGCGTACCAGGCCGCGCCGATCAGACCGGCCTCCTGCGGGCGCCGCGCGAGCACTGGCGGCGGGACGTCGGCGGTGAGCCCCTGGGTGAAGGGCGGTCCGATCAGGTCCCAGGAGCCGGTCATGGATCCGCCGACGACGAGCGCGCCGGCTTCGAAGCGGCGCAGCCAGGGGGCGAGGGTCCGACCCAGCAGACCGAAGGCGTCCGCCAGCACGCGGCCGGCCGCCGCGTCGCCGGTCCTGGCCGCGCCGGCGATCTCGCGTACGTCCAGCCGCCGCCCCGACGCCCGTTGGTAGCCGGCGATCAGCGCGCGCCGCGACACGCTGTCCTCCAGCGGGCCGCCGTCGCAGGTCAGCAGGTCGGCGCGGCCTTCCGGCGGTACGGTCGGGCCGCTGGTCACCGCGACGCCGCCGCGCAGGAAGGCGGAGCCGACGCCGGTCCCGAGGGTGATGCCGACGACCCGGGCGTGTCCGCGCCCGGCGCCCTCGGTCCACTCGCCGCGGACGAACGCCTCGGCGTCGTTGACGAAGGCGACACCCGTACAGCCGGGGAGCCCCGAGCGCAGCAGGGCGCCGAGGTCCAGGCCGTCGAGCGCGTCGAACTTGCCGACACCGTGGTAGCGGGCGATGCCCCGGGCGTAGTCGAAGGGGCCGGGCAGTGCGACGCCCCAGCGGGCCGGCCAGCCCGGCTGCAGCGACCGGCCGGCCCGCAGCAGGGCGGCGGTGACGGCGTCGGCGGTGCCGCCGCCGTCGAGGGGTTCACGGTGCGGTGCGGCCACCTCGGCCGGTCCTGACCCGATGCGGACCAGCGCCGCCGTGACATGGGTGCCGCCGATCTCCAGCACCGGGACCGCCCCGGGCCGCACCGCCTCCGCGCGCACCCCGCTCACTTCACGAACGCCTTGACGACCCGGCTCTCCCCCGTGCCGAGCCCGGTCACGGTGTACCCGCCGGCCGCGGCCGGGATCACCAGCGTCTCGGCGTATCCCAGGCGGTGTTCCGCACCGGCCTCGGTCCGTACCAGCACGCCGTCCCCCTCGACCACGTTGAGCACGTGGAACCGCCCGTCGGTGGTGTCCGGCGCGGCGGCCCCGGCCCGGACGGTCAGCCGGTGGACCACGAAGAACATCTCCGGCAGCTGCCCGAGCAGTTCCTCGCTCCAGCCGTCGTCCTTGCGGAGCGTCCGGGGCGACTGTACGAGATCGCGGACGACGGCGTCGCCGGTGCGGTGGGTGTCGAGGTTGCGGAAGGCGTGCTCCACGTGGACCGCGCGCTGCCGGTCCTGGGCGTCGCGGCGCAGCCAGTCGTAGAACCGCAGCGAGTAGAGGTACGGGGTGGCGCTGACCTCCAGGACGACATTGCCGGCGCCGCTGCCGTGCGGGGTGCCGCCGGGGATGAGGAAGAGCTGGTGCGCGGTGGCGGGGAAGGTCTGCACGAAGCGCTCGATCGGGAAGGCGGTGCCGGCGTGGTCCGCGTCGTGGGCGCTGCGGTGGAAGTCGGCCACGTCGGCGTCGCCGCGCAGGCCGAGGAAGACGGTGTTCTCCTCGCTGCCGACCATCAGGTAGTACGTCTCGTGCTGGGTGTACGGCCAGCCGAAGACGTCCTTCATGTAGTCCGGTTGCGGATGGCAGTGGACCGACAGATTGCCGCCGTTCACGGTGTCGAGGTAGTCGAAGCGGATCGGGAAGGAGGTGCCGAACATCTCGTGCACCCGCTCGCCCAGCACGAGTTCGGGGTGGAGGGCGACCAGCAGCTGGAACGGCAGCTCGACCTGGGCGGAGTCCGGGGAGCCGGGGCTGCCGATCAGGATGCCGGACTCGGGGGCGATCAGCTCGTAGCCCAGCGCGGTGTTCGGGCCCTCGGGGTTGAAGCCGAGTTCGCGGCGGGCCCACTGGCCGCCCCACGGTGTGGTGTTGAAGGTCGGCCGGCTGCGGAAGGGGCGGCGGGCGAGGTGCGCGGCGGTGGCACGCAGGGTCTCCCCGTCGAGTGACGCCGGGGCGGCCGGGTCCTGCAGGTCGAACCAGCGGTCGATCCGGCCGGCCAGGGCGTCGCGGTGACGGTCGAGTACCGGCCAGTCGATGTAGAAGAGCCGCCGGGTGCCTGCCGTACCGTCGGCCGGGCGCTGCCCGAGGTTGGTAACGGTACCTGCCGCGACCGCCGCTTCGGCGTACCGCTTGGGCAGATCCGCGTACCAGAGCACGTCGTGCGCGACCAGCGCGGCGCCCGGGCCGTACACGACGGTCAGCCGCTCCCCGGCGGCCGGCGGCGTCGGCACCGCCGGCAGCGAAGCGAAGAAGTCGGCGAGCGACGCCTGCGACAGCGCGGCGAAGTGCGGGTCACCGGCGAGCGCCCCGCCCTCGGTGCGCGCCTCGATCTCCGCCCATGACGCCAGGTGGGAGCGCATGTCCACCAGCCGGATGCCCGGTCGCGCCGCCGACAGCCCGGCGGACACCCCCTCCCAGTCCAGCGCCCAGGGGCCGTCCACGGCCAACACGCGGACCTGCTCAGGCAGTTCGGCCAGGGCCTCGGCCCAGCCGCACCGGACCGGCGCTCCGACCGCGTCGTAGCGCGGGTTGCGCTGGTAGGGCAGGCCACTGCCGTCGTGGTGCACGGGGACACCTTTCGTCGTTCTCGTCGTTTGCCGTCGTTGCCGTCGTTGCCGTCGTTCGGGAGAGCCGTATCCCGGCCCCGTTCGGCGGCCCATCGCCACTATTCGGTATCGATACCATAGCGCGCCACCAGGAGATGTCCATCGAAGCCCCAGCCAAAGTGCCGCCACCCCTGGCATTTTCTGGTTTCCGGCAGATGAACCCTTGCCACCCACTGTTGTTACCGTTACCTTCAAGGCGACCGCGCACCGGGCAGTCGTTTTCAGCCAGGGCGCACACGACGGAAGGACAGGTCGATGCAACCTGGCCGCGCTGATCACGGGGCGACGCCCGCCGGCTCGACGATCCCCGCAGACGGTCCCACCCGCCGCCGGCTGCTCGCCGGTCTCGGCGGTCTCACGGCCGCCGCGGCACTGGCCGGCTGCGCCCGCGGGAGTTCCACCACGAGCGTGCCCGGCGCGGTGAACCTCTACAACGACAACGCCACCTGGTCGGACGGGTACGAGAAGGCCGGAGCGGTGCTCAAGCGGCTGTGCGGTTTCGACCTGCGCCCGCTGTCGAACGCCTCCACCACCTCGTACCAGGAGGTCGTCCAGACCTCGGTGCAGACCAGCCGCGCCGCCGACGTCGTCAAGTGGGCGTCCGGCTATCCGCTCTACTCGCTGGCCCGCTCCGGCGGGCTCACCGAACTCGGCGCGGTGTGGAACGACGCGGTGGGGCGCGGCTGGGTCTCCCCCGAGCTGAAGCAGGCGGTCACCTTCGACGGCGGGGTCTACGGCATTCCGCTCTACCAGTCGTCGTACGTCTTCTTCTACGCCAAGCCGGTGTTCACCAAGTACGGGCTGCGCGAACCGGCCACCTGGGCGGAGTTCACGCACAACGCCGAGGTGCTGAAGAAGAACGGTGTGACACCGTTCCTCGCCACCCAGAACGGCGTCTGGCCGGCCTTCGAGTGGTTCGAGGAACTGGTCAGCAAGCTGGACCCGGACTTCTACACCCGGCTGGTGAGCGGACAGGCCAAGTACACCGACGACACCGCGACCGAGGCGATGACCATCTGGCGGGACTTCTACGCCAAGGGCTGGATGACCGCGCCCGACTTCGACGGCGCGGACGGCCCCGCCCGGATGAAGGCCGGCAAGCTGGCGATGTTCCTGCACGGCAGCTGGGAGTCGGCGGCCATCGCCGCGGCCGGCCTGAAGCCCGGCGTCGACTACGGCGCCTTCATCATGCCGACCGTGCACGCCGGCACCAAGCCGTCGGTGATCGCCGAGTCGGGCGTCTTCGCGGTGCCGAAGCGGGCCGCGAACCACGACGGCGGTATCGCGGCCGTCTCCACCTGGCTCGACCCGCGGGTGCAGCGGGTGTGGTCGGACTTCCTCCAGGACAGTTCGGCCAACCCGGCCGTACCGGCCGCCAATCCGGTGATCGAAGCCGTGCAGCAGGACATCAGGCGCAACCGGCGGACGCTGCTGACCCGCTACAACGAGGCCAGCCCGCCCAACCTCATGCAGGGGAACATCCTCGACCTGGGAAATTTCATGATCCATCCCACCGCGATCCGCTCCACGCTCAGCTCGATGCAAAAGCGCGCGGACAAGGAGTGGGACATCTGGCGGAAGGGCGGCTCATGAGTGTGACCACCGATTCGGTCCGGGGCCGGCGCGGCCTGCCGTCCGGCGCCCGGGGGACGCCACCGGCCGCCCGGCGGCGGGCCGGGGCGCAGTGGCGGGAGCGGGTGATGGCGGGCGGCTTCCTGCTGCCGGCCGCGATCATGGTCGCGGCCGTGCTGCTGGCGCCCTTCTGCTACACGCTCTACCGCAGCTTCTTCAGCGACTACACGCACTCCACCTTCAACGGCCTCGCCAACTACGGCGACTTCTTCACCGACCCCAACCTGCTGCGGTCCCTGGAGAACACGCTGATGTGGGTGGGCGGCGCGATCGTGCTGCCGACCGGGATGGGCCTGCTGATCGCGATGCTCACCAACGCCACCCGGTGGAGCCGCGCGGCCCGGCTCGCGGTGACCATCCCGTACGCGATCTCCGGCTCGGCGGTCGCGGTGGTGTGGAACTTCATGCTCACCAGTGACGGGGCGGTGAACGGCGCGCTCAAGGGCCTGCATCTGGGCGGACTCACCGGCAACTGGCTGCTCAACTGGCCGGGGAACACCATCGTGATGATCATCGCCAGCTCCTGGCAGGCCACCGGCGTCGCGGTGATCCTCTTCATGGTCGGACTGCAGGGCATCCCGCCGGACACCCTGGAGGCCGCCGCGCTGGACGGCGCCGGCCCCTGGGCGCGGTTCCGCTACATCGTCCTCCCGCAGCTGCGGCCGGTGTCGATCATCGTCATCGGGATGAGCCTGGTGAACGGCCTCAAGGCGTTCGACCTGATCTTCGTCCTCACCCAGGGCGGGCCGGGCCGGGCCACCGAGACGCTGGCGGTGTCCATGTACCAGGAGACGTTCCTCTTCCTGCGGCCGGGCGCGGGCGCCGCCATCGCGGTACTGCTGACGATCATCGTGCTGCTGGCGTCCTGGACGTATCTGCGCCGCCAGCTGCCGACCCAGGGCAAGGTGTGACATGAGCAGAGTCGTCCGGAACAGCGTGGTCGTCCTGGTGGCACTGCTGTGGTTCGTGCCCACCTATCTCCTGATCGTCAACGGGCTCACCTCGGTGGGCAGTTACTCGGGCAGTCCGCGCTGGTACCCCAACAGCTTCGGTCTGTTCGCCAACATCAAGGCGGCCTGGAAACTGGCGGATCTCGGTCCTGCCATGGCCAACAGCCTCTACTACTCGGTGGTCAGCTCGGCCGGCGCGGTGCTGCTGGCGTCCCTCGCCGCCTTCGCCGCCGCGATCATGCCGGTCCGGCGCCGCGCGCTGTGGTTCTGGCTGATCTACGCCGGCACCCTGCTGCCGCTCCAGGTCTTCCTGCGGCCGCTCTTCCTCGCCTACGCCAACACCGGCCTGTACGACACCCAGATCGGCCTGGTGATCATCTACATCGCGATCGCCATCCCGTTCGCCTTCTTCGTACTGCGGAACTTCGCCGCCACCTTGCCGTCCGAGGTGATCGAGGCGGCCCGGCTGGACGGCGCTTCGTGGTGGCGGCTGTTCTGGAGCATCTACGTGCCGCTGTCGAAGTCCGCGATGGCCGCCGCCTTCGTCTTCCAGTTCGTCGCGGTCTGGAACGACCTGCTCTTCGGCATCACGCTGGCCACCAGCCGCAACATCCGGCCGATCATGGCCGCGCTCGCCGATCTGCAGGGCAACTACTCCAACGTGGGTCCGCCGGTGGTGCTGGCCGGCGCGCTGGTGGTCTCGCTGCCCACGGTGGTCGTCTTCTTCCTCGCCCAGCGGTTCTTCGTCTCCAGCCTCAAACTCAACGTCTGACAGGGAGTCCTGCCATGGGAACAGCCCGCGCCACCCGCCGCGCCGGCCTGCTGCTGACCGCGCTGGCCACCGCCGCGGCCGGCCTGCTCGCGGCTCCCGCCGCCCAGGCCGCCGGCGCCCGCCCGGCCGACTGGGCGGCCCGCGCCGGGGCGAGCTACCAAGCGCTCCAGCGCGACCTCTACCTCGGCGCCGCCGGCCACGACCTGTACCGCGAGTCCGTCCCCGCCGCCGCGGGCGGCAACCCGTACTCCTACCTGTGGGAGTTCCGCGAGGCCACCCAGGCCACCGTCTACCTGCAGAACATCCCGCACAACGCCCGCCGGTACCGGGCCGACGTGGCCGACCGGTTCGCCGCGCTCTCCCAGTACGCCTCGACCGATCCCGCCCACCCCGGCTACGACTCCTACCTGCCGGCGCCGCTGGGCACCGGCGGTGACCTCTTCTTCGACGACAACGCGGTGGCCGGTCTGTCCTTCCTCACCCAGTACCGGGCCGCCGGTGACCGGACGATGCTGGCCAGGGCCCGCGCCGCCTTCGCCACCGACACCCGGGCCTGGGACGACGACCCCGCCAAGGCGTGCCCCGGCGGCATGCACTGGGTGGAGAGCGGCGCCAACACCATCCGGGCCGCGAACGTCACCGGTCTGTTCGCCCAACTGTCCGCCGGGCTCTACCAGATCACCCGGCAGCCGGCGTATCTCGGCTGGGCGCAGCGGGCGTACGACTGGAACCGCGACTGCCTGCGGCAGTCGGCCGGCCTCTACCAGAACGACCGGGACGACAACGGCAGCGTCAACACCACCTTGTGGACGTACAACTCGGGCGCGATGATCGGCACCGCAACCGAGCTGTACCGCGCCACCGGGGACCGCCGGTATCTCGACCAGGCCGTCGAGGACGCCAATGGAGCGCTGGCGTACTGGACCGCGGACGACCGCCTGTACAACCAGCCGGCCGTCTTCAACTCCTTCCTCTTCCAGGACCTGCTGCTGCTGGACTCCCAGCACCACGACCCGCGCTACCGCGCGGTGTTCAGCGCCTACGCGGAGCGGCTGTGGGCCGACAACCGCGACCCGGCCACCGGTCTCTTCCGCTTCCAGGCGAGCAACGGGGGCGCGCCCGACCCCACCCAGCCGGTCGGGACGCTCAACCAGGCCGCCGCCGTCCAGCTCTTCTCGCTGCTGGCGTGGGACCCCGAGGACTACGACCGCACCAGCTGAGCCGGCCCACCCCCGCCCGCAAAAAGCCCCGCCACGCAAGGAAACACGTATTCCGATGAGCGACCGCCACACCCGCCCCTCCTGGTGGGACTCCTCCCTCGCCCGCGACGCGCTGCGCGAGCGCGCCGTCACCGGCGTCCACCGGCACGGCGCGACCACCGTCCGGGTCTCCTTGGAGCCGCTGCTGCGGCGGACCCCCTCGGGCGGGCTGACCCAGTCGGTGCGCGTGGACGTCGAGCCTGCCCCGGCCCGGCAGGTCGGCTCCGCGGTGCTGCGGATGTCCGGCGGCGCGCCGATCGACTGCGAGGTGACCGACGGCCCCGCCGGTTCGGTACGGGTGCTCGTACCGGCGGTCGAGGAGGAGGTCAGCGCCGATCTCGACCTCCCGGACCTCGCGCTGCCGGAGCCGCTGCCGCTGCTGCTGCGCCCGCAGCGGCACTGGACGGTGCACCTGGTGCAGCACGCGCACCTGGACATCGGGTACACCGACCCGCAGGGCACCGTACTGGCCGAGGGACGCGCGGCGCTGGACACCGTCCTTGAGCTGATCCGGGCCACCGACGACTGGCCGGAGGCGGCGCGCTACCGCTGGTCGGTGGAGGGCCTTTCGACCTTCACCGACTGGACCGCGCACCGGCCGCCCAGCCAGGTCGCCGAGTTCGTCCGGCGGGTCCACGAGGGCCGGATCGAGCTGACCGCGCTGCCGTTCAACCTGCACAGCGAGACCTGCTCGGTGGACGAACTGCACGAACTCCTGCGGGACGCGGTCGCCGTCCGGGAGCGCTACGGCGTGCCGCTGACCACGGCCATGCAGACCGACGTGCCCGGCCAGGTCGTCGGCCTGCAGGACGTGCTGGCCGGGCACGGTGTGCGGCAGCTGTCGGTGGCGCACAACTGGGCCGGGCGGGCGGCACCGCACCTGGTCGGCGGAGCGCGGCTGCCGCGGCTGTTCCGCTGGCGCACCGCCGACGGCGGGTCGGTGCTGGTCTGGCGGACCGACACCCCGCACGGGCTGGCGTACATGGAGGGCTCGATCATCGGCTTCGACGAGTCGCACGCGGCCGTCGACGACCTCTTCCCGGCCTATCTGACCGCTCTCGCCGAGCACGCGGTGCCGCACCAGGGCAGGGGCATACCCGGTTATCCGGTCCTCGACGCCGCGTACGAGGCCGACCCCTACCCGTGGGACGTCCTGCACCTGCGGGTGCTGGGGACCTTCGCCGACAACGGACCGCCGCGTCTGGTCGCGGCCGAGACCGTACGCCGGTGGAACGAGACCTGGGCCTATCCGCAGCTGCGGCTCTCCCGGCACGAGGACTTCTTCACCGACGCCGAAGCGCGCGTCGGCGACCGGCTGGAGACCTTCGAGGGTGACTGGTCGGACTGGTGGGTGGACGGCGTCGGCGCGGGCGCCGCGCCGCTGGCGATGAACCGCACCGCCCAGTCCGCGCTCACCGACGCCCAGACCCTGGACGTACTCGCCGACCTGCGGGGCGCCGAGGGCGGGGCCGCCGGTGGCGGGGAGACCGGCGGCGTCTACCGCGCGGTGTCCCTCTTCAACGAGCACACCTGGGGGGCCGGCGACCCGTGGACGTACGGCTGCCGCGGCCACGGGTCGGGTGAGCAGCAGTGGCACTGGAAGTACGGGCAGGCGGTCCGCGCGCACGACGGGGCGCTCGCGCTGCTGGAGCGGGCCGCGCACCGGCTGGGTACGGCGCTGCCGCAGGCGCCCGGCGCGCGGGCGAGTTTCCATGTCGTCAACACCCGCAGCCGGGCGCGGACCGACGTCGTACGGTTCTTCCTGCCCGAGAGTGTGCTGCCGCTGGACGTCCCGGCGCGGGTGCTGGACGGCTGCACAGGCCGCGCGCTGCCGGTGACCGGCGAGCCGCAGACCAACCCGCTGCACCGGGCGGCCGGCCGCTTCCTGCACGTCACGGTCGCGGACGTGCCGCCGCTCGGCACCGTACGGCTGGATGTCTTCGCCGCGCAGGCCGCGCGGACAGCGCGGACCACGGGCGCGGCGGACACCGTGGATGCCGTGGACACCATGGATGCCGTGGACACCATGGTTGCGGTGGACCCGGCGCACGGGCCGGCCGGCCGGGGAGACCCGGTGCTGGAGAACGAGTTCCTGGCGGTGCGGGTCGACCTGCGCGGCAATCGCGTCGCGTCCATCGTGGACAAGTCCACCGGCACCGAACTCGTCGCCGCCGACGCGGTGTTCGGCTTCAACGGCTATGTCTACGACCGGTACGCGACGGCCGGCGGCTTCAACCACCAGTCGAGCAAGACGGTGGCCGACGACTCCATGCACCTGCTGGCCGGCCGCGAAGTGGCCCCGGCCGCGGTGCTGGTGGAGCGGACCTCGTCGGCGGTGGCCGAGACGCTGGTCTACGAGTGTGTGCCGCCCGGCGGCGCCAAGCTGCGCACCACGCTCACTCTGCCGCACGGCGTCGCCCGCCTCGACATCGCCAACCATCTCGCCAAACCGGCCACCATGACGAAGGAGAGCGCCTTCTTCGCCTTCCCCTTCGCGCTGCCCGATCCGGTGGTCAGGACGGAGGCGAGCGGCGGGGTGGTGGGCACCGGCCTGCCGCTGGTCCCCGGCTCGGCCCGGCACATGCGGGCGATCCGCCGCTGGGCCACCCTGACCGGCGGCGGGGTGTCCCTGGGCTGGGCCACCCACGACGCGCCGCTGGTCCAGCACGGCAACATCGCGATCCCGTACGTGCCTTACCCGCCGTCGGTGCCCGGCCAGGAGCCAGGCACCCTCTACTCCTGGGTGCACAACAACATCTGGGACACCAACTTCCCGAGCCGGCAGGCTTTCGAGCAGACGTTCCGCTACAGCGTGGCCGTCCGCCGGGACGGTGATCCGGTGGAATCCGCGGCGCTCGGCATGCGGGCGGCCGAGCCCGGCCACCCGCTGCACGCGGTGCGGGCGTACGGCACGCCGGACGCGTCCGCGGCGCCCGGTGGTGCGCCCGTGACCTCGCTGGTGACCGTGGACCGCCCGGACGTACGGGTGGTGGGGCTGGTGGCCGCGGAGCCGGGTGCGTTCCTGATCCGGCTGCAGTCCTTCGCCGACGAGCCGGTGGCCGCCGGGCTGCGGCTGGACGTGCCCTGCGCCGCCACGCTGCGCTGCTCCTTCCTGGGCGAGAACGGTGTCGCTCTCGCACCGGAGCCGGACGGCACCCTGCGGATGCCGCTGGCCGCGCGCGGGACGGCGGCGCTGCTGGTGCGAACGGTCGGCTGAGCTCAGCTGAGCGTGGACCCGGAGACGGCCGGCTTGCCCGAGCCGAGGAAGAAGATCCCGGGGTAGCCCGCGGTGGAGAAGCCGTGGCTGGGGTTGGCGCGCAGCGTCGAGGAGGCGATGCTCAGGGTGCCGGTGCGGTCGTTGCTGACGTAGAACAGGGCGCCGCCGCCTTCCTTCGCGTCGTTGTGGGAGATGTCGGATCCCTCGACGCGCACCGTGTACCGGTTGCCGTCGGTGTAGATCGCGCCGCCGCTGCCGCCGCCGGGAGTTCCGCCGCGGGCCGGGTTGGCGCCGCTGCCCACGGCGGAGTTGCCGGTCATGACGGTGTTGAGGACCACCCAGGAGACGCCGATGCTGCTGAGCGCCCCGCCGTTGGAGCAGCTGCCGCCGGTGAAGGTGCTGTCGGTGATGTACACCGGCAGGCCGTGGTACTGGTCGAGCACCCGGATCGCGGCGCCGCCGAGGTCGGGGCCGGTCGGATCGCAACGGTTGCCGGTGAAGCGGGTGTTGACCGCTTTGAACCGGCCGCCGCGCACCAGGACGGCGCCGCCACCGCCCCCTTCCGCGGTGTTCCCGGTGGAGTTGCCGTCGGCGAAGGTGAGGTTCTGGACGGTGAGTTCAGGCTCGGCCTGGTCCTGGCAGTGCGAGGTGGTCCAGCCCTGGGCCTGGTCGCAGGTGTCCATGGAGAGGATCCGCCGTGTGCCGCCGCCGCTCAGCGTGACCTTCCCGCCGCCGTCCAGCACGATCCGCGGGACGGCGTTGCGGACCTTGGCGGTCGCGGTCATGGTGATGACCACCGGCGCGGGGCCGCAGTCGAAGGTGATCACCCCGCCGGCCGCGACCGCGGCGACCACGGCCGCCGACGTACAGCCCGACGGGGTGCCGTCGCCCACCGTGCGGGCCGGGTGCGAGGTGTCCGCCGCCCGTGCCTCGGCGGGTACGGTCGCACCGCCCCGCGGGTTTCCGGCGGCGAGCGGGACGCCGGCGGCGGTCTTCGGCGGGTGCGGGCGGGACGTGGCCCCGGGCCGCGGCTTGCTGATGGGCTTGCCGATGCTGGGCGGGGTGGTGGTCGAAGCCGGACGGGGGCCGGACGGCGCCGCCGTCGCTGTGGGCGCCGTGCGGGACGGCGCCGGGCCGGACGCGTCCGCGGGTCCCTGGGATCCGGCGCAGCCCGCCAGCACGGCGCCGGCCAGCAGGCAGCCGACAACGGACCGCACCGCTCGCATGGTTGGCATCGCCCGATGCTAGGCCATGTCCGGCACCCGGCGCCGTCCGCCCGGGGGCGGGCGAGCTCCGCGGGGGCACAGCGAAGGGGGCGCGGCCGGCTGCCGCGCCCCCTTCCGTCCCTGCCGGTGAGTCACTGCCGCGGGCGGGTCACTGCCGCGGGTGGTTCAGTGCTGCGGGTGCCCGCTTCCCTGGGCCAGCAGTTCCACCTCGGCGAGCGTGGTGGCCGTCGTGCCGCCGGCCGTCACCACCAGGCGGTAGCCCGTGTAGCCACCGGGGTGCGCGATCTCGAAGGGGCGGGTCTGCAGCCGGCTGCTGAAGGTCTCGCCGCTCCGGGAGTCGAGCGTCTTCCAGTGCGTTCCGTCGCTGGTGCCCTCCAGGCGCCAGCTGCTGGGGTCCTGGCCCTCGGTGGCCCCGGAGGTCAGGGTGTAGAAGGTGGCCCGCTGCCCGGCCGGCTTCTTGGCGCCGGCGCCGGTGAAGGCGTACGTCACCGTCGGGGTGGCGGTCGGGAAGGTGACGGCGGTCTTCGAGGTGTTGTCGAAGAGCGCGGTGACATCGGTGCCGTCGGCCGCGGTCGCGGTGCCGAGGCCCGGTCCCGTGGTGTCGGCGAGCGGCTGCGGTGTGCTGCCGGCCGGGGTCAGGGACGTGGGCAGCGCGTCCTTGCCGGTGCCCCACTTCGACGGCTTGGCGCCCATGGTGAAGTCGAGCCGCGCACCGGCCGAGAGCTGACTCTGCGTCAGGTACGCCTTGTCGTACTTCTTGCCGTTGACCTTCAGCGACTGCACATAGATGTTGCTGCCGCTGTTGTCCGGTGCGTTGACGACGATGCTCCTGCCGTTGTCCAGGTGGATGGTGGCCTTGGTGAAGAGCGGGGAGCCGATCACGTAGTTCTCGCTGCCGACCTGGAGCGGGTAGAAGCCCAGCGCGCTGAAGATCTGCCAGGTAGAGGTGGCGCCGTTGTCCTCGTCACCCGGGTAGCCCTGGCCGATCGAGCTGCCGGTGAACAGCCGCCGCTGGATCTCCCGGACGGCCGCCTGGGTCTTGGCCGGGTCACCCGCGTAGTCGTACATGTACGGGATGCCGAACGACGGCTGGTTGCTCAGGCCGAGTTCGCCCATCCGGACGTCCCGGGCCTCCAGCATCTCGTGGATGGTGCCGCCGTAGCCGCCCGCGTCGCCGTCGGCGGTCTCCTGGGTGGCGAAGAAGGTGTCGAGCTTCTTCTCCAGGTTCTGCTTGCCGCCGTAGATCGCGGCGAGTCCCGCCGGGTCCTGCGGCACGGTGAAGGCGTAGTTCCAGGCATTGGTCTCGGTGTACTCGTTGCCCCAGTTCTGGGGGTCGTACTGGGCGTCCGGGACACGCCAGGAGCCGTCGGCGTTGCGGCCCTCGAAGAAGCCCACGTTCTGGTTGAAGATCGTGGTGTAGTTCTGGGCCCGGCCCAGGAAGTACGCCGACTCCTCCTGGTACCGCTGCCGGTCGGCCTTGGCGGTCTTCGGGTCCTTGGCGAGCTTGGCCGCCATGGTGCCGATGCCGTAGTCGTTGATGTAGCCGTCGAGCGACCAGGAGACGCTGCCGTCGACCGAGGTGTTGGTGTAGCCGTTGAAGACCGAGGTGTCCAGGCCCTTGCGGCCGACGCCGGAGGCGGTCGGGAAGACGGTCGCGTTCTTCACCGCGGCGTCGTAGGCCGCCTTGACGTCGAAGTCGGTGACGCCCTTGGCGAAGGCGTCGGCGAAGGCCACGTCGGAACTGGTGCCGGTCATCAGGTCGGCGTAGCCGGGTGAGGACCAGCGGGCGGTCCAGCCGCCGTCCTTGTACTGCTGGACGAAGCCGTTCGCGAGTTCGCCGGCGGTCCGCGACTCCAGCAGGGAGTACGCCGGCCACTCGGTGCGGTAGCTGTCCCAGAAGCCGTTGTTGACGTAGACCTTGCCGTCCACCACCTGGGCGCCGGTCTCGGTGGGCGAGCTCGGGCCCTGCTTGGAGAACGAGCTGGCGTACCGGTAGACCGGGTGCTGGGCGGTACCGGTGTTCTCCGAGGCGGAGTTGGGGTACAGGTTCATCCGGTACAGGTTCGAGTAGAGCGTGGTCAGCTGGTCGTCACTGGCGCCCTGCACCTCGACCTTGCCGAGGCGGCTGTTCCACTGCTGCGCCGCGCGGTGCTGCACGGTGGCGAACGAGGTGCCGGCCGGGATCTCCAGGTCCAGGTTCTTCTTCGCCTGGGCGGCGCTGATGAACGAGGTGGCGATGCGCATGGTCACCACCTTGCTGCCGGAGGTGTCGAACCGCGCGTAGCCGGTGACGTTGTCGCGGCCCTGGCCGGTGGTCTTGGCCGCGGTGGCGGGCGCCCGGTCGAACTCGGCGTGCACGAACATCCGGCTGGCGCCGGTGGACAGGCCGCTGCGGTGCTCCGACCAGCCGTCGAGGGTGCCGGCGGCGGCGTCGAAGGTGAGACCGCCGTTGTTGTCGATGTTGTCGAAGAGCAGGTCGCCGCTGTCGCCGGTGAAGGTGAAGCGGAACTCCGCGGCGTGGTCGGTGGGCGCCATCTCGGCCTTGATGCCGTTGGTGAAGGTGACGCCGTAGTAGTCGGGCCTGGCGGTCTCGTCGGCGTGCTCGAAGGGCAGCGCCCTGGCGGTGCGGTTGAGGTCCGGGGTCCCGGTGCCCCCGGACGGCATCACCTGGAAGAGGTCGCGATCCCCCATCCAGGGACTCGGCTCGTGGCTGATGCCGAGCGCCTGCAGGGTGGGCAGGTTGTCGGCGTTGTTCTGCGCCGCGTAGGCGTACTCCCAGGAGTCGGAGCCCGCGTCGGTGACCGGGGTGAAGAAGTTGAAGCCGTTCGGCACCGCGGTCAGCGGCAGGTTGTTGCCGCGGGAGAAGGAGCCGGAGGAGTTGGTGCCGCGCCGGGTGTCGACGTGGTCGACGTAGCTCGCCGCGGTGTCACGGGCCGGGGCGTCGCCGATGGTGATGTCGTCGATCCAGCCCTTGAACTGGGTCGCCGCACCCTGGGCGGCGGTGCCGGCCGGGTTGTCGTAGCCGAGCAGGATCCGGTCGATGGTCCGGCCCGCGGCCACCTTGCCGAGGTCGGCGGACACCGCGTTCCACTGCGAGGCGTAGAGGATCTTGGCCTTGCCCTGGCCCTGCGGGGTGAGCGCGACACCGTTCTGGTCCTGCGCGGGCCGCCGCAGTCCGCTGAGGTAACTGCCGTCGGTGAAGTGGAGGTCGACCGAGGCGTACGTGCTGGGGTAGGTCAGGTCGCCGCCGGTCAGCTCGGGGAAGATGTCGTACGACAGCCGGGTGTCGCGCCCGACCTTGATGTGCGTGTCGTAGAGCTTGTTGTACGCGTGCACCGACCCGTTCCGGGTGTGCGTTCCGGAGTACTCCAGTGCCTTGAGGCCGGTGAAGCCGACGCCCGGCTTGACGTTCGGGCCCGACGAGGGGCCGGCGCCGACGGTGGTGGTCATCCCCGCGACCGGCGCCGGGGCCGGCGAGCCGTCGGAGAGGATCAGGTCGGCCAGCTGCACGATGGTGCCACCGTGGTTGAGCGTGACGTTCAGCCGGTAGTAGCGGTACGCGCCGGGGGTGGCCACGTCGTAGACGTTGGACTTGAAGCGGCCTGCGAAGTCCTGTGCGGTGCGGGTGTCGACGGTGGTCCAGCCGGAGCCGTCCTCGGAGCCCTGGAGCTCGAAGTTCTCCGGGTCGCGCTCCGGGGAGTCGTTGGCCGCCGTGATGGCGTACTTCTTGACCGTGACGTCAGCGCTCAGCTGGTACTGCAGCCAGCCGGTGGGCGCGAAGGTCAGCCACTTGGTGTTCGGGTCCTCGTCGGCGGCCTTCGGCGCGGTCTCGTCCGGCGGGTTGTCGGAACTCGCGGTGACCGCGGTGACCGTGTCCTTGACGCTGCCCGGCAGGACCGGCAGGGTGCCCGCGGTCACTCCGGAGACCCACGGCTTGCCCCCGCGGGTCTCGGCGGTGCTGTCCGCGGGCTGTGCCTGACCCGGCTCGAACGAGGTCGTGAAGGCGGGGGCAGGGGCGCCGCCCGCGTGGCCGGTCGCGGCTTGCGCGAAGGCCGACGCGGGTACGGTCAGGGCCACTGATACCGCCGCCGCGACCAGGGATCTGGTGAGCGTTCTGCGGGCTCGGCCACTTCTCATGCGGTACTGCCTTTCTGGTCGCGGCTCCGGGTGGTGAGGCGTCCCGCCCGCCTTCGGCAGGAGGGCGGGACGCCCGTCGGTGGGTACGCCGGCTGCGTCGTCGGGTCAGGCGTTGCGGCCGCTCATCGCGTACAGCGCGAGCCGGGTCTCGTCGGGCAGGGTGAGCGAGACCGCGGTCCTGCCGCTGTCCAGGGGGACGGTGAGGTGCCAGAGGCTCACCGCCACGCCGTCGGGCACGCCCTGCCGGTCGTAGCGGCTGTCGGCGCGGACCGCGGTGTCCTCGCCGAGCCGCGGTGCGCCCGCCGCCCAGTCGGTGGCGGCAAGGGTGACCGGGGCGCTGCCGCCGTCGGCGTAGTGGACCGTGGCGGTGGCGGTGATGTCACCGTTGTGGGCGGCGAGCAGCACGTCGAGCGCGGAGTACGCGCGGGGCACCAGGGGCACCGTCTGCCCGTGGGCGGTGGCGAAGTTGGCCGCGCTGCCGGTGGTGTCGGGAAAGTCGTACGCCCGCCCGCCGAGCAGACCGGGGCCGGGCGCGGGCAGTTCCTCGGCCGGGTAGCTCGTCCCGGTGCCGTCGAAGTCGCCCCCGGTGGCGCCCGCCGCGCTCACCCCGTCCACGTCGTACTGCGCGGAGAGGTCCTGCGGGCAGAAGCCACTGGTCCCGGTGCAGGTGGAGGTGGTAACGGCGACCTGCACGGTCCGGGTCACGGCCGGCCCGCCGGCCTGCGCCACCTTGACGGTGAGCGGATAGCTGCCGTCGGGTGTGCCGGCCGGGGCGCTGAGGTGGACCGGCAGCACCCGGGTGGCGGGCACGGTGCCGGAGTCGAGCCGGAAGCTGCTGCGCGCCGGGTCTGCGGTGAGCGGCGCGGGCGCCGTGACGGTCAGCGTGCCGGAGACCTCGCCCGGTCCGGTGAGGACGGCGGACACGTCCACGTCGGTGGCCTTGCCGCCCGCGAGCACCCCGGGATCGGCCGGGGTGAGGGCCGCCGCGGTGTGCCGCCGGGTGTCGGGCACGTGGTCGAGCGCGGGCGGGGCGGCCGAGGCCGCGGTCCCCCAACGGGACGGCTGGGCGCCGACGGTGAGGGCGAGGTCCTTGCCGGCCCTGATGTCCTCGGTGGTGAGGTAGGTGGTGCGCAGCGCCTTGCCGCCGAGCCGCGCGGACTGGATGTAGCGGTCGGTGTCGCTGCTGCCGGGGGCGGTGACCGCCAGCCGGCCGTGCGGGTAGTACCGCTTGTCCAGGGTCAGGTCGACCCGGTCGAAGAGCGGTGTGGACACGCCCCACTGGTCGGTGCCGGGGGACATCGGGTAGATGCCGATGGCGGAGAGCACCTGCCAGGCGGACATGGTGCCGAGATCGTCGTTGCCGGTGACGCCGTTGGGCGCGTTGGTGAAGAGCGTCAGCGCGGCATGCACCACATCGGTGGTCTTCCACGGCTGGCCGGTGGAGAGGTAGGTGTACGGGGCGCTGAGGTCGGGTTCGTTCTGCGGGTTGTACTTGTCCTGGTTGTAGTACGAGTAGGGGCCGTTGACCCACACGTCACGGGCCGTCCCCGCCGGGTCCTGGAGCAGCTGGTCGTAGGCGAAGAAGGAGTCGAGCCGGGCGTTGGCGGCGGCGCTGCCGCCGATCAGGCCGACAAGACCCGGCAGGTCCTGCGGGACCAGCCACATGTACTGCCACGACGTGCCCTCGTGGAAGCCGGTACTGGCGGCCGGGTCGGTGGGTCCGACGAACATCCCGTCGTTGTCGCGGGCCCGGAAGAAGCCGGTGGAGGGGTCGAGGATGCTGCGGTAGTTCTGGCCGCGGGTCAGGTAAGCGCGGGCGTCGGAGGTGTGGCCGAGGTCCTTCGCCATCCCGCCGAGGGCGGCGTCGGCGAGCGCGTACTCCAGGGTCGCGGACGGGCCGTGCTGGAAGTCGTTGTCCCCTGGCTTGCCCGGCCGGGCCGGGTCGTAGGGCACATAGCCGTTCGCCAGGTACTCCTGGTCGGCCTGCCGGCCCGCGGCCGGCGAGGACGCCGGCGGGACAGTGTCGGCGTGCTTCTTCAGCGCCCGGTACGCCTCCTCCTCGTGGCCCTTGAGCAGGCCCTGGCGGTAGGCGTCGACGAGGAAGGGCGTGACCGGATCACCGGTCATGATGTTCGTCTCGACGGTGGCGTACCCCCAGCGCGGCAGCTGTCCGCTCTCGTCGGCGACCCGCAGCAGCGACAGGGCCATGTCGCGGGACTCACGCGGCGCCAGCAGCGACAGGAGTTGCTGCTGGGTGCGGTAGGTGTCCCACAGCGACCAGTTCTGGTAGTACGTGATCCCGTTCGCCGGGTGGACCTTCCCGTCCCAGCCGGTGTAGCGGCCGTCGACGTCGCCGCCGAGGTTGGGGGCGAGGAAGGAGCGGTAGAGCGAGGAGTAGAAGGTGCGCTGCTGCTCGTCGGTGCCGCCGCGCACCCTGATCTGTCCCAGCCGGTCCTGCCACAGCTTCGTGGCCGCCGCCCTGGTGCTGTCGAAGGTGCCGCGGCCCTCGGCTGCGAGGTTCTTCGCGGCGCCGTCGGCGCCCACCCAGGACAGGGCGGTGACAGCCGTGACGTCGTGGTCCTGCGTGGTGTCGAAGCGGACGTAGGCGCCGCCGAGCCCGGTGGAGGTGCTGGTGCGCCGGCCGGCCGTCACGGCGCCGCCGTTCCAGGTCCCGTAGGAGGCGAACGGACGGTCGAACCGGGTCTCGGTGTAGAGCGTGTACGGGGTGGTGTCCTGGCAGAAGCCGCTGCCGGTGATGGCGGTCAGCACGGTGCGGTCGTCCAGGACGGTGACGGTGCTGCTGGTGACCTTGTGCAGCGCCTGGCCGCTGTCGAGCAGCACATTGGCCTTGTCGGTGGCCGGGAAGGTGTACCGCTGCCAGCCGGTGCGGGCGGTGGCGGTCAGCTCCGCGGTGACGCCGGTGCCCAGCCGGACCCGGTAGAAACCGGGCGACGCGGTCTCGTCGGCATGGGTGAAGGGCGCCGCGTAGACCGCGTTGTCGGTGGCGGTGATGTCACCGGTCGTGGGCAGCACGGGCAGGTCGCCGCCGAGCCCGCAGCCCACGCCGGACAGGTGCACGGAGCTGAAGCCGCGGATGTGGTCCTGGTCGTAGTCGTAGCCGGTGTTGTGCCCGGTGTCGGGCGAGAGCTGCACCATGCCGAACGGCACCGCGGCACCGGGGTAGGTGTTGCCGTCGTTCTCGGTGCCGATGAACGGATTCACCAGATGGGTCAGGTCACCGGCCGCGGTTCCGCCGTGGGCCGGTGCCGCCTGGGCGGGCAGCGCGCCCGCTCCCGCCGCGACGAGCGCCACGGCCAGGGCGACCGCGGCCCCGTGCAGGCGCCGCATCCTTGAGGCCATTGCATCCTCCCCCGCTTGACAACGTTGTCAGCCAGTTGTGCACCCCTGCGCCCCCAGAGACTGAAGGTGCAGGACATGCCAAAGATGAGGGGAATCTTGGCAACGAAGGGCACGCACGTCAAGCATCCGGTGAACTGACGGTCCGTCACCCCGGCCCCGCCCGGGGGTCACTGATCGATTCAAACCGCGCTTCACCTGCCGAGCACATCCGGGATTCACCGCGTACGGTCCCTGGACGGAGCCTGGGGCTCCTTGTAGCCTCAAGCCGCAAAACGATATTGAATCGTTTCATGCCCACTCTCCATCGGGAGCCGCAGATGTCCAGCAACACCGCGGGGGAAGAGTCCCCCGTCCCCGGACCGCAGCGCCGCGCCGTCATCAGAGCCGGACTCGGCGGAGCCGCCGTCGCCGCCACCGGCATCACCCTCGGCGCCGCGGGGCCGGCCGTGGCGGCCGGCCCGTCGGCGGCGGCCGGAACCGCGGGACCGCCGGCGTCCCGCCACGCCGGCGGCAACTGGCAGCAATACGTACAGGGTCCGTCCAGCCGCACCGTGCGGCCCACCGGGGTGCACAGCGTCACCGGGCAGGTGACCCGCGCCGACGCGCTGCTGAAACCCGGTGGCCGGACCACCGTGCTCAAGCGCCCGCAGCCGCCCACACCGCCGAGCTGGCCGGCCGGCACGACCGCCGCCGCGTCCTCGTCGCACGCGCCGAACAACGGCAACGACGGCAGGCCCCGCACCTATGACGCGTCCAACGCGATCGACGGCGATCCGGACACCTTCTGGAACGACGACACGATCGCCGCGTACCCGGACACGCTGACCGTGACCACCACCGCTCCGCTCTCGCTGCCCGGCATCACCGTGCAGTCCAACGGGGACGGTTTTCCGGTGGACTTCACCGTGGAGACCTGGGACGGCAGCGCCTGGCAGCCCGCCGCTGCCGTCACCGGCAACACCACCGCCCGGCGGGCGGTGCCCTTCGCCGCGGCCGTCTCCACCACGCAGGTGCGGATCACGGTCACCGCCGACCAGAACACCCCCTCGGGCGAGTTCACCCGGATCAACGAGGTCTACCCGGGCGTGCTGCCGGCCGACGACGTGCCCCGGGTCGTGGTGGACTTCGGCAAGGTCGTGGTGGGTTACCCGCACATCCGCTTCGCCTCGGCCTCCGGCAACAGCCCCGGCGTGCGGCTGGCGTTCTCCGAGACGCTGGAATTCCTCACCGAGCGCAGCGACTTCACCCGCTCCGACCAGTCCGGGGTGCCCGCCCAGGGCACCGACCAGTACGCGGTGCCGGCCCGCGGCGCCGACTGGCAGGACGTCAAGGGATACCAGAGCGGCACCAAGGTCTACGCCGACGGCCTGCACGGCTTCCGCTATCTGCAGATCAGCCTGGACGCGCTGGCGGCCGACGCGCCGGCCGCACAGCCGTGGGGCGAGGTGGCCATCGACGCGGTGTGGCTGGACTTCACCGCCTACCTGGGCACTCCGGGTTCCTACCGCGGCTGGTTCCTGAGCTCCGACGACGACCTCAACCGCTACTGGTACGGCGCCGCTTACACCAACGAACTGGTCACCGACACCTTCCGCCCCGACGACATCGACCCGCGGGGCGCCGACTCACCGACCCTGGACGGCAAGCTGGTGCTCCAGGACGGCGCCAAGCGCGACCGCGACCCGTACGTCGGCGACCTCGCGGTGTCCGCCCGCACCCTCTACCTCACCCACGACGACGCGTCGGCCGCCGCCCGCAACGTGCTCGCCGACCTGGCCGACCACCAGCGCGCCGACGGCTGGATCCCGCCGGCCTCGATCAACGGCTACACCCTGCCGCTCTTCGACTACCCGCTGTGGTGGGTGACGTGCAGCTGGGACTACGTGCTCTACTCCGGCGACCGCGGCTACGCGAGCCGGTACTACCCGCAGCTGACCAAGGTGCTCGACACCTGGTACCCGTCGGTGACCGACGCGGACGGGCTGCTCAGCAAGGGCCTCAACGGCACCGGTGGGTACGGCGACTACGCCTTCCTGGACCGCACCGGCCGGATCACGTACTACAACGCCAACTATGTGCAGGCCCTCAACGACGCGGCGAGCCTGGCCCGTTACCTCGGGCACAGCGCGGACGCCGACCGCTGGGCGGCGCGGGCCGGCACGGTCGCGGACGCGGTCAACGCGCATCTGTGGGACGCCGGCGCGGGCGCCTATCTGGACTCCTCGACCGGCGCGGTCCGGCACGCGCAGGACGGCAACTCCATCGCCATCACCGCGGGGGTCGCCGACCCGGCAAGGGCCGCCTCGGCCCTCGCCCACCTGGACGCCACCACGGTGCTGCCGTACGGCAACGCCTTCATGGACAACGACACCATCTTCGGCGGCGCCTCGCAGCGGGTCTACGCCTTCACCTCCTACCCGGAGCTGCTGGCGCGGTTCCGCACCGGCCGGGCGGACTCCGCGCTCGACCAGATCCGGCGCACGTACGGCTGGATGGACCGCAACGACCCGGGGACGACGAACTGGGAGGGCATCGGCCCGGACGGCTCCGCCTACGAGGGCTCGTACACGAGCATGGCGCACGGCTGGTCCACCGGTGTACTGCCCGCGCTGACCAACGAGTTGCTCGGCATCCGGCCGACCGCCCCCGGCTTCGCCGCCTGGGAGGTGCGCCCGCACCCGGGGTCCGTCGCCTGGGCACGCGGCCAGGTGCCGACCCCGCACGGCCCGCTCAGCGCGGACTGGGAGCACACCGCGAAGGGGACCTTCACCCTCACCGTACGGGCCCCGCACGGCACCCGCGGCACCGTGGCGGTCCCGACCGACGGCCGCGGTGTCAGTGTGTACGTCGACCGGCGGCTCGCCTGGAGCGGCCGGAAGGCGACGGCGTACGGCGCCGCGGAGATTTCGGGTTACATCGTGCTCAGCGGCCTCGGCGCCGGCAGTCACACGGTGACCGTGCGGCCTGCCCGCTGACCGGCCGGCCTGCGGGCGGCAGGGCCCGGCGGCGCCCCCGGACCGGTTCGGTCCGGGGGCGCCGCCGGCGTTTCCGCCTCGTGAGCGGTCGCGTCAGGCGGTGGCGATGCCGAAGAGGTGCATGTCACCGCCGGTCGTGGTGGCCGGCAACGTCACCGTCGCCAGCTGCTTGCCGGCCTGCAGGGCGATCGGCACGGTGGCGAAGACATCGGTGCCGACCGGGTCGGTGGTGCCGCCGAGCACATCGCGGTAGGCGGTGTGCACGGCCACCACGTTGCCGAACGACGGCTGGCTTCCGCCGCCGCCCAGGGTCCAGTCACTGAAGCCGATCTGGGCCTGCTGGGTGGTCCCGTCGGTGTAGGTGAGGGTCACCGTGCCGCTGCTGTCGCCGAAGGCGGCACTGCCCAGCAGGCTGAGCTGCGTGTCGCCCGCGGAGGTCGCGGAGACGTCGAGGACCTGGTCGCCGCCGCCGACCACGATGTTGTCCGGCGCGCCGGGCTCCACATCGGGCCAGGTGAAGTCGAAGCCGGCCGCGGAGACCGTGGCGCCCGGCGTGACGCCGGCGTCGGCAAGCGCCTTGGCGGAGTAACTCCAGCCGCCGCCGTCGAAGTTGGCGGTCGGATTCTGGTCGTCGGGGGACGTGCCCGCGTTGTTGACGTACCAGGTGACGCTGCCCTGCACGCCGACGGTCACCGAGAGCCAGGTCTTCGGCACGGTCACGGTGCTGCCGTGCCGGCCGCCGGAGGAGGTGGTCAAGGTCAGCGGGACGGAGTAGACGCCCGCTTTGGTGTCGGCTCCGACCACGACCGAGAGCTTCGCGGTGGTGGCGCCGGCCTTGGGGATGGTGACGTCGCCGTGCGCGGGCTTCAGGGTGATGCCGGCCGGCGGGGCGGCGGTCCAGTGGACGCCGACCTTCTTGTCCTGCAGCGTGGAGAGCTTGATGGTGGTGTCCGCCGAACTGCCCGGCTCGACCTTGACCCGGGCGGGGTCGGTGGCGGCGAAGAACGGTGCCTCACCGTCGCGGAAGGACGGCGGCGCGTTCTTCGGCGAGCTGCCCCAGGAGGTGTTCGGGGTGCTGCCCAGGGTGTAGTCCAGGGTGCCGCCGCGGGTAACGAAGGACGCCGGGACCCAGGGCTGCCCGGAGCTGCGGCCGTTGGTCCGCAGGCTCTGCACGTAGATGTTCTGGGCCGATGCCCGGGGGGCGTTGACCGTGATGGTCTTCCCGAGCCCGGTGTGGACCACCGCGTGCGGGAAGAGCGGCGCGGTGAGCACCAGGTCCGCGCGGCTGGGAACCTGCGGGTACATCCCGAGCGCGGAGAAGACGTACCAGGACGACATGGTGCCGGCGTCGTCGTTGCCGGGGATGCCGCCGGGGGTGTTGGTCCACAGACCGTCCACCTCGGCGCGGACCGTCTCCTGGGTCTTGTACGGAGCGCCCAGGTAGTCGTAGAGGTAGGGCGCGTTGATGTCGGGCTCGTTGGTGGGGTCGTAGCGCGTCTGGTCGGCGGCGGAGAAGTCGAAGCTGCCGTCGGGTGCGCGGAAGAAGGCGTCGAGCCGGGCGATGGCCGCCTTGTTCCCGCCCATGGCCTGGGCCAGGCCGGCCACGTCGGAGTAGACCATCCAGGTGTAGCGGGCGCTGCTGCCCTCGACGAAGCCGTTGCCGGTGCTGGGGCTGAAGGTCGTACCGGCCCACGAGCCGTCGGAGTTGCGGTCGCGCATGTAGCCGCCCTGCGCGGTGGCGTTGGGGTCGAAGACGTTGGTCCAGTTGCCGCTGCGGTCGGCGAACGTCTGCTGGGTCTTCTGGTCGCCGAGCCGGCCGGCCAGTTCGGACAGGCCGAAGTCGGCCGCCGCGTCCTCCAGCGTCTCGGCGGCGCCGCCCCAGCAGTGGCAGTTGTCGGACGGCACGTAGCCGAGCGACAGGTACTTGTCCAGGGCCGGTCGCTGGCCGACGCATTCGACGTTGCAGCCGGCGCTGTCGTTGTCGTTGGCGGTGGGTACGGTGGCGGCCTTCACCAGCGAGGCGAGCGCGCCCTTGACGTCGAAGTCCCGTCCGCCGAAGGCGTAGATGCCGGCCAGCGCCGCGTCCGAGGGATCGCCGGACATGATGCTGGTCTTGCCGTTCTCCAGCAGCCAGCGGTCCCACTCACCGCCGCGCTGCTGGGCGTAGTTGAAGAGGGACTGGGCGTAGTCGCTGCCGGTCTTCGGCTGCAGCAGGGTGAGCAGCTGCACCTGCGCGCGGTACTGGTCCCAGCCGGAGAAGGTGCCGTACTGGGCGTGCTGGCCGCGGGCGAGCGAGTGTGTCTTGCGGTCACCGCCGAGATACTGGCCGTTGACGTCGCTGGTGAGGGTCGGCTCCAGCATCGAGTGGTAGAGCGCGGTGTAGAAGGTGCTCTGCTGGTCGGCGGAGCCGCCGGAGACCTGGATCTTGCCAAGGGCGGTGTTCCACGCGGCGGTTGCCTGGGCCCGGGTCGTGGCGAAGCTCTTGCTCGGCGGGTTCTCCGCGCGCAGGTTGGCCTCGGCGTTCTGCGGACTCACGTACGAGATGGCGACCTTGGCCTGCACCTGGTGGGTGCCGGGCGAGAAGGTCACATAGGCGCCGGAGCCCTTGCCCGCGGTGGCGTTGCCGCTGGAGTTGTAGCCAGTGCCGCCGGTGGCGGAGGTGGCGCCGGGGTTCAGCGTGCTGTCGGTCCAGGTGCCGGTCTTGGCGAAGGCCTGGTCGAAGTGGGCGGTGAAGTAAAGGGTGTAGACGTCGTGGCGGTTGTTGGCGCTCTGCGGGCCGCAGAAGTTGCCCGCGCTCACCGAGCCGGTGACCGTCCGGGTGGCGGCGTCCACGGCGACCGTGGCGGCGGCGCTGCCGCTCTCGGAGTTCGAGGTACGGAAGAGCATGCTGGCCGGCTGGTCGGCCGGGAAGCCGAACTCGCCGGTGCCGGTGCGGGCGGTGCTGGTCAGTTCGGCGCTGGCGCCGCTGTCCAGGGCGACCTTGTAATAGCCCGCCTGGGCCGTCTCGTTGGCGTGCGAGAAGGTGCTGGCGTACTTCGCGTCCTTGGTGTCGGCGCTGGGCGAGGAGTCGACGTCGCCCACGTACGGCATGATCGGGATGTCGCCGTTGGCGCCGGAACAGCCCACGCCGTTGAGGTGGGTGAGGCTGAAGCCGCGGATCCTGGTGGCGTCGTAACGGTAGCCGCCGGGCGCGGGGTTGGAGAACTGATTGCCCGTCGAGGTCTGCGGGCTCCAGGAGAGCATGCCGAAGGGCACGACCGTGCCGGGGTAGGTGTTACCGGCGTTGGAGGACCCGATCAGCGGATTGACGTACGACGCGGGGGCGCCGGACGTACTGTGCGCCGGCGCCGCGGTGGCGGGGCCGGCGCCGATTCCCATGCCGAGCACGGCGGTCGCCGCGGCGGCCAGCGCGGCGACGACGGTTCTGCGTTTCCCGCGACCGGGGTTCGTCATCCGGTACGAGGATCTGTTGTGCACCATTCCTGCCCTTCGGGAGTACGGAAGGAGACCGGCTGGGCCGGCGGCGCAACCACCACCGACAACGTTGTCAGAAATCCAGCAAGTGATGTTCCTCCTGGGGCCGGAGGGGTGTCAAGGGCCGGGCGGCGCCCCTGACGGGGGGTCACCGGGCGGCGGGGGTGGCCGGGCACCGGGCCGAGGCGGGGACGTACCGGGCCGCCGGCGCGCCCACCGGCCACCGGCGGAACCCGCCGGACCGAGGCACCGACCCACCGACGCGAACGCGAAGCCACCGGATCGAGGAACCGACCCACCGGCGGGACCGACCAGGAGGTAGGAGCAGCAGCGGCGCCTGCTGGACCGCGGGAGCACCGGCCGCCGGGCCGAGGCGGGGACGCGCCGACGCGGAACGCGAGGCCGCCGGCAGAACCGACCGGATCGGCGAACCGACGCATCGGCGAGACCGACCGGGAGGCAGGAGCGGCAGCGACCCCTGCCGGACCGCGGGAGCACCGGCCACCGGGCCGAGGCAGGGACGTACCGGACCACCAGCGCGCCCACCGGGCACCGGGCACCGGGCCGAGGCGCGCACACGCCGGGCCACAGATCCACCGGTAGGCCCGCCACTGCCGAGGCAACCCGCCGCCAGGAACCGGCCCACCAGGCTGGCGGAGGTGGGCAGTTCACCCGACCGGGCCTCCTGTACGGCGGCCCCACGCCGGGCACCACGTTCTCCTTCGAACCTGTCCACGTGAGAGCTCGGGGCACAGAAACCCGCCCCACGCCCGGGGGCGGGGCGGGCGGCTACCGGAGTTACCAATCCCTGCGTTCAGTGCGGCGGGTGATGATGCGGAGCTGCTGCGGCTCCCGCGCGATCCACTCGCCCGGCCCCCTCACCTGGCGCAGCAGGTGCGTTCCGTCGCTGTTGACGTCGCTGACGACCGCGTCCTGTCCGGTGAGGGGGTCGTGGACGAGGTCACCGACTCACGGCCCGGTGCGTTTCCTCACGCGGATGTCTTCCCCTTCAGCTCGCCCCAGACCTGTTTCCCCCAAGGCCGGGTCTCAGCTCCCCACCGCTCGGTCAGGGCATTGATCAGCGCGAGGCCACGACCACGCTCGTCTGTGACGCTGCTGCTCTGCATGGTCGGGAAGGTACGGGACCGGTCGGTGACAGCCACACGGATGAGGTCCGGGTCGGGACGGGTGATCGACACGCGCATCAGAGGGCTCTTGGTGTGCTGGGCCGCGTTCGCGACGAGTTCCGTCACAACGAGCGCCGTGTCATCGGCGAGGTCGTCCAGGCCCCAGGCGCCGGCAACCTCCCGGACGAACCGGCGGACGGGGGCGGCGTTCTCGATGCTGCACGGCATCGTCACCGAATAGCCTGGAGCACCCGTCGCGTTGGGAATCGTCCGGACGGCCATCAAGACCTCGATCGGCTCGGGAGATTTGTCAGGGGGCATGGCGCATCCTCGAAGCGGCCGGGCAAATGGGGGTCGACAGGGCGACCACGCATCAGTCAACGACCCACCGGTGGGGAGGAGGAGGACAAAGGCACCGGGCGTGGAATGCGGGCAACCGGAAATTTTCTGACGCGTCGGTACTACCTGCGGAGGCGTCTCGCTACGTTGAGTCAATGGAGGAGAACCAAGACCTCATCCGTGCGATGGTCCGCGCCGGGTTCACCCAGGCGGAACTTGCCGATGCCCTGAACAACCGTCTCCGCAGTCAGGGCTATGAGGGGACGGTCAGCGACCGTACGGTGCGGCACTGGCTCGCCGGAAAGACCCGATGGCCACACTCTCGGCAGAGGGAGGCGTTAGAGGCGGTGTTCAGTTGCCCTATCACTGACATGGGGTTCACACCCCGTAGTGCCCGAGAGGTCCCTGTGCTTCGCCGGAACTTCATCAACGCCTCAACCGGAGTAGCCCTGGCTGCTGCCACCTCGACTCCCGGGACCGAACGACGCATCGGGAGCAGTGACGTGGAACGGCTCCTCGCAAAGTTTGCCACGGTCATTGCGAGCGATCACCGCTACGGGGGCGGCTGACCATCGAGACGCAGGCCTCAGCGCTCGCGGGCGAGGCCCTGTCGTTGCAGTCGCGGGGGTCAGCAAGTCAGCGAGTGCGGGGAGCGCTGTACGGGTGCGCAGCTCTGTTCACGTCCTCGGCGATGTGGGCGGCGATCGACGGACGCCGGTTCGACAGTGCGCAGCGGCACTTCGACCGAGCGTCGAGTCTCGCGGTGATGTCGGGAAACCAGGCGATCCAGTTCCGGATCTGGTCCCACGCGGGAAGTCTGTACCGGCATCTCGGTCGCCCCACGGATGCCCTGGCGGCGAACGATGTGGCCCGGGGACTGCCCATCGCCCGGCGTGACCCGATGTTCGCGTCCCTCGGGCACGCGCGGCATGCTGCGATCCACGGCCTGACGGGTAACGTGCGGGCGGTCCGGCAGACCATCACGGCCGCGCAGGACGCGTTACTGAGGGCCGATCCGGGCATGGACCGCCCTGTGTGGTTCACCGCGTTTTATGATCAGGCGGAGTTGGAGAACCTCGCCCTGGCGGCACACCTCGCGTTGGGCAGCTACGCGGATGCCGAAGCACACGCACACCGCTCTTTGGCGCTGCTGCGGCCGGAGATGCACCGTACGAGGGCGATCACCACGGCGCGTCTGGCCCGCGCGCAACTCGGGCAGGGTGATCTCGAACCGGCCGTCACCACCGCGATGTCGATCCCCTCGGAATCCACGGCCAACCACCCGCGCATCACCGGGATGCTCGACGACTTCGGTACGACGATGCAGGTAATGGCCCCGCGCAGCCCGCTCGTTCAGACCTGGAACCAGTTCGCCCACGACTCTCGGAAGGATCCGCAGTGACTCACCCTGACATCGAACTGCGCCATGCCACGAACATCGAAGACGTGTGGAGTGTGCTGATCGAGGTCTATGCCGAGGTCCGGGCCGATCAGCTTCACATGCCGCACTACTCGGTGGAGCGGTTCGCGGAGCGCCTGTCCCGACATGGATCGGAACCCGGTTGGGAGGCCGTCGTCGGGTTCGACGGTGACGAACCCGTGGGGTACGCGTACGTCAACACGCTCCTCCCGGACGACCGGTGGTGGCAGCGGATGACGACTCCTGTCCCGGAAGGGTGCACGGACACCCCGACGGTGGCGTTGAAGGAGATCATGTTGCGCGTGCCGTGGCGGGGCACCGGCACGGCTCGGCGGATCCATGACGAACTGCTCGCCGGGCGGCCCGAACGGCAGGTCAGTCTTCTCGTGAACCCGTTGGCCGGCGGTGGCAAGGTGAAGGCGCTCTACGAGGGCTGGGGTTACGAGACGATCAGTTCGCAGCAGCCCTCTCTTGATGGCCCGGTGCTGACGGCGATGCTCCGTGCGGTCCGGGAGACAGCCTCGATGGATCAACTGATCGTCTCAGAATGAGCTCATTCCGCCTCGGCTCGTCGCGCGGTTACCGAGCGGGGGGGGAGCGCCTCCCCGGAGGGACGGCGTGCAGCAGCGGTATGAGGTGGGAGGTGGGTGACGTCGTGCTGGTCGCCGCCGGTCACCGAAACGGCGAGCGGTGTGCCGTGCCGGTCAACGGTCACATGGTGTCTGGCCCCGGGGCGGGGGCCGGGTGGGCGGTTCGTGGGGGTGACCTGCGGGGCGGGGACGCGTTGGAGCGCGGGTGGCGGGGTACGGAGGGAGGGGCCGCGGCGGGCCCGGGGCCCCGGGGCTGCGGCAGCGGCAGGGCACGCACGGGTCCCGGCGGAGAACCGTAGTCGACCGGCAGGAGATCGTGATGGCAGGACCCCGTCCGCGGCCCGGTGCGGTGGAGTTGATCGCGACCGTGCTGGATGACGGCTCGTTCCGCAGGTGGGACACCCCGCCGGACCGGGCGGGTGCCGAGGACGGCTACGCCCGGCAGTTGGCGGACGCCGCAGCCCGGGCCGGTACCGACGAGTCGGTGATCACCGGTGAGGGCCGGGTCCGTGGCCGGCGGGTCGCCGTCGCCGTCTGCGAGTTCCGGTTCCTGGGCGGCTCGATCGGCCGTGCCTCCGCGGCCCGGCTGACCGCCGCCATCGAGCGGGCGACCCGCGAGCGCCTCCCGATGCTGGCCGCGCCCGCCTCGGGCGGCACCCGGATGCAGGAGGGCACCGCGGCGTTCGTGCGGATGGTGACGGTCTGCGGCGCCGTCATCCGGCACAAGGCGGCCGGTTTGCCGTACCTCGTCTATCTGCGGCACCCCACCACCGGCGGAGTCCTGGCCTCATGGGGTTCGCTCGGCCATCTCACCATCGCCGAGCCCGGGGCGCTGCTCGGCTTCCTGGGGCCGCGGGTCTACGAGGCGCTGGGCGGCGAGCTGTTCCCCGAGGGCGTCCAGACCGCCGAGAACCTGTACGCACACGGCCTGATCGACGGTGTGGTGGCGCCGCGGCGGCTCCCCGAGGTCGTCGACCGCGCGCTCACCATCCTCACCGCGGGGCCCCCGGCCCCCTCCCCGGAACCCGTCTTCGAGGTCCCCGCACCGGTCGACGCCTGGGAGTCCGTCCTGCGTACCCGCTCGGCCGGCCGCCCCGGGGTACAGGCGTTCCTGGAGTACGCCGCCACCGATGTGATGCCGCTCAACGGCACCGGCGAGGGCGAGTCGGATCCCGGGGTGACGCTGGCGCTGGCCCGCTTCGAGGACGCGTCCTGCATCGTGCTCGGCCAGGACCGGCGGGGCCGGGGCGAGCGGCATCCGCTGGGCCCCGGCTCGCTGCGGGTGGCCCGGCGCGGTATGCAACTGGCCGGGCAGTTGCAGATGCCGCTGGTGAATGTGATCGACACCCCGGGCGGTGAACTGTCGGTCGCCGCCGAGGAGGGCGGTCTCGCCGCCGAGATCGCGCGCTGCCTGGCCGACCTGATGGCGCTGGACGCGCCCTCGGTCAGCATCCTGCTCGGCCAGGGCTCCGGCGGCGCGGCGCTGTCGCTGCTGCCGGCGAACCGGGTGATCGCCGCCCAGCACGCGTGGCTCTCCCCGCTGCCGCCGGAGGGGGCCTCGGCGATCGTGTACCGGACCACCGCGCGGGCCGACGAGATGGCGCGCCGTCAGGGCGTACGGGCGAGTGATCTGCTGGCCGCGGGCATCGTCGACCGGATCGTCCCGGAGCGGCCGGACGCGGCGGAGGAACCGGAGGAGTTCTGCCGCCGCCTCGGCCTGGTGCTGCGGCACGAACTCGGCCGGCTGGCGGCGCACCCGGGGTCCTACCGCTCGCAGCGGCTGGGCCGCTACGACCTGCTGACCGCGGGGATGTGATCGCGCGTCACCCTGACGGCACATCACGGTGACGGGGTTCCGGTCGCCACCCTGGCGGCGCGTCACCGTCACGGCCCCCGCCGCGCCCCACCGCCCAGAACGTCACCGCGCCGGCGCCTACCGCGCCGCCGCCCCGAGTTCCGCGGCCCACCCCCGCAGCGTCCGGAAGTCCTCGGTCCGCAGGCCGACCGCCGGGTGGATCCGGTGGAGCAGTGCGGGGCCTTGGTGGTGGCCTGCGACGTACGCGCGGTCCGGGGGGCCGATCTCGTCGTCCACCCAGGAGAAGGGGCGCCCGGCGGCGTAGTGGACGAGGTCACGGGTCTTGAAGTACATCCCGTCGTTCTGGTAGCCGACCGGTCCTGCCCAGCGTACGTACGGGAGCGGGGGCAGACCGATCTGCGGGGCGATCCACTCGTTGGCCTGGGCGCCCCAGGTGGTGGCCCACACCAGATCGAAGGGCAGCGCGGTGAGGGCGGCGCCGTGATCCGGGTTGAGCCACACCCGCAGGGGTTCGAGCCGGGGGTCGTCCCAGCCGGCCGGCCGCATCCGGTGGGCCACGTAACCGGCCGGCCCGCTCTCCGCTTGGGCCTCGAAGGGGTTCAGTGGGCCGTCCACGTCCAGGAAGAGCAGCGGTCGCACGGGCACGGTTCGTCCTCGGCAGAGTTAGTGGGCCATCGGGTGGGGTCGGTGGAGGCGGTGGCGTCGGTGGAGTCGGTGGAGTCCGTTGTGCCGCCCGTGGAGGCGGCGATCCGCCGCGCTCCGGAGCCGACGGCCCGGGTGCTTCCTGTGCGGGTGGTGCGGCGTGCAGCGCCCAGCTTTCCACGTGGGACCGGTGACCGGCAGCCCCGGCCAGGTCCACGGTGACACGGTCTCGGTGAGCTGGTCGGGCACGAGGTTGGCGCCCGCGTCGACGAAGAGGGTGTCGCCGGCCCTGATCCCGCTGCTGCCCGCCACCGGGAGGGCCGTGGTGCCGGCCGGCACCACGGTGGCCACGGCCGCGCCCTGCGCCTGGGCGTGGTGCAGGCCCGCGGTCAGGGTGAGGCCGGTGCCCTGGTCGACGGCGGTCGCCCCGGCGAGGTGGGCGCGGCCGAGCGCCTTGGTGAGGGTGATTCCGGTGCCGCCCGTGCCCGCGGTGCCGACGGCTGCCACGGTGCCGGTCTCCTGGCTCGGCCCGGTGCCGACGGTTAAGGTGTCGCCGACCGCCCAGCCGGTGACGCTCGCGACCTTGATGGTGGGCTCGGGACCCTCACGGACGCCCACTCGGGTGACCTCCCCGGGCCGGTCGCCACGGCGGTCGCCGGCCGGACTACCGTGATCACGCGGACGCCCACGGACGGACGTCCGCGCCGCTCACCGCAGGGAGCCACCCGTGCCAGGACGACCGCACCCCGCCCCCGCCGACCGCAGGATCGGGCTCGGTCTGGCCGCCGTCGGCCGGCCCGGCTACATCACGCTGGGCCGCGACCGCGACCTGCCGCCCGGCCGCGGGGTGGACGCGATGCGACGGCGGGTGCACGACCTGCTCGACGACGCCTACGCCCACGGCGTCCGCCACTTCGACGCGGCCCGCTCCTACGGCCGCTCCGAGGAATTCCTCGCCGAGTGGCTGGCCGCCGACGGCGACCGCGGCGGGGTGATCGTCTCCAGCAAGTGGGGCTACACCTACACCGGTGACTGGCGGGTCGACGCCGAGGTGCACGAGGTGAAGGACCACTCCGTCGCCGCGTACGACCGTCAGCTCGCCGAGACCCGGCAGCTGCTCGGCGACCATCTCGACATCTACCAGGTGCACTCGGTGACCCCGGAGAGCCCGGCGCTCACCGACGAGGTGCTGCACCGCCGGCTGGCCGCGCTGGCCGCCGAGGGCGTGACCGTCGGGCTCTCGGCGAGCGGACCCGCGCAGGGCGAGGCGATCCGTGCCGCGCTGGCCGTCACGGTGGACGGCGAACCCCTCTTCCGCAGCGTCCAGGCGACCTGGAACCCGCTGGAGCCGTCGGCCGGCACGGCGCTGGCCGAGGCGTACGACGCCGGCTGCGCGATCATCGTCAAGGAGGGTGTGGCCAACGGGCGTCTGGCACAGCCCGATCAGGACCTGGAGCGGGCACTGGCCCCGATCGCCGAGTCCACCGGGGCGTCCTACGACGCCATCGCGCTGGCCGCCGCCCTGCACCAGCCGTGGCCTGCCACCGTACTGTCCGGCGCGGCGACCACCGAGCAGCTCACCTCGAACCTGCGGGCCGCCACCGTCACCCTGACCCCCGGCGATCTCGACGCGCTGGCCGGGCTGGCCGAGCCGCCCGCGCAGTACTGGGCCCACCGCTCCCGGCTGCCCTGGACCTGAGCCGGGCCGCGGCCGCGGCAGGCCCGCGTGGAACGCCGGCCGCCGGGGTCCGTGCGGGACTCCCGGCGGCCGGCGGGCCGGGGTCGGTCAGTTGTCGTCGGGGCAGAGGTGCAGGGCCAGGACGTTGTCACCGGTGACGGAGACGTGCACCCGGCCGATGGTGCCGGTGTCGCCGTTGTTGGCGAGCCGGAAGTCGGTGCCGGCGTTCTCACCGTTGTGGAAGGCCGCGTCGTCCACCGTGAAGGTGGCCGTCTTCCAGGTGTCGGTGCCGGTCTTGGCGACCGACGGGGACTGCTTGTAGGCGCCGCTGGTGGAGTCGTACTGCATGCTCCAGCTGCCGGTGCCGTGGTCGTAGTAGTCGATGGTCACGGTCGCCCGGTAGTCGCCGCCGGGCACGATGGTGTTGTCGACGTCGAAGTACTCGTACGGCGAGCCGTCCGTGGTGGAGCGGCCGGAGCGGCCGCCGGCGGTGACCACCGCGGTGTGGCCGTCGCCGTTGTCCCGCAGCCGCAGCCCGCACTCGGTGTCGGTGGCGCCCAGCGTGTCGCAGGCGGTGGCGGCGCCGTCGGCGGCCGGTACGGTCACCACGACCGCGCCGCCGGGCAGCGTACGGCCGTCCGCGGCGCGGAAGGTGACCTTGACCGGGTGGTAGCCGGACGCGGTGCCGTCCGCGACCCGCACCGTGACCGGTGCGGTGGCGGTGGCCGCGCGGGAGAGGTCGAGCGTGCCGGACGACGGGGTCACCGTCACACCGGCCACGTCGGAGGCCGCCGTCCAGCGGACCTTCCCGGCGTGCCCGGCGAGAGTGGACGCGCCCACCGTGGCCGGCAGGCTGCTGCCGCCGGGGAGCACCTGGGTGCCGGTGGGGGTGAGGTAGCCGACCGCGGGCACCTCACCGGAGCGGTAGGACGGGGGCGCCGCGCCGGCGCCGGTGGCCCAGTGGGTGTCGGGGCGGGTGGAAAGGCTGAAGTCCAGCGCCCCGCCGCGGGTGGCGAAGGAGGCCGGCAGCGCGGTGGACTCGTACGGGCGGCCGTCCAGGCGCAGTCCGGTGACGTAGGGCGCGTCGCCGGCGGCGCGCGGGGCGTCGATGGTGATCGTGCGGCCGGTGCCGAGGCTGATCACGGCCCGCTTGAACAGGGGGCTGTTGAGCGCGAGCACCGGGGTGCCGGGGGTGGCCGGCATCATGCCGAGCGCGGCCCACACGTACTCCGAGGAGAGCGCGCCGTTGTCGTCGTTGCCGGGCAGGCCGTCCGGCGCGGTGGTGAACAGTTCCGTCTCGAAGCGGCGGGTGACCTCCTGGGTCTTCCACGGCTGACCCGCGTAGTCGTACGCCCACGGGGCCGTGGTGTCGATCTCGTTGCCGGCCCAGTCGTAGGGGGCGTTGCCGCCCGCGTTGAGTTGGCTGAAGAAGTCGTCCAGCCGCTGGGCGGCCTTCTCCTTGCCGCCCAGCGCGGCGATCAGGCCGGCCATGTCCTGCTGGACCGACCAGTTGTACTGGGCCGCGTTGCCCTCGTCGTAGCCGTCCTGGCCGAACGCCCCGGCCGGCGGGGTCTGGAAGCCGGGTCCTGCCGGGAAGGCGCCGTTGTCGTCGCGCGGGCGCAGGTAGCCGGTGCTCGGGTCGTAGATGTTCTGCCAGTTGTTGCCGCGCTCGGCGTACTCGGCCTCGGTCCTGTGGTCGCCGACGGAAGCGGCGAGCCGGGAGATGGCGAAGTCGTCGGTGGACCACTCCAGGGTCTCCGAGGCGCCCTGCAGGCCGTGGTCACCCTGGGAGGTGGCGTTGTTGGGCGCGTAACCGAGGCGGACGTAGTCCTCGACGCCGGGCCGCTCGGTCCAGCCCCAGCCGACGCTCTGCGACCGGGTGGCGCCCTTCTTCATGATGGGCAGCGCCGCGCGGACGTCCACGCCGGTCGCGCCATAGGCGACGTACTGGGCGAAGAGCGGTACGCCGTTGTCACCGTTCATCACATTGCCGGTCATGTTCTGCGAGGGCCACTTCGGCCACCAGCCGCCCTGCTGCTGGGCGTCGCGCAGCAGCGAGTTGGCCATGTCACCGGCCTTCTGCGGATAGATCATGGTCTGCAGCGGTGCCAGCGAGCGGTAGATGTCCCAGTCGGAGAAGGTCGCGTACTGGGTGTGTCCTGCGGGCACCGTGTGGATCACGTTGTCGAAGCCGATGTAGCGGCCGTCCACGTCGTTGAAGACGCTCGGCGACTGGAAGGAGCGGTACAGCGAGGTGTAGAAGGTGGTGAGTTCGGTGTCCGTGCCACCGCCGACACCGACCCTGCGCAGCACGTCGCGCCATGCGTCGCGGGTCTGCCGCTGTACGTGGCCGACGTTCCAGCCCGGGATCTCGGCGGCCAGGTTCCTGGCCGCGCCGCCGGTACTGACGTACGACATGCCGACCTTGGCGGTGACCGTGGTCCGCGCGGAGGTGTCGAAGGTCAGGTAGGCGCCCGAGCCGGCGCCGGTGGCGGCGGACGAGCCGGGGGTGACGGCGCCGCCCTGCCAGGTGCCGTGGGCGGTGAACGGCCGGTCGAAGGTGATGTCGAAGTACATCGTGTACTGGCTGTTGTTGCAGAGCCCGTGCGGGGTGGTGGTGCCGGCGAGTTCGTGGTCGTTGACGACGTGCACCTCGGCGGCCAGGTCACCGCCGAGGCTGGTGCCCGACTTCACCAGCACCTGCGCCTGGCTGCCGGCCGGGTACCGGAAGGAGGCGATCCCGGTCCTGGCGGTGGCGCCGAGGTCCACCTGCACCCCGGAGTCGGCCAGCTTCACGTCGTACGAGCCGGGCGCGGCCTGCTCGTCGTCGTGCGAGAAGTGTTCGGTGCGCCCGGCCGGGTCGGTCCCGACGGCGCCGGTGACCGGCAGGATCGGGATGTCGCCGAAGGACGAGCAGCCGCCGGAGAAGTGGTCGAGGCTGAAGCCCTTGATGGCGTCGTCACCGTAGGAGTAACCGGTGGGGCCGGACGCGGTGTCGGGGCTGAACTGCATCATGCCGAACGGCGCGGTGACCCCGGGGAAGGTGTTCTCCCAGTCCACGCCTTTCTGGGTGCCGATGAAGGGGTCGACGTACCCGGTCGGATCCGCCACCAGCGCGGTCCGGCCGCCGGGGCCGTGGTCCGGTGCGGCGCCGGCCGCCGCGGGGGTCACCATCACCGCCCCTGCGGCCAGCACCGTGGCCAGGACGCCGAATCTGCTCCATCTGCCGCTGTGTCGCAACACCTTGGACCTTTCCTCTCGCCGCGGACCCGGTCCGTCCCGACCGTGGGCGCGCGGTGTCAATTAAGTCCGCTGACATCGTTGTCAGTTCCGCGGTGGGCAGTCTTGTCCGCGGGGCAGGAGCACGTCAATAGATCGGACGTTTGCGGCTCCGGTCGGTGGACGGAAAAGCCCGGCCCGCGGCGAAACCACCGCCGCGGGCCGGGCCGTTGTCCGGGCCGTCGTCCAGGCCGTCGTCCAGGCCGTCGTCCAGGCCGTCCGCCGGGACGCGAGGATCAGGGCGTGCCGCAGGTCAGGGTCGGGTTCACCCAGTCGCCGTGGTCGTTCCCATTGCCGTCGCCGCCGTCGCCGACGACCAGGTCGAGCACCTGTCCCCCGGTCACGGGTACGTCGATGACGGCCGGCTGTGACTTTCCGTTGAGGGTGGGTGTGGTGGTGAGCACCGTGCCGTCGAGTGCGACGGAGAAGGTCACGGTGCCCGGGTCGCCGTTGTCGACGCCGACCGTGGCGGTGAACCTGCTGCACTGCGCGCCCAGGTAGATCTGCACGTCGCTGGGCGAGTTGGTGCCCAGCCCCTTGGCGTAGACGGTGCCGCCGAGCTTGAGCGGAGTGCCGTCGTTCGGCGAGGTGTTGCCGACACTCTGGTCGCGCTCGACGGGTCCCCATCCGTTGGTCGAGGAGAGGAACGGCAGATCACTGACCTGATCGGTTCCGGCGGCCGGCGGCGCGGGAATGGTGCCGGTCACCCGTTCGTCGGAGGCGGTGGCGGAGCGGTGGTCCTGGGTGAACTTCGCCGTCGCGGTGAGGGTGTTCACCTGCGCGAGGGTGGCCGGTGCGGTGACCGACCAGCTGTAGGTCGCCGACCTGCCGCCGCGGATCTCCCGGACCACGGGCGGGGTGGAGTGCGGACTGACGGTCCAGCCGGCCGGTGCCTTCAGTGCCGCGGTGACGTTCTGGGCGGTGGGCCCGCCCTGCGGTACGGCGACCGTCGCGGTGGCGGTGAACCGCTGCCCGGCGGCGACAGAACCGGGCACCTTCAGGTTGAGCGAGGACTTCGGGGCGGCCGGCATCGCGTACCGGAGACGGTCGTAGCCCGGGCTGCGGTTCTGGCCGACGGTGAGCGACGAGGCGTAGCTGCCGTAGTCGGTCAGCGCGACCTGGCCGAGTCCGCCGGTGCTGCCGTCGAGGTTCCACACCGCGATGGCGATGGTGTTCTTGCCGTGCGGGTCGAGGATGCCGTTCGGCACCGGGAAACTGTGCTGCGGGCCGAGGTAGTTGACGTAGTTGCCCATGTCCCAGCCGTTGACGTAGATCTCGGCGCGGTACTTGCGGGACGGGTCGTCGGTGATGGTGAGGCCGAGCGAGGTGTCCTGCCCCTTGGGCAGTCTCAGGCTGACGTCGGTGGTGTACCAGGAGACGCCGGGGGTGGTGTCGGTGGCCGGCAGCTTGACGTTCTGCCATCCCTTGGTGGGGTAGCCAGGCAGCATGTAGCCGGCCCGTTCGCCGTACAGGCCACCGGTGTTGAGCGGTCCGCGCACGGTGTCGACGGGCTGCTCGCCGCCGCGGGCGCCCTGCAGCCGCCAGGTGATCGAGGTGAGCGGGTTGCCGACGAGGGTGGCACTGGTCAGCCCGCGGGCCGCCTTGTTGCCGTTGGACTCGTTGTAGTCCTCCTCGTGGCCCATGTTCACGGTGAGCACCGAGACGATGTTGTCCGCGCCGTTCTTGAGGGTGCCGGGCGGGAAGGTGTAGGTCTTCGCTCCGTCGGCGGTGGCGCTGCCGAGGAAGGTGCCGTTGAGCCAGACCGAGGAGGCCGCTGCGCCGCCGCCGCTCTGCGCGGAGACGGTGATGCCGGTCTCCTTGCCGGTGCCGGTGAACCTGCCCCGGTACCAGGTGCTTCCGGTGTGGAAGCCGTAGTCGTCGGCGAAGAGCACCGGAAGGGTGCCGGGTGTGGTGGTGCTGTTGGTGGTGGTCTTGTCGGCCACCTGCCAGCCCGAGTCGTCGAAGCCGGGCTGTGCCTCCGGGGACTCCTCGGTGTGCTTCCAGTCGGTCAGCGCGGGAAGGGAGATGGCCGCCGCGGTGGCGATGGACCCGGTACGGCTGCCGGTCGGCGTCGGCTTGGTGCGGACGCTTGAGCCGTTCCAGCTGACGGAGGTGGCGCCGCTGAACACCTCGATCGCGGAGTCGGTACCGTTGTCGCCGGTCAGCTCCAGGGAGCGGCCGTGGCTCTGTGCGCCGCGCAGCAGATGGGTGCCGCGCACGATCACCGGGCCGGCCGATGTGTCGGCCCGCCAGAAGGTCTTGGCGGTGTCGGTGTCGGCGAGCAGCAGCAGGAGCGGGTGAGCGCCGCCGCTGATCTGGACCCGGGTCAGGCCGGTGTGGCTGTAGTTGAGCCGCAGGTCGCCGGTGGCCGGGTCCCAGGTGGAGGCGACCGTGCCGCCGGTGGTGGTGACGGTGGGACGGGTCTTGTAGTTCAGGACGGTCTCGCCGTCGGAGCCGTGGTCGCCGTAGAGCACCGCGACGTCGCGGCCGGCGATGGTGGCGTTGGTCATGATCTCCGAGGTGGAGTACTGCAGTTGGTTGCCGCCGAGGTTGTAGTCGGCGACGATGATCTTGGAGCTGCGGCCGTTCAGCGTGATGCCGGTGCCGGGCTGCTGCGGGACGGTGTAGACCGGCGCGGTCGAGGGGGAGCCGGTGGCGATGTCGATCGCGTCGATGGTGACGAAGGTGCCGGCCGAGGCGGCGGCCTTGGTGCCGGTCGCCACGATCTTCAGCGTGTGCGGTCCTGCGGCGAGCCCGCTCGCCTGATAGGCCACGTACTGGTTCTGCTTGGTGGCGCTGTAGAGGTCGACGGTCTTGACCTTGGCGCCGTCGAGGTAGACGTCGGCGGTGCCGTGGTTGCCGTCGAGGTTGCTGATCCACTTCACACCGGTGCCGGTGAAGTCGACGCTCGCGCTGTCACCGGCGGCGTCGGAGAAGGACTCGGTGTGCTGGTAGTCCCCGCCGGTGTAGTTCTGCTCCGCCCCGACGTGCGACCAGGTGCCGGTGTAGGTGACCGCCGGGTCCGGGTCGTCGTAGGTGTAACCGGGGTGGGCGCCGAGGTCGATCGTCAGATGGGCGCTGTCGGTGCTCGTCGCGGTGGAGTCGCTGTGCCGCAGGACGTGGAACTGCGTTCCGGTGTCGGGGTTGCGGCGTGCGGTGTCGACGATCTTCGGGTTGTCGGTGGCCACCGTCGGCAGCGCGTCGGTCTTGGTGAGCGGGGCGACCGCCTGGGTGAAGTAGCCGATCAGCTTGTCCTGGTCGTACTTCGGGTCCAGCTGCCGGGTCTCCCGGATCGCGGCGCCGTAGTCGTACGAGGTGTAGTTCTCCGGCATGCCGAGCCAGCCCCAGTTGGTGCCGCCGTAGGTCATGTAGAAGCTCTGCGAGGTCGCGCCGACCGCGATGTTCTGCTTGTAGAAGACGTCGGCGAACTGGTCGTTGATCAGCTGCGCGCACTTGTCGTAGCCGGGACCACCCCAGGGGTCGAAGGCGCCGCCCTGGAACTCGGCGGTGGCCAGCGGCTTTCCGGCGACATGGTCGTAGCTGATGTCCGGCACGCCGTTCCACTTCGCGGGGTTGCTGCAGTTGAAGCCCTGCGGGTAGGAGTCGGCGGCGTCCACGTCCAGGGCCCCGTCACCGGAGTTGAAGGTGCCGTTGTTGTTGCCGACCAGCGGCACCGTGATGCCGTCGGCGGTGGCCCGGTCCTCCAGGTGCCGCATGTACGCGCGGCCGGCCGCGTCGCCGTTGTAGTACTCGTTCTCGACCTGGTACTCGATCACCGAGCCGGTGCCGTTGGTGAGCTGGTGGCGGGCGATGATGCGGTCGATCTGCCGCTGCCACTCGTCGCTGTACTTCAGGTACTCCGGGTCGCCGGTACGGGTGTTGCCCGCCTTGGTGGAGAGCCAGCCGGGGAAGCCGCCGCCGTCCACCTCGGCGTTGATGTACGGGCCGGGGCGGGCGATCACGTAGATGCCGAGCCGGTCGGCCATGTCCAGCAGCTTGTCCACGTCCCGCACACCGGTGAAGTCGTATACCCCGGGCGCCGGCGAGTGGTAGCCCCAGTCGAAGTAGAGCGAGACCGCGTTGAAGCCGGCCGCCTTCATCTTCTGCAGGACGTCGAGCCACAGGTCCTGGCTGGGCAGCCGGTAGTAGTGGAACTCCCCGGACCACAGATAGGTACGCTTCCCGTCGACCTTGAAGGAGTAGCCGTCGTAGGTGACCGAGTGCGCCGCCGGCTGGTGCGCGCCGCTCTGCCGGGCGGCCGTACCGCTCACCGCCGTCGGAGGTGCCGCCCCCGCGGCGGACCCGATGCCGGTGCCCAGTCCGATGGCCAGGGCGAGGGTGACGCCGGCAGCCAGGCAGCGCTGGAGCATCCAGCGGCCGGTGCGGTGAAGAGCCATTCCTGCCTCCACGTCAGGTGCGGGAGAGATCGTGAACACTGCTGTCGCTCATGAACAGCCAGGAACCACCAGGCGAGCTGTGGTTATATGTTCGAAACAGTGGCTTAGCGTCCGGAAGTGTCGCAGCTCGCCCGGGGCGGCGCAACGGTTCGAACAGAACCCGGCGCAACTCCCGCTCCGCGGCCCGGAGCGGACCGGAGCGGTGGACGGGCCCGCACCGGCAGCCGGGGGGCGGCGGTCCGCCCCACCGCGGACATCTGGGCCTTCGGCATCGTCGCCCGTCAGGTGCTCACCGGCGGGCTTCACCCCTTTCCCGGAGCGGACGCGGGCCCGCGCGCCGGCCGCTCGGGCGTAAGCCCGCGGCAGCGAGCCGCCGCGGGTGGGACTCTCCCTGGCCTGACCAGTCGTGGCAGCCGTACTGAGGGAGGGCCGGCCGGCGCTCCTGACGGATGACAGGGTGCGGGCGGCCGGCGGGGGCGGGAGGGTGTCAGCCCTGGAGCGGGAGGCGGTTGCTGGGCGCGCTCTGCACATAGCCGGGGTAGGAGGGAGGCAGGGCGCCGGCCTCGTCGAGCTCCCTGAGGTCCTCCGCGGTGAGCTCCAGGTCGGCGGCGGCCAGCGTCTCGGTGAGCTGCCCCGGGCGGCGGGCGCCGACGATCGCGCTGGTGACACCGGGCTGGGCGAGCACCCAGGCGATGGCCACCCGGGGGACGCCCACGCCGTGCCGTTCGGCGACCGCACGCAGCGCGTCGACGATGTCGTAGGCGCGGTCCGGGTCGACCGGCGGGTTGTTCGCCTGGGCGCGGCGGGACTGCTCGTCGCTGCTGCCGTCGCGGTCGAACTTGCCGGTGAGGAAACCGCCGGCCAGCGGGCTGTAGACGAGCGTGGCCAGCTTGCGGTCGACCGCCAGCGGCAGGATCTCCCGCTCGATGTCGCGGCCGGCCAGCGAGTAGTAGACCTGCTGGGACACGAAGCGGCTCAGCCCGCCGAGGTCGGAGGCGCCGAGGTACTTCGCCATCTGCCAGGCCGCCAGGTTGGACGCGCCGATGTAGCGGATCTTGCCCTGCCGGACCGCGTCGTCGAGGGCGCCGAGCGTCTCCTCGACCGGGGTCAGCGGGTCGAAGCTGTGGATCTGGTACAGGTCGATGTGGTCGGTGCGCAGCCGCCGCAGGCTGTCCTCCAGCGCCTGGGTGACCCACAGCCGGGAGAGCCCGACCTGGTTGGGTCCCTTGCCCATCCGGACGAAGAGCTTGGTGGCCAGGACCACGTCCCGGCGGCGCGGCCCGAGCACCCGGCCGAGGATCTCCTCGCACTCGCCGCCGGCGTACATGTCGGCGGTGTCCACCAGGTTGACGCCGCCGTCGAGGGCGATGCCCACGATCTCGTCGGCGGCTTTCTCGTCCAGGCCGCCGATGACGTTCCACGGGGGCGTGCCGGCCCCGCCGAACGTCATCGTGCCCAGCGCGATCCGCGAGACGAAGGCACCGGTGGCGCCGAGCTGGTCGTACTGCATGTTCTGCCTTCCTTCGTACCGGGCCCGGAAGGTGCGCCGGGCCACGGCGGACGGCCGGCCGGCCGTCGTACCGCTGCTGTCGACGCTACGGCCGGGCCGCACGGCCCGGCCATGATCGTCCGTCTACGGAACTTGCGGCATCGTCTGGGGCGGGTGGGGCGGGTCGAGCGGCGGATGCGGCAGGAAGGACGCGGAGTGGCCGCCGGCCCTGCGCAGCGGGGGCGCCGCCGCCAGCGGATCGGCGCGGTAGCGGCCGGGCGACACCCCGGTGATCCGCTTGAAGGCCGCACTGAACGCCGCCTCCGAGGAGTAGCCCCACTCGGTGGCCACCGACGCCACCGTGCGGTCGCCGGCCAGCAGCTCGCGGCCGGCCGTCAGCACCCGCCAGCGCTGCAGGTACTCCAGCGGCGGCAGCCCGACCAGCTGCTTGAACCGGGCGGCGAAGCCGGCCCGGGACATCCCGACCGCGCCGCCGAGCGCGGCGACCGTCCAGCGGTGCTCCGGGGCGCGGTGCATCAGCAGCAGGGCGGCGCCGACCTGCCCGTCGGCCAGGGCGCCCAGCCAGCCGCGCAGCGGTGTTCCCTCCGGGTCCTGCTCGACCAGGGCGCGCATCGCCTGGATGAAGAGCATCTCGGTGAGCCGTCCGATCATCACCGGGGTGCCGAGCCGGGTCGCGTCCACCTCGTCGAGGCAGAGCCGCAGCAGCGGCTGGATGGCCCGGGCCGGGCCGGTGCCGGCCCGGATCGCGGTGACCGGCGGCAGTCCGTCGAGCAGCCGGGCCACGGTGGCGTCCAGGAAGTGGACGCTGCCGCCGATGACCAGGGTGCGCTCCTGCCCGGTGGCCGCCCCGGCCTCGTCCAGCCGGACGATCCGGGTCGTGGAGGCGCCGAAGACCTGGTCCCCGTCGGCCATCGGGACGCCCGGCTCGTCGCTGGACATCTCGAAGTGGTCCTGTGCGGCGAGCAGGAAGCAGTCGCCGGCTGCCAGCCGTACGGTGGGGCCGCCGTCCGCGCCCAGCCGGGCGGAGCCACTGAGCAGGGCGCCGATCTTGATGTGCTCGTGCACGCCGAACCGCAGCGCCCAGGGGCCGGCCGCGTCGAGCCCGGACAGGGATCCGGTGCGGACGCTCAGCGCCGCGAACACGTCCGACAGCGGGTCCAGCACTCGTTCCATACGCCGACACGTTAATCGGGTGCGCGGACCGGGGCGAAACACGACGCCCCGGTCCGCGGGTGGCCTGCCCCGGTCAGTTCGGGTTCTGGGCGTTGGTGAGGGTCTCCCAGGCCACGAAGAGGTTGTTCGACCCGGCGGGCCGCTGCTGCTCGGTGAGCGCCTGGGTGTTGGTCATGGCGACGCCGTGCAGCGTGTTGAGGTAGTTGAAGCCGACCTCGGTGATGGGCCCGAGGCCGCGTTTGACGGTGCCGCCGCACACGCTGGACGGCACGGTCGCGCCGAGTTCGTACTTGGACTGGAAGCCCAGCGCCTGCCGCAGCCGCTCACCGACCTGGGGGTAGAGGTCCTGGCCCTGGATGCGGGCGGTCTCCAGGACGTGCGAGATGGACGAGATGCCGTAACCGGTGTGGGTGAAGTCCCGGCAGGTCTCCTGGGTGATGCCGGTGGTGAAGGTGCTCGCTCCGAACCAGAAGCTGACGATCTGGTCGCGGGTGGTGAGGTGCTGGCTGGGCACGGTCTTGGGCAGCGCGCCGTCGGACGACAGGTAGACGAAGGCCGGCACGCGCTCCAGGTAGTGCCCGATGGCGGTGTCGTAGCTGGCGTGGTCGTCGAGGAAGACGGAGATGCTGACCGCCGCCTCCAGCATCGTCAGGTCCCAGTTGCCGGTGCGGTTCGAGCCGTTGACGACCAGCGGCAGGTAGACGGTGCGCAGCATGGTGGCGAACCGGCCGCTGTTGGCCCAGTTGCCGTGCACGGTCTTGATGATCTCGGCGGCCTTGGGCCACGAGGAGCCGGCCCAGCCGGTCTGCAGCGGCGCGTTGTCGTTGGTGTGGTTCTGGATCGTGGCGGACCAGGCGTCCATCAGCTGGATCGACTTCTGGGCGTAGCGGTCGTCACGGTTGATGTACCAGGCCAGCGCGTCGGTGTACGCCGCTATGGCGTCCTCCCGCTCGTCGGTGCACCCGTAGTTGGGGTTGGAGGTGGGCCCGCACTCGACGGTGGCGCGCGGTTTGGGGGTACGGGACAAGGAGGCGTACGAGCTGGCCATCATCTGGTCGTACGCGGCCTTCCACGGCTGCGCTGCCGCCTGGACCTTGCTGCGGACGAAGTCGAGCTGGGCGGTGTTGAGGTTCACCCCGGGGTGGGTGAAGACGGCGGGTGAGGGGGCGACGGCGGCGGCCGCGGCGGCTTTGACGGGCGCGGGTGCGGGCGCCGGGGCGGGACTGGCGGAGGCGGGCGCCATCAGTACCGCGGCCACCACACCGCCCAGCGCGGCGGAGAGTCCGAGGACCCTCGGGATGATTCCGAAATGCATGGGGGGATTGCCTTCCGGTCGGCGATCTCCACACCGCGATTCATGTCCATGAACGTCGGACGCGGTTGTGAAGCCTTGACCGAGGACCGTAAGGTCAATGCAGTGGACACGTCAAGGTCCGGACCAAGTCCCCGCGCGCGGGCAGCAGAAGGCGCCGGCCCCTCCAGCAGGACCGGCGCCGTTTCTGGGGGGCGGTCAGCCCCGTGCCACGGTACGCGGCACGTTGTACCCCTCGACCCGCAGGGCGGGCCGGCCCGAACGCAGCGCGCCGGTGGGCCAGGAGAGCGTGACGGACCGGGACTCGCCCGGCAGCAGCCAGAGGTAGTTGTCGCCGTACAGCGTCGGCAGCACCCTCTCGCCGCTGCGCTCGTCCAGCAGCGACAGCCGGACCATCGCCGCGACCGCCGAGCCCCGGTTGGTGACCGTTGCCGTCAGAGCGCTGCGCTCACCCGACCGGGTCACCCGGCCGGCGGAGGCCGCGACCTTCACCTGCCTGGCCTTGTTGAGCGCCTTCATGGCCGCCGTGTCGCGGTAGCGCCAGTAGGTGTTCTCCGACAGGACATGTCCCCGGCTGTCGGCCAGGCTCAGCCGCAGCAGGTGGAAGTCCGGCAGGCCGTTCGTCCAGCCGGCGGTGAACGCCTGCGTGGTGTCCGAGGAGGCGACGTCGAGCTTCTGCTGCCGGGTGGCGCCGAGCTGCTTGCCGTTCAGGTCGTACGCCCGCGCGGTCACGGTGACGCCCCGAAGCGCCTGCGGGGTGTGGTTGACCGCGATGACCTGCCAGTTGTCCGGGTCGGCCTGGACGTGCACGGCCTCGCACGCCTTGCGGGCCCCGTAATAGGTGCCGTTGACGTCGAAGTCGTAGTCGTACGTCTGCCAGACCGTGCTGTGCCACGCCGGGTGGGACATCCACAGCATCAGACCGCTGGCGTCGTCCCAGAGGTTGGCGTTCCACGCCTCGAACATCGCCCGGGTGTTCTCGTAGTTGACGAACTGCGCCTTGCGGGCGAAGTCGTCGAGCCCGGTGGCGCTGTCCAGCCGGGCCTCGATGGCGGCCTGGTAGTTCTGCGGCGCCTGATTCCCCCTGGTGCTCCAGTCGTGGTAGTACCAGGCCCCGCCGACCGGCCACTCCGGTTCGTCGCCGACGAGGTTGCGCATGCTCTCGGCGGTCGAGACCACCGGCATGCCGATCTCGGTGTGGAAGCCGAAGCTGCCGCTGCCGAAGGTGGTCGGGTCGTAGTAACGGGACGGCTCGACCCAGCCGTACGGGCCACCGCCGGTGATGATGCCGCCGGCCGAGTTGTTCTGGTAGAGGATGCCGGGGGCCTGCGACTGCACGGCGGTGCGCATGCCGTTGTCGATGGCGGCCGGCGGATTGCCCTCGTTGGCGCCGCACCAGACCACGACGCTCGGGTGGATGCGGTAGCGCAGCACGGTGTCCGCGGCGATGTCGTTGTACGCCTGGTGGTCCGGCGGGTCCATGCCCCACGCGTTGGGGAAGTCGTTCCACACCAGCAGACCGTGCTCGTCGCACTTGGCGAAGAACTCCTCACGGTTGCTGGAGGCCACCCAGTTGCGGATCATCGTGAAGTTCATGTCGCGGTGCATCCGCACCGCCGCGTCCATCCGCTCCAGCGGCATCCGGCGCAGCAGTTCGTCCCAGCCCCAGTTGCCGCCGCGGGCGAAGACCCGCACGCCGTTGACGCTGATCTTCAGCGGGACCGGCGTGTTGTCGACGCTCTTCACGTCGGTCCAGCTCTTCCCGTCGTCGGAGACCTGGATGGTGTACGTCTTCGGGAACGCCGCCTCCCACACGATGACGACCCGGTCGAAGGTCTGGGCGGAGCCCAGGTCGACCTGGATCCACTGGTTGTCCAGGTACTCCGAGGACCAGCGCGAGCCCGGGTTGCCGTCGGTGGCGTTCTTCGCCGGGTTCGACGGGTCCTCGGTGGAGGCGCTGACCGTCTTGTGCAGCGCCAGGTCGGTGCTGGGCAAGGAGCTGTCGATCACCGCGAGGCTCCACAGCGAGTTACCCCAACTGGTCGCCCGGGCGCCGCCGTTGATCCGCACATAGCGCGCGGTCCGGGCGGTGAAGTCCTCGGTCTGCAAGCTGGCGTCGCCGCTGTTGAAGGGCAGCGGGACCGCGGTGTTGTCGACCGCCTTCGCATCGGTCCAGGCCGAACCGTCGGCCGAGACCTGGACGATGTACGTCTGCGCGTACGCCTGCTCCCAGGTGAGGTCGACCCGGTCGAAGGAGACCGGCGCGCCCAGGTCCACCTGGATGTACTGGTCGTCGTCGAAGGACGAGGACCACCGGGTGTCCGGGTTGCCGTCGGTGGCGTTCTCCGGCCCGTGGTCGGACTCGTCGGTGGAAGAGGCGGTCGCCGTCTTGTGCAGAGCCAGGTCGGTGTCGGGCGCCGAGCTGTCGAAGACCGACAGGGTCCACAGCGAGGACCCCCACCCGGTCGCCCTGGTGAGGCACTTGATCCGCACGTACTGCGCCTGCCGCGCGCCCAGGTCCACCGACTGGGTGTACGCGTCGCTGCCGCTGGTGAACGGCAGCGGGGTGTCGTACTCGTAGCCGAACTGGCGGATGCCGAACCGGGTTTCGCGCCGGTCGCTCTGCCGTCCGTCCACCGTGGCGGTCAGCGTCAGGTCGTGCAGGTCCGGGCTGCCGTAGCCGTTGGGCCACCACAGCCTGGGGTTGCGGAGCTTGAGCTTGGTGTACGCGTCCGGGGCGAAGGTCACCTCGACGCTGGTGCCGGCCGGCACGGTGACGGTCTGCGAGACCTGCACCGCGTCGAAGGCGGCGGAGACGGTGACCTTGTGGTCGGCGGTGTCCGCGTTGCGCACCGGCACCACGATGGTCAGCTCGGCGCTGCTGGTGTCCGGCAGCTTCGGGAGGCTGGTGTCCACCCGGGGGTCGCCGATCACCGCGTGGCCGGTGGAGCGCAGCCGCACGTGGTTCCAGATGCCGGAGACGCGGTCGCGCACCGCGGGCATCCAGTCCCAGCCGGAAGCGGCAAGGTACGTGGGCGAGTTGAGGTTCATGATGTTGGCGCCGGCGTCGACGAACGACAGGCCCTCGGGGCCCTTGTCGCCGGGGGTGCCGGGGATCGGCATCGGGGTGATCTTCACCGCGAGCGCCTGCTCGCCGCCGGTCAGCAGCTTGGTGATGTCGTGCGCGGAGCGGGCGAAGGGGTAGGTCAGACCGCCGACCTGCTGACCGTTGAGCCAGATGTCGGCCTGGTGGTTGACCCCGTCGAACTCCAGCCAGATGTGGCGGCCGGAACCGGTGGCGAGGCCGTGCGGCAGGCGGAAGTCCCGCTTGTACCACCAGGAGTGGCGCGACAGCGCCTCCGGTATGTGCAGGTTGTTCATTCCGGTGACCGGGTCGGGCAGCTTGCCCTGGTCCACCAGTGAGGTCAGTACGGTGCCGGGGACGGTCGCGGGGAGCCAGCCGCTGGTGTCCACGGTGGGCTTGGACAGGTCGGCGCCCTCGCCGCCCGCCCAGTCGTCCATGGTCAGCGTCCAGCCGGACTCCAGCGGCACGGTGCCGTCGGCGGCGGTCTTGAGGTCCGGGGCGGTGTGGTGGTGCGTGCCCCAGTCGGTCCAGCCGGTGGCGTCCGGGCGGTGGCCGCGGGCGGTGCCGTAGACCTCGAAGCCGTTGAGGCCCAGCGGGTTGGTGTTCGACCGCTTGCGGACGGTCAGCCGGACCCAGCGGGCGGTGACCGGCTTGTCGAGCGTGATGTCGACGACGCCGCCGGTGCCTGAGGTGGTCCGGTACACGCTGGTCCAGGAGCGCTGGTCGCGGGAGGTCTCGACGACGAAGTCCACCGCGCAGCTGGAGAGGATCTCCTTGCCGGTGGTGCTGTCCCAGGGGTTGCCGCTGGTGGAGGGGACGAAGGGCGGGTCGTTGACGGTGGCTTCGAAGGTGAGGCGGACGGAGTCGACCTCGCAGTCGGCCTGCAGGTCGACCGAGATCCACTGCGGGTCGCCGGCGGCGGCCCGCCACCCGGAGCCCTTCACCCCGACCGAGCCGAGCTTGTCCACGGCGAACTCACCGGGGGTGGCCGCGTAGTCCGTGGAGGAGACCTGGATCGGCCGGTACGCGGCCAGCTCGCCGGGTGAAGTCGGCTTGCCCGGCCCTTTCTTGGGCTCGGCCGCGAAGCTGCTCCCCGGGAGCGCGACCCCCAGCCCGAAGCCGGCGAGCAGGGTCGAACCGGTGGCGACGACCGTTCGACGTGAGGGGTGAGACTGTTTTGGCATGTGCGTGGGTCCAATCCCAGGTGGGCGGCTCAACGGAGCGCGCGGGCCGGCTCGGGTCCGCATGACAACGTTGCCATAGGCTGTAATCCCGGCAGGCTTCTGTCAAGACCTGACGCGGATGTCCGTTTCTGATCGCGGGGGTTGGACACGGCGGGAGGGGGCCGGGTGGGCCGTCCGAGTGAGAACGCTCCGCGCAGGCGTCGGCGTCCGGCCGCAGTGGGATCTATCTGACCCGCGCCCCACTGTCCCCTGTCCCCTGTCCCCCTGCGATGGGAGCCCCGCCGTATGTCCCGTTTCACCGCAACGCTCAGCGCGTCGCTCGCCGCGGCAGTCGTCGCGGCCGTACCCGCCGCGGTTCTCGCGCCCGGCGCGGGAGCCACGGCGTACGTGCTGCAGAAGGTCACCGCCGACGACCTCGGGCCGTCCGGCCCCTGGCTGCGGCTGCAGGACGACCCGGGGAACGCGGGCCGGCCGCCGGGCGTCCAGGAGGTCGCGCCCTTCGCGGACCCGGTCAGGTTCAACGGGAGCCTGCACCTCGCGGTGGCCCCCGCCGCCCAGGCCCAGCAGGCGCAGGCCGCGCACTACTTCAACCGCAGGATCCCGCTGAGCTCCATCGCGGCCGGCTCGCCGTCGTACGACGTGTACGTGCGCGGCTGGACGTCCACCCCCGCGGCGATCCCCTACGGTGCGAGCCTGCAGCTCCCGCTCTTCTGCCAGGGTGCCTTCACCACGCTCAGCTTCCAGCCGCAGCTGGCGACGGACAGTCAGGGACGTACCGGCGCGGTGGCCGACACCTGGCGGCACTTCGTGGCCGGCGGCTCCTCGCAGTGGTCCACCTCGAACGCGGTCGCGTCGTTCGGCGCCGGGACCGACCACGCGCTGAGCGATTACGTGGCCGCCTGCGACGCGGCGGACGACGGCGTGATCGGTGTGATCGCCAACGCCGGGCGGCTCGGCGACGCCGGCCAGAGCGTGGACACGTATGTCGACAACCTCGCGGTGAACGGCACGGTCTACGAGTTCGGGGTGGGCAAGGACGCCCAGGGGACGATCGTCGTGGCCGGCGGGGCGAACGGCAAGACCGCGGCCGCCCCGCGCAGCGGCTACGTCACCTTCGCCAGTCCGCGTGGCGGCCCGGCCTACGCCTCGGTCGGCACCCGGCTGGTGTTCTCCCGGCCGGGCGGTCTCGCGGTGCGCGACCTCACGGTGACCGCGAACGGCAAGCCCGTCACGTTGACCGCCGGCTCCGGCGGCACGCTCTCCGCGGTGGTGACGCCGTCCGCCACCACGGACCTCGGCCCGAACGCCACCTATCGCACGCCGTTCACCGTCGCGTTCAAGAGCGCCTCGGCGAAGGCCGTCGCCCTGACCGCCACACTGCTCGCCCAGGGGTACCAGCCCCTCCAGCCGACCAGCATCCACGCGGACACCCAACTGCACCCATAACCCCCCGCCCCGGGGCCCCGCCGCCCCGCCCGGGGTCGCGGTGAAGCGGGGGGCGGGGGCGACCCGGCGGGGAGGGGTGGGGTTACGGGGAGATGGGGGGTGTATGGGGTTACATCGTGCCGGAGTGAAGCGTTCGGTACGAAAGGCGGCGCGGTGTCCCATATTGCCGGCGATCAATGGGTTCCCCAGCGGCGGGAAGAGCCGCTGCAGCGGCTGCTGTTCGGCGGGGTGTACGGCACCGTGCTCGCCAGCGCGCTGGCCGCAGCGCTCGACCAGGACGGCAGTGGGCCCTCCAACCCGGGCTACGACGCCCTGTGGGTGCTGGTGGCGTCCCTCGCGGGTGCCGCGTCGCACGGCTACGCGCACGCCATCGCCCACCGCACGGCAGGCGAGCAACGGGTCACCGCGAGGACCGTCAGGTCGGTGCTGACCGAGTGGCCGCTGGTCGCCGCCGCCGTACCCACCCTGGCGGCCCTGCTCGGCGCGGCGGCCGGCTGGTGGAGCGAGGTCGGCGGCATCAACGTCGCGCTGGGGATCAACACGGCGGCCCTCTTCGGATGGGGCCTGTGGGCGGCCCGGGTGGCGGGCCTCGCCTGGCCCGCGGCCTGCCGGGTCGGCTCCATGGACGTCCTGCTGGGGTTGTTCATCGTGGCCGCGAACATCCTGAGCCATTGAGCGCGCGGCGCGGTCCCCCGGCCCCCGGGCGAGCGGGGGGCCGCGACGCGATCTGCTGCCGTGCCCCGCCACGCGGTTCGCGACCCGGCGGTGGGCGGGTAGTCCGACGGCCGCCGGGCGGGAACAGGCCCTCGGCGGACGGCCCGTAAGTCCCGCACCGGCCCGCACCCGTCTCCCCGCCTGCCTCCCGCCATGCCTGGCCGCACCGGCCGCACCGGCCGCACCGACCCGGGCCAGGAGAGCCGGCCGGATCGCGCAGGCCCGCCGGGCTACGGGCCGCCAAGACCAGGGCGAACCGGGAGAGCCGGACGGGCCAAGCGGCCTGGGCAGGCCGGGCCAGAGGGCCAGCCGGATCACGCGGGCCGGCCGGACCGGGCGAGCCGGGGAGCGCCAGGCGGGCTGACCGAGCCGGAGAGCCTGCCGGCCCGGCGGCGGGCCGGCAGGGCCAGGGTAGTGAACCCCTCAGTGTTCAGGACGAGTTGGCCGCGGCCCCATGGTGAGGGTGATGACCGCGGGGCTAGGGTGCTTGCTGCCCTGGCCGCCGCCCGTGACGGGCGGCGGTCCTCTCACGCCTCCGGAGGGTCCCGTTGACCGCGTCATCCGCACTGCGCCGCCGCACCGCCGCTCTGCTGTTTGCCGTAACCGCGCTCGCCGCGGCGGGCACCGCCACCGCGCACGCCGACTCCCCCGGCGGCTGGACCAGGTCCGGCAGCTCGACGATCAGCTCACTGACCGGCGGCGAGGGCATCGCCACCCGCGCCGACGGCTCGACGCTGACCCGCGGCCTCGCCTCGATCCCGCTGGGCCTGCGCTTCGCCGGCTGGAACCACGTCGGCGACCCCGACATCGCAGCCGGTTACGTCTTCGACGACTACCAGGGCGGCGACGACGCGACCTCGAAGATGTTCGAGGTCACCACGCCCGGCGGGACCTCGTACGACTACGTCCACCCGCTGGACAGCGGCGAACTGCTCAACAACTCCTTCGCCGCGGTCTCCCCCGACGCCCAGTGGCTGGTGGCCGGCGAGTGGGGGACCATGAACCGGCTCCAGGTCTTCCCCGCGCCGCTCACCAACCCCAGCACCTCGCCGACCGGCGGCACCCTCGCCCAGGCGGGCCAGATCACGCTCAGCCAGAGCGTCACCGACATCCAGGGCTGCGACTTCGTCTCCGCCACCCGTCTGGTCTGCGCGTCCGACGACGACGCCAAGGACGTACTGCAGGTCGATCTGCCGCATGCTCTCGACGGCACCCCCGTCACCGGCCAGGTCAGCACGCTCTTCCAGGTGCCGCGCTCCAGCATCTGCTCGGGCACCTACGAGACCGAGGGCATCGACTACGACCCGGCCGCGAAGATCCTGCGGGTGGAGATCGTCCCGCCGAGCGTCTGCGCGGTGACCACCACGGTCTACTCCTACCGTCCGACCACCGGCTGACCGCGGCCGGTCGCACCGGTCACCGACCACGCCAGTCACCGGCCACACCGGTCACAGGTCGCGCGAGCGCCTCAACCCCGTGCTCAGGGCCGCTTCCGCCACATCCGGGTCCGGGTGGCCGAGCAGGACGTCGAGTACGGCGGGCCAGGGGTCGGCCCACGCCGTCCGCGGGCCCGCCGTCCCGGTCAGCCAATGAGCGATGAGGCCCGCCGCGGTCGTGGGGACGGCGGCCAGCGCACCGGCCACCGTGGCGAAGGCGGCCGGCAGGTGCTGTCCGCCGGCCACCTGGGGGCCCTGCCTCAGGTCCAGGCGGTGGGGACGGTCCGCCACCAGCGTGAGGCAGCGGTGCCACCGGTCCATCGAGCCGTCGCCGCGGACGAGCGCGGTGGCTGCCGCCTGGAAGGCCACGCGGGCGGCGGCTGCTCGCAGACCGGCGGCCTCCAGTGCGCCGGCGAGGACATCGTCCGCGCCCGGATCGCGGTCCGCCGTCCTCCGGCCGAGCCGCAGGAGCACCAGCGTCGGGTCGCCCTGCTCGCCGCGGGCCTGGGTGACGACCGCGGCGAGCGCGGTGCGGAATGCGTCCCGCGCGGTGCCGGGGAGGTCCTTGGCCATCAGGAGTTCGGCCGCGCCGGCCCGGACCAGGACCGGGCGTGCCGGGTCGGCGAGAGCGGCGGACAGTGCACGGGCGTGCCCGGCGCGGGTGTCGGCGCCCAGTTGCCCGAAGGCGCGGCAGGCCGCCATGGCCTGGTCGGCGGGTGCGCCACGGATCAGTCCGGCGAGGAAGGCGGCGTACGGCGGACGGGCGGCGGCGGGCAGCCTGTCCTGGCCTGCGGCGACGGCGTCCAGTACGGCCCTGTGCCGGAGCCCGCCGGTGAGCCGCGCTGCGACGTCCGGCTCCGCCACGTGGGCGAGCAACGGCCGGGCCAGCGCCGCCAGTACGTCGTGATGCTGCCCTGGCGCGTCCCACCCGGCGAGCAGCGCGCGACGGGCTTTGTCCCCGCCCGTCGCGTCGAGGGCGCGCACCGCCTCCTTCCGTGTGCCGACCGGGCCGCCGGTGTCCGCAAGCAGCGTCCCGAGCACCTTGACGGCCGCCGGTCCGTCGATGGCGCCCAGTGTCCGTCTGATCCCGGCCATCGCGGCCCGGCTCCGTACGCCTCCCGCGGCGGCGTACGGCAGCAGCACCCGCAGCGCTTCCTCCGTCGGCAGCACCCCGGGCTCGGCCAGCGCGGTGAGCGCCGCGGCGGCCACCGGCTGCGGCGCCCCGGTGCCCGGCCCCTCCCCCGCCAGTGACCGCAGTGCCGCCGGGTCGCGCAGCGCCGCCGCCGCGGTCGAGCGTTCCCGCAGCGGTGCGTCCTCGGCGGCGGCGATGACGGCCAACCGGTCGTCGAACGCCGTGCGTTGGGCGGGCAGCCAGCGGCCCCGGACCCAGGCGGTGAGCGGCGGCGTCCAGTTCGGCGGTACGCAGGGACCGGTGAGGGCACCGAGCAGGTCGGTGCGGCGGGTGACGACGGTGCGCAGCAGCGGCTCACCGGTGATCAAGGTTGGGCGGGCGGCGAGGAGTTCCCCGCAGCGGGCCTCGCGGGTGCGGGGGTCGCGCAGGAGGACGGCGGCGGCACGTCCGGCAAGCCGGTGGTCGCCGCCGGCGACGGTACGGGAGAGGAGTTCTTCCAGGCCGGGCAGCGACGCGGCGCGCACGGCGAGGAGTTCGGCCAGCGCGACCACCCGGTGCGGCCGAAGGCCGGCTGGTTCGGCGGCGGACCACAGGGCCGACGCCGTCGCGGGCCCGATCGGCAGGGGAGGCCGGCCGCCCCTGCGGCGTGGGTCGTTGGCGCATTCGGCGAGCAACAGGGCCACCGCCCGGCCGCGTTCAATGTCGCCGCGGGCAGCCGCGTTCAGCGCTGTGCGGCGCAGCCAGAGTTCAGCCGCGGCCAGGGTGGCGGCGGTGGAGTCGTGGGACTGGACGGCCGTCATCGCGGCGTCCCGCAGGACGCCGAGCGGGACCGCCGGGAGCAGCCGGGCCGGGGTGTGGCCGGCCTCGCGCAGGGCGGCCTCGCGGACCATCACCTGGTCGTGCCATGCCCGTTCGCAGGAGATGAGCACGCTGCCGTACCCGGCCGGGTCGCCGTGCAACTGGGCGCAGGCGATCAACTGCGGCCATGCGTTGGCCCGTTCGTGCACCAGGCCGGAGTCCGTCCCGGTGCGCAGCATCTCCTCGGCTTCGGGCAGGGGCAGCAGGGCGGCCGTCCGCCCGCGCCGGGAGTTCCGGAGCGAGCCCGGCAACCGGCGGAGCAGGGCGGCGCGGTCGGCGGCTTCCAGCGCGGCGACGGCGTGCGTCCGGCCGATCGGAACATGCTCGTCCGGTCCCAGCCGCTCGGTGACGATCCGCAGCCGCTCCGGCGCGGGCAGCAGGAGCAGCAGCGGTTCGGGTGCGGTGATCGGCCGGCCTCTCCTGCCCGTGGCAGGGGCGGTGCAGGCCGAGGCGAGCAGGGCGAGGTCCGGCGCGGGCAGCGCGCGCAGCCGCCGACGCACACGCCGCGGCAACGGCCGTACGCCCAGCGGAAGTTCGGCCTTCGCGGCACGCCGTACCGCGGCCAGCAGCTCCGCGGGGCGGCGCAGCAGGGCGAGTGTCGCCTCCTCGGTGAGCACCCAGGGCGCCCTTTCGGCCAGCACGGTCGCGGCGCGCGGATCACGCCGGGCCAGTACGGTCACCTGCCGCTCGCGGCCCGCCGACGCGCGGAACCGGTCCCATCCGTGGACGGATTCCAGGCAGCCGGCGAGGTAGTCGGCGAGCGGGCCCGGTGCGGTGCGGGCCAGCGGGCCCAGCGCCCCGGGCTGGGCGCCGTCGGCGCAGGCCGGCAGCCAGTTGGCCACCACCGCGTCGGAGCAGGCCGGGAGGAGCCGCAGCGCCTCGGCGGCGCCGTACCGCTCGTATGTCAACGGCAGCAGCCTGTCGGCGAGCGCCCGCCGGCGGGACCGCCGCAGCACGCGGTGGAGGTCCCGCCGCAGACCGGACACCGGTCCCAGGGCGAGCGCGGCGAGCGGTTCGTCGGGGACCGGCAGCCGGATCGCGGCGGCCAGCGCGGGGCGCCGCAGCAGCGGATCAGTGAGGGCGTCGGTCACCGCGGCGAGGTCGCGGCGGACGACGGCCAGGAACAGGGCGGTCCGGCGGTCGTCCGGGTCCCCGGCGTCGAGCCGGGCCCGAAGCGTCCGGTAACCGTCGGTGTCCAGGGCGCGGGCGTGCTCGGCGAGCGCGCGCATGCGGGCCGGGAACGGAAGGTCGTGCGGGAACGGAAAGGCAGCGGTCAAAGCTGCGGCTTCTTCTCTTTCGGCGGAGCGGCCGGCACGGAGTGCCGGCCTTCTTCCGGGCAACGTCCCGGGCGTCCTGGCGGAACGCACCGGCGGTGCGGGGGTTTCGGCTGCCGCCACGGGGGCGGGCTGGTTTCGGGGTGCGTCCGCTCCGGACGCTCGACGGTGGCTCATCGCGGTCAGCAGATGGTCGCGAGGCCGTCCTTCCGGTTCATCACGCGGGTGATCGTCCCAGCGCGCGGCCGGCCCGCGCAACCGCGTTTCCCGCCCGGGACCGTGGCCGCGGCCGGCAAAGGGCCCCCGCGGGTGCGTACCCGCGGGGGCCCTTCCCAGGTGAGGTCAGGTCAGGTCACTGGCCCTGCTCAGTGCCCTCCTCTGCCGTGGGGACGCTCGACCTTCAAGCCCGCCGTCGCCGTGCGGCCGGACCCGGCGCCCACCGCGGTGAGCGTGGTGGCGCCGTACGGCTGGCCGGCCGGGATCACGGCGTCGAAGCGCACCTCGCCGTGGGCGCTCGCCACGGCGGTACCCAGCGGCAGCGAGCCCAGGGTGAAGGCGACGCTCTCACCGCTGCGGTAGCCCGAGGCGCTGACCGGGACGGTCTCGCCGGGGGTGGGGCCGGCGTCGTGGACGCTCAGCCGGCCGGGGTGGGAGAGCGCCTGGTGTTCGGCGCAGACGTCACCCTGGACGCCGACCGGGGGCGCCGGGGTCACGGTTCCGGTGGTGCCGTCGTCCTCGCGGACGGTGACGGTACCGAAGTCGCCGCTGCCCAGCACCGCGTCGGTGGAGTCCGACACGCCGATCTTGTAGGAGGTGGTCGCGGTGGCACCTGGCAGGGTGTCACCGGTCAGCGGGATGCTCACCGCCCGGCAGGTCGCTCCCCGGGGGAAGGTGACCTGCTGCATGGCCAGTCCGACCTTGCCGGTCGCCGAGCCGATCACCGTCAGGTACGCGGTCACGGTCGTGCCGCTCGGCCGCGAGAGGTAGACCGCGACCTTCCCGGTGCCGGGCCCGGAGCCCTCCTCCACCGCGGTGGAGGCCACGTTGACCGTCGGCCGCGGGTGCACCTGCGGCGTGCCCAGGCTCTTGCTGTCGAAGCCCAGGTCGGAGAGGTACTCACCGCCCGTCGCCGTACCGTCCGCGCCGATGGCCGGGGTGAAGGTGACCTTGGCGAGACGGCTGAGGTCGAGGTGGGCCTTCTTGAGCGTGGCGGTCGGCACGTGCACCTGCTGGAGCACGATCTTGCCGAGGTTGGTGGAGGTGCTGGCCGGCATCCGGCTGACGCCCCAGGTGTTGAGGTCGGACACCGGGCTGCTCCAGGTGTGCCCGGAGCTGTCGGACACGCTCAGTGTCATGTCGGTGCCGGTGGCGACGCTCTCGTCCGGCGACATGTCGACGGTCATCTCGTCGTACCGCGACACATTGCGCTGGGCGGGCGGGACGGTGACGGTCACGCCGCCGCCGGTACCGGTCCAGGTGAGATGGGTCATCGGGTTGAGCGGGACGTTCGGCGCGAAGGAGGCGGGTGTCCAGTACGGCACCTGCTGGTTGGTGAGGGTGCTGCCCGGGTTGGTGCAGACCGGCAGCACCTCGGGAACCGTCCGCCCGTACTTGCTGGCGCAGACCGTCGCGGTCACCGCGCCGCTCGCCTTCACCAGCGGGGAGACTTCCTTGAAGGTGGTGATGTCGGTGCGCTCGGACGCGGGCTGCTGGGCGACGGTGCGTACGTCGGCGTAGCCGGCGACGGACGGCGGCTCCTGGCCGGAACCGTCGAACATGCCCTGGAAGCGGGTCTGTCCGCCGAGGGTGGCCTCGAAGAAGCCGGAGATGTACGCGGAGCCGACCTGGTACTCCTGGGCCGCGGTGAGCCGGATGTTCTGGCCGGACGCCTGGGCGGCGGCGCTGGTGCCGCAGACCGGGTCGTCGGCCTTCGACCAGTCGTCGGAGGCGCCCGGGTAGGGCGGTGTCCACGAGGAGTTGTAGAAGTCGTGGTCGGTGCCCATGACCCAGATGTCGGAGCGCTGCACGTCGTCGGAGAAGGTTCCGTCGCGCGAGTCGGCGTAGAAGTGCTGCCCCTGCTGGTCGGACACGTCACCGTCGCAGTACGGCAGCAGCGTGGTGGTCACGACGTCGGGCAGGGTGGGGCGGGTGAAGTCGATCGGGGCGAGCGCGAAGACCGACTTGATGTCCCACGGGTGCGCCAGGCCCTCGTTGAGGGTGCCGGTGGTGACGACGCCCTCGCCGCCGCGGGAGTGGCCCATCAGCCCGATGCGGCTGAAGTCCATGGTGCCCTTGAGGTCACGCGCGCGGAGCGTGCCGTCCGGGTAGGTGGTCCGGCCGGCCGCCAGCGCCTGGTCGAGGGTGCGGTCCTGGCCGGTGGCGGCGTCGTGGTACGTGACCTGGTGGCCGCTGTTCACCGACTTGAGCATGGTGAGGGTGTCGAGGACCAGCTGGCCGCGGGAGATGGCGCCGTCGTCCGGGGAGAGCTGGTTGTCGTTGGCGTTGATCGCGTTGGCGGAGATCGACACCACCGTGTAACCGGCCGCCGCCAGCGCCTCGCCGGCGCCGTCGTAGCCCGCGTAGCTGAGGATCGGGGAGGTGCCGGCCGGGCAGGGCCAGCCGCTGGCACCCTTGAGGGTGGTGGTGTTGTAGCAGGAGCTGTGCCGGCCGTGCAGGAAGATCACCAGCGGGTGCTCGCCGTGGCCGGCCGGCAGATAGACGCGGCCTTCGAGTTCGCCGCGGATGCCGCCGATGTCGGCCAGCGGGATCGACTGGGCGCCGAAGTCGTAGTCGGCGATGGTGTAGTGGCCGGTGCCGATGGTGGTCGGGTCGGCGGGGGCCGGCGCCGGGCCGCCCGGCTTCTTCGAGGTGTCCGGGGCGACCGACCGCTGCTGGGCCTTGGGCAGCGCGGACGGCAGTGTGGTCGGGCCGGTCGTGAGGTCGTCGCCGCCGCTGGACCACTGCCAGCTGATGGACTTGGCGGTGGCCACCGACGGGTCGGTGGTGGTCACCGTGAGGGTCTGGCCGTCGGCCGACTCGGCGGCCGGGCCCAGCGCCGCGCCGTCCGCCAGCAGGACCGGCATGTCGTCCTTGACGGGCAGTGCGGTGCCCAGGTCGAGCGAGACCAGATAGCCGCCCGCGGCCCGGGTCACCGTCCAGTCGGCGCCCGAGTCGACCACGGCGGTGCTCGGGTCGGGTGCCGCGGCGGCGGCCGGCAAGGTGGCGGCGGCCGTGGACGCCCCGAGGACGAGGAGTCCGGCGGCCACCGCGGTGAGCGGGCGCCGCAGCGTCCGCACCCGTATGTGTCTGTTCACTACTGCTTGCTCCCGCTCTCATGCGTGCGGCCGGCCGGGCCGGCGTCCGGGTCGTCGTCCGGATAGGGGTAGAAGGCGGTGCCGAGTTTGGGCAGCCAGCCGACGGTGGCCAGCGGCTCGGTGCCGTCGCCGGGGTGCTGCGGCGGGAGTCCGGCGTTGATCACCGGGCCCCAGCCGACGGTGAGGAAGCTCATCGCAGGGCCTCCTCGGCGATCAGCGGGTCGTTGGAGAGCTCCGGCGGGGTGGGCGGTTCGGCGACCAGCACCCGGGGCGCGATCTTCGGGGTGGTGGCGGCGACCGGGTCCGGCGGGGCCGCGTTGTGGTACTCGGGGTAGGCGGCCTGGTAGTCGATGGCGGCCTGGACGATGACCGGTTCGCTGAACCGCGGTCCCCAGAACTGGGCCGCGATCGGCAGCCCGAGGGTGCTGTCGTAGCCGATCGGGAAGGAAACCATCGGCCAGGTCAGGGCGTTGGGCAGCTGGTAGTAGGCGCGGTAGACCGGGAAGCCGGAGCCGGTGCGCAGGCCGATCTGCGCGCCCAGCGACAGCACGAGCATGAAGTCGACGCCCGCGGCGTCCAGCGCGGCCTGGTAGTTGGCCTGCAGGGTGCGGCGGCGGTGCTCGCCCTCGACCCGTACGGAGGCGGGGACCGCGCCGCCGAAGCGGGTGGCGGACTCGAAGGAGGCGGTGGCCTCGCCGGGGGCCTTCCGGCCGTACTGGGCCAGCAGGGCCGCGGCCTGGTCGGCGGGGCGGGTGGCGGCGAAGTCCTTCACCGCGTCCCAGTAGCGGATCTCGTACCGGTTGGGGCTGAGCACCGCGGAGGACGGCGAGACCGGGGAGCCGTCGACGGTGGCCAGCACGTCGGTGCTGTTGAAGTAGGGGTCGTTGGCCGGCACGGTGACGTCCAGGCCGGGGAACTCCTTCACCTTCGCGCCGAGCGCGGTGAGTTGCTGCTTGAGCCGGTTGAAGGCGGCGAGGTGGTCGGCGTCGTAGGTGTCCTGGGGCTTGGTGCCCGTCTGGACACCGCGGCTGGTGCGCATCCAGTCCGACAGCGGGATCCCGATGGTGGTGCCGGCCAGCGGCTTGCGGCCCGTGCGGGCGGTGAGCGGCATGGCGGGGAACGGGTCGGGGGCGGCGAGGGTCAGCGGGTCGTTGGCGGGGTCCGGGCCGTGGATGACCGACATGATCAAGGACGCGTCGCGTACCGAGCGGGCGATCGGACCGAGGACGTCGTATCCCGGGGAGAGCGGCATCAGTCCGGCCACCGAGTTGGTGCCCAGCGACGGCTTGATGCCGCTGGCGCCGTTGGCGGCCGACGGCATCATGATGGATCCGCCGGTCTCCTCGCCGATGCAGGCCGCCGCCAGCCGGGCGACCGGCGCGACACCGGAGCCCTGGCTGGAGCCGCCGGGGACGTACGCCTTGTTCCAGGCGTTGCCGGCGAAGGTGCCGGTGATGGAGCCGGAGAAGGCCGAGGCGATGGTGTGGCCGAGGATCACCGCGCCGGCCTCCCGCAGCCGGGCGACGACGGTGGCGTCCCGCAGGGCCGCGTTTCCGTCGAAGGCGTGGCTGCCGTCCTTCGCCTCCAGGCCCTTGACGGCGACCGAGTCCTTGATGCCGAACGGGATGCCGAGCAGCGGCGGCAGGTCCTCGTGCGAGTGCCGGGACCGGGCGAACTTCTGGTCGGCGGCTGCCGCCTGGGCCAGTGCCCCCGCCCGGTCGATCCGGACGAAGGCGTTGTAGAGGCCGTTGTCGCCGTAGGTCTCGAAGGGGCCGTTGAAGCGGTCGATACGGTCCAGGTACGCCTTGGTGACCTGGACCGCCGTGACCACCCGGGCCCGCATCAGCGCGGCGAGTTCGACCACTTCGTAGTCGACCAGCCGGTGCCGCTTCTTGATGCTGTTGACCGAGGGAAGAGCGCGCTCGAAGGCGGCGCTCGCCGACGCGGGAGAGTCCGCGGCGGCCGGCGACACGGCGGCGGCCGAGACGGCGGCCGCACCGGTCACGGCGGCGGCGCCGCCGAGTACGGCGCGGCGGCTGAGGCCGTGGCGGTTTCCCGGCGCGGCCGGGGCGGCCGACGGGTCGGCGACGGTGGGAGGCTGGGACGTGACACGTTCTGCTGGCATGTGCAGCTTTCCTGTCTTCGTTGGCGCATGGCGAAGGGAAAGAAGGGTGAACGTGGGGGGACGGCGGCTCCGTTGGGAGACTTTAGGGCGTCGCGAAGAGCCGGGGGAAGACCGTTTTGCGGGGGTCGGCGGACGCCCACGGGATTGTTTCCGCGGCGTTCCGGAAAGGTGAATTCCGGCGCCTTGGCAATGCCGCACGAATCCGGCGCAATCGACCGCCGGGGGCCCTCGGCACCCTTGGTGAGCTGCCGCTAAAGAGGTATTTGAAACCAAAACTAAACACATTGCGGGACCGTTCGCGGCGTTCATTTAACGCGGCGGAAGGCAGCGCGGACCGTCTTTGCGCAAAGCGCCGGAAAGCCTTTCTGGCACCCGCGGGGCGCACCCGCCGGGAGTCTGTGCGTGGGCTGTGGGCGGGACGCGGACAGGCTGGGGGCCGCCGGTGCGAGCGGGCCGCGGGCACGGGAATGCGGAGGGAGGGGGTGGCGTTGACAGAGACAGACCGAAAATGACAACCGTTCCACCCGGTGGGTGGGACCGCACGGAAGGGGCAGCGCCCATGGCCCGCAGCGAACTGCGACCGATCATCAAGCTGCGCTCCACGGCGGGGACGGGTTACACGTACGTCACCCGCAAGAGCCGCCGCAACGACCCCGACCGGCTGCAGCTGACCAAGTTCGACCCGGTCGCCGGCCGGCACGTGCTCTTCCGCGAAGAGCGCTGACCCGGGCGCAGACCCGGACCGCACCAGCACAGCACCGCTGTAGTACAGAGAGAGGGTTCACCGTGAAGCACGGCATCCACCCCGATTACCGCCCCGTCGTCTTCCGTGACAAGACCGCAGGGCTGACCTTCCTCACCCGCTCGACCGCCACCGGCGACAGCACGGTGGTGTGGGAGGACGGGGCCACGTACCCGGTCGTGGACGTCGAGATCTCATCGGCGAGCCACCCGTTCTACACCGGCTCCGCCCGCGTCGTGGACACCGCAGGACGCGTCGAGCGCTTCAACCAGCGCTACGGCCGCCGCGCCGCCTGACGCCCGCACGACACAGGCGCCCGCCGCCGACCACCAGGTCGGCGGCGGGCGCCGTGCTGCAAGCCGGGCTGTGACGCGGCGGGATCGGTCCGGGATCGGTCACCGGGCGACTGCCTCCGGGGCCGGGCGGACGTCCGTCCCGGCCCGCCGTTCGACCGCCGTTCGACCACGTTGCCGCGGGCGCGTCTACGCCTGTGCGGTGGGCCTGACCACGATCTCGTTCACGTCGATGTCCGCGGGCTGCTCGATCGCGTAGGCGACCGCGCGGGCCAGCGCGTCCGGGGAGATGGCGAGCGTCTTCATGGCGCGGGCCATCTCCGCCCGCACCCCGGGATCCGGCATGGAGTCGGTGAAGTTCGTCCGGGTGAAGCCGGGCGAGACGATCGTCACCCGCAGCTTGTCGCCCGCCTCCTGCCGCAGCCCCTCGGAGAGGGTGCGCACGGCGGTCTTGGTGGCCGCGTACACCGACTGGTTGGGCACCGTGCGGTAGGCCGCGGTGGAGGCGATGTTGACGAACTGCCCGGAGCCCTGCGCCCGGAAGACCGGCAGCGCGGCGGCGATCCCGTACAGCACGCCCTTGAGGTTGATGTCGATCATCGCCTCCCAGTCGTCCACCCGCAGGTCGTCCAGCGGGGAGATCGGCCCGATACCGGCGTTGCTCACCAGGACGTCCAGCCGGCCGAACCGGCTCTCCGCGAGCGCGACCAGCCGGTCCACGTCCGCCCGGCGCCGTACGTCGGTCGGGACGTGCGCGACCTCGGCGCCGCTCTTGGCGATCCGGGCGGCCACCGCCTCCAGGCGGTCGGGGCCGCGCGCACCGAGGACGAGTTTCGCGCCGCGCTCGGCGAGCAGCAGCGCGGTCGCCTCGCCGATGCCGCCGCTCGCGCCGGTGATGGCAACGACCTTGCCCTCGATGTCCCCGGTCTCCTTGACGCCGCCGGGTCCTTCGATTCCGCCGACGTTCCCGTTCTCTGACATGACCTGGAGCCTCTCGTCGCGTACCGTCTAACTGGACGGGTGTCCGGTACGTCTTCCACGCTACCGGACACATGTCCGCTAAGCAACGGCGGCCGGCTTCTGTGCCCGGCCGGAAAAAGGGAGGGAAGATGCCGGGACCAGCACGGTCTTCGATGCGCTCCGACGCCGAGCAGAACCGGGCGCGCATCCTGGAGGTCGCCCGCACCGCACTGACCGAGTCCGGCGACGCCTCGATGCAGTCGATCGCCAAGCGGGCCGGCGTCGGCCAGGGCACGCTCTACCGGCACTTCCCGACCCGCGAGGCGCTGCTGCTCACCGTCTACCGGCAGGACGTCCAGGAACTCGTCGCCACCGCTCCGGCACTGCTCGCGGCGCACCGGCCGTTCGACGCGCTGCGTCTGTGGTTCGACCGGCTCGCGTCGTACGGGCGGATCAAGCACGGCCTCGCGGACGCGCTGCAGGCCGCGACCAGGGCCGAGCTGGCCGGCGAACACTACGGGCCGGTGATCGGCGCCCTCACCCTGCTGCTCGACGCCTGCAAGCGGACCGGCGGCATGCGCCCGGACGTCGACGCCGACGAGGTGCTGGAGCTGGTCGGCTTCCTGTGGCGGACCGATCCGCGTCCTGACCGGGAGACGCGCGCGCAGCACATGCTGACCCTGGTGATCGACGGCATGCGCAGCCGCCCGGACAGCGGGCACTGACCAGGCCGGGCGGCGGCCCGGTACGCCGCTGACCGGAGCGCATCCGGCAGCCCGAAGTTATGCTGAAAAACATGCGGACCTGGTGGTCGTGCCATGGGTGAGGGACGTGCCTCCCGCGACAGGGCGGCCCGGCCGCAGAGCGGTGCGGGCAGCCGGGACAGCGCCGCCGCGGGCTGGCGGGCAGACCCGGACGCGCAGGTCGACGCGCTGAGCGGGGCCGTCGAGGACCTCGCAGGACAGTTCGCACTGCAGCCTCTGCTGCACCGCATCCTGCGCCGGGCGGTGAGCCTGCTGGGCGGCGGGGCCGGCTCGATCAGCACCGTGGACGAGAAGGCCGGGACCTACCGCAAAGAGGCCGACCTCGGCGTCGGCTGCCAGGAGGGAAGGGTCTTCCCGCTCGGCGAGGGTGCCACCGGAGCGGTGGTGGCGGCCCGGGGACCGCGGGTCTTCGACAGTTACGCCGACGTGCCCGGCGGCCATGTGGACCCCGCCGACCGCGAACGCCTGCACGCCACCGTCGCCGTACCGATCGAATGGCACGACGAGATCATCGGCGTGTGTGTCGTCTTCAGCACCGACCCCGCCACCCGCTTCGACAAGGGCGACGTCGAACTGCTGCACGTCTTCGCCCGGCACGCCGCCATCGCCATCGCCAACGCCCGCCTGCACCAGGAGGCCGAGGAGCGCGCCCGGCGGCTGGCGGTCAGCGCCGAGCGGGAGCGGGTGGTGCGCGACGTCCACGACACGGTGGCCCGCGCGCTCGGCTCGATCCTGCGCCATCTCGACGTGGACGGCCCGGCCGCCGCCCCGGCCGACCGCCTCGACGCGGCCCGCGCGGTGGCCCGCACCGCCCTGGCCGACACCCGGCGGACCGTGCTGGGCCTCGGCCCCTCCCTGCTGGAGCTGCACTCCCTGGACGACGCCATCGCGGTCGAGCTGGCCTGGGCGCACTCCACGGCGGGCCTGCGCACCGACCTGGTGGTCACCGGGGAACGCCCCCGGCTGGACGCGGAGGTCGGCGCGCACGCGCTGCGCCTGGTGCAGGAGACGCTGACCAATGTGGTCGTGCACGCCCACGCGGAACTCGTCAGGGTCGGCGTGATGTACGGGGACGACGAGGTCACGGTGGTCGTGGAGGACGACGGCCGCGGTTTCGACCCGGCGGACACCGCGGTACGCCGCGGCGGCCTGGGACTGACCGGCATCGTGGAGCGCGCCCATCAGCTCGGGGCGGATCTGCGGATCGAGTCCACCCCGGGCTGGGGCACCCGCATCCGGGCGCGTATCCCCTACCGCGCCGGCCACAGCCGCGAGCCCGCCGCGATGACGCCCTGGCGGGTCCTGGTGGTCGACCGGCGGCCGGTGGTACGGGCCGGTCTCGTCCGGCTGCTGGCCCAGGCCGGACCGGAGATCGAGGTGGTGGGCGAGGTCGCGGAGGCCCGCAGGACCGTCGAGGCGGTACGGGCGCTGGAGCCCGATGTGGTGCTGCTCGACCTGCGGATGCCGGGGCTCGACGGCGCCCGGCTGACCTCGTACGTCCGCTCCGCCAGCCCTGGCACCGCGGTGCTGATGCTGACCGACGACCTCGGCGACGAACTGCTCAAGGAAGCCGTGCACGCGGGTGCCCGCGGCTGCGTCGGCACCGATCTGGACGGTCCGGGGCTCGCCCGCGCCGTGCTCGCCGCGACCCGCAGGGACGCGCTGCTCACCGAACGTATCCTGCGCGGTTTCGCCGACCGCGACCGTCCGCCGCCCGATCCGCTCACCGACCGTGAGCGCGAGGTCCGCGCGCTGGTGGAGCGCGGGCTGCCGGACAAGCGGATCGCCGCCCTGCTGGCCATCTCCGTCAAGACCGTCGAGAAGCACGTCGGGGCGGTGCTGCGGAAGACCGGCGCCCCCAACCGCACCGTGCTGGCCCACCGCGCCGCCGGCCGCTGAGCACTCGCTGATTCCTGATCCGCCGGGGGTGGGGGAATTCCCACCCGGTGATGGGGGGAACCCCCGCTGACCGGGGGCGCCGCGCCGCCTAGCGTGGAATACGCCAGGGGGAACCCGAGCCCGGGAGTCGATGTGTCTGTCGTACCGCTGACCGGCATCCTGTCCGACGCCTACAAAGAACGCTACGGCGTACCCGCGATCAACATCGTCAACGACCTCACCCTGGAGGCGGTTCTCGCCGCCGCCGTGGAGAACTCGTCGCCACTGATCGTCCAGACCTCCGTGAAGACGGTCAAATCGATCGGCTACGACGTCCTCTACGCGATGTGGCAGTCGATGACGGCCGGCATCGAGGTGCCGGTGACCTTGCACCTGGACCACTGTCCGGAACGCGAGGTCATCACCGAATGCCTTCGCCACGGCTGGAACTCGGTGCTCTTCGACGCCTCGCAGCTGCCCGTCGAGGAGAACATGCGGCAGACCGTCGAGGTCGTCGCCGAGGCCCGGCGGTACGGCGCCCACGTCGAGGGCGAGATCGAGTCCATCACCGGCGTGGAGGACGGGATCGGCAGCGACAAGGCGGCCCAGCAGCAGAGCCTCGAAGTGGCGCTGGAATTCCTGCGGACCACCGGGGTGGATGTCTTCGCACCCGCCATCGGCAATGCGCATGGCAGCTACAAGCAGGCTCCCGTACTCGACGCGGAACGCGTCTCGGCGATTGTCGCGGCCTATCCGATACCGATCGCGCTGCACGGTGGCAGCGGTCTTTCCGACGAGCAGTTCCGCGACCTCATTTCCCGTGGGTGCGCGAAAGTCAATATCTCCACCGCGCTCAAAGAGACCTTCATGAAGTCGAACCTGGCGTTCCTGGAGACCGCCGCCCAGAAGCAGAAGTGGGATCCGCCGTCGCTTTTCACGGCGGTCCGCGGGGACGTCATGGAACTGGCGGGTTCGCTCATGCGGCTCTTCGGCAGCGCCGGCCGGGTGGGGTGACCGCGATGCCCGCTCTTGTCTTCGACTGCGACGGTGTCCTCGCCGACACCGAGCGCTACGGCCACCTGCCCGCCTTCAACCAGACCTTCGAGGAGTTCGGCCTGCCGGCCCACTGGAGTGACGCGGAGTACGCGGAGAAGGTCAAGGTCGGCGGCGGCAAGGAGCGCATGAAGACGCTCCTGACGCCGGAGTTCATCGCCAAGGCCGGACTGCCCAGCGACCAGGACGCGCTGAACACCGAGGTCGGCCGCTGGCACCGGCGCAAGACCGAGATCTACACCGGGATCATCGTCGGCGGCACCATTCCGCCGCGGCCCGGTGTACGGCGGATCGCCGAGGACGCCCGCACCGCGGGCTGGTCGCTCGCGGTCGCCTCCACCTCGGCGGAGCCTTCGGTGCGGGCCGTCCTGGAGCTGGCGATGGGCAGCGAACTCAGCTCGCGCTTCTCGGTGTTCGCCGGGGACGTCGTCCCCCGCAAGAAGCCCGCCCCGGACATCTACACGCACGCCGTCCACCAGCTGGGCGCGGACGCCGCCGATGTGATGGTGATCGAGGACAGCCGCAACGGCATGCTCGCCGCCCTGGCGGCCGGCCTGAGCTGCCTGGTGACCACGAGCGCCTACACCGGCGACGAGGACTTCACCGGTGCCGCACTGGTGGTGAACACACTCGGCGAACCGGAGCCCGACCCCGTCGTGACCGAGGTGCTCGCCGACCCGCTCGGCGTGCGACCGGGCCCGTACCTCACCCTCGGCGACCTCGGATTCCTGCTCACGGCCGCGACACCGCAGGCCGGTTGACGCCGCGACGGCAAGGAGAGTCATGTCAGAGCCATCGACACCATCCACCGACCTCGAATTCGTCGTGCGGACCATCGCCCGGACCGCGGTCGACAACGAACGGGAGTTCAGCGACCTGGACGCGGTCGTCGGCGACGGCGACTTCGGCTACTCGCTCGCCCGGGGCTTCGAGATCGTGCTCGCCGACTGGGAGAGCTTCGACCGCTCGACACCCTCGGCCTTCCTGAAGAAGGTCGCCCTGGTCATCTCACAGAGAGTGGGCGGCACTTCGGGACCACTGTGGGGTACGGCCTTCCTGCGGGCGGCGAGCGCGGTGAGCGCCAGGACCGAACTGGACGGGCTGACCGGCCAGGACGCCGTCGCCATGCTGCGCGCCGCCGCCGAGGGCATCAAGGTCCGCGGCAAGTCGGACCTGGGCGACAAGACACTGCTGGACGCGCTGATCCCGATGACCGACGCGTTGGAGAAGGAACTGGACGGCGGCGGCCGGGACGGCGCCGCCGGACTCGCGCGGACCACCGCGTCGGCGGCCAGAGCCGCCGCCGACGCCACCACCCCGATGCAGGCCATGCGGGGCCGGCCGAGCTACACCGGTGAGCGCAGCATCGGCTCACCGGACGCGGGCGCGGTCGCCGTCGCGGTGATGGCCGAACGCGTCGCCGACGAATGGGCCGCACGGGCCTGACGTGCCGACACAGGGAGTGACACCATGAAGAAGTTCGTCAACGACCCGAAAAACTACGTTCCGGAGATGCTGCAGGGGCTGGCGCTCGCCAACCCGGACACGCTGCGCTACGTACCGGAGTACAACCTGATCATGCGGGCCGACGCCCCCAACGACAACAAGATCTCGATCATCCAGGGATCGGGCTCCGGCCATGAGCCGGCCCACGTCATGACCGTCGGCAAGGGCATGCTCGACGCGGCTTGTCCTGGTGACGTCTTCTCCGCGCCGCCCACCGACTACGTACTGGAGACGATCAAGCGGGTCGCGTCCCCCAAGGGCGTGCTGCTGCTGGTGAACAACTACACCGGTGACCGGATGGCGTTCGAGATGGCACAGGAGTTCTCGGAGGCCGAGGGGACGAAGATCCGTACGCTCTTCATCGACGACGACGTGTCCGTGCAGGACTCGACGTACACCGTCGGCCGCCGCGGAGTGGCGGGCAACTTCTTCGTGATGAAGGCGGTCGGCGCCGCCGCCGAACGCGGCGCGGAACTCGACGAGGCGGTCCGGATCGGCGAGAAGGTCAACTCGGTCACCCGCACCATGGGGATGGCCCTCACCGCGTGCACGCCCCCCGCCAAGGGCTCCCCGCTCTTCGAACTGCCCGCGGACGAGGTCGAGATGGGCGTCGGCATCCACGGCGAGCCGGGCCGGCGCCGGGAGAAGCTGCAGAACGCCGACGCGATCGTCAAGGAACTCGTCGACGCCGTCGTCGAGGACCTGCCGTACACCTCGGGCGACAAGGTCGCCCTCATGGTCAACGGCCTGGGCGGCACACCGGTCAGTGAGCTGTACCTGGTCTACGGGATCGCGCACCGGCTGCTGGCCGACCGCGGTATCACCGTCGGCCGCAGCTACGTCGGCGAGTACTGCACCTCGCTCGACATGGCGGGTGCGTCCATCACGCTGGTGCGCCTCGACGACGAGATCACCGGACTGCTTGAGGACCCGGCGGAGACCGCGATCCGCGTCTTCTGACCGGGTGAGGGGGCCCACTGGGCCCCCTTTCGGTCCTCCGGCGCGGGCACCCGCGGTGGTTGGCTGGTCGGTGCGGGACCGATCGACCACGACAGCGGAGAACACTTCATGAAACGCAGAATCCTCGGCGGAACGGGCATGTCGGTGAGCGAGTTCGCGCTCGGCACGATGATGCTCGGCTCCATGGGCAACACCGACCACGACGAGTCGGTGGGCATGATCCACGCGGCGCTGGACGCGGGCATCAACTTCGTGGACACCGCCGACGTCTATTCCGGCGGTGAGTCGGAGGTGATCGTCGGCAAGGCGCTGAAGGGCCGGCGTGACGACGTCGTGCTGGCGACGAAGTTCTCGATGCCGATGGGTGCCGACGAGAACCAGCGGGGCGGCTCCCGGAAATGGATCATGCGGGCGGTGGAGGGCAGCCTCCAGCGGCTCGGCACCGACTACATCGACCTTTACCAGATGCACCGGTGGGACCCGCTGACCGACCCCGACGAGACGCTGTCCGCGCTCTCCGACCTGGTCCGGGCCGGCAAGGTGCGGGCGATCGGCTCGTCGCTCTTCCACCCGGAGCAGATCGTCGAGACGCAGTGGGTCGCCGAGCGGCGGGGCCACCAGCGCTTCCGCTCCGAGCAGCCGCCGTACAACATCCTGCTGCGCGGGATCGAGGGATCGCTGCTGCCGACCGCCCGGCGGTACGGCATGGGGGTGCTGACCTTCGGCCCGCTGGGTTCCGGCTGGCTCTCCGGCCGGGCCGATCCGACCGCCGGCCACCGCAACGCCGGCGCGGGCACCCGGCTCTTCGACCAGTCGGACCCGGCGAACCGTGCGAAGGCGGAGGCGGTACGGGAGCTGGGCAAGCTGGCGGACGACGCGGGGGTGAAACTCACCCATCTGTCGCTGGCTTTCGTGCTGACGCACCCGGCGATCACCTCGGTGCTGATCGGGCCGCGGACCCCCGGGCAGCTCACCGATCTGCTGGCCGGCGCGGAGGTCGAACTCAGTGAGGAGGTACTCGACCGGATCGACGAGATCGTGCCTCCGGGCGTCGATGTGAACACCAACGACATCATGTTCGTGCCGTCCGCACTCGGCGACAAGCGCAGCCGCCGGATCCGCTAGGCGCCGCCCTGGGTCAGGCCGGTTCCGCGCGGACGGACGCCTCCGGCGGTGCCGGAATCGGGCCGGGCCCGGCCGGGGCGGGACCCGCCGGGATCGGGCGGGGATGGGGCGGGACCTGACGGAATCGGCCCGGCCGGACCCCGCCGGAATCGGCCCGGCCGGACCCCGCCGGAATCGGCCCGGCCGGACCCCGCCGGAATCGGCCGGGACCCGGCGGAATCGGGCGGGGATCACGCGTCCGCCCGGCCGGCCCGTGGCCGCAGGCCCTCGACGAGGGTGCGGACCGCCCCGGAGACCAGCCGGGTGACATCACGGTCGCCGGTGATGCCGGTGGTGATCACCGTGGCCAGCCCCTGGAGCAGCGCGAGCACCGCCATGGCGACGCGGTCGGGGTCGTCCGCGACGACCTCACCGCTCGCCCTGGCCTCGGCGATCAGCCGCATGGGGGCCGCGAAGGCCCGGTTGTTCGCCTCGCGCAGTTCCCCGGCGCCGGGCCGGTCCTTGATGGTGTGCATCAGCCGCAGCAGCTCCGTGTGCCGGATCGCGAAGCTCACATACGCCTGGGCGAAGGTCTCCAGGCGGTCCGCGAAGGACCGGCCCGGCCCCGCCGTCTCCGCGTCCGCGGTCTCCCTTCCGGCCGTGCCCTCCCCGGCCGTCACCGCGTCCGTCATCACCGCGTCCGTCATCACCGCGTCCGTCATCGCCGCGTCCGTCATCGCCGCGTCCAGCTCGCCGCGGAGCCGTTCGAAGCCCTCCGCGGCCAAGGCGTCCAGCAGCGCTTGGCGGTCGGCGAAGTGCCGTCTCGGCGCGCCATGGCTGACACCGGCCGCGCGGGCGAGTTCCCGCAGCGACAGACCGTCCTGTCCGCTCTCGTCCAGCATCCGTTCGGCGTGGGCCAGCAGCTCCGCACGGAGATTCCCATGGTGGTAGGGCCGGTCGGCGGCGGAGGGCGTCATGGCCCGAAGGGTATCCAATGTTGTCGTTGACTACAATGTAGTCGGCGTCTACTTTGGGAGGCATGGACACCACCTTCGCTCTCCCGGCCCTCGCCCCCGGCGCCCAGTCCGGCCGTACCGTGGTCGTTACCGGCGCCAACAGCGGCCTCGGGCTGGTCACCGCCCGTACCTTCGCCGCGGCCGGCGCCCATGTCGTCCTCGCCGTCCGCGACCACGACCGGGGACAGCGGGCGGCACAGACGCTGCCGGGCTCCGTCGAGGTGCGCGAACTCGATCTCGCCGACCTGGCCTCGGTCCGCCGCTTCGCCGACGGCTGGGGCCGGCGCATCGACATCCTGATCAACAACGCCGGGGTCGCCAACGTCCCGCAGCGCCGTACCGCTGACGGCTTCGAACTCCAGATGGGCACCAACCACCTGGGCCACTTCGCGCTCACCAACGCACTGCTGCCGCACCTCACCGACCGCGTCGTCACCGTCGCCTCCAACGCCCACAAGGCGGCGGCGCTCGACCTGGACGACCTCAACTGGCAGCGCAGGCCGTACCGCCGAGGCGCCGCCTACGCCCAGTCCAAGCTGGCCAATCTCCTGTTCACCCTGGAACTGCAGCGCCGGCTGACCGAGGCAGACTCCCCGGTGCGCGCGCTGGCCGCCCATCCGGGCGCCGCCAGCACCGACCTCAACCGCCACCTGGGCCCGGTCATGTCCGCGGTCGCCGCCACCGTGGGACGGTTCGTCACGCAGTCCGAGGAGGCGGGGGCCGAGCCGACGCTGTGGGCGGCCACCGCGGAACTGCCCGGCGGCAGCTACGCCGGACCCGACGGGCGCGGGGAGCAGCGCGGCCACCCGACCCTGGTCGGCCGTACGCCGGCCGCGAGCGACCCCGCTCTCGCGCGCGACCTGTGGCGGGTCAGCGAGAACCTCACCGGCGCCGTCTGGCGCCCGCCCCACCGGACCGGCACCGCCGGCTGAGAGCCGGCGGCGCGGCGGCGCGGTGCTCGCCGCGAGGCCGCGCAAGAGGGCCTGGGCTGGGCGTATATCGGCTGCTTAGTAGCGGCCCATAGGTTCGGCGAATGTTCCCGACCCCGTCGGCCGACGGCGCCTGCCGCTCCGCGGCCGACATCAACCGTATGATCCGGCGCCTGTCGGCGGGCCGCGCCAGGTGGACGCCTGAGGCGCTGGGCGAGCTGGCGCGGCTGCGCGAGCAGTGGCGGGCCGCGGTCGACCGCGAGTCTGCCCCGCCCGGCGGGGACCCCCGCTGACGCCCTTCCCCGGTCCGTGTCCCCTCGGTCCCCTCGCGCCGCCCGCCCGCTGCGCGCCCCGCCGGACAACCACCGGGCACCTCCGGGGAATTCACCGCCCCCCGCCCCTGGTCGGACCGCACGGCCCAGAACCGGGGGCCCGGGCGGCGGTTGACGCCGGGCAGGGCGGCAAGCCGCACCATGAGGGGAGCCCGCCGGCACGCCGGGGCTATGTCCCCCGGGGAACCCGCTGACCACAGCAGCTCGGCCGGGCCCTTTGCCCTTGCGGTGACGACCGTCCGGGCCACGACCGAAGGCCCTTCGGCCCTGGCCGCCCGCGTGACCGCAGCGCCATCCTGAAGATATGCCGACTGGAGGACGCCATGTCCGAGAACACCGCTGAGCGACCGATCATCGTGGGAGTGAACGGATCACCCGCCTCCCTCGCGGCCCTGCACTGGGCCGCGACGCAGGCACAGCTGCTGCACGTGCCGGTGGTCACCGTCCAGACCTGGGAGCCTTCGGTCCGGCTGCGGGCCCCGTACGCGACCGAGGCGCCCCGCCGTACGCCCGCCGAGGACCGGGTCCAGGCGCAGCAGCGGCTGCGCCGTGCGGTGACCGAGGTCCGCGTGGCGCACCCGGACGCCGATGTACGGGCCGAACTGGTCGAGGGCGCGCCCGTGGTCGTGCTGCTGCGGTACGCCCGCCGGGCCCGGCTGCTGGCGCTGGGGCACGGCCTTCACGACAACGGCCTGCCCACCGAACTGGGCCCGGTCGCCCGTGACTGCCTGCGGGAGGCACGGTGCCCGGTGGTCACCATCCCGCCGGCCGCGGACCGCGAACCGCACGACGGGCCGCCCCGCCCGGGCGCCCAACCCTAGGGGCCCACCCGGCCCGCGCCCGCCCTGAACAGGCCCGGGCGCACACCGTCATTCCTCCCCCGGTACGCCGGGCCACCGCCGCACCCGGCCGACGGGGCGGCAGAAGCGGAGCACGCACGATGCCGACGAGTACCACGCCGCCAAGCGCAGGGCCGGACGCCGGGGCGGTGTACACCGCGACCGACCGCGAGCTGGACCTGCGATGGTGGGCGGCGGCGAACTACCTGACGGTCACCCAGATCTACCTCCGGTCCAACCCCCTGCTGCGCCGGCCGCTGACCGTCGAGGACATCAAGCCGCGGCTGCTCGGGCACTGGGGCACCAGCCCCGGCCTGTCGATGATCTACACGCTGCTGAACCGGCTCATCCGCACCACCGGTACGGACTGCCTGTACGTCACCGGCCCCGGCCACGGCGGTCCGGCCCTGGTGGCGAACGCGTATCTGGAGGGCACCTACAGCGAGGTCTACCCGCGCGTCGCGCCGGACCTGGACGGACTGACCGCGCTGGTACGGCAGTTCTCCACCCCGGGCGGCATTCCCAGCCACGTCAGCGTGCAGACCCCGGGCAGCATCCACGAGGGCGGTGAGCTGGGTTACGCGCTGGCACACGCCGCGGGCGCCGCCTTCGACCACCCCGAGCTGCTGGTCGCCTGTGTCGTCGGTGACGGCGAGGCCGAGACCGGGCCGCTGGCCGCGTCCTGGAAGATCCCCGCGTTCCTCAACGCGCGGCGGGACGGCGCGGTCCTGCCGATCCTCCATCTGAACGGCTACAAGATCTCCGGGCCCACGGTGCTCGGCCGGTCCGACGACGCCGATGTCGTCGGACTGCTCGCCGCCCAGGGCTGGGACCCGGTCGTGGTGGCCGGCGACGACCCGGCGGCCGTCTTCACCGCCCTGCACAGCGCGCTGACCGCCGCCCACGCCCGGATCCGCGCCATCCAGCAGGAGGCCCGCGGCGGCGCCGGCGGCGAGGAGTTCCGCCCGGTGCGCTGGCCGGCCGTCATCCTGCGTACCCCGAAGGGCTGGACCGGGCCCGGCGTGGTGGACGGGGTACAGATCGAGGGCACGTTCCGTTCCCACCAGGTCCCCCTCGCCCAGGTCCGGGAGAACCCCGCCCATCTGCGCCTCCTGGAGGAGTGGCTGCGCTCCTACCACCCGGAGACGCTCTTCGACGCCGACGGCCGGCTCGTCCCGGAGCTGGCGGCGCTGGCGCCGGACGGCGACAAGCGCATGGCGGCCACCCCGTACGCCAACGGGGGCCGGCTGCTGCGCGATCTGCCGCTGCCGGACCTGGAGCGGTACGCCCTGGCCGTCGACAAGCCGGGAGCGGTGGAGTACGAGAACACCCGGCCGCTGGGCGAACTGCTGCGGGACGTCTACGCCGCGACCATCCAGGAGTCGGACGGCGGCGGCACCTTCCGGCTGTTCAGCCCCGACGAGACGGCGAGCAACCGGCTCGCCGCGGTCTTCGACGTGACCGACCGCTGCCTGCAGGCCCCCGTCCTGCCCACCGACGACCATCTGTCGCCCGAGGGCCGGGTCATGGAAGTGCTCTCCGAGCACCTGTGCGAGGGCTGGCTTGAGGGCTATCTGCTCTCCGGCCGGCACGGGATGTTCGCCACCTACGAGGCGTTCGCGATGGTCTCCGCCTCGATGCTGATCCAGCACACCAAGTGGCTCCAGCACGCCGCCGAGCTGCCGTGGCGCGCGTCCGTGGCGTCGCTGAACGTGCTGCTCACCTCGACCTGCTGGCGCAACGACCACAACGGCTTCTCGCACCAGGGCCCGGGGCTGATCGACACCGCGATCCCGCTCGCGCCCTCGGTGGTACGGATCTGGCTGCCGCCGGACGCCAACACCACGCTCTCCATCGCCGACCACTGCCTGCGCAGCCGCGACCACGTCAACCTGATCGTGGTCGACAAGCAGCCGCACCTGCAGTACCTGAGCCGGGAGGAGGCGGACGCGCACTGCGCCGCGGGGGCGTCGGTCTGGGAGTGGGCCGGCACCGAGACGGACGACGCCGGTGAGGGCACCGGACCCGACGTGGTGCTCGCCGCGGCCGGGGACGTACCCACCCTGGAGACCCTGGCCGCCGCCGCCCTGCTCCGCGAGCGCGCCCCCGGCCTGCGGGTCCGGGTGGTGAACGTGGTCGACCTGATGGCGCTGCTGCCCGCCGCGGACCACCCGCACGGGTTCACCGACGAGAAGTTCGGCGAGCTCTTCACCGACAGCACCGACGTGGTCTTCGCCTTCCACGGCTACCCCAGGGCGGTGCACGAGCTGCTGCACGGCAGGACCGACCCCGGCCGGTTCCACGTCCGCGGCTTCAACGAGCAGGGCACCACCACGACACCCTTCGACATGGTCGTGCTCAACGGGATGAGCCGCTACCACCTGGTGCTGGAGGCGCTGCGCCGCTCCCGCCGGGTCCCGGAGGGCGCCGCCGGCCTCGCCGAGTACTGCCACGCCATGCTCGCCCGCCACCACGACTACATCCGTGCACACTTCGAGGACATGCCCGAGGTCGCGGGGTGGACCTGGTCCTGACACCGGGTCACCGCCCGCCCGGTACGCGCGTACCGGGCGGGCGGTCTGTACGAGCCGGACGGCCGGCGTTACTTTTGTACCAAGCCGTCCCAGACCCCGTCGGCGCTCCGCCCGAATCCCGGACCCGGTCCGGGTGCCCCTTCGGGCCCATCAAGCGCCCTCCGCCCCCTTCGCACCGCGGTAGCGGACCAGGAGCGTCTCCCGTGACACCACGGGCCCGCCCCGGGCGCGGCTACCCGATCCGACGTCTGCCGGTCACCGTGCCGCGTGCCCCTTGGGGCACCTCGCGGGGACGCTGCCGGGCGCGGGTCAGACGAGGACGCGGAACGGTGAGCACCACCGACGGAGAACACCCCCAGGCGACGACAGGCCGGGCAGAGGTCCTCGACCGCGGCCCGGTGACAGGGAAGCTGGAGCTGTCGAAGGTACTGCCGGCCGGGCCCGCCGCCCCGCCGCGCACCCGTGCCGCGGCCGGGCCGCACGGCGCCGGCAGCGACTTCGCCGAACTGTCCAGGAGAATCGCCCAGGCCGGCCTGCTGCGCCGCAGGCCCGGCTACTACACGGTGCGCATCACCGCTGTCGCGGTGCTCTTCGGCGCGGTCTGGACCGGGTTCGCCCTGCTCGGCGGCTCCCGCTGGCAGCTGCTGACCGCGGCCGTCCTGGGTCTGCTGTACGCGCAGATCGCCCTGGTCGCCCATGATGTGGCGCACCGTCAGGTCTTCCGGCTGCGGCGCGCCAGCGAACTGGCCGGCCGGCTGGCGGGCAACCTGTGCATCGGTATGAGCTACGGCTGGTGGCAGGACAAGCACACCCGCCACCACGCGAACCCCAACCATGAGGACCTGGATCCCGATGTGGCGCCGGACATCCTGGTCTGGTCCACCGGGCAGGCCCGCTCGGCCCGCGGACTGGCGAAGTGGGTCGGTGCCCGGCAGGCGTACCTCTTCTTCCCGCTGCTCACCCTGGAGGGCTTCAACCTGCATGTCTCCAGCGTTCGTTCGCTGTTCCGCCGGTCGAGCAGGCAGCGCGGCCTGGAAGCCGGGATGCTGGGCGCGCACACCGTCGTCTACGGGGCCGCGCTGCTGGTGGTCCTCTCACCGCTGCAGGCGCTGGCGTTCCTCGCGGTGCACCAGGCGGTGTTCGGTGTCTATCTGGGCTGCACCTTCGCGCCCAACCACAAAGGCATGCCGACACTGGCCGGCGACGACGAGCGGCCCGACTTCCTGCGGCGGCAGGTGCTCACCTCCCGCAACGTCCGCGGGAACTGGCTGCTCGACCTGGCGCTCGGCGGCCTCAATCACCAGATCGAGCACCACCTCTTCCCGAGCATGCCGACCCCGCATCTGCGCAAGGCCCGCCCCATCGTCAGGGACTACTGCGCCCAACTCGGCGTCGTCTACACCGAGACGGGCCTGACCGCCTCCTACCGCCAGGCCCTGCGGCATCTCCACCAGGCGGGCGCGCCGCTGCGCAGGCCCGCGGTGACCAGCCGGTAGGCCGCCCCACCCCGCGCCGCCCCTGCCTTCTGCGCCGGCGCACGGCCACGGTCCCGCGGACCCTCCGAGGGCGCCACACATCGGATGTTCTCGGCGATCGGGCGTGCACAGCTCTTGAATCAGTTAATTATGAGTTTTATGTTTCTCCTGCGCTTCAGGCCAGTAACCCGCACGGTCCGGACCCAGCAGGAGGAACAGCCCTATGACGTCTCGCCAGCCCTCCCCCGCCCAGCCTCACAGTCGTCGGAGCTTTCTCGCCCTCGCCGGAACAGGCACCCTGCTCGCGCTCGGCGGGACCCCGGCGTTCGCGGCCACCACCGCGGAGCCGGACCGGCCGGCCGCCGATCCCTCCGCCGGCGAGGCCGAGGCACTGCGGCTCTGGTACCCGGCGCCGGCCGCGCCGGACCGGATGATCCAGCAGGCGCTGCCGGCCGGCAACGGCCGGCTGGGCGCACTGGTGGGCGGCGACCCGGCACAGGAGACGCTCTTCGTCACCGACAGTTCCCTGTGGACCGGCGGGCTGAACACCGTACTCGACGCGGACGGCCAGTTCCCCTACGAGCGGGTCGAGTTCGGCTCGCTCACCCAACTCGTCCACCTGTCCGTGGAGATACCCGAGCACACCCTGGAGTCCGCCTCGGCGTACCGGCGGTGGCTCGACCTGAGCAACGGCGTGGTCGGCGCCTCGTACGTCCGGTCCGGCGTGACGTACCGGCGCGAGGTGTACGCCAGCCACCCGGACGACGTCGTGGTGGTCCACTTCTCCCAGAGCGGCGCGGGCACCTACACCGGCCGGATCGCCCTGGCGGGCACCCACGGGGAGACCGTCTCCGCGGCCGCCTCCGACACCACCTTGTCCATCGGGGCCGCCTTCGACAACGCGCTGCAGTACGGCGCCGCGGTCACCGCCGTCAGCCGTACCGGCACCGTACGGGTGACGGACGGCTCGGTGGAGTTCAGCGACTGCGCCGATCTGACGGTGGTGCTCAGCGGCGGGACGAACTACGCGCCCGACGCGTCCCGCGGCTACCGCGATCCGTCGGTCGAACCGCGGTCGCTGGCCCGGCGGAAGGTGCGGGCCGCCGTACGGCACGCACCGGACGTACTGCGGAACACCCATGTGGCCGACTACCGGCGGCTCTTCGACGCCCAGTCCGTGTCGTTCGGCACGTCGAGCCCGCAGCAGCGCCGGCTGGACACCTGGAGCAGGCTGCAGGCACGGGCCGCTGAAGGCGCCTCCCCCGACCCGGAGCTGGAGGCGTCGTATCTGCAGTTCGGCCGCTACCTGATGATCTGCGGCTCGCGGGACGGACTGCCGATGGGCCTGCAGGGCCCGTGGCTGGACGGCAACGACCCGGACTGGATGGGTGATTACCACACCGACATCAATGTCCAGATGAACTACTGGATGTCCGACCGGGCCGGACTGCCGGGCTGCTTCGACGCCTTCACCGACTACTGTCTGGCGCAGCTGCCCTCCTGGTCCGAGGCCACCCGGGAACTCTTCAACGACCCCCGCAACCGGTTCCGCAACTCCTCGGGAAAGGTGGCCGGCTGGGCGGTCGCCTTCTCCACCAACATCCACGGCGGCTCCGGCTGGTGGTGGCACCCCGCGGCCAACGCCTGGCTGGCCAACACGCTCTACTCCCACTACGAGTACACGCAGGACCGGCGCCTGCTGGCCCGTATCTACCCGCTGCTCAAGGGCGCCTGCGAGTTCTGGCAGGCGCGGCTGGTCACCACGACGGTGACTGACCCGGTGAGTGGGAAGAGCCGCGAGGTGCTGGTGGACGACAAGGACTGGTCGCCGGAGCAGGGGCCGCAGGACGCGCTCGGCAACACCTACTCGCAGGAGCTGGTCTGGGCCCTGTTCGGCAACTTCGCCGCCGCCGGCGAGGTGCTCGGCAAGGACGCCGGCTACCGGCGGACCATCGCCGCGCTGCGCGAGCGGCTCTACCTCCCGCAGGTCAGCCCGACCACCGGTTGGCTGGAGGAGTGGATGTCGCCGGACAACCTGGGCGAGACCGAGCACCGCCATCTCTCCCCGCTGATCGGCCTCTTCCCCGGCGACCGGATCCGCCCGGGCCACTCCCCCGCGGACATCCTGACCGGCGCGCGCAATCTGCTGGTGGCCCGTGGCATGGACAGCTACGGCTGGGCCAACGCCTGGCGCGCCCTGTGCTGGGCCCGGCTGAAGGACGGCGAGACCGCGTACCGCCTGATCACCACCAATCTCCGCCCGTCCACCGACAACACCAATGGCACGGCGGTCAATTTCTTCGACATCTACCAGGTCGAGGAGAACCGCAGCATCTTCCAGATCGACGCCAACTTCGGCACCCCGACCGCGATGGTGGAGACACTGGTCTACTCGCGCCCCGGTCACATCGAACTCCTGCCGGCCCTCCCCTCGGCCTGGGCCGCCTCCGGCCATATCAGCGGGGTCGGCGCCCGCGGCGGCTTCGTCGTCGACCTGACCTGGCAGCAGGGGCGGGTGGTGAGCGCGGTGCTGCGCAGCGTGGGCGGGCGTACGACGACGGTGACGGCGAGCGGCGTCACCCGTACCGTCCGCCTGTCGCCCGGCGGCTCCGTCACCCTGCACGGAGCCCGCCTGGCCGGCTGATCCCGGGCGGGCGGACCCCCGGTCCGCCCGCCCCGCTCCTGCGGGGAAACCGCAGCTCACGGCGGTGATGTCCGAGCTGGAGCCGGCCGCCCCCGGCGAATTCCGGCGACAGTCCGCGCTGTCGCCGGTAAACTGGGGAGCTGCGAGTGATCGGAAACAAGGTCGGAAACAAGGGAGACCAGCCGTGGCGGGTGACGACGATATCTCCGGGTGAGCCCGGAAGGTGACCGGCCACCGGCAGGCGCGCGGCAGCGCAGCCGCCATGGCCGTCCTCGTCGTTCCCTGACCCCCGTTCTCCCGCTGGGCGGCTCCGGCGCGCCCGCACGCACCCCCAGGGCTCTCGCATGTCCGACACCTTCATCATCTGCTCGAATCTCTCCTTCTCCTGGCCGGACGACACCCCGGTCTTCCAGGACCTGTCCTTCACCGTGGGCGGCGGCCGCACCGGCCTGGTCGCACCGAACGGAGCCGGCAAGAGCACTCTGCTCAAGCTGATCGCCGGTGAGTACCCGCCGGCCGCCGGCAGCGTCTCCGTCCGGGGAGTCCTCGGCTACCTGCCGCAGAGCCTGCCGCTCACCGGCGACCTGACCGTGGCCGAGGTGCTGGGGATCGCCGCGGTGATCAGGGCACTGGACGCGGTCGAGTCCGGCGACACCGGCGAGGAGCACTTCACCGCCATCGGCGACGACTGGGACATCGAGGAGCGCACCCGCGCCCAGCTGGACCGGCTCGGCCTGGTCGACATCTCCCTCGACCGGCCGCTGCACACCCTCAGCGGCGGGCAGGCCGTCTCGCTGGGACTGGCCGCGCAACTGCTGAAGCGGCCCGACGTGCTGCTGCTCGACGAGCCCACCAACAACCTCGACCTGGACGCGCGCCACCAGCTCTACGCCGTGCTGGAGGAGTGGAACGGCTGCCTCCTGCTGGTCAGCCACGACCGTGAGCTGCTGGACCGGATGGACCGCATCACCGAACTCGAACGGGGCGAGGTCCGCTCCTACGGCGGGAACTTCACCGCGTACCAGGAAGCGGTGCGGGCCGAGCGGCAGGTCGCCGAGAAGAACGTCCGCACCGCCGAGCAGGAGGTGAAGCGGGAGAAACGGGAACTGCAACAGGCCAGGGAACGGGCGGCCCGGCGAGCGGGAAACGCGTCGCGGAACCTCAAGAGCGCCGGCCTGCCGAAGATCTTCGCCGGGACGATGAAGCGCAACGCCCAGGAGTCGGCCGGCAGGTCCGACGGGACGCACGCGGCCCGGCTCGGTGACGCCAGGGCCCGGCTCGACGAGGCGGGCCGGGCGGTGCGCGACGAGGAGCGGATCGCGCTGGAACTGCCCCGCACCAACGTCCCGGCCGGCCGTACGGTCTTCCTCGGCGAGCGGATGCGGATCGGCTACGGGGAGCGGGAGCTGTTCGCGGGCGAGGGCGCCGACCTGACGATCCGCGGACCGGAGCGGATCGCGCTGACCGGCCCCAACGGCGCCGGAAAGTCCACCTTGCCGCGGCTGATCGCCGGTGAACTGACGCCCGCGGCCGGCGGCACGAAGCGCGCCGACGGCCGGGTCGCCCATCTGTCGCAGCGGCTGGACCTGCTGGATGCCGACCGTACGGTGGCGGAGAATCTCGCCACGTCCGCGCCCGGGATGGCTGCGGCGGAGCGGATGAATCTGCTGGCCCGCTTCCTCTTCCGCGGCTCCCGGGTCCATCTCCCGGTCGGTGCGCTCTCCGGCGGTGAGCGGCTGCGCGCCACGCTGGCCTGTGTGCTCTTCGCCGAACCGGCCCCGCAACTGCTCCTGCTGGACGAGCCGACCAACAATCTCGACCTGGTCAGCGTCGGCCGGTTGGAGAGCGCGCTCAACACCTACGAAGGGGCGTTCGTGGTGGTCGGCCACGACGAACGGTTCCTGGCGGTGATCCGGGTGACCCGCCGGCTCCGGCTCGCGGCGGGCCGGCTGCTGGAAACGGGCGAGCCGGTCCGGTAGGCGGGGGCTCCCCCAGGGGTCGAGGTGGGCCACGCCCGCCACCGACCCGCGCCCGCGCACCTCCCTCCGCCGGGGGGACGGAACCTTTCCGGAGGGAGGCCGCGCACGGTGGCGGTGTCCGCGGGGTGTTACGAGATGTGCGGGCGGCTGCCCGGCTCCTGACGCGGCATCCGCTGGTTCGAGGTGGGCGCGGCCGGCTTGGGCAGCTGGCTCACCTCGTACTGCGCCAGGCTGTACTGGCCGTTGGTGTCCGGCAGCGCCGGGGCCTTCCTGGTCCGGTCGCCGAAGCGGAACGCGGAGGTCAGGTCGCCGACGGTACGGCGGCGCCACTGGCTGATGTTGGTCTCCTTCACCCCGGTGACCGCCTCCAGGAAGCGGAGCTGCGAGGTGTGGTCGGCCACCTCGGAGCTCACCCAGCCGCCGACGGTCCACGGGGAGACGATGATGCAGGGCACCCGGAAGCCCAGGCCGACCGGCAGTCCGTTGCCGGCCACGCCGGTGACCGACGTCTTGGTGACGAACTCGTCGGCGGTGCCGGCTTTCGGGGTGGGCGGCAGCACATGGTCGAACATGCCGTCGTTCTCGTCGTAGGAGAGGATGAACGCGGTCTTGGCCCACACCTCGGGGTTGGCCGCGATCGCGTCGACGATGCCGGAGACGAACGTGGCCCCGGCGGCGGGCAGGTTGGCCGGGTGCTCGTCGAAGCCGCCCGGGGGGAAGATCCAGCTGACGGTCGGCAGCTGGTCGTTCATCGCGTCGTACTGGAACTGCCCGATGGGGGTGGGCTGGACGGTCCGCTGGTAGAGCTCCTGGTCCGGGGTGAGCGCCAGGTACTGCTTCATGTGGTGGATCTGGTCGACCCCGGTGCCGTCGGGCTGCTGGTGGTAGAACTTGAAGCTGACCCCGGCCTCCAGCAGCCGCTCCGGGTAGGTCTTCCAGGAGTAGGTGCCGTTGGGCGCCCCGTTGTCCAGACAGGGGCCGCCCGCCAGGCCGTTGGGGTCGACGGTGCCGCTCATCCACATGTAGCGGTTCGGGTGCGTGGGACCCATCACGCTGCAGTGGTAGCGGTCCAGCACGGTGAAGTTCTCGGCCAGCGCGAACTGGAACGGAATGTCGTCGCGGGTGTAGTAGCCCATCGTGTACGGGCCGTTGGCGCCGTCCGCGGCACGGTGCGCGGGCAGCCAGCTGTCCATCGTGCCGTTGTTCCACGCCTGGTGCTGCACCGACCAGGCGTGGCTGGTGGAGGGGATGGCCTGCGCCGAGGTGCTCTTGCTGTCCAGGTGGAACGGGAGCAGGTAGCCGTCCGGGCTCACCCCGTCGGGCTGCTTGAAGACCGGGTCCCCGTTGGGCAGCCGCATCGCCTTCGGGTCGCTGAAGCCGCGGACGCCGGACAGGGTGCCGAAGTAGTGGTCGAAGGAGCGGTTCTCCTGCATCAGCAGGACGACGTGCTTGATGTCACTGAGCTTCCCGCCGTGCGTGGCGCCGGCGGCGACCGCCTTGCGGATGTTGGAGGGCAGTGCCATGTCCACGGCCGCGATGGCGCCGACGGTGGCGGCCGATCCGAGAAGTCTGCGACGGGTCAGAGCGGAGCCCGAGTCCTGCGCTTCCGGAGTGTCAGTCATGACAGGTCCTCTCACTGGGTGGCACGTCGAATCGGGGCTCCACCAGAATCAGCGCGCCCGGTGCAGGACCCGCCTTTCGCCGAGTGGCCAGGGTCTGAAATTCCGCTGAAGACATAGCTGTACCGGCCAATAACACCCTTGAGGAAAACGGGAGTTGGGCCGTTCATCGCCCACCGGCCATGTGCCGGCGCGGATTCTCGCGTGAATACCGCTATCGCCGCTGAAAAACCGATGTCCCGCCCCGCACGGTGCATTTCCGCCCCGCCGCTCCTGCACCGCAATAGGGCCGCGAATCGGCATTTGTACGGCTGCCACCGGACCGTGGCGGCCACGCGTTCGAGCCATGGGGGGGTGATCACCGCGTCCGGTGGAAACACTGGAGTAATGGACGACCTGGTGGTGTTCCTCCGCGCACGCCTGGACGAAGAGGACCGGCTGGCCGCCGCCTGTGTGACCGCGGACGGCAGCTGGCAGGCCCGCGACGGCGATCTGGTGACCGACGACGGGACCCGGTTCAGCCTCGGGGAGGCGCTCGCCGGGCATGTGGCCCGGCACGACCCGGCGCAGACGATCCGCGGTGTCGCCGCGCGGCGCAGCCTGCTGGTGCTGCGCGAGTCGATCCAGCTGCGGATGGACCAGGCGGCGGCCGGCGACGACGGCGCGGCGTACTCCCTCGCCCGGGCCGAACTGCGCGTGGTGCACTTCGCGTTGCGCCTCGACGCGGCCACGTACAGTGCCCACCCGGACTACCGCCGCGGGTGGGCTCCCGGCCGCTGAGCGCGCCGGCCGGCGGCGGTTCCGCCCAGGTCACACGGTGCCGGGGTCACTCGTCCTGGTGTCACTCGTTCCGGTGTCGCGGCCTCCCGGCGGGCGGATCCGCGGCTACGGTGAGCCGATGAGCGGAGCACGGCGGTCCGGAAGCGGGGAACCCCAACCGGACGAGGAGTCCGAGAAGCAGACGGACGTACCCGAACTGGTGCGGCTGCACCCGGCGAAGCGGGTTCTCCTGGGTGCGGCGGGCGGCTTGCTGGTGCTGATCGGCGTGGCGCTGCTGGTGCTGCCCGGGCCTGGCCTCCTGCTGGTGCTGGCCGGACTCATCCTGCTCTCCCGCGCGATCCCCGCGGTGGCCCGCTACGTCGAGCCGGTCCGCGAGCGCGCCCTGCAGGGCGCGGAGGCCGGCGTGGCCTCACCCTGGCGGATCGCCGGCACGGCCCTGGCCGGCCTCGGCCTCATCGCGGCCGGCGTCATCTGCGGCCTGCGCGCGCTCTCCTGGCTCCCGTTCACCGGCTGGAGCACGGGTTCGAGCCTCATCCTCTCCGGCCTCATCATCTTCGCCCTCCTCATCTGGAGCTACCGCCGCGTCCACAGCCGCCACCCCTGACCCAACCACCCCGCCTTCCCAGCCCCCGGGCAACTCCGGCACCGGCCAGAGCGGGTCCCAGCGCCAGTCCCGCAGCCCGGCACCGTCCGCGAACGGACCCTCCCGGTTCTCGATCATCCCCAGCACCTGTCCCCGCGCTTCCTCGACGCCACGGTGATCGGACTCCCCCACCACCCCAAGGCGCCGCCCGTGGGCGTACTCGTCCTCGTCCTTCCACTCCCACCGTGCCAGGTCCGGTGCGACCACCAGGTCGAGCAGCAGGTCGAAGGTGTCAAACCCGCTCGCCGTGCGGCGCAGCGGACGCTGGAAGTTGACGTACCAGCGGTTCAGCCCGCAGTCACCGGCGAGGTCGTAGAAGGCGTTGACGCTGAAGTACGTCCCCGGCGGATTCCAGAGCAGCAGCACGGCGCTCTCCCACCGCCATGGGGCGAGCCGCCACCCGCCCGCCGCGAGGGAGCCCACCGCCCGCTCGCGAGGCGCGGCGTCCCCGGAGACCCGCGACGCGATCCAGTCGGTGGGAGCCATGCCCTCCGCCCCCGGACAACACGCGACCACGAGCGCTTCCGCCGTATCGCGCACCACCCGGAGCGCCTGCGCGCTCCACACCCGGCTGCCGAAGACGTCCCTGCGGACAGCGGTCACCTCCGCCTCGAAGAACAACCCCCCACCCCCGTCCGGCGCCCGTGCACCGCCGGTGTCAGGTTCCCACGACACACAGGCCGCAGCCCAGAGGTCGGCCGCCGCGGCGTCATGGGTCACCAGCCGATCGATTCCAAGGTGTTCAGTGGTCGTCGTTGGTCAGTGCGCGCATGACATGACCGGCCGGCCGGTGAGGTCGTTGTGCCAGATGACGGCGATGAGGGCGAGCATCCGCTGCGGGACGCGGACGGCCACGCCCCCGGGCGTGGGGCCGCGGTGCCGTTCGAGGTCGAGCTGACCCTTGAAGGTCTCGTTGACCCACAAGGTGTTGCTCGATCTCGCAGCCGAAGTAGTTCTTGTCCCCGATCAGTGTCCGGCCAGGACGCTCGCCTATGAGCTGCGGCTCGACGGCAACCAGATTCACCGGCGTCTCGCGTTCGTCGGCCTTGGCCCCGGTCAGCACGAAGGCCACAGGCAAACCCCGCAGGGTGCACACCAGGTGCAGCCGCAGCCCCACCGGCATGGAATCCACGACCCATACGTCATCGGTCCACAGCGTGGCGTCGACCGTGAGGAGCTGCGGCGAAACGCCCACCGTTGACCGCTACGGGCTGTGCTGCGGCGAGTCCTTCGGCACGTCATCGGTCTTCACGTTGAGTGCGGTCGCGAGGGTGCCCAAGTCGTCCGTCACAAAATGACTTTGGATGCCCCCGCGCCGTCTGTGCGGCCGAACCGGGAGACCCGATCACTCTCCTGAGCCGGCGACCGCACTCGGATTGATCGTGTCGAAGTAGACCCAGTCCGCACCCAGGTCGAAGTAGAACGCACCGGAATACGTCTCGCCCGTCACCTGCCCGTCGAAGGACCCGCTCCGGACCCACCTGGCGTTCTCGGGCATGAAACGCATGAGTTCTGCCGGCAGTCGGCTCGGCATCGCGGGCTGAAAACCGAGCTGCGATGCCCCCACAATGGAGGCGACGGCACCCGCTCTCAACTGGGCGAATCCCACCACACGAACATCAGTGGGACCCGGAACCCTGGAACCGGTACCCAGTACGACGCCAAGCCAATGTGCGTCGGAGAGCGGGCCGAGCGTGACGAACCGACGTTCAAGCGGCTCGGTGTCCGTACGGACTTCCTTGCTGTCTGTGCTTTTCGCAGTCGACGTACACCCCGCAAGTACCGTCGCCAAGCCCAGCGCGAGCGCGCCCCGACGTCGCAGACCCGCCAAGCCGACCATGAACGCCCTCCCCCGCAGCCAAAGCCCTGATCGTAGCGGTCCTCACAAAGCCGCTACCCCTTGGAATCGATCACCAGGGCGCCGGTCAGTGGGTGCCGGCGAAGGGCGCGGTCTGCGAGGAATCCTTCGACCGCGGTCACGCCTGCCCCCCGCCCAGGATGTCGACGCCGCGCACCGTGCAAGCGCGGCGTGGAGGGGGCGGATCTCGCGGGCGCTGGGGGCAAGGGGGCTCGTACGCTGTGGCGGTGACGGAGATGAGCCTCGATGTGCTGCTGGCGGCGGCCGAGCCGGACGACGCGCGGCGGGTGCGGGCGCGGCTGGGGATCGGGGAGCGCGCGGAGGACGCCGGGCCGCCCCCGCTGTGGAGCACGGTCCGGTGGATGGTAGGGGCCGAACCGCCCGCCTCCGCGGTGCTGTGGATGCTGGAGAGCGACCGTCCGGAGATCAACGAGATCGTCTTCCTGGCCTCCCGGGCGAGTACGACGCTGCGCCGGGACATCCGGCTCGGCCTGCCGTTCGGCGATCCGGCCGCCGGGCCGCTGCCGGTGTCCGCGCAGGTCCGTGCCGCCGCGGCACCGGCGCTGCGGGACCTCGGGCCGGCCGAGGTGGTCGGCGAACTGCGGCGGGTGACCACCATGCGGCAGGGCAGGGCGGCGGCCGCCCTGGTCCAGCGCGCGCACTGGGACGTGGTCGACGCCGCCGACCGGGGGCGTCCGCTGCCCGGCTACGCGCGCTGGGCACTGGCCATCCGGGTCGACTGCCCGCCGTACGTGCGGGACCGGCTGGGGATCGGCCAGCCGTCCTTCGCCCACCGGATGCGGCAGGCCGGGATCGTCGCGGAGCCGGGGGCGTACCTGCGCGAGTGGGGACCGGCGCGGACGGTGCTGCGGGTACTCGACGGCGGCCGGTGGGCCTTCCCCACCCGGTTCCCCGAAGCCGAGGCGGCGCTGCGGCCGCTGGTCCGCGACGGGCTCGGCGGGGACACCGAAGGGGCCGCGGGCGCGGTGGCCGCCGGCGGAGGTGCCAGCGGGGCGTCCTCACGCCGGTCCGGGTGGCCGGTCGCGGTGCCGGCCAGCACGGCGGCCGTGGCGTCGGCGCGTTCCTGCCCGCGGGCCCGTTTGCGCCGCTGCCGCCCGTCCCGGACGAAGGACGCGGCGACCTGCTCGGCCCGCAGGCGGACCGGGTCGTCGGCGGGCAGGGCGCGGAGCCGGCCGGCCGTACGGTGGAAGGCGGCCAGTTCCTCGTCCGTGATCCGCGCCTCGACGGGTGTTTCCCCCACCGCTCCCCCATCTCCCCCGCGTACCGCTGTGGCCCCGGCCGGAGTCGAACCGGCGTATCCGTCTTGCCAAGACGCGCGTCTGCCGCTGCGCTACGGGACCTGGAACTGCCTGCCCGGGCGGCCGGATTCGAACCGGCGTCCCACCTCTTGGCAAGAGGTTGCGTCTGCCGCTGCGCTACGTCCAGGCATTGCCGGTCATCGTACGGGGCGGTGGCCGGTACGGTGCGCCCGGGCCGCCCTCCGCGCGCGGCCGGTGAGGGGTCAGCGGCGCGCCCCGCGTGACACGCCGGTGTCCACCGAGGCGACCGCGTGGCAGGCTCCCCGCCCGTCCGCGCGGGCCACGATCCGGCCGCCCATGACGCGGATCGCGGTCTCCGTCGTGTCACCGGAGACCGTTATCCCCGCCGCCGCGGCGACCGCGCCGGACTCGTCGTGGACGACCGCGAGCCGGGGCCAGGCGGCGGGCGGGAACGCCACGCGGAGACAGCCGCAGAGGTCGGCGAGGATCAGGCGGGCCAGCGGGCCTGTCTCGCGCGGGTCGCCGCCGGCCAGGACGAGCGTGACCGTACTGCCGGGCGGCGCGGCCCGTACCGCCTCTTCGGCCGCGGCCGGCCGGTGCGGGCCCAGGAAGGCGACCACCCCGTCGTCGCCGAGCGGCGCCGGCCGCAGGCGTACCGCGTCGGTGCGGGCGGGCGGCGACCAGGGCGCGTCGTCGGGGACGGCCGGCGGGACCGCCTGCGGCGGTGCCCACCAGTCGTTCAGCCGCAGCCCGGCCAGCTTCTCCCCCAGGCCGACGAGGTCGAAGGGCTCGGCGAACCCGGGTGCGGCAAGGGCCAGTTGGCTCGCGCCGTGCAGCGTGGTCAGCAGGGTCCCGGCCAGCCGGACCAGGCGGGCCGGCGGGGCGCCGGGGACCACCGCGGGCGGGTCCAGGTTCTCAAGGGCGAGCGCGACCAGCAGCGCGTTGAGCTTCATCAGCTGGGCGAAGGCGAGCCGCAGCCCTTCGTCGGCGAGGAGTTCGGGCATCAGGTCCCGGTCGAGCCGGGCGGGCGGACCGCCACCTTCGCCGCCGGCCTCGTCACCACCTTCGCCGCCGCCCTCGTCACCACCTTCGCCGCCGGCCGGCAGCCGCGCCACCCACGCCTGGGCCAGCGCCCCCATCGCCTCGGCGGCGGACCGGCCGGCCGGGGCCGCGGGGCGGTTCCCCGCGGGCGCGGCGTCCTCGGCGAGGTCGGCGAGCACGGTGAGGTAAAGAGCGCGCTTGCCGGGGAAGTTGGAGTAGACCGCGCCCCGGGTGAGGCCGGCCCGCCCGGCTATGGCGTCGATCTTCGCGGCTCTGAAGCCCCGTTCGGCGAACTCGGCCCGGGCGGCGGCCAGTACGGCGCCACGGGTGCGCCGCTGGGTCTCCGACCTGCTCGTGCGGACCACAGCCTCGCGCCTCTTCCGTCCCGGTGCCGCCAACAGCCGTGCCCCACGGAGTTCCGCTGCGGTCCGCTGCGGCGTGCTGCGAACCCCCGCCGCGTACCTCCGTGTTCCGCGTACGTCCCAGGCAACTTACCGTAGCCTCGGGATGACGGGATCATCCGGATGAACAGAGCGAGGGCCATGGCACGCACCGGCGAGGACAGTCACCTGCTCACGTGCTCCTTCTGCGCCAAGACCCAGAAACAGGTCCGCAAGCTCATCGCGGGGCCCCTCGGCCTGTACATCTGCGACGAATGCGTCGAGCTCTGCAACGAGTTGATCGAGGAGGAGCTGGGCGGTCCCGACGGCACACCGCTGGAGGAGCTGCCGAAGCCGGCCGAGATCCACCGGTTCCTCGACCAGTACGTGATCGGGCAGGAGGCGGCGAAACGCTCGCTCGCGGTGGCGGTCCACAACCACTACAAGCGGGTCCGGGCGGCCGGCCGCGAGGACGACCCGGTGGAGGTCGCCAAGTCCAATGTGCTGCTGCTCGGCCCCACCGGCTGCGGCAAGACGTATCTCGCCCAGACGCTGGCCAGGATGCTGAAGGTGCCGTTCGCGATCGTGGACGCGACCGCGCTCACCGAGGCCGGATACGTCGGCGAGGACGTCGAGAACATCCTGCTGAAGCTGCTCCAGGCCGCCGACCACGACGTGCGGCGGGCGGAGCGGGGCATCGTCTACATCGACGAGATCGACAAGATCTCCCGCAAGAGCGAGAACCCCTCCATCACCCGGGACGTCTCCGGCGAGGGTGTGCAGCAGGCACTGCTGAAGATCCTGGAGGGCACGACCGCGTCCGTGCCACCGCAGGGCGGGCGGAAGCACCCGCACCAGGAGTTCATCCGGATCGACACGACGAACATCCTCTTCATCGTGGCCGGCGCCTTCGCCGGTCTGGAGCGGATCGTCGGCGACCGGACCGGCAGCGGCGGCATGGGCTTCGGGGCGGAGGTCCAGGCCAGGAACGCGGCTCCGCGGGGCGATGTCTTCGCGCAGGTCATGCCGGCCGACCTGATCACCTACGGGCTCATCCCGGAGTTCATCGGCCGGCTGCCGGTGCTCGCCCGGGTCACCGCCCTTGACGAGGCGGCGCTGCTGAGCACGCTCACCGAGCCGCGCAACGCGCTGGCCAAGCAGTATCAGCGGCTCTTCGCGCTGGACGGTGTCGAACTCGACTTCACCCCGGGGGCGCTCGCGGCCATCGTGGACAGCACGGTGCTCCGCGGGACGGGCGCGCGGGGGCTGCGGGCGATCGTGGAGCACGTGCTGCGGCCGATCATGTACGACATCCCCGACCGTACCGACGTGACGCGCGTGGTCGTCGACGAGGACACGGTCCGCGAGAACCTGAGCCCGATGCTCGTCACCCCGCAGCGGCCGGCCTACGAACCGCGTCAGGACAGGACCGCCTGAGCCGCGGGGCTCCTACTCGGTCGGATAGATGTCGCCTGCGGCCATCATGCTTTCCTGCTCGCAGTCGAACTCCAGCCGCCGGACCTCCTGCTGGAGCCGCCTGCGCTCCTCGGGGTCACCGGCCCGTTCGGCATCGGCCTCCACCTGCATGGCCTTCTCCCGCATCCGCTGGATGCGGCGGTGCGATTCGTCTGTCTCACTCATCATCGGACCTCGCTCCGTGCACAGAGAGCACTCCCTTCCAGCGAACCAGGCCCGGGACACCTCTGCCACCCGGGCGCCCCGGGCGTCGCACCGCGCGTCCGGCCGGCTGCGCCGCGTGCGCGGACGGCGTCACCCGTACGCCCCGGCGGAGCGGCCCCGGGGAAAAGGAGCCTCGCGCATAACGTGGGTCGCCGTGGGCATGTGGTTGACCCGCGGGACTTCCCAGCAGAAGGGTGTGTGGCAGTGCGAATCGACCTCTCCGGAAAGACCGCCCTGGTCACGGGTTCGTCGCAAGGCATCGGGCTGGCCATCGCCGAGGGCCTGGCCGCGGCCGGCGCACGCGTGGTCCTCACCGGACGCGACGCGGGGCGGCTCGACGAAGCGGCGGCCCGGGTCCGTACCGCCGGTCCCGGCACCGAGCCAGTGACGGTGGCAGCCGACATCACCTCCGACGAGGGCACCGCCCGGCTTGTCGCGGCCGTCCCCGACGCGGACATCCTGATCAACAACCTCGGCGTCTTCGGTGCCCGCCCGGCGCTGGAGATCTCCGACGACGAGTGGCGGCGCTACTTCGAGACGAACGTGCTGACCGCGGTCCGGCTGACCCGCCACTATCTGCCCGGTATGACCGGCCGGGGCTGGGGACGTGTGCAGTACATCGCCAGCGACTCCGCGGTCAGCATCCCGGTGGAGATGATCCACTACGGGATGACCAAGACCGCGCTGCTCGCCGTGGGCCGCGGTTTCGCCAAGGCGGCGGCCGGCACCGGGGTGACCGTCAACTCCGTCATCGCCGGCCCGACCCACACCGGCGGAGTCGAGGACTTCATCCGCCAGCTGGTGCCGGCCGGCCTGCCGTGGGACGAGGCGCAGCGCACGTTCATGCGGGAGCACCGGCCGCAGTCGCTGCTGCAACGCCTCATCGAACCCGAGGAGATCGCCGCCATGGTGGTCTACCTCAGCTCCCCCCAGGCATCCGCCACCACCGGCGGCGCCGTCCGGGTCGACGGCGGTTACGTGGACGCGATCCTGCCCTAGGTGCGGTGGCCGCCGCCCCGGCCGCCCTCGGTGGCGGACCGGGCGGGCGCCCCGCGCACCGGCTACGGCGGCGGCGCGGTGGCGGCGGAGCGCAGCAGGAAGGCGACCCACGACCGCAGGGGCCGCCAGGCGCCGGCGATGGTGGCGTACGTGTCGGGGCTCGCGTCGGACGGCAGCCGGTAGGCGGCGCGCATCCGCTCCAGCAGGCGGGGCTCGGTGGTGACGAAGACATCGGGCGCGGCGGCGCCCCGCACCAGGATCAGGCCGGCCGAGAAAGGTCCGACGCCGGGCAGTTCCTGGAGCCGGTCGAGGGCATCGGCGGCCGGCAGATCACGGAGGGTTTCCGCGTCGAGCAGCCCGTCGAGCGCGGCCCGCGCGATGCCCTGGATCCAGTCGAACTTCACCGGGTTCACCGAGGGCAGGGAGGGCGCCGCGAGCACCGCCTCCGGAGAGGGGAAAGCGGCCTGTTCGATGCCGCCGAGGACCACGCGCGGTCCGGTCCTTTCGGCGATGCGCTGTTTCACCACGCCCGCGCTGCGCATGGACGTGCGCTGGCAGAGCACCGCCCAGCAGGCGGCCTCCCAGGTGCTCCAGAAGTGCACCGGCCGGAGCCCGGGGGCTTCCCGGAGCCGTTCGGCGACCACCGGGTCGCGATCGGCGATGCCGGCCAGCGGGCTGCCGTCGACGTCCACCGCCAGGATGCGGGCCACGTCGTCGCGCAACGCTTGGGTGACGGGCTCTGACGCCTCGATGCGCAGCCGCCGGCCGCGGGCGGTCACCAGCACGGCGGTCGGGGTCCAGTCGGGCGGCGCGCAGTAGGTGAACCGCAGACCGTTCGCGTCGTCTCCCGGGTGACCGGCCGGCCACGCGTCGAGGAACGCCCGCGACTGGTCCAGGTCGAAGGCGCCGCGTACCGTCAGCTCGGCGTGCCGGGCCTTCATCGCGGCGCCCGCCCGCCGTCGGGACGGCCGGCGGCGCGGCGCGCGGTTGCCGTACTCATGGGGGACCTCCAGCCTTCGGCCACCGATGGTATCCAGGCCGGCTCCCGCCGGTGCGCACGCCGCCCGGCGAGGGCCACGCCCGGCTCCCGGTCCGGTCGGAAAGCCCGGCCGGAAGGTTCCGCGCCCACTCCCCGGTCCGGCCGGATGGCCCCGCGCCCAGCCCCCGGTCTGGCCCGAAGGCCCCGCCGGAAGGGCCCGCCGGAAGGCGGGTCTTCCGGTGCGGCGCCGGGAGCCGGGCGTGGCGCGGGTACCTCAGCGGTGACCGGTGACGGTGAACTCCCAGTGGCCGGACCCGACGGTGAAGACGCTCTCGTCGCCGCCGCCGTGCTGCCGCCGGGCGCCGGACGTGGCGCGGACGTCCACGTGACGCAGCCCGGCGTGCGGCACGTGGACGGTCGCGCTGCTGCCGACCGGGACGGTCACGTCGAGGGTGAAGCGGCTCCCGGTGTTCGTCCAGGAGGTGGCGACCGTGCCGCGCACGGTCGCGATGGACGCCGCCACGTGGTGCAGGCCCGGCGGGATCCGCGGGTCGACGGTCATCGTGCGGTAGCCGGGGCCGGTCGGCTGGATGCCGCCCAGCTGGGTGGAGAAGGAGGCGTTGATGCCGGCGAACATGGCGTGGTCGTGGGTCTCCATGCTGGACGCGTACGTCCACTCCTCCCAGGAGCTCGTCGCCCCCTGGCCGATCTCGTAGCCGAAGCCCGGGTAACTCCGGCTGTCGAGGACCTTCATCGCCACGTCGATCCGGCCGATGCCGGCGAGCGCGTCCATCAGATAGCGGGTGCCGAAGATCCCGGTGTCGAGGTGGCCGCCGTCCTTGATGAGGATGGTGTCGACGAGCTGGGCGCCGACCTTGGCGACGTCCCGCGCGGGGACCATGCCGAAGGCGAGCGGCAGCACGCTCGTCACCTGGCGGCCGTCACCGTAGGTGTCGCCGGCCGCGTTGCGGAACTCGGAGGTGAACGCCTGCTTGATGGCGTCGGCGAGCCGGCGGAAGTGCGCCGCGTCGTCGCGGTGGCCGAGTGCGGCCGCGGCCTTGGCGACGTCCACCGCCTGAAGGTACGACAGCGCGGTGTTCACCAGTGAGACCTCGCTGGTGCAGTTGCCGGCGTTCGGGCCGCCCAGGCCCCCGTTGGCGTTGGCGCTGCGATCGGGCGGGCACCAGTCGCCGAAGCCGCGGTCGGCGGGCCAGATGTGTCCGGGCACGTCGGTGGCGTTGGTGTCGACGAACTTCTTCATCAACGGGTACGCGGCGGCCAGGGTGGCACGGTCGCCGTACTGCTCGTACAGGGTCCAGGCGAGGGAGATCTGGTCGCCGCCCATGTCGGGCTGCTGGGCGTTGCCCGCGTCGTTGGGCAGTGCGGTGCCGGGCGGCATGTCCTGGAGGTAGTTGGCGTAGAAGCGGTCCATGCCGAACTCCCGGATGGACGCGTCGTGGTACGCCTGCACGTCCATGCCGGGCGGGGTCCGCTCGTCGCGGACGGGGTTGTCGGTGGGGACGCTCATCGAGTTGTTCAGCATGCTCCACCGGTTGTTCTGCCAGATCCGGTCGAGCAGCGGGTCGGAGGAGGAGAACGTGGCCGTGGACGTCACATCGGCGTGCACCACCCGGGCGTCGAGGCTCGTGAGGTCCGGGGTGCCCGGGAAGCCGGTGACCTCGACGTACCGGAACCCGTGGTAGGTGAACCGGGGTTCGTAGGTCTCGGTGCCGCGGGTGCCGGCCAGGGTGTAGTTGTCGGTGGCCGCCGCGGAGCGGTTGGTGGTGGTGTCGAGCATGCCGTCGGCGCCGGTCTCCTCGGCGGTCCGCATCCGTACGGTCGTGCCTGCCGGGCCTTTGACACGCAGGCGCTCCCAGCCGGCGATGTTCTGGCCGAAGTCGTAGACGTAGACGCCCGGCTCCGGCCTGGTGAGCTTCACCGGCGCGAGGGTGCCGGTGACCCGGACCGGCGGCTGGGTGGCGGCCGTCAGGGACTCTGCCGGGGCCTGCACGGTGCGCACCGGCTGCCAGCCCGCCGCGTCGAAGCCGGGTGTGTCCCAACCGGGCTGTGCCAGCAGGGCGTTGTAGGACTCACCGGCGTAGATCCCGTTGCTGGTGATCGGACCGGACGACCAACTCCATGTGTTGTCAGTGGTGATGGTCTGCCGGCGGCCGTCGGTGTAGGTGACGTCGAGCAGCATCACGGCCTGCTGCGGGCCGGTCCAGCGGAAGCCGTACGGGCTGAACCCCTCGTCGTAGCCGTTCCCGAGCCACAGTCCGACGGTGTTGGCGCCGCGCCTGAGGTCCTTGGTGACGTCGTAGGTCGTGTAGAGGTCGCGCTGGTCGTACGGGGTGTCGGCCGGGGCCAGCACCTGGTCGCCGACCTTGGCTCCGTTGAGGTGCAACTCGTAGAAGCCCAGGCCGAATACGTAGGCGCGGGCGCCGGCGATCTTCTTGCCGTCGAGGGAGAAGGTGCGGCGCAGCATCGGTGCGTCGGGCTCCGGGTCGAGCAGTGTCGGGTCGCCCCGCGGTTCGAGCCGGCCGTCGGTGACCGCGGCGCCGGGGAAGAGCGGATCGGGCGAGGTGCTGAAGTCGTCGGTGAAGAGCGTGGTGCCGTCGAGGCCGTGGACGGTGATGTTGTCGTACAGGGCGTCCTCGGCGACGCCGTTGGTCACCGAGCTGCGGAAGCCCAGGGTGCCCTGGGTGAAGGTGGTGTCGGTGCGGTCGTCGACCTGGGTGCCGTCGATCGAGGTGGTGATCCGGCTGCCGTCGGCGGTGATGGTGAGGTGGTGCGGGGCGTTGGCGTTCGCGGTGGTCAGCACCGGGTCGAGGTCCACCTCACCGAGGGTGGTGAACCGGCCGCCGGACTGGACGTGCGGGCGCAGCAGCACCTTTCCGGGGGTCTGGGCGGCGTTGATCTGCCACATGTAGTAGTCCTGCGCGTCCTTGACCCGGAACAGGACGCTCGCCGCGCCGCTCTTGATGGTGAAGTCCGTGTCGAGGGTGAAGTCCGACCAGGAGTCGGTGCTGCCGGTGTCGGGGCTGATCCACTGGGCGCCCTGCCAGTCCGCCGCGTTCAGCAGGCCGGTCTCCCAAGTCCCGGCCGGGCTCCACCGGGAGGCGCGGCCGTGCGCGTCCCAGACCCGCACGGTCCAGTAGTAGGCGCGCGCCGAGGTCAACTGCGGCCCGCCGTACGGCACGGCGACCGAGTCGGAGGCGCGGACCCGGCCGCTGTCCCAGATGTCGGCGTCCCGGGTGTTCAGCCGCTGCGGGCTGCTCGCGACCAGGATGCGGTACGCGGTCTGCCGGTCACCGCGGACCGGGGAGTGCATCTGCCAGCCGAGGCTGGGCCGGGTGTCGTCGGTCCCGAGCGGGCTCGCCGTGCCGTCCACGGTCAGGTGCCCGGCCGAGATGCCGCCGGACGAGGCGAGAGCGGCTCCCTGGCCGCCGGGCGACGCCCCGAGGGACACCGCGGCGGCGAGAACCATGACAGTGGTCCAACGGGTCGATTTCCAGCGCCAACGACCGAACACCGGGCCCCCATCCGGCCGCAGCAGCGCCGCTACGGCGAATTAGAACGATTCAATCATCAAGAGCGTTGGCAATATACGAGAGCGGCCCGCCGGGGTCAATGGATCGGACGAATCCGTGCCTTCGGTCGTACGCCTCGCCACTCGTTCCTTGAAACGATGCATCCACCCCGTCACGCTCACCGGCGCCGAAGCGGCGCCGGCGGGCCGCCAAGGGAATTGCCGGGCGCGAAAGCGGAACAATACGGGTGGCAGGTGCGGCGGGACAGCCGGGCTGCCTTGACGGTGGATAAGCGGAACTCTAGAGTTCTGGCTGGCCGCATGGAATGCGAACCCCCCACTTTCATCCGATCGGGACATTTTCCACAACGGATGACATTCCATTTCGTGACCGCCGCGACAGTACCCCGCCGCGCTGCCGAGCCTGCGGATGATGACGCGTAATCGTGGCGACCGCGAATCATCCAGAAAGGTACGCAGTTGACAGTCATAGCGAGGAACCCGCGCCGGCGCCGCACCGGCGCGGCGGTCGCGACCCTCTTTGTCGCCTCCGCCTTCGCGCTGGTCGGGGTACGGATGGCGGACGGCGCCACCCTGCCGGCCACTGCGCCCAAGGCGGCCCCACGGGCCGCCGCCGCCGACAGCGCCGGGGCCACCACCCCCTTCACCAGCTATGAAGGCGAGGCCGGCACCCTCGGCGGTGGCGCGCAGAGCGTGTCGCTGACCTCGGCGCCGACGACCCAGTACGCCAGCGCCGCCCTGGAGGCGTCCGGCCACGCCTACGCGCACCTGGCCGGCACCGGGCAGTCCGTGCAGTGGACGAACAATACCGGCGGACCGGTCAGCGCCATCAACCTGCGGGCCAGCATTCCGGACTCCGCGTCCGGCGGCGGAAACACCGCCACTCTCGACCTTTACGTCAACGGCGTACTGCGCCAGCCGCTGAATCTGAACTCGAAGCAGAGCTGGCTCTACGAGGGCAACAACAATTACAACGGAAACGACCAGAATCCGGCCGACGGCGACGGCCGCGACTTCTTCGACGAGTCGCGCGCGTTCATCACCGGAGCCCCGGTCGCGCCCGGCAGCACGATCTCCCTCAAAAAGGACGCCGGCAATGGCGCCGCGTTCTACGACATCGATTCCATCGACGTGGAGAACCCGCCGGCCCCGCTCCCCCAGCCCGCCAACTCGATCTCCATCACCAGCTGCGGCGCGGTGGCCGACAACACCCCGACCAACGGCGCCGCGGACAGCCAGTCCGCCGACAGCACCGGGGCGATCCAGAACTGCATCAACCAGGCGCAGTCCCAGGGCAGGATCCTGTGGATCCCGCAGGGCACCTTCTACCTGAAGGGCACCAACGGGCTGCAGGCGAGCGGCATCACCATCGCCGGCGCCGGACCCTGGTACAGCACCGTCTACCGGTCGGTGCCACTGCCCAACAACGTCGGCCTCGGCGCGGTCTTCTCCCTCACCTCGTGCACGGTGGAGAACTTCCACATCGACTCCAACGCGACCAGCCGCGCCACCGTCGACGGCGCGGGCGGGGCCATGGACACCACCGGCACCAACTGGGTGGCCGACAACATCTGGAGCCAGCACGTCGAGTCGGGCTTCTGGGCGTCGGGCAGCGGAGGGACGGTCAAGAACAGCCGGCTGACCGCGATCTGGGCGGACGGGATCAACCTCAACAACGTCTCGCTGAACGGCACCACCGGCACCAGCCTGACCGCGACCAACAACTTCGTCCGCGGCACCGGCGACGACGCGATGGCGATCAACTCCGTCGCCTACAACGACTTCGGCAACGGCAAGATCTACTACACCGCGATGTCCGGGGTGACGCTGACGCACAACAGCCTCATCGCTCCCTGGGGCGGCAAGGGCATCGGCGTTTACGGCGGCAGCGGGCACGTCGTGCAGGACAACTACATCAGCGACACGGCACGGTACATCGGGCTGGGCGCCGGCCGGTTCGGCGTGAACGGCAGCGATCTGCTCGGCGCGACCATCTCCGGCAACACGGTCCTGCGGTCCGGCGGCAACGCCTACAGCCAGGGGCAGCCGGCCCTGCAGATCGGCAATGGCGGAGACGGGCAGAACGTCGGCACGGTCAGCGATGTCAGCGTGACCGGCAATACGGTGGGCAGCGCGGTGTACGACGCGGTGGGTTTCTCGACGTCCACCGGCACGAAGCTGCAGAACAACACGATCACTTCGCCGTGGCGGAACGGCATCGTGATCTCACCGCCGTTCTACCCGGCGCCGACCGGCTCGGCGACCATCACCGGCAACAGTGTCACCGGGCTGCGGGCCGGGGCCTCGGCGTTCACCGACAACTCCGCCGGCTTCACCGCGACCACGAGCGGGAACAGCTGGCAGAACGCCTCGGGCGAGGCGCCGTACCAGGGGGTGGCGGCCGCGGTGCCGGGCACCGTCCAGGCCGAGAACTACGACACCGGCGGCCCGGGCGTCGCCTACTCGGTGGCCTCCACCAACGGCAGCGGCAACGGTTACCGCCCCGACGGCATCGACCTCGAAACGACCTCGGACTCCGGCGGCGGCTACGACCTCGGCTGGACCGGCGGCGCCCAGTGGTTCCGTTACACGGTCAACGTGGCGGCCGCGGGCTCGTACACGGTGAGTTTCCGCGTCGCGGCCCCCGCCGCCGCTCCGGACGCGTTCCACCTCGCGGACAGCAGCGGACGGAATCTGACCGGCGCGGTCAACCTCCCGGCGACCGGCGACTTCCAGAGCTGGACCGATGTCACCGCCACCGTGACCCTCCCGGCAGGACCCCAGGTCCTCACCCTCGCCGAGGACAACGGCGGCTGGAACGTCAACCGCCTCACCTTCACGGCGAGGTAGCCCGGCGCTCGTCCACGGTGGCGGTCACCCCCTGCGAGCAGGCGGGGGTGACCGCCACCGTCGTCCGCGGGCCGCCCCGCGCTGACGCTGCCGCCCGGTAACCGGGTTACGGCTGGGCGGGCTTGCCCGCGGTCCAGAGCCAGGTGTGGAAGAGGGACCCGAGGTTCCTGCCGGAGACCTTCTCGCTCAGCGCGATGAACTGGGCGGTGGTGCCGTTGCCGTAACGGTGGGCGCGGGCCCAGGACTTGAGGATGGTGAAGAAATGTGCGTCGCCGACCGCGGTGCGCAGTTCCTGCAGCGTCATCGCGCCCCGGGTGTAGACGGGTGAGGCGAAGATGTTCGCGCCCTCGCCGGGGTCGGCGGTGGGAAAGGCCCAGAGGCTGCTGGTGGCCGGGCGGGCGTAGTAGCCGTCGAACCGGGCCTGGGCGCTCTGCCCGCCGTGCTGCTCGTCCCAGAGCCACTCGGCGTAGGTGGCGAAGCCCTCGTTGAGCCAGATGTCCTGCCAGCTGGTCAGGCTCACCGAGTCGCCGTACCACTGGTGTGCCATTTCGTGGACGACGGTGCCGACGCCGGGCGCCCGGTCGTAGACCGGCCTGGTCTGGGTCTCCAGGGCGTAGCCGACGTCGGGGGCGTGGTCGACGATCGCCCCTGCCGCCGAGAAGGGGTAGGGACCGAAGGTCCTGGTCTCCCAGTCGAGGATCGCCGGAAGCTGCGCCAGCGCGGGAGCGGCGTCCGCCGCCTCGCGCGGGTCCACCGCGTTGTAGACCGGGATGCCCGAGGCGGTGGTGTACCGCTGGACGTCGAACTTCCCGATCGTCGCGGTCGCGAGGTAGGCGGCCATGGGCTGGGGCTGGTTCCAGCGGAAGGTGGTCTTTCCGCCTTTGCTGCGCTGCGAGGTCAGTACACCGTTGGCGACCGCGGTGTACCCGGTCGGCACGGTGATCCGGAACGCGTACGAGGCTTTGTCCAGCGGGTGGTTGTCGCCGGGGAACCACGACATCGCGCCCTGGGGTTCGCCCGCGACGAAGGCACCGTCGTCGGTGGCGATCCAGCCGTCCGGGGAGCCGTCGGGGTCGGTGACCTGCTGCGGCACCCCGCCGTAGGAGACCTCGACCCGGAAGCTCGCTCCTGCCCGCAGCGTCTCGCGGGGCGTGACGACGAGTTCCTGGCCGTCCCGCGTCCAGCGGGCCGTTCTGCCGTCGACCGTGACGCGGTGCACGGTCAGGCCGGACAGGTCCAGGTCGAAGGTCTTCAGGCGCTGCGTGGCCCGGGCGGTGATCTCCGCGGTGCCGTCGAGCCGCCGGGTCGCGGGGTCGTAGGAGAGGTCCAGGTCGTAATGCCGGGTGGTGTAACCGCCGTTCCCGGCGAGGGGGAAGTACGGATCGCCCTGGCCCGGCGCCCCGCGGCCTCCGGCGACCGCCGCCACGGCGGTGCCCTCGGTCGTCAGCGTGACGGCGGTGACCGCGAGCAGCGCCACCGCGGTCCCGAGGAATCCGGAGCGGAATCCGCGGCGCGGGCGGGCTGGGGGAACACCGGAACGGTCAGCGAGCACATGCACTCCTGGGACGAGGCGATGAATCCGAAAGGTGATCACACAAATCGCCCACACCCTAGGCCGCACCCACCCCACCGGCAAGACTGCCCCGCACACGCCACACCGGCGGTCCCCTCCACCGGGGCAGGTGACCACCGGCCGGGCCCGTCGGACGTGGCGCTGACGGTCCCGGTCCGCGCACTGACCGACGGCGCGGTCGGGAAGGTGGGACGCGCGGTGGCGGCGATGTCGGTGACCGCCGCGGACAGCGTGGTCTTGCCGGTGACGTGGGTCGCGCGGACCTGGATGTGGTGGGTGCCGCCGGCCAGCGTGACGGTGGCGCTGGTGCCGGTGGTGTGGGTGACCGCCTTGCCGTCCACGAGGAGGTCGTAGCCGGAGATGAGGGCGGCCGGGGTGGTGGCGGTCCAGCTGACGGTGGCGGAGGTGCCGGTGACGTACGAGGAGACCGGCTTCTGCGAGCCGTAGGGCCCCGCGACGCCGGTGATCGCGAGCCCGGTCACCGGTCCTGCCGCGTAGGAGCGGATGGCGGGCAGCGCGTTGTACAGCTGGTTTCCGGGGCAGTCCGTGGCGAAGCCGTTGCGGTGCCCGGAGACGGTACTGAGCGTGTAGGTCTTGTTGAGGGTGAAGCCGTGCGAGTCCGCGGCACCCTCCACCAGGGCGGCCGAACCGGTGGGACTCGCGCCGCTCATGCCGAGCTTCCATGCCGCCAGGCGCGCGATGGCGCCCTTCATGGCCGCCGTGGGGGCGGCGCCCTTGAAGGTGCTCGCGGTGGCGTCACCACCCGACAGGTCGGTGTACGTCCCGACCGCGGCGATCCCCAGGCTGTCGGTGTTGAAGCCGTAGGTCTGGGCGCCGACGACGGGCAGGTTCATGCCGCCGAAACGGCCTTCGAAGACGGTGCCGCACTTGTCGACCAGGAAGTTGTAGCCGATGTCACGCCAGCCCTGGTGCAGGTGCTCGGCGTAGATGCTGCGCACGATGGCGGGCGACTGGTCGCAGGTGTAGCTGTTGGTGGTGTCGGTGTGGTGGACGAAGACCACCTTCACGGAGGTGCCGTACAGCGGGTAGCCGGACTCGCGGGCGCCCTCGTCGGGTGAGGGTGGGCAGTTGGGACGGCCACGGGCTGGTCGTCGGTGACGGCGACCCGGACGGGGAAGAGGGCGACGCGCTCGCGCTGTCGGGGGGAGTGTCCGTGGCGGTGGGGGTGCCGTCCGGGAACGACGGGTCCGCGCTGGGCGCACGAGGGCCCGTCTGCGCGGCCGGCCGAAGCTTGCACAGGTTCACGCAAGCGACCTACATTCGTGAGAGCGAACTTTCATAAAGGAGCGATCATGGAAATCGGCCTGCACATCGCGGACTTCACCTATCCGAACGGTCCCGGCGCCCTTGCCGACGACCTCACGCGGATAGTGGTGGCCGCCGAGGACGCCGGGTTCGCGCGGGTCAGCGTCATGGACCACGTCTGGCAGATCGGTGTGGTGGGACCGCCCGAGCACGAGATGCTGGAGGCGTACACCACGCTCGGTTACCTCGCGGCCCGCACCTCCCGCGTTCAGCTGCTCGCGTGGGTGACGGCGGTCAGCTACCGGCAGCCGGGGATGCTCGCGAAGCTGGTGAGCACCCTCGACGTGCTCTCCAAGGGCCGTGCGTGGCTGGGCATCGGCGCCGCCTGGAACGGCGAGGAGGCCGCCGGACTGGGGCTGCCGTTCCCGGATACGGCCGAGCGGTTCGAGCGGCTGGAGGAGACGCTGCAGATCTGCCGGCAGATGTGGAGCGACGACGAGAGCCCGTACGAGGGCCGCCACTACCGGCTCGGGCGCACGCTCAACTCCCCGCAGCCGATCCGGCGCCCGCCGATCCTGATCGGCGGCGGCGGGGAGAAGAAGACGCTGCGCCTGGTCGCCCGTTACGCCCAGGCGTGCAACCTCTTCGCCGGCCCTGACCTCGAACGCAAGCTCGACGTCCTGCGCGCGCACTGTGCGGCCGAGGGGCGCGACTACGACGACATCGAGAAGACCGTCATGCTCTCCCTCGACACCGGCGAGAAGGGCGAGAAGACCGACGAGCTGCTGGCGCAGCTCGAAGGGCTCGCCGCGCTCGGCTTCACCGAGGCGCACGGCCGTGTGCCGCGGGTCTGGGAGCCGGACCGGCTCGCGCTGATCGGCCGCGAGATCGTACCGGCCGCCGCCGGCTTCTAGGACCAAGGGCCCGGCGGGCGGGGGGACTTGGGCGGCCCTGGAGACCGCAGGCGCCCACCCGCCCGGCCCGGGGACCCGGGACAGCCTGGGCCCGGCGACCGCGGACCGCCCGCGCCCACCGGGCCCGCCCCGCCCTCCTCCGACCCGCGCAGGCCCGGCTGGCACCGCACACCGTTACCTGACTAGAGTCAGACAATGGACGCTGCGCAGGTCGACCAGGTACGGCGGTTCAACCGCACCGTGACGGAGCGCGTGGGGGTGCTCCACGACCGCTATCTGGGCCGCGACCGGCCCGTCGGTGCGGCCAGGCTGCTCTGGGAGATCGGGGAACAGGGCCTGGACGTACGGCAGTTGCGGGAGCGCCTCGGACTCGATTCCGGGTACGTCAGCCGGTTGCTGCGCACCCTGGAGGCCGACGGCCTGGTGACGGTGGAGCCGCAGCCCCTGGACCGGCGGGTGCGGACCGTCCGGCTCACCGCGGCCGGCCGGGCGGAGCGGACCGCGCTCGACGGCCGCAGCGACGAGCTGGCCGGCTCCCTGCTGGCGCCGCTCAACACCGCCCAGCGCGAGCGGCTGGTCGCCGCGATGGCCGAGGTCGACCGGTTGCTCACCGCCGCGACCGTCACGCTGGAGGCCGTCGACCCGGGCCACCCCGACGCCGAACACTGCCTGCGGGCCTACTTCGCCGAGTTGCGGGAGCGCTTCGAGAGCGGCTTCGATCCGGCGCGGAGCCTGCTGCCGGACGCGGGTGAACTTCGCCCGCCGCGCGGCCTGTTCCTGGTCGCCCGGCTGCACGGCGAGCCAGCCGGGTGCGCCGGCCTGAAGCTGCCGCCCGGCGCTCCGGCCGAGATCAAACGCATGTGGGTCGCACCGCACGCCCGCCGGCTCGGCCTCGGCCGCCGGTTCCTGGCCGAACTGGAGGCACGGGCCGCCCGGCACGGCAGCGACGTCCTGCGGCTGGACACCAACAAGGCGCTCAGTGCGGCGATCGGCCTGTACCACTCCTGCGGCTTCCAGGAGGTCGCCCCCTTCAACGACGAGCCCTACGCCCACCACTGGTTCGAAAAGCGGATCGCCCCGGCGCCGTCCCGGTGAGGACGGCGCCGGAGCGCCCGACGGGGTCAGTGTCCGGGAAAGTGGGCGGTGAGCAGGGAGCCGGCCTCGGCCGGGCTCATGCCGAGGGCCTTTCCTGCGGCTTCCCAGGACACCTCGTCGGCCTCGGCGTTCCGGGCGGCGGCACGGCCGGCGCGCCTGGTGGCGCGCTCCAGTACGGCGACGGCCTTCAGCGCGGCCAGCGGTGCGTCGTCGGCGAGGGCGGTCAGCTGCTCGTCCACCTGCGCGAGCAGGCCCTCGAGTCCGCCGGGCAGGGGAACCGATCGTGCCTCGACGTCCCCGAGATGGTCCTTCCAGTCGGCGCGTGGCCCGGAGGTGTCCGCGTCGCCTGGTCCGTCGGCCACCAGTTCCCAGTCGATGAGGTAGGTGCGGGTACCGCGCCATCCGCACGAGCAGGCGCCCCGCAGCCGGGTCGCCCGCCGGGTTCCGAGCGTGCCGTCATAGACCCACCAGTCGGTGGTTGACGGCACATGGCCGCCGCTTCCGATGTCGAAATAGGCCGGCTCGGGCTCACTGCCGTCCGCGAGCAACGCCGCCGCCCTGCCCTCGTGGGACATCCCGAACTCCCCGGTCTGCCACCCCATGTGCTCCTCCGTCCACGTCGCCGATCGCGCTCCGACGGACGTGTCCCTACCCATCCGGAGCCATCGGCAGTGTCCCCCGGCAGCGGCCCGCACCGCACGCGCCGCACCGCACGCACGTCCCTGTGGCGCACCCGCGGCCGGCTTCAGACGGTACCGTCCTCCCACCACCAGGTCTGCGCCCCGTACGCGTACTCGACCCGGCTGTCCATGTGCTGCCAGGAGTGGGCGTAGGACTCCAGGCCGGAGAAGCCGCTGCGTTCGCCGATCTGGTAGAGCGTCTTGGTGGCCACCCCGGAGATCACGATGTCGGCCGCGATGCCGTACTGGTGCTGGGAGTTCGTCGCGTAGCCGTAGATGCTGGTGTTGTACGCGACGCTGCGGAAGCCGGAGTTGATGGTGACGGGGTGGTTGCCGGCCTTCTTGCGGACCGCCTCCAGCTTGTACATCAGCCGGCGCACGTTCTCCTTGACGGTGGCCGAGCCGACCTTGCCGCCGGACAGGCCCGACCCGTCGTGGCTGTAGAACTCGGAGAAGTCGAAGTGCACGGTCGAACCGTCGCTGTCCTCCAGGGAGTTGAGCACCGAGAAGGTCTGCGGCCCGGCGACCGCGTCCACGCCGAGCCCGTACGCGGACTGGAAGCGCCTGACGGCAGCGGCCGTTCCCGGCCCGAAGTCGCCGTCAACGGCCACATGGGTGTGCGCCGCGGAGTCCGCGGCCCAGCCGGCCACCCGGATCTGGAGTTCGGTCACCGCGGCGCCGGTGGAACCCTGCTGGAGCACGCTGGGCCAGCCGTACGCGGCGGCCGACTGCGCCGTCACGACGCCGGCGGCGGCCAGCCCGGCGGCGGTGACCGCGCCGGCGCCGAGGCGCAGCAGGGTGCGGCGGTCGAGGGAGGAATCGGGGTGTGCGGGGGTCGCGTCGCTCACGGGTGCTCCTGAGAGGGGTCGGAGGCCTACGTCCGGACCGTGCCTCCCCATTCTTGACGCGGACCGGTCATCCCATGCATCGCGCGTAGATGAACTTTGGGCCCGCCTCGGCGCCACCCGGACGGCCGAAGCAGGGTCCGCCGGTCATCGCCCGTTCACCCGTACGACGAGCCACGGTCGCCGGATGCTGTCACATTTCGCGCCATGGACACTCCCTACACGGGTATCGACGCCAGGCTCGCCGAGAAGATGAGCATGGCGGAGCAGCACGAGTATCTCCGGTCCAAGGTGACCCGCCGCCGCATGGTCTTCGGCGGGATCGCCACCGCCGGCACGGTCGCCGCGTCCGGGCTGCTCAGCGGGGTCGCGCAGGCGCAGACGCCCGGCCCGTCGCTGCTGACGCGGCCGGCCACCGGGCACCACGTGGACGGCGCGCTGGTCGCTCCGTTCGGCCGCCACCTCCAGTTCGGCGCCGACCCGAAGACGCAGTTCACCATCTCCTGGCAGGTCCCGCTGGCGGTCCGCAAGCCGTTCGTACGGATCGGCCTGCAGCCCTGGTCACTCAGCCACAAGATCGAGGCCGAGGTCCGGGACCTGCACACCCCGCAGTTGCTCAACAGCAGTCTGCCGCCCGTCGACCAGTACTACCTGCACGCGCGGCTCGGGGGCCTGCGTCCGGGCACCACGTACTACTACGGCGTGGGCCACGAGGGCTTCGACCCGGCGCAGGCCGCGGCCTTCGCCACCGTCGGCTCGTTCACCACCGCGCCCGCGCACAGCGAGCGCTTCACCTTCACCGCCTTCGGCGACCAGGGCGTCAGCTACCACGCCCTGGCCAACGACTCCCTGATCCTGGCGCAGAACCCGGCCTTCCACCTGCACGCCGGTGACATCTGCTACGCCGACCCGGACGGCTCCGGCCAGCAGAGCGACGCGGCCGACTACGACGCGCGCACCTGGGACTCCTTCCTGGCGCAGACCGAGTCGGTGTCGGCACGGGTGCCGTGGATGGTCACCACCGGCAACCACGACATGGAGGCGTGGTACTCGCCGAACGGCTACGGCGGCCAGGAGGCCCGCTGGTCGCTGCCCCGCACCGGCCACGACCCGAAGAACCAGCCGGGCGCGTACTCCTTCGTCTACGGCAACACCGCGGTGATCGCGCTGGACGCCAACGACGTGTCGTACGAGATCCCGGCCAACTACGGGATCACCGGCGGCAAGCAGACCGCGTGGCTCGACCGCACGCTGGCCGGCTACCGCAAGCAGCGCGGCATCGACTTCCTGGTGGTGTTCTTCCACCACTGCGCGTACTCCACCACCAACTCGCACGCCTCCGACGGCGGTGTGCAGGCCCAGTGGGTGCCGATCTTCGAGAAGCACCAGGTGGACCTGGTGATCAACGGTCACAACCACGTCTACGAGCGGACCGACGCGATCCGCAAGGGCGTGGTGTCGCACCAGGTGCCGATCGGGGACACCACCCGGCCCGCGACCGACGGCACGGTCTACATCACCGCGGGCGGCGCCGGCCGCAGCCTGTACGACTTCCCGGCGCCCGACACCTACGAGGGCAACGAGCACCGGGTCGACACGGTGACGACATGGCACTCGGCCCAGGGCGGCGGCAAGGTGGTGGACTCCGTGCACTGGTCGCGGGTCCGCTACACCGGCTATTCGTTCATCTCGATCGACGTCGATCCGGCGAAGCCGGGGCGCGAGTCGACGCTGACGGTCTCCGCGATCGCCGAGACGGGCAAGCGCATCGACCACTTCACGGTCGCACGGCGGGCAAGCTGAGGGCCCGCGCCGCCCGGTAGCAGGCACCACCGCTGGGGCGGCCCCGGACCCCGGGGCCGCCCTGGCGGCTACTTCGCGACGACCGCGACCGGCGCGTCCCAGGTGCTGCGGTCCACGGTCAGCGTGACACCGCCGTGTGTCTCCTTGCTGTTGACCAGGTACTGGTGACCCCGGCGGTGTCCGGTCCACAGCGTGGACGCGTACGGGAAGTCACTGGTGGTCGTATAGACCTGGTCGTAGAGCGCGTACCACAGGGCGTCGGGCAGGTCCGTGCGGTCCTTCGCGGTGGCGACCGGGGTCGCGCTGGTGCTCTTGAAGCCGTAGAACCCGGCCCAGTAGTTCTTGGCGTGCACGGCCTTGTCCCAGGCGCGGATGTAGGTCAGCACCGCATTGACGCAGGACGTGTCGGAGACGTTGTACGACTCCATGTCCAGGTAGACCGCGCTGCCTGCCTTCATCCCGAGCGCGGTCGCCTTCGCCACCGCGTCCGCGCCGTCTGTCGCGCCCAGCGAGGCGGCGCTCGCCGGCGTGATCTTCTCCGGGTTCCGGCTGGTCTGGCACGGCGGCTGCGCGCCCACGTACAGCGGGATCAGTTTCCAGCCGGCCGCGCTCACCGACTTCACCCACGACGCCGTCAGCTGCGGCTGCGCGCAGCCGCGGTTCTTGCCACCGATGTAGACGGCTCCTGCCCCGTAGAAGTTCGTCGCCTTCCATGTCTTCATGGCCGACAGCGACGGTGCCGTGCAGGTGTCGAAAGCCCGCCCTGAGTACACCGTCGGCGCGGGCCGCGCCGACCCCGACGACGTCGCGGCCTGCGCGGTCAGCGCGCCGCCCACCAGCAGGGCCGCTCCGGCGACCGACCACGCGACATACCGCCCCCGCCTGGACATCCGATGACTGGACATCTCCACCCCCAACGCAAAAGAAATGACTTCCTGGACACGGCGCGACGCCGGCCGCACGGCACGCGACCGCGAGGCGGGAGCACACCGTGCCGCCGGGGACGGCACCGCAGTGGGAAAGGTGTTCCGCCCGCCGGTACGGCGAGATGTCCCTGACCTCCGTCACAGCACCGGGTGGTCACCTTCCGCGGGCACACTACCGGTTCGCGCGGGGGCCTCCGGCACGTCCCGCCGGTCGGGGGCCGCCGCCCGGTGCCGGCGCACGCCGAGGCGGCCCTGCCGGGAGCGTGATGCTCCCGGCAGGGCCGCCCGGGGTGCGCGGATCGTACGTGATCCGGTGGGACTTCGGTGGAGCGTTACGCGGCCTTGGCGGCCGGCAGCACCGCGGTGGTCTCGGTGGCGCCGGCGGGCCGGATCTCGAGTTCGTGGACGACCCGCTCCGTGCTCAACTCATGGGCGGTGAGGTCGGCGAGAGCCACGAGGGCCAGCAGAAGGGCGTCGGCGAGGACCAGCCAGTGCAGCGTGGCCCCGGAGAAGACCAGGGCGGCCACCAGGGACCAGAGGCCGATCAGGGAGAGCGCCGAGTTGCCGAGCCGCCTGCTGTCGCTGCGGGCGAGGACTGCGGCGGCGCCCGCCACGACCGTCACCGCGGTGGAGACGGCGAAGCTGAGCCAGCCGGCCGTCGCGTTGCTGAACGTCATCGCCGACACGACCAGGAAACCGCCGGCCAGCACGGCCGTGGTGTCGAGCGCGTAGCGAGGGCTGAGAGCCATGGGTGAAGCACCTCCTCGGTACCGTGTTACGCGGCACCGCTGTGGAAACCAAGGAAGTGAGTCGTTGCCAGAGTGTGTCTCCACAACCGGGCGGCTCGCTTGCCTGCGATTCATTTGTCGCGAGGCGTCTTCTTCAACCCCGCCCCGGCGCCCGGCATTCCCGCGTCCCGCACCCGGTCCGGCTCTCCGCTCCCCCGCCCCGCTCGGCGCGCGCGATCCGGCCGGAGCTGGTCTGCTGGACGGGGGGCCGTCGCCGTGCCACTACCGGGAGAGAACGAGATGAGCACCTACCGAGTCGCCCAGGTCACCGCCGCCGGCGGGAGGTTCGAGGTCACCGAGCGTGAAGTGCCGCGGCCCGGCCCCGGCCACGTACGGATCGCTGTGGACGCCTGCGGGGTCTGTCACAGCGACGCGCTCTTCGTGAACGCCGGCGCGCCGGGCGTACGGTTCCCGCTCGTCCCCGGCCATGAGATCGCCGGGCGGATCGAGGAGGTCGGCGAGGGAACGTACAGCGGCTGGCGGGTGGGCGACCGGGTGGTGGTGGGCTGGTTCGGCGGCAGCTGCGGGCACTGCACGCCCTGCCGGCAGGGCGACTTCATCATGTGCGAGAACCTGAAGGTCCCCGGATGGGCGTACGACGGCGGTTACGCCGAGACGGTGATCGCGCCGGCCGACGCCCTGGCGCGGATCCCCGACGCCCTCGCGGCGCCCGACGCGGGGCCGCTGGCCTGCGCCGGGGTGACCGCGTACAACGGGCTGCGGCACAGTTCCGCCCGGCCGGGCGACCTGGTCGCCGTACTCGGCATCGGCGGCCTCGGCCATCTGGGGGTGATGTACGCGGCTGCGATGGGCTTCGAGACCGTGGCCATCGCCCGCGGCGCCGGCAAGGCCGACCTCGCCAAGCAGCTCGGCGCACACCACTATGTCGACAGCACCGCGGACACCTCCGTGGCGGACGCGCTGAAGGCGCTCGGGGGCGCCAGGGTCGTGCTGGGCACCGCCGCCAACGCCGCCGCCACCGCGGCCACCGTCGAAGGCATGACCCCGCGCGGCGAGTTGGTGATCATCGGCGCGGACACCGAACCGCTGGGGATCAGCCCGAGCCAGCTGCTCATGAGCGGCAAGATCATCCGTGGCCACCCGTCCGGTACGGCGCAGGACGTGCAGGACACCCTGGCGTTCAGCGCGCTGCAGGGGATCCGCCCGATGGTCGAGACCATGCCGCTGGACCAGGCCGACGAGGCGTACCAGCGGATGCTCTCCGGCGCCGCCCGCTTCCGGATGGTGCTCACCACCCACTGACGCGGGCGCGGCGGGGCGGAACACGGCCCGGGCGCGCGGCAGGTGTACGGCGCATGGTCGACCGGTTCGTGAGCTGCGTCACGGGCCGGCGACCAGGCTTTTCAAAAACCTCACAACTCGCTTGCAACCTCTGCCGTTTCGACTGCTACTTTCAGGCCGCTGCCCCTTCGCGGGGGACGTGGACATGCCAGCGGCCTCCCTGGGCTGCGAAGCCAGCACAGAAAGACCGCGAATGGACTACTGCTACACGTGCCGACGGACCCTCAACGGGGCGCTGGTGTGCCCAGGGTGCGGTGCCTGCGCCCCTGACGTCGACCTGCTCCCGGCCGCGCCCGGTGCGCGCGCCGACGCCACGTACCCGGCAGGGCACTACCTGCCCACCGGGCCGGGCGGGTTCACGGCCGCGGGCAGCGCGGGGCACGCCCTCGCCGGCCACGGCGCTCCGGCCGCGCTCGCCCCGTACCTGCCGGCGCCGGACGTCCCCGCTGGATTCGCCCCGGCCGCCGCGCCTGTGGCCGGCGAGGATCTGCCGGAGTCCGAGCTCGGCACCACGTCCATCGCCCCCACCCTGCACCGCGGCCGGGCCGCCCGGCGCCGTCAGCTGGAGCGGTGGAAGAAGAACCGGCGCCGCGCGGGCGTGGCCACCGCCTTCGCGCTGTTCGGCGGCGGCGTGACAGTGGCGTCGATGCAGTCCCACGGTTCCGGCAGGGGCGGTACGGCCGCCGCTTCGCCGTACGACACGGTGACGCCCGTGACACTGCGGATCGACACCTCGGCGGGAGACCCGTCCGTCCTGTCCCAGCAGGGCGCGCACACCCCCGGGAAGCACGCCGCCGCCGTGCCGCAGCAGCGCGCCGGAACGCCGTCCCTCCCGTCGGCGCAGGCCACACACCCGGTCACCGACAACGGCGGCACGGTGCCCATCTCCGCCGGCGGCCCCTCGTCCGTGCACACCACCCGCACCCAGCCCGCGCCGTCCACCACGACGGCGGCGGCCACCGGAAACCAGGACGCGAGCACGGGCAGCAGCGCGGGAACGGACCCCGGCAGCACGGACTCCGGCACGGACACGAGCGCCGGCGGTACGGACACAGGCGGTTCCACCACCGCGAACCCGGCGGCCGGCTCCCCCACCACCCCGCCCGCGACGACCTCGCCGACCACGACGCCGGCGCCCCACCAGGGTGTGTGCATCCTGGTCCTCTGCATCGGCTGACCGCCCGGCCGGCCGTGCGCGCCTCCCCGCGACGGGCGTTCCGTCGCGGGGACGCGTGCGGCCGGGCGGCGGCTGATCAGGCCGTGGCCGCCACGAGGCGGGCGACGGCCGCGGCGAAGAGCTCCGGCTCTTCGAGATGGCCGAAGTGCCCGCTGTCTTCGAGGATCACCAGCTCGGATCCGGGGATCAGTTTGTTCAGCTCCTGCGACCAGCGCACACCGCAGATGACGTCGTACCGGCCGACGATCACCAGCGTGGGCACGTCGAGGTCCCCCAGGGTTCCCCGGTCGTCGATGACCTCCGGCGTCAGGTCCTCGTCGAGGCCGGAGATGAAGGTGCCGCGCACCGCCGCCCTGAAAGGCGCCAGTTCCGCCTCGTGGCCCCAGTAGTCGGCGAAGTAGGCGGGCAGGAGACCGCGCGCCGCGTTGGTGACGCCCTCGTCGGTGGAGATACCGGACAGGGACTGGAACGCGCCCATGACCGCGGGCAGTTCGGGGTTGCCGGCGTTCCTCCGGGCGAACTCCTCCAGGTTGCGGACGGCTTCGGCGATGTGCTCGGGGCCGGTCACCGGCGCGCTGTCGTACAGGACGACGCCGGCGAGACGGCCGGGGTGGCGCAGGGCGAAGTGCTGCGCCACGAAGCCGCCGTGGGAGTGGCCGATGAGGTACACCGCGGGCACGCCGAGGTGGTCGAGGAGCCCGTCGAGGAACTGCGTGTACCGGGTGCGGGTGTACCCGTGGGGATGGCTCGCCAGGCGGCCGGAACCGCCGGTGCCGACCGGCTCCGGGTAGACGACGGTCATGTTCTTCTCCACGGACGGCATCCGCAGGTACTCCCAGAACATGCCGGGGCCGCCGGAGTGCGCCACACAGACCGGCCCGGTGCCGTGGACGTGGTAACGCAGGGTGATGCCGTCTGTCTCCACGGTGTGCGTGCCGGGTGCCAGCGGGTCGGCGGCGCCGGTGGCGTGGATGCCCATGGGGAACTCCTGTCGGACGGGTGTCGGTGGACACCCACAGGACGCGGAGGGGCAAGGGAAGTTCGATCCCTTCCGTGTGACGGTCGCCACACCGGCGGGGCGGGGCCTCCGGCGGGGCGGCAAGTCTCATGAAGTCAGGGAGGGACCCGGGCGGCAGGTCTCAGGCGGGGACCCGGGCGGCAGGTCTCAGACGGGAATTAGGGCCGGTGTCCGCGGTGCCGTCGGGGGGCGCGGATGGAACAGCCGCACCTGATGCACCCGGCCCTGCTCCAGCGTCATCAGCCAGGTCACGGCCGGCGGGCAGTGGTCGGGGGCGTCCGGCGGGTTGATGATGTCCATCTCCCAGATCGCCAGGTCCCGGCCGGCGACCACGTGGTTCAGGCGCTGGCGGACGCCTGCCGCGAGATCGTTCTCCATGCCCCTGATGAGCAGGTCCCGGCCGCCGACCGGGGCGCAGCCGTTCAGCAGCGTCACCCCGGGCGACCAGCGCTCGGTCACGAGTCCGGCGAAGTCGCCGCGTTCGGCGGCTGCCAGGGTCTCCCCGGCCTCCTTGCCACTGGCGGCCACCCGCCGCGCGGCGTCGCCGTGGGCCGTGTCCGCGGTCGCCCTCAGCGCGTCCGCCAGCTTGGCCCGCGCCTGGCTGAGCCGGCTGCGGACGGTGCCCACCGGCACGCCGGTGAGCTTCGCCAGCGCCTCGTACGACGTCGCGGTCGTGCTGAAGTGGCGCAGTACGAGCGTCATGCGCAGTGCCGGGGAGAGCTCCTCGATCGCGCGCCAGATCCAGTCCCGCAGCGCGTGGCGCTCCAGCGCCTGCTCGGGTATCGCCCCGGTGGACGGCAGCAGCAGGTCGTCGAAGGGCTCGGTGGGGGCGGCGGACCGCAGCCGGGTCCGGCAGGCGTTGCGGACGACCATGCGCAGCCACGGCCCCACCGCCGCCGGATCACGGACTCCGCCGATGCGCCGCAGGGCGACCAGGGCCGCGTCCTGGACGGCGTCCTCCGCGTCCGGTCCGTGTCCCAGCAGACTCAGCGCCACCGCCCGCATCCCCGCCCGGTGCCGCTCCAGCAGCAACCCCAGCGCGCCGATGTCGCCGGACTGCGCAGCGCGCGTGAGCTCGGCATCCGTGAGCTGTGTGCTCATCAAGGGCTTCCACCTCCTGCGACCTGGGAACGTTCGCCGTGGCCGCAATGATCCCACCCGGGCGCCACGGCCGTGACCGAGCGCCACCACCACCGCCGCCGGTCCGCCGATGTCGCCGGCCATGCCGCCGCCCATGCCGCCGCCCATGCCGCCGCACACGCAACGGCCGCTCGCGCGGCGTCGGTCGCGCCCCCGTACCGCCCGGGGCCGGCGCGCTCCCCCGTTCCCCGTTCAGGGCCGGTGCCTGCTCAGGGCCGCGCCAGCCGGACCGCGAGGTAGGGCGCGGTGGCGCTGCCCCCGGCCCTGGCGACAATGGCGGGCGGACCGGTGGCGACCACCCGGCCGCCCGCGTCGCCGCCGCCCGGACCGAGGTCGATGACCCAGTCCGCGGTGGCGATCGTGTCCAGGTCGTGCTCGACCAGGACGACGGTGTTGCCCGCGTCGACGAGCCGGTGCAACTGCCGCAGCAGCAGTGCGATGTCCGCGGGGTGCAGCCCGGCGGTCGGCTCGTCGAGGAGGTAGAGCGCGTGACCGCGGCGGGCCCGCTGCAGTTCGGTGGCCAGCTTGATGCGCTGCGCCTCACCGCCGCTGAGTTCCGTCGCGGGCCGGCCGAGCCGCAGGTATCCCAGGCCCACCTCCCGGAGTGTCTCCAGGCTCCGGGAAGCGGCCGGGACGTCGGCTAGGAAGGTCGCCGCCTCGTCCACGGACATCGCCAGCACGTCCGCGATGTTCTTGCCGCGGTGGGTCACCTCAAGGGTCTCGGCGTTGTACCGGGCGCCGTCGCAGGTCGGGCAGGGCGCGTACGTCCCGGGCAGGAAGAGCAGCTCGACCTCGACGAACCCCTCCCCCTGGCAGGTCTCGCAGCGCCCTTCCGGGACGTTGAAGGAGAACCGCCCGGCCGTGTAGCCGCGGGCCTTCGCCTCCTCGGTCGCCGCGAACAGCTTGCGCACCGCGTCGAACATCCCGGTGTACGTGGCCAGGTTGGACCGTGGCGTGCGGCCGATCGGCCGCTGGTCGACCCGTACCAGCCGGTCGAAGGACTCAAGACCCGACACCTGGGCCACCTCGACGTCGAGTTCCGCCTCGTCGGGTTCCTCCGCCGCCAGGCCGAGGTGGCGGCGCACGACCTCGGCGAGCACCTGGGTGACCAGCGTCGACTTTCCGGACCCGGACACCCCGGTCACCGCCGTCAGCACGCCGAGCGGTACCTCGACGGACACCTCACGCAGGTTGTGCCGGGTGACTCCGCTCAGGCGCAGCGACTCCCGCGGGGTGCGGAGTTGGTGGCCGAGCGGCTCGGCCCGGCCGAAGAGGTAGCGGCCGGTGGCCGACTCCACGACGTCTTCGAGGCCCGCCACCGGGCCGCTGTACAGCACCTGTCCGCCGCCCTCGCCCGCCCCGGGGCCGATGTCGACCACCCAGTCCGCCCGGCGTACGACGTCCAGGTCGTGTTCCACGACGAAGAGCGAGTTGCCGGACTCCTTCAGGCGGTCCAGCACGTCAAGCAGCGGTTCCGCGTCGGCCGGATGCAGGCCGGCGGACGGCTCGTCGAGCACGTAGACGACCCCGAAGAGGCCGGAGCGCAGCTGGGTGGCGATCCGCAGCCGCTGGGCCTCACCGGGCGAGAGCGTGGTGGAAAGGCGCCCGAGGCTGAGGTATCCCAGGCCGAGGCCGAGCAGCACCTCGACGCGCGCGACCACGTCGGCGCAGATCCGGACCGCCGCTTCGGTGGTCTCGCCGGACCGGGCGGTGGCTGTGGTGGCCGCGCCTCCGGGCAGCTCGGCGAAGGGTCGCAGCAGGGCCACGACCTCGGTGAGCGGCAGCGCGTTGAGCTCGGCGATGGAGTGTCCTGCGAAGGTCACCGCGAGCGCCTCGGGCCGCAGGCCGCTGCCGTGACAGACCGGGCAGGGCACGCTCCGCACGAAGCGCAGCGCCCGCTCGCGCATGCGGTCGCTCCGGGAGTCGGCGAGGACGTGCATGACGTGCTTGCGGGCGCTCCAGAACGTGCCGTAGTAGCCGTAGTCGACACGGTCGCGCTCGGGTTCGATGAGGACGGAGGGTTGTTCGTCGGTGTAGAGCAGCCAGTCGCGGTCCTTCTTCCTGAGCCTGCGCCACGGCCGGTCGATGTCGATCCCCAGACCGCTGACGACACTGCGCAGGTTGACGCCCTGCCAGGCGCCGGGCCAGGCCGCGATCGCGCCTTCCCGGATGCTCAGTGACGGGTCGGGTACGAGCAGGTCCTCGGCGACGTCGTGCACGACACCCAGTCCGTGGCACCGCGGGCAGGCGCCGGCCGCGGTGTTGGGCGAGAACGCCTCGGCCTCCAGCCGGGGGGCTCGCGGCGGGTAGCTGCCGGCCCGCGAGTAGAGCATCCGCACGAGGTTGGAGAGCGTGGTGATGGTCCCGACCGTCGAGCGCGAGCTGGGTGCCCCGCGGCGCTGCTGCAGGGCCACCGCCGGCGGCAGCCCGGTGATCTCCTCCACGTGCGGTGCGCCGACCTGCTGCAGCAGGCGGCGGGCGTAGGGCGCGACGGACTCGAAGTACCGGCGCTGGGCCTCGGCGTAGAGGGTGCCGAAGGCGAGCGAGGACTTGCCGGAACCGGAGACCCCGGTGAAGACGACCAGCGCGTCCCGCGGCACGTCGACGTCGACGTTCCGCAGATTGTTCTCGGTGGCGCCCCGGACGTGCACGAAACGGTCGGTCGCGTCGTTTTCCACGCCTTGTCCTTACCTCATGACGCGAGACCACTCCCGCGCACTGCCGCCGCCCGGCTGATGATCACTCCAATGACCAGGGGTTCCGGCACGCGCACCGCGGGGGGACGGTCCTGCCGGTGCCCGGGGGGGAAGGCCGCCGATCGCGCGTGAACACCGACAGGGGGCTGTCGCCGCCACCCCCGAGGGTGGGTCGTACCGGGAGACGCCCGGCGCACTACGAGAGGGACGACATGCCTGGATTCAACGGCATCGGCTGGTTCGAGATCGGCACCGACGACCCGGACGCCGCGGAGCGGTTCTACGGCGAGGTGTTCGGCTGGACGGTCGCGCACGACGACACCAAGAGCACGGACCCGGCGTACCGGATCCTCACCACGGGCGACCCCGAGGGGCTGCGCGGCGGACTCTTCGCGACGAAGGGCCAGCTCCCCGGCTACGCCGTCTTCACCGTGCTGGTCGAGGATGTCGAGGCCACGTGCCGGCGGGTCGAGGAGGCGGGCGGCCGGGTGCAGCGCGCCGCGCAGGTCAATCCGGTCGGGGTGACCTTCGCGCACCTGCTCGACCCGGCCGGGAACCACTTCGCGGTGTTCCGGCCGCCGTTCGTCCGGCCCTGATCCGCCCGCCGGGGCCGGGCGGTCGGATGCGCCCGGCCCGGGCGGCGGTCAGATCAGGCTGAGCCGGCGGACGGTCCCGTACGGGATGTCGAGGTCCTCGGTGCGCAGCGAACGGATCTCGGGCACCTCGGCGGTGGCCGAGACCGAGGTGATCCGGTCGGTGCGGAAGGCGCGCACGGCGCCGCGCAGCCGGCACCAGCCCACCAGATACCAGTGCGTCGCGGTGCCGACGTAGCCCAGCGGCTCGATCTCGCGCAGGGTGGCCGCGCCCGCGCGGTCGCCGTACCCGATGCGCAGGACGCGCCGGGTGGACAGGGCGTCGGCCACGATGCGCGGCACCGGCGGTGCGGCGCCGGGGTCGCCGAGGAGATGGATACGGCCGGCCAGGTCATGGGCCGCGGCGGCGTCGTCACCCTGCATCGCCGCCACCAGCTTGCGCAGCGCCGCGCCCGCGGTCACCTGGAACGGTGTGCCCCGCAGGCTCCGCAGCGCCAGCGCCATCGCGACGGCCTCCCCCGGCGTCAGATTGACCGGGGGCAGCGTGCGTGCCTTGTCGAGGCAGTAGCCGCCGGTGCGGCCGGTCTCGGCGTAGACCGGCACCCCCGACTGCTGCAACGCGCTGATGTCCCGTTCGACCGTGCGCACGCTGACCTCGAAGCGCCCGGCCAGCCAGCGGGCACTGCGCGGGCGGGGCGCGACGGCCCGCAGCTCCTCGACCAGGGCGTAGAGACGGTCGGTACGGTTCATGCCCGCCACGTTAGGCGCGGGGTACGACAACGGGCGGCGGACGAACCGCCTCGTTCCGCGACGCCGGCGTGCCCCGCCGTCCGGGGGGGTGGGCGACGGGGCACTAGGGGGGTAAGGGCAGCATCGCACCAGAACCGCCGGCGGGTGGTCGGAATGCGCCAGTTCGGGCCCTGGACGCCGTGGCGACCGAATCCGGCCGCCAGGGCACGGGCGAGCCGTGGTGGCAGACGCGGGCACGAATTGAAGATTTCTTCACTTGATGACATGGTGTCTGCCGTGCCCACCGGTTCCCCCCGGCGCGCACCCGGCCACTGCTGAGGGAGACGGGTTGGACGAGTCCGCCGTGCAGGTCATCGCCCGCGTCGAGGCGGCGCGGACCGCTCTGAGGGAGGCCGCCGCCGCCCGGGACCCGGTCGCGGTCCGGGTGGCGCTGGACGAATTGGAGGAGTCGCTGCGGCTGGCCCGCGCGAACGGGGTGCGGGTCCCCCCGGCCGGGGCGGCCGACGAACGGACAGGGAGTTGAGGATGGCGCCGGTTCCGCTGTACCAGGCCAAGGCGGAGTTCTTCAGAATGCTCGGGCATCCCGTGCGGATCCGGGTGCTGGAACTGCTGCAGGACGGCCCGATGCCGGTGCGCGACCTGCTGGCGAACATCGAGGTGGAGCGCTCCAACCTCTCCCAGCAACTCGCGGTGCTGCGGCGCTCCGGAATCGTCACCTCGTCCCGCGAGGCCGACACGGTCGTCTACGCGCTCGCCGGCGGCGATGTGGCGGAACTGATGCGGGCGGCCCGGCGGATCCTCACGGAACTGCTGGCCGGGCAGCAGGACCTGCTCGCGGAGCTGCGTGACGCCGACGCCGAAGCCACCGGGGGCCGGGTCGCATGAGGGCCGTCAGGCAAGCAGCCGCCGTGATCGGCGAGCGGGTCCGCGGGGTGCTGCCGAACCGCCGGATCCTGACCTCGATGGGCCGCTCCCCGCGCAGTGACCTCATCGCGGGGCTGACGGTGGCCATCGTCGCACTGCCGCTGGCCCTCGGCTTCGGGATCTCCTCCGGCGCGGGGGCGGAGGCCGGACTGGTCACCGCGGTCGTCGCCGGCGCGATCGCCGCCGTCTTCGGCGGCTCCAACCTCCAGGTCACCGGCCCGACCGGGGCGATGACCGTGGTACTCGTGCCGATCGTCCACCAGTACGGCATCCACGGTGTCATGACGGTGGGACTGCTCGCGGGCGCGCTCCTGGTCCTGCTCTCCCTGGCGCGGGCCGGACGGGCGATGGCGTATGTGCCGGTGCCGGTGGTGGAGGGCTTCACCCTCGGTATCGCCGCCGTGATCGGCCTCCAGCAGGTGCCCGCCGCGCTCGGCGTGACGTCCCCCTCGGGGGACAATCCGGCCGTCGTCGCGGCCAAGGCGGTGGGCGACTTCGCCGCCCATCCGCACGGGACCGCGATCGCGGTGGCGGCGGGCGTCGTCCTGGTGATGCTGCTGGGCACGCGCCTGCGGCCCGGGGTGCCGTTCTCCCTGGTGGCAGTGGTGCTGGCGACGGTGGTCTGCTGGGCCGGCGGGGTCGATGCGGCCACCATCGGCCATCTGCCCGCCGGTATCCCCGCGCCCTCGACGTCCTTCTTCCAGGCCGGCCACGTCCCGGCTCTGCTGCCCTCCGCGCTCGCGGTGGCGGTACTGGCGGCCCTGGAGTCGCTGATGTCGGCCTCGGCGGCCGACGCGATGAATGTCTCGGAGCGGCACGACAGCGACCGGGAGCTGTTCGGACAGGGCCTGGCGAATCTGGCCGTCCCGCTCTTCGGCGGTGTCGCCGCCACCGGCGCGATCGCCCGTACCGCCGTCAACGTCCGTACCGGCGCGGTCTCCCGGCTGGCGGCCCTGGTGCACGCCGGTGTCCTGGCGGTCATCGTCTTCGCCGCCGCGCCGCTGGTCGCCGGCATCCCGCTGGCCGCGCTCGCCGGGGTGCTGATCGCGACCGCGATCCGGATGGTCGAGGTCGGTTCCCTGCGCGCGCTGGCCCGCTCGGGCCGGGGCGAGGGCCTGGTGATGCTGCTGACCGCCGCCGCCACCTTGGCGTTCAACCTCGTCACCGCGGTCGTCGCCGGGCTGCTCCTGGCCGGTCTGCTGGCGCTGCGCCAGGTCGCGCGCGCCGCCCGGCTCGAACAGGTCCCCCTGCACGCGGACCTGCCCCCGGCGGACCACCACGAGGAGGAACGGGCGCTGCTGGACGAGCACATCGTGGCCTACCGCATCGACGGGCCGCTGTTGTTCGCCGCCGCACACCGGTTCCTGCTGGAACTCACCGAGACCAGCGAGGTCAAGGTCGTCATCCTGCGGATGTCACGTGTCAGCGCGATCGACGCCAGTGGTGCCCGCGTCCTCGGTGACGCCATCGGCAGGCTGGAACGCCGGGGCGCGCTGGTCCTGCTCTCCGGGATCCGCCCCGAGCACCAGCGTCCACTGGACGCCCTGGGCACCTTGAACGCACTGCGCGCCCAGGGCCGGGTCTTCCCCAGCACCCCGCAGGCCATCGCGTACGCCCACGCCCACCTGCACGGCTCCGGTGTGCTTCCCGACCCACCGCACGGCGCGCCCCTGGAGGCGGCGCACTGACCGCCGGGCCGGGGCGCTGACCGCCGGGCCGTGACACCGACCGCCGGGCCGGCACAGGGAGCGGAGCGCCGTCACCACGTCGGCTTTAGTTTGCGCAGTGGCGAGAAAAATCGACACGGCGTAGATTAGGAAGCCGGGGCCGGCACCACGGCCGGTGCCCGGAGCGTGAGTGAGGCGAGTTCGATGAAGACGTTCCTGATCACCGGAGTGAGCAGCGGCCTGGGACGGGCCTTCGCCCAGGGGGCCCTCGACGCCGGTCACACCGTGGTCGGCACCGTCCGCAGGCAGGCCGACCTGGCACCGTTCGAGGCGCTCGCGCCCGGGCGGGCGCACGCCCGCCCGCTGGACGTGACCGACGACGAAGCGGTGTCCTCCGTGGTCAAGGAGGTGGAATCCACCGTCGGTCCGATCGACGTGCTGATCGCCAACGCCGGTTACGGCCTGGAGGGCACCTTCGAGGAGACACCGCTGTCGGAAGTCCGCGCCCAGTTCGCGACCAATGTCTTCGGCGCCGCCGCCACCATCCAGGCGGTCCTGCCCGGTATGCGCGAGCGCCGCCGCGGCCACATCCTGGCGGTGACCTCCATGGGGGGTCTGATGGCGGTGCCCGGCATGTCGGCCTACTGCGGCAGCAAGTTCGCCCTGGAGGGCCTGCTCGAAAGCCTCGGCAAGGAGGTGGCCGCCTTCGGTGTCCATGTGACGGCGATCGAGCCGGGGTCCTTCCGCACCGACTGGGCGGGACGCTCCATGACCCGGTCCGCCCGTTCCATCAGTGACTACGACGCCTTGTTCGGGCCCATCCGCGAGGCCCGGCTCAAGGCCAGCGGCAATCAGCTCGGCAACCCCGAGAAGGCCGCTGCCGCCGTCCTGCGGATTCTCGACGTGCCCGAGCCGCCGGCCCACCTGGTCCTCGGCTCCGACGCGCTGCGCCTGATCGCCGCGGGCCGCCAGGCGGTGGATGCCGACATCCGGGAGTGGGAAACTCTCTCCCGCACCACCGACTTCCCCGACGGACACCAGATCGGCGCCAACTGACTGTTCGGCGCCGCCGCCGCTGATGCGCAGAAAGGGTGGGAGCAATGGGAACACCGGCCAGGCCGGCGAGGCGGCGCTCGACGGCCCCGCGCAAGGGGGACCTGCGGGAGCAGGCCATCCTGGACACCACCGAAGTGCTGCTGGGCCGGCTGGGCTTCGAGGCCATGACCATGGCGGACATCGCCGAGGCGGCCGGTCTGTCGCGCGGCGCGCTGTACTTCTACTTCGGCTCCAAGCACGAGGTGCTGACGGCGCTCGTGGCACGCACGGTGGAGGCCCTGCGGCAGAAGTCACGCGCCGCGGCCGCCGATCCGGCCACTCCCCGCGAGGCCATCGAGACGGTGATGCGCCGGACGGAAGCGCTCTGGCTCGACCACGGGCTCGTCATGCGGGCGGCCATCGACCTGTCCTCGTCCGTCCCGGAGGTCGATGCCCTGTGGACCGGGACGGCGGAGATCTTCATCAGTGCCATCGCCGACATCCTGGAACGGGCCGGCGTCCCTTCCGACGACGGCCCGGAGTCGGCCCCGGCGATGGCACAGGCCATCTGCTGGATGATCGAGCGCACTTTCTACCGGGCGTCGAGCGTCTCCGCCCAGGAACTCGAACGGGCCGGCGCCACCTGCCAGTTGATCTGGCTGCGCGCCGCCCGACTCGGCCACCTCGACCAGTGAGCCGGCGCGGCGGGGGCCCTGTCCCCCCCGCCGGGCCGGAGGCCGGTCGGACCCGCCGCGCCACCGAGTCGTTCCGCGCCGCGCCGCACCGCACCGGCCTCGCACACCGGGGAAGTCGATCGATCGGCAATTCGCTTTGCTAACCCATGGCCACCGCTTGAATACTCAGGGCAATGTCCCTAAACTGCTCGGCGGCGTTCATTCCATTTCAGCACAGCCCTTGCAACGAAAAGGAATTCCCTCCGTGAGGTTGCCCGCCCACGGAGGCGCCAAACCGGGTCCGCCCCGCGCCGTGAGTGTGTCCAGCTCCCGCGTACAAGGCGATGCCCTCTGACGACGCAGGCACCTGTGGATTGGTGAAGCCCACACCGCACACCCGGGAATTCCACCGAACAACCTTAGCCCTGGGGGGAGTCCACGCCGACGTTGACACGCCGGAAAGCAACGGACCCGATGGTTCCGCCGACCGCGAAGGGCACAGCCTTGCCGCCGTGCACCGACCGGTCCCCTTCTCACGCCGGCTGATCCACCAGAAGAGAAGAGCACGACCAGGCCGACCCATCTTCTTTTCTCTGAAATATGCCAGACGCATATCCTGGACGCCTTCGATCGCATCTCCACAGCGCACCCTAACGATTTCCTATTGTCATCACATGATTGCGAGGGAGCCGAAATTGGCTGCTCGGTCACTGGTAACGCGACAACCCAATGAGCGCCTGCAGATGCTCATCAACGAGGCGGGCTGCTCGAACGTCGGGTTGGCGCGGCGGGTCAATATGGAAGGCACCAACCGCGGACTCGACCTGCGGTACGACAAGACGTCGGTGAGCCGCTGGCTTCGGGGCCAGCAGCCGCGGGGCCTGACACCGGTGATCATCGCCGAGGTACTGAGCCAGAAACTCCGGCGCGCTGTGTCCATCGACGAGATCGGTATGACGAACAACCGGGAGCGGGAGACGTCGGGGACCGGCCTCACCTTCGCCCCGGCGCTCTCCGACGCCATCGACGAGGTGACGAAACTGTGGCGCAGCGATGCCAACCGGCGCAATCTGCACTCGGGTTCGCGGCTCGGGATCAGCACCCTGCTGGAACCCAGCCGCGACTGGCTCATCACCGAACCTGATGCCGGCGCCGAGCACAGCGGGGGGAGCCGGGTGGAACCCGCGGACATCGATCTGCTGAGCCGGGCCACCGAGCGCATCGCCGAACTGGACCACCGCTTCGGCAGCGGCCATGTCCGCCCGATCGCCGTGCACTACCTGGACAGCGTCGTCTCCGTTCTGCTCGAAGGCTCTTACGAGGGGGAGATCGGTTCCCAACTGTGCACCACAGCCGCCCGGTTGACGGAGCTGACCGGCTATATGGCAGTGGACGACGGGAAGACCGGCCTCGCCCAGCGCTACTACATCCAGGCGCTGCGCCTGGCTCAGGCGGCCGGTGACCGCGCTTTCGGCGGCTATGTGCTGGCCGCGGGGATGAGCCATCTGGCGGCGTCGCTCGGTTATCCGCGGGAGGTCACCCAACTCGCCCGCGCCGCACGGGAAGGAACCCGCGGCCAGGCCGGCCTCAGGACCCAGGCTTGCCTGTACGCGGCGGAGGCACGCGGATACGCGCTGGTCGGAGATGAACGGGCGTGCACGGTCGCCATGGGCAAGGCGACCGACGCCCTTGAACGGGCCGATCCCGACGGAGAACCCGACTGGATCACGCACTTCGACCGGGCGTATCTCGCCGACGAACTGGCGCACTGCTGCCTCGACCTGCACCAGCCGAAGTCCGCACTCCGCCATGCGCAGGAGGCGCTCGCCGGGCACCCCGAGCACCGGGTCCGCCGGCGGGCGATCGACTTGATGGTGCTGGCCACCGCCCAGATCGAGATCCGGGATGTCGACGAGGCGTGCGACACGGCGGGGCAGGCACTGCATCTGCTGGCCCGTCTGCGGTCGAAACTCGGGATCAGATATCTGAGCGACTTCCGGTCACGGCTGCGGCCGTTCGGGCGGGAGCCGTCGGTCCGCGACTTCGAGGCGCGGCTGCACGACGACGCCGGCCGCGCTGTCATCTGCCGCTCCGAGGACCAGCCGGCCTGAGCACCAACAGGCCCCGGACGGCCGCGGCACGGGGGTCCGCGGCACGGGCGGCCGGTGCGCCGGCCGCCCCCATCGCCGGGCGTTCCGCGCCCGGCGTTCCTGTCACAGCGGGATGTTCCCGTGCTTGCGCGGCATCCTGGTGACCCGCTTGGAGCGCAGCATCCGCAGGGCGTTCGCGATGTGCAGCCGGGTCTCCCGCGGCCGGATCACGGCGTCGATGTAGCCGTGCTCGGCGGCGACATACGGGTTGCAGAGGGCGTGTTCGTACTCCGTCCGCAGCTTCTCCCGCTCCGCGACCGGGTCCGCCGCGTGCCGCAGGGTGTCCCTGTGCAGCACGGTGACCGCGCTTTCGCTGCCCATGACGGCGATCTCCGCCGTGGGCCAGGCGAGATTGACATCGGTGCCCAGATGCTTGGACCCCATCACCCCGTAACCGCCCCCGTACGCCTTGCGCGTGACGACCGTGACCATCGGGACGGTGGCTTCGGCGTAGGCGTAGATCAGTTTGGCGCCGCGCCGGATGATGCCGGCCCGCTCCTGGTCGACGCCCGGCAGGAAGCCGGGTACGTCCACGAACGTCAGCACGGGGATGTGGAAGGCGTCGCACGTACGGATGAACCGGGCCGCCTTCTCACTGGCGTCGATGTCCAGCGCGCCGGCCGCGTACAGCGGCTGGTTGGCCACGACGCCCACGCTGCTGCCCTCGATCCGGCCGAAGCCGCAGATGATGTTGGGCGCGAACAGCGGCTGTACGTCGAGCAGTTCACCGTCGTCGAGGACGGCGGTCACCACGCCGCGCATGTCGTAGGGCTGCCGGGGGTCGTCGGGGATGACGCCGTCCAGGGCGGGCTCCACCGCCTGGGCTCCGTAGAGGCCGTCGGGGTAGGAGGGCGGGTCCTCCATGTTGTTCGAGGGCAGATAACCCAGCAGCGCCCGGGCGTAGTCGAAGGCGTCCTCCTCGCTGTGCGCCAGGTAGTGCGCGGCGCCGGAGACCGTGTTGTGGCCCTCCGCCCCGCCCAGTTCCTCCTGGCTCACCGACTGGCCGGTGATCACCCGCAGGACCTCGGGACCGGTGACGAACATGTGGGAGATGCCGTCGACCATGACGACGAAGTCGGTGATGGCGGGGGCGTAGACCGCGCCGCCGGCGCAGGGGCCCATCATCAGCGAGATCTGCGGGATGACGCCGGACGCCTGCACATGGCGCCGGACGATCTCCGCGTACAGGGCGAGCGATTCCACGCCCTCCTGGATGCGCGCGCCACCCGAGTCGTTCAGGCCCACCACGGGGCAGCCGGTGCGCAGCGCGAGGTCCATCACCTTGACGATCTTCTGCCCGTACATCTCGCCGAGGCTGCCGCCGAAGACCGTGAAGTCCTGGGCGAAGACGAAGACCCGCCGCTTGTCCACGGTGCCGTATCCGGTGATCACCCCGTCACCGAGCGGGCGGCGTTCCTGCATCCCGAAGTCGTGGCAGCGGTGGCGGACCATGGCGTCCAGTTCCACGAACGAGTCGGCGTCCAGGAACGCGGTGACGCGCTCCCGGGCGGTCAGCTTCCCCTTGGCGTGCTGCCGGTCGAAGGCTCCGGCGGTGAAGGGCGCGATCAGCGCCTCCTGCCGCCGTTCGAACTCCATCAGCCGCTCGCCCGTGGTCCACCACGGCACGCTCATGAGCGCCCTCGCAGCGCGCTGAGCACCGAGGGCCAGGCAAGGTGCAGCTCCCGCTGCCAGTTGGGCCAGGTGTGCGTCCCCGACAGGTGGAGGTCGACGGTCACGTCCACCCCCGCCGCGCGCAGCGCCTGGGCGAACTTCTGGGTGGGCACGTAGGTCGGTGCCTCCAGCAGCCCTGCCTCCGGCGGGGAGTCCACATCCAGCGGCCCCGGCATTCCGGTCGCGGCGGAGAGATAGACCTGGACGCCGCGGAACCGGTTCAGCAGCTGGGCCGGGTTGTGTGCCTCCCAGTTGTCCCGGTTCTTCTTCGGGTCGCCCCACAGCAGGAGCGGGTTCACTCCTTCGCGCAGACAGGTGAGAGTGATCCCGGCCCGCAGGCCCGGGTCGTCGAGGTCGACGACGCCGCTGAAGGAGCCGGCGAAGACGTACTCCCCGGGATGCCGGGCGGCGTAGTCCAGGGCGCCGAGTCCCCCCTCGGACAGGCCGATCACGGCGCGCCGGTCACCGGCCCCGAACGCGTCACTCATGAGCTGCGGCAGTTCCTCGGTGTGGAAGGTCTCCCACTGCGGACCGCCGGCACGGCCGTCGTTCCACCAGTTGGTGTAGAAACCGGCGCGTCCGCCGTCCGGCGTGACGACGAGGGCGTCCGTGGTCGCGGCGAGTTGCTCGATGTCGGTCTCCCGCGTCCAGGAGGTGTAGTTGTCGCTGGCCCCCTGGAGCAGGTACACCGTCGGGTAGGTGCGTCCCGAGTGCGGGGACCAGCCCGCAGGAGTGATCACCCGCACCGGCATCGTCGCCCCCATGGCCGGGGAGCGGATACCGAGATCGACGATGCGGGGGCCCAGTTGGGCGACTCCCGCGATGTACGCTCCGTCGGCGGCGCGGGCCCCGCTGACCGCCGGTCCCAGGCCCGCTGTTCCGCTGCTCGCGACCGCCCCGGGAGCCGAGGCCGCCAGCAGGCCCAGGAGAGCCGATGCCGCGCCGATGCCGCGGCCGATCGCGCGGCTCTTGCCGTGGCGCAGCCGGATACGTCGTTGGAGGGGTGTCCTTGGGGATGCCACGGTGTCTTCCTTGTGTCGGATGCGGTGTGCTCGCGAGGTCAGCCGTCGTTCACAGCGGTACGGAGGTGGCGGGCGATGACGTCCACGTGCGGGGGGTCGATGAGCGAGAGGTGGTCGCCCGGCACCGGCACCACTTCCAGCCGGGGACACAGCGGTGCCCAGCCGAGGTCGGCGTCGTCCCGCAGATAGCGGGGGTCGATGGCGGTGGTGAGCACCTGGGCCAGTTGCGCGCGGTAGAGCACCACGGGGTCCGGGTACGGGCGGGGCCGGTAGCGTTCCCCGATGCGGGCGTCGACGTACGAGGTGCGCTGGTGTTCCAGCACTCCCGGGCTCATGTCCAGCCCGGCGGCGACATGACGCATCAGCGTGTCGATCTGCTCCTGCTCGCCCATGCGTGCCATCTCCGCGTACGGCAGCCGCAGTTGCCGGCCGTAGGCGGTCTGCACGTACTCCGCGAAGCGGGCGAACCGCTCGATCAGCAGGTCCTCCGGCGGCGGACCGGGCAGCGCGGCGGGGAGGATCGTGTCGATCAGCCCGAGGTAGCCGACGGTCTCGCCGCGTTCCCGCAGCCGGCAGGCGGTCTCGTACGCCAGGCAGCCGCCGAAGGACCAGCCGAGCAGGTGGTACGGGCCTTCGGCCTGCACCTTGCGGATGACCGTGAGGTAGTGCTCGGCCTTCTCCTCCACCGTGCCCAGCGACTCCATCCGGTCGAGCCCGAGGACCGGCCGGCCGGGCGGCAGCAGACCCGCCAGCGGCTGGTAGACGCTGGTGGACCCGCCCGCGGGGTGGAAGACGAAGAGGGGGGGCCGGTCGGCCCGCAGGCCGGGGTCGCGCAGCACCCGCGGGGCCGAGCCGTCCGTCCCGCCCTCCAGCACCGGCCGGACGAGGTCGGCGACAGCCGAGACCGTCGGGTGCCGCCTGATCTGCTCCACGGTGGGCGAGGAGCGGTGGCCGCCGAGCCGCTCGCGGATGCCCGCCGCGAACGCGGTGGACAGCTCGGCGTTCTCCCGTACCTCGGGAAGTTCGGCGCGGACACCGTCCGGGTCCTGCCCCGACAGCTTGGCCCAGACCCCCGCCACCAGGCGTTCGGCGGCGTCCCTGGGCTGCACCGTCACCGGGACCGCAGGGGCCGGCCGGCCCGGGTCGTCCACGGGGGCCGCCGCGTCGTCCGGCGGGGCGGGCCGGTCCGCGGTCACGGTGTCGTGTGCCGCCGTGGTGCCGTCCACCGTGCCGTCCACCGGGGCCCGCTCGTCCGCCGGGTCCGAAGCGTCCGCCGGGGCCGCGCTGTCCGGGTCGAGCGCCGACAGCAGCGCGGCCACCACCTCGTCCAGGCTGCCGCCACGCAGCAGCAGGGTCTCCGGCAGCGTGATCCCGAAGTCCTGGGTGACGGCGTTGCGGATGCGTACGGCCATGAGCGAGTCAAGGCCGAGTTCGGTGAGCGGCGCCGAGGGGTCGATCTCCTGCTCGGCGAACCCCATCACCGCGGCCATCCGCGACGCGAGCCGCTGCCGTACCGCCGCCGGGTCCGACGACGCGGCCCCGCCCGGCCCGGGAGCGCCCCCGCCGGTCTCCTGCCGCTGGTCGTCCAGAAGACCGGCGAAGAAGGGGACCAGTTCGATGCCCGGGAACGCTCCGGCGACCCGCCGCGGGTCGAGCCGGACCACACCGGTGCAGGTCCGGCCGCCCGCGATGATCAGCTGGAGGGCGTCGAGCCCGTCGTCGAGGGTGATGGGGTCGAGTGCCAGCAGAGCGGTGTCCGGGGCGCCCCCGACCCCGCTCCACGGGCCCCAGGCGATGGACTGCCCGGCCGCGCCCCGAGCGCGCCGCCGGTGTACGAGGGAGTCGAGCCAGGCGTTGGCCGCGGCATAGGCGGCCTGTCCCGGGGAGCCGAGCAGGGCGGCGGCGGAGCTGAACACCAGCCACCAGTCGGGATCGTGGCCGGCCGTGGCCTCGTCCAGCAGACGGCCGCCGTCGACCTTGGGCCGGAACACCTGGTCCAGGTCCTGCGCGGTGAGTCCGTCGACGAGGCCGTCGCGCAGCACACCCGCGGCGTGGGCGACCCCGGCCAGCGTGTGCCCGCGCCGCAGCGCGGCGGCGACCAGGCGGTCGGCGGTGCCGGGTTCGGCGATGTCGCCGAGCACGACGTCGACCTCGGTGCCCAGCGCCCGTACGTGATCCAGCACCGCTTCCGCTTGCCCGTTCGGCGGGCGGCGTCCGTTCAGCACCAGGCGGCCCGCGCCGTGCTCGGCGAGCCGGCGTGCGGTGGCCAGGCCGAGGCCGCCGAGCCCGCCGGTGACGATGTACGCGCCGTCGGCGCGGGCGAACGGCACGTCCGCACTTCCCGCACCGGGGTCCACCCGGGACAGCCGTGCGGTGCGCCGCGTGCCCGCCCGCCAGGCGACGTGGTCGGCGCCGTCGTTGCCGAGCAGTTCACTGACGAGGTCGTCCGCCGCACCCGGTGACGGGTCGACATCGATCAGGCAGGGCCGCAGTTCCGGGTGTTCCAGGGCGAGCACCCGCAGCAGCCCGCGCAGCGCGCCCCCGTCGGGGTCGCCCTCCTCCTCGGCGCTGACCGGTGCGGCGCCTTCGGTGACCAGGAACAGCCGCGGGGAGCCGCTGTACCCGCCGGTCTTCGCGGCAGCGGTCAGCCGCTGCACCACGTCGGCTGCGGAGAGGATCTGCTCACGGGCGCCGAGCCGGCCCGCCGGTCCCGCGCACAGCACCACGGCCGCGGTCTGCGCCGCGTCGCCGAGGTTCGCCCGCCAGGCGGCCACCACCTGACCGCGGGTCTGCGAGTCGCCGCGGGCGGTGGAGACCCGGGCACCCGCCCGGGTCAGCGCGTCGTGCAGGGCGGTGGCGACACCGGTGCCGCTGCCCTGATCCGCCGGTGTCCCGGGCGCCTGGGCGGTGGCGGAAGGAGGCGGGCTCTGCGGTGTCGGCGGGGTCAGCAGCAGCCAGTCCGTCGGGGCGTCCTTCCGGCGCGCGGGACGCGGTCCTTGCTCCCAGACGGTGTCGTACGCCTGGTCGCCCAGCGGCAGCGGGAGCTCCCGCGCCTGGGGGACCCGCAGGACCACACCGTCGGCTTCGAGCAGGACGGCCCCGTCCGCGTTCTCCAGCCGGACCGACCAGCTCGGCGTCTCTCCTGCCGGTGCGGTGTCCGGCCGCACCCGGCAGCGCCCGGCGGGCCCGGCGGGCCGGCGGGCCCGCAGCACGCCGACGGTCACCGGCATGGCGCCGGCGGGGACGCCCGGGGCCGTGGACCGGTCGCCACGGGTTTCTCCGGCGTCTCGGGTGTCTCCGGTGTCTCCGGTGCTGCCGGTTTCCAGGCTCCGGGCCGCCACCTCCGGTGCGCGCAGGCAGGCGTCGAGCAGCGCGGGAGGGAACCGCCAGGGGGTGGACACGCCGTCCGGCTGGAGCGACGGGGGTACGGGGACGGTGATGCCGTCGCCGAGCGGCCCGGCGGGCTCCTCCCGGGCCCCCCTGCGGCGGACCTCGACGGTGGCGTCGGCCCGGCGCGTCCAGGTGCCGGCGGCCGACCGGGTATGGATGCCGGCCGTCACCCGGCCGGGGCCGGCCGGATCCAGCTGGGTGATCACCGGCGTGGAGCCGGCCAGTGGGAGCAGCCGGTTCAGTGTGAGGTCGCGGACGACGATGTCCTCGACCGGTGCGCCGAAGAGCTCGGCCGCCGCGGAGAGCACCAGTTCGGCGCAGACGGCCAGCGGCAGCACGGGTACGCCGTCCACGCGCTGGTCCACCTGGCACCAGCCGTCGGTGCCCACGTCGCCCTGCCAGAGCACGCGGCCCGTACCGGGGATGCCGACCCGGGTGCCCAGCAGCGGGTGTCCCACGCGGGTGGTGCGGGCACGGGGTTTGCTCTCCACCCAGTGCCGGGTGTGCCGCCACACCGGGGCGGGCAGCGATGTCCTGCCACCGGCCGGCCACAGCAGGTCGGGGCGCCGCTGGGCGCCGGCGAGGTGCAGTGCGGCGAGCGTGGTCCGCAGCGCGATCGGCTCGTCGCTGTCGCGCAGCAGGGTGGGCAGCACGTGGAACGTGCCGTCCACGATTTTGTCGAGGGTCTCGCGGGTGGGCAGGGCGGCGACCGGATGCGGTGAGATCTCCAGGAAGCTGCGGTGGCCGTCCTCGGCGGCGGCTGCCACGGCCTGCCGGAAGCGCACCGGACGGCGGGCGTTGGCACACCAGTAGTCGGCGTCGGCCCGCGGCGGGTGGCGCGGGTCGTCGTGCACCGTTCCGTACCAGGTGGTCCGTGCTTCCCGGGAGACGATGCCGGCGAGCGCGGACCGCAGGTCGGGGAGCACCGCGTCCACCGCCTCGGAGTGCCCGGCGCCGCCGACGTCCAGCATCCGGGCCGGGAGCTGCTGGGCGGTCAGTTCCGCGACCAGCCCTTCGACGGCTCCGAGGGGGCCGGCCACGGTGCAGCGCAGCGGGGAGGCGTCCACCGCGATACCGACGTCGCGGTGGCGTCCCAGCACCTCGTCCCGGTCCGCCAGGCCCATCTCCACCGCTGCCATCGCCCCGGCCCGCCGCGCGTCGACCGCGCCGAGGAGGGCCGAGCGGCGCAGTACGACGCGGAGCCCGTCGACGGGTCCGAGCGCTCCGGCCACCACCGCGGCGGCGACCTCGCCCACGGAGTGTCCGATGACGGCCGCGGGCTCGACGCCGTGGGCCCGCCAGGTCGCGGCGAGGGCGAGCTGGAGTCCGAAGAGCACCGGCTGGACCTGGGCGACGGCGGTCAGCGGCACCCCGTGGGAGAGCAGCCGGCTGAGGGGGCTGCCGGTCTCGTCGGCGAAGAGGGGGTCGAGTTCGTGGACCGCTGCGGCGAAGGTGCTGTCCTCGTGGAGGAGCGTGCGGCCCATGCCCGCCCACTGGCTGCCATGGCCGGAGAAGACGAACACCGGTCCCGCGCCGGGCGGTTCGGCCGTCTCGGGGGTCGCCAGCGGACCCACCACCCCCTTCGCCGCCCGGCGCAGTCCCAGCGCCCGCAGCCCGGCGACCAGGTCCGCCCGGTCCCTCCCGACCACCGCGGCGGACATCGCGCCGTACCGGCTGCTGCCGAGGGTGAACGCGATGTCCGCCAGGGGCACCTGCGAACCGACCGGGCCGGTGAGCCAGTCGGCGTACCCGCCGGCGGTGTCCGCCAGCCGCTCCGCCGAGCGCTCGGAGAGCACCAGGATCTGCGGTACGGGTGTGCCGCGTACCGACGACAGCGCGGGCGCGGTGTCCGCTTCCGGTGCCTCCGGTGGCGCCGGCCGCGTCCACTGTTCGAGGACGGCGTGGGCGTTGGTGCCGCCGAAGCCGAACGCCGAGACGCCGGCCCGTACCGGCCGCCCGTCGCGGTCCGGCCAGGAAACCGCCGTGTCCACCACACGCAGCCGGCCGCCGGCGAAGTCGATGTGCGGGTTCGGGGTCGTGAAGTGCAAGGTGGCGGGGATCCGCCCGTGGTGGAGGGAGAGCACGGTCTTGATCAGGCCGGTGATCCCGGCGGCGCCCTCCAGGTGGCCGAGGTTGCTCTTCACCGAGCCGATCAGCAGCGGCCGGTCGGCGGGGCGGTCCGCGGCCAGTACCGCGCTCAGCGCTCCCGCCTCGATCGGATCGCCGAGCAGGGTGCCGGTGCCGTGCGTCTCCACGTAGTCCAGTTCGCCCGGCGCGGTCCGCGCGTCCTGGAGTGCGGACCGCAGCAGTTCCTGCTGGGCGACGGGGTTCGGCGCCACCATCCCGGCCGAGCGGCCGTCGGAGTTCACCGCGGTGCCGCTGATCACGGCGAGCACCGGGTGGCCTTCCCGCACCGCGTCCGCGAGCCGCTTCAGCACCACGACGCCGCAGCCCTCGCCCCGGACGATGCCCCCGGCGGCGGCGTCGAACGGCTTGCACCTGCCGTCGGGGGCCAGCACGCCCGCCTCGCCGAAGCTCGCGGTGAGCATGGGCGAGAGCAGCACGTTGACGCCGGCCACCAGCGCCGTGTCGCACTCCGCCGACCGCAGGCCGCGGACCGCCTGATGGAGTGCCACCAGGGAAGAGGAGCAGGCGGTGTCGACGGTGAGGCTCGGACCGCGCAGGTCGAAGGCGTACGACATCCGGTTCGCCGCGATGCTCCCGGCCGATCCGGTGGCGGTCCACTCGGTGACCGAGCCCAGGTCGGCGGTGGTGAGGAATCCGTACTCCAGCGAGCTCAGGCCGACGTACACCCCGGTCCTGGTGCCCCGCAGGGTGGGTGCGGGCATGCCGGCGTGCTGGAGGGCTTCCCAGGCCACCTCCAGCAGCAACCGCTGCTGCGGGTCCATCAGTTGTGCCTCACGTGGCGTGATGCCGAAGAACTGGGCGTCGAACGCCGCCACGTCGTCCAGGAAGGCTCCCCGGCGGACGGCCTCGGGAAGGGCGGCGGCCGCCTCGACCGTGTCGGCGCCCCAGGTCTCCCAGCGCTCCGCCGGCACCTCGCCGATCGCGTCGCCACCGCGGAGCAGGAAGTCCCAGAAGGCGTCGGGACCGTTGACGCCGCCGGGCAGCCGGCAGCCGACGCCGACCACCGCGACGAGTCCCGGGTCGTCGGTGGGCGCGCCGACCGCGCTGTCCTGCGACGGCTCGGGGACACCTTCGGCGAGCCGCTGCACGAGCGCGGTCAGGCTGGGGGTCTCCCAGAGCAGCGTGGGCGGCAACTGGCTGCCCAGCGCCTCTTCGAGTTCACCGGCGATACCGACCGCGTCGCGCGAGGAGAGTCCGTAGTCGGTCAGCGGGCGGTCCGCCTCGATGTCCTCGGGGGGCATCCCGCACGCCTCCGCCACCAGGCGGCGTACCAGCGCCTGGATCCCGGACGCTCCCCGCGGAGCGTCCGGGTCCTGGGGGCGGCCGTCCGGCGCTGTCATTCCTCGCCTCCGGCCTCGGTCAGGTCGAACTGGGCCCGTCCTGGCCAGTCCCCGGCGAGGTAGCGGGTCCGGCAGGCGCCGCGTGCGACCTTGCCGCTGCTGGTGCGCGGCACGGTGCCGGGGGGCGCCAGCACGAAGTCGTGCAGGGTCGCGCCGTGTCCTGCCGCGATGGCCCGGCGGACCGCGCGGACGATCTCCTCGCGCGCCGGCTCGGGGTCGTCGATCCGGCTGGAGTGCTCCGCGACGACGACGAGACGCTCTCCGCTGCCGACCGTCAGGGAGAACGCCGCCACGTGGTTGGTGCGGATGAACGCGTGCGCTTCCTGGACGGTCGTCTCGATGTCCTGCGGGTAGTGGTTGACGCCGTCGATGATGACCAGGTCCTTGATGCGGCCGGTGACGTAGAGGCAGCCGTCGTACAGGGCGCCGAGGTCTCCGGTGCGCAGCCAGTGGCCGGCGTCCCTGCCGTCGGCCGGGGCGTCGGCCAGTTCGGCGCGGAAGGTGTCCACACTGCGGACCGGGCTGCGCCAGTAGCCGCGGGCCACGTTGGGGCCGCGGACCCAGATCTCCCCCACCGTGCCTTCCGGCAGGGCGTACCCGCCGTCGGGGTCCGCGATGGTGATCTCCTGGCCGACCGGTTCCCCGCAGGAGACGAGTTCTGTGCCGCTGCCGTCCGCCGCGCCCGGATCCGGGTGCAGCTTGCCCTTTTTGAACGACTCCCGGTCGAAGACGGTGACTTCCGGTGCCCGGCGGGCCCGCGAGGTGGAGACGAACACGGTGGCCTCGGCCAACCCGTACGAGGGACGCATGGTCTGGGGACGCAGACCGCAGGGCGCGAACGCCTGCTCGAAGCGGCTGAGGGTGGCGGCCCTGATCGGCTCGCTGCCGTTGATCATCACCGATACGCCGTGCAGCGCGAGATCGGTCCGGGCGGCTTCGGCCACCCGCCGCACGCAGTAGTCGTACGCGAAATTGGGGGCCGCGGTGACCGCGCCGGGATACTCGCCGAGCAACTCCAGCCAGCGCACTGGGTGCTGGATGAAGGCAGCGGGGTCCATGAGCACCGAGTGCACGGCACGCACGACCGGAATGGCGACCGCGAGGACGAGCCCCATGTCGTGGAAGAGCGGGAGCCACGACACCACATGGTTCTCTTCGCGGTCGACACCGAAAGCCTCCACGGACTGCCGCACATTGGCGACGACATTCGCGTGGGTGATTTCGACCCCGGTGGGTGTCCTGGTGGATCCGGAAGTGTATTGGAGATAGGCGCAATCGCTCGGATGCGCCGCGAAGTATTCGTAGCCGTCGGTCTCTCCCGGCGGGTCCTCGCCCGTCTGCGCGGCGTCGACCGCGATGATCCGGTCGGCGCCCGGCAGTCTGCGGGCGGAGCAGAACTCCAGCACCCCGGGCTTCGCCTCGGTCGTGGTGAGGAGGCAGACCGGTGCGGCGTCGACGAGCGCGGAGATGAGCCGTTGGTCATGGCCGGGCAGGTGCGGCGGGAAGAGCGGCACCGCCACGGCTCCGGCGCGCAGTGCCCCCAGGAAACCGACCACGTACGCGGGCCCCTGCGGGGCGACCACCGCCACCCGCTCGCCGGTGCACCCGGCCAGCTGGAGTGTCCTGGCCACGGCGTCCACCCTGCGACCGAGTTCGGCCCATGTCAGCGAGGTGCGGTGGCCCGCCGGATCGGCTGCGAAGTCGACAAAGGTGAAGGCGGGGCTGTCCGGATGTTCTCGCACGGCGCGCGCCAGGTGGCTGATCAAGGTGTCCTCGACGGCTTTCGGCATCCACGCCGTTCTTCGGCCGATGCGGGATACGGGAGCGGTCCCTTTCCATGGGTGAACGGTCATAGTCGCAACTCCGCACTGTGTTACTTCCCCGGCCCGGAAGCAAGCTCCGGGCCGGATGGGCGACGAAAAAGGAGGACGCCGTATTTTCCGCGCCGGAGAATGGCGATCCGGAGTTACCGGAGGCACGCCGAAGACTTCGCCGCGTACGCAGCGCCGGCGCCGGAAAAGTCGATCGCGCCCCGGGAACATAACAGGCCGGGGGCCCAAGAATCCATTCTGCGCGTTTTTCAGCCGCAGTTCAGGGAGCACCGGGGGGTCATGGCGTCGTCACAAAGAGGTGGTACATCCTAGCCCAAAGATTTTCGCTCCCCCCTTCAAGGCTAATACGACTAATTATCCCCACCTTGATTTTCCGTCCCCCTCGATGATTTGCTGTCCACATCCAAACCGGCGGGCCGCCCACCTCTCCCGGAGGAGTTACGACCAGGTGGTCCGTCCCCCGGCCGCATGGCCGACGGGAAGGTTTTCCAGCCACCGACGTCGTTGGGCAAGCTCCTCCACGGAGGGACATGGATCCACCAGTCGGTGTCAATCCAGGCATCGACTGGTGCGGCCCGCAAAGGCCAAAGGGAGTATTCACATGCGCGCTCCGCGCAGAATCTCAGCCATGCTCGGCACCGCGGCAGCTGTCGCGGGACTGTCCCTCGTCCCGACGACCGCGCACGCCGTCCAGCTCGTGGGGTGCAGCGAGAACGCACTCGTCGCCGCGGTCAACGCGGCGAACACCATCGGCGGCGACGATCTGGTGCTCTCCCCGTTCTGCACCTACACGCTCACATCGGCGCACGGCACCGGTGCCAACGGCCCGTCGGGGCTGCCGGTCATCACCACTCCGATCACCCTCAGCGGAGTCGGCACCGAGATCGTCCGCGCTCCTGGTGCGCCCGCCTTCCGCATCATCGAGGTCGACGGAGCCGCGAGTGTTCCCGCGGCCGGCGGTGCGCTCACCCTGACCGCGGTGACCCTCCGGGGCGGTCAGACGCCGGCCGGCGGCTCGGGCGGCGGCATCGCCAACTTCGGCGGGACCGTGTCGCTCAACTCCAGCACCCTGCGCGAGAACACCGCCGACACCGGTGGCGGTCTCTCCAACACCGCCGGCGCGGTCACCCTGGTGGGCAGCACCGTGGTCGGCAACACCGCGGTCACCCCCGGCGGCGGTGGCGGCATCCGGGACAACTCCGGCACGGTGACCCTGCTGGGCTCGCTGGTGCGGGGCAACTCCCCCGACAACTGCTCCCCGGTGGGAAGTGTGCCCTTCTGCGGCATCTGACCATCGCCCACCGGCTCCGTACGCACTGTCCGGAACCCACACCGACGGCACAGGAGGTATCCCATGATCGACTGTCCCCAACCGGGCCCGGCCAAGGGGAGGTTCCGCGTGACGGTCCTGCGCACCGACCTCGTCGGACCCAGTGCGGTGCGCTTCGGAGCCAGGCCGGCCGTCGCGGCGACGGCGGCCCCACCAACGGCCGGCGGCGTCCCTCCGCCGGTTCGGGGAAGGTGCCGACCACCGCCATGAGTGCGCCCTTCGGCGCGCACTCGGCGGCGCCGACGGTGGTCACCGACAGCCGGGCTGCACGGTCCCGGCCGAGCCGCCGGTCCGACGGACATGACGTCCTCGGTCCGGCGGGCTCCTGTCGACAGGTACCCGGCCCGTGGGCGCTCTGCCCACGGGCCGCCCCCAGAGCTGGGGGATGCGAGAGATCCCCCTGACACGGGCTCCGGCCGCGAGACCTCCCACGCGGCCGGAGCCCGCTCATCGCGTCCGGACCCTTTATCTCAAGCGCGGGCAAAAACGACGGACGGCACACCGCAAACGGCTCCAATTCACCCGAACGGCCGACCCCAGAAAGGGTCTGGCAGTCGTTATCGACACATGAATGAATTCTGTGCGACGGCGGTGCCGAAACCCTCCTCCGAGTCGGCCGGATACTGGCTCGGCGGATGGATTTTCATCCCGGCCTCCCTCGGGTCCGCCGCAGCCCCGCACCACGCGTACCTGGAACGCGACGGCGAGCGGATCCCCGTTCCGCACTGTTCACTGGATCTGGCACAGTTCGCAGAAGCCATGAAACGTATCGAGACGAAATTTTCCCAGCACTACGGCGAGCGCGGGACGCCCGTGTGACGGAACACCCCAGTCTCTGACGACGCTCGCCCACGGCCGGTCCGGACCGTCATCCCCGACCACCCACCGGCCTTCATTCCAGTGAAGGACACCCGTCTCGTATGCAAGAGACCTATCCCGACCAGATTATCGAGAACTTCGACACGACCCAGCCGTCCTTCTTCGACGAATGGCGCGACCTTGAGGTCACCGACCAGCACGAAGGTCTCACCGACCATTTCCGTACCGTAGGTCGGCACTGGACGTCGGATATCAGCGAGGACCGGCCGTTCCGGCGGCACCGGCACCGGCACCGGAAGGTGCAGCCGAAGGTGGTCCGGAAGGTCCCCCCGAAGCCCGAGCGGCGCCGGGCGAGCCGCGAGGAGAAGCTGAGCTTCGCCATGGGGGCGGCCACGCTCGTCATCATGGCGGTGGTCTGTGCGCTCGGCGGGAGGGTGACCCACGATCCGCTGCGAAGGCTGGCCGGGGCGGACGCACCCCGCCAGTTGGCGGACTGGTGGCCGCTCCTGGTCTACGGGCCGTGGACGGTTGCCTCCTTGTCCATCCTGCGGGCCGCTCTCCACCAGCGCCGCGCCCCGCACTCCTGGTGCGTGGTACTGATGTTCTCCATGTTCGCGATGGCGTTCTGCATCGACCAGGCGCCCCGCACGATCACCGGCGCGACCGTGGCAAGCCTTCCCACCATCGCGACGGTCTCCTGCTTCCACCAGCTGGTCCGCCAGATCACCCTCACCCGGCCGCCGCGGCGCGGTGGCGCCGGCCGTCGCGGCCCACTGTGAGCTCCCTGTGAGCGCACGGTGAGTCCGAGGTGTCTCCCCGGTCCGATGACGTCTTCCCCCTCGGCCTCGAAGGGGACTCGAAAAGGAACTCGCCCGGCCGATCGGCCGACCGGCACGATCGCCGCCGCCAGGACATCGCGCAGCGGCGTCGGCGGTCGGCCGATCAGCCGGGCGAGCTCCGGTTCGACCCGGCTGAACCCGCCCTGCCGGTCAGCGCGGGGGTCACGCCGTCGAAGGTCTCCTCGGCGAGGGTGATCGCGGCCGCCTCGGCCAGGTCGGCGTGGGCGGTCCAGGAGACCGGTCCGTCCTGCGGCGGGGCGAGTTCGCCCGTCTCCAGGGCGGCGCCCACCAGCATCACCGCTAGGGACGCGTGGAAGCCGTTGCGCAGCCAGGTGTACGCCATGCCGGCGTGGAGATCCTCCGCACATCCGCCGCATCGCCGAGGCCGGCCGGCTGCGCGTCGGGCGAGGAACGCGCTGGCGACCTGGTCCGGGCCGCAGGGTCTGGCACCAGCGTTACCCTGATCGGCATGCCCGAGGACCGCCGTGACCTGACGCTCTCGGTCCTCGCCCGTGAGGCGGTCATCGCCGCGATCACCACGGACACCCCGGCCGCGGCGGCTCCCGGACCGGTCGGCGCCGCGGTCGCGCTGGGCGCCGTCCTGCCGCGGACCACCGCCCTGAGCGGCCGGGAGCGGGCCTCATGGAGGAGTGGCTCGACCGCATCATCACCCGGACCGGGCACCCGGCACCCGGCGGGCAGCAGCGACGAAGGAGCCGTATGAAGTTCGGGATCTCCACCTTCATCACCGATCTGAGCATCCGGCCCGCCCCGCTCGGGCGGGCTCTCGAAGAGCGCGGATTCGACTCCGTGTTCATCGCGGAGCACAGCCACATCCCGGCCGCGCGCCAGTCGCCCTATCCCAGCGGCGGCGAACTGCCGGACAGGTACTACCGCACCCTGGATCCCTTCGTGGCGCTGACCGCGGTCGCCACGGTCACCGAGCGGCTGCTGGTGGGCACCGGCGTCGCCCTGATCTCGCAGCGCGACCCGATCCACACCGCGAAGGAGGTCGCCTCACTCGACCTGATCTCCGGGGGGCGGGCCCTCTTCGGTGTCGGTGTGGGCTGGAACCGGGAGGAGATGGCGAACCACGGCACCGACTTCACCACCAGGGGCCGGCTGGTCAACGAGCGGCTGCGGGCGATCACCGCGTTGTGGACCGAGGAGAAGGCCGAGTTCCACGGCGAGTTCGTCGACTTCGACCCCGTCTACGCCTGGCCCAAGCCGGTGCGCAAACCGCACCCGCCGATCTTCGTCGGCGGCGGCAGGCGCGCCTTTCCCCGGGTCGCCGAGTTCGGCGACGCCTGGCTCGCCAACTCCGTGCCGCCCGAGGCGCTGGGACCGCAGATCGAGGAGCTACGGGCCGTGGCGGGCCGGGACATCCCGGTGACGGTCTTCGCCGCGCCCGCCGAGCCCGGCGCGATCGAGGGCTACGCGGCACTCGGCGTCGAGCGTGTACTGCTCTACCTGCCGTCCGACCCCGAGCAGGAGGCGCTGGCGCATCTCGACCGGTTCGCCGGGATCGCGGCCCGCTTCCGCTGAGGCCCGGCCCGCCGGCGTCCGGGCCTTCCGGTGTCCTACGGCCCCCGTGGGGCGGTCGCCGGACCGTATGCACGGGGGGGACGGCCCCCTCCCGGGCGGGTTCGTGGTGATTCTCGTCACCGGCCGGACCGGGCGGCCGGAGATCCACCGGGCCGGCCCGGTCGCCGGTGACGTTCGCCGGGCCGGGCCGGCGCGACCGCCGCCGAATCGCCCCGAACCGGAACAGACCCAGGTCATCGCGGGCACGGCACCGCGACACCGTACGAAGGCACAGCCGGCCGGCAGTCCATGACCGGTCGGCGGGGCAGGGAATCGCCGCGCCGCCGCGGGCGGCGCCCGGCGCGAATCGGAGGGCGCCTCCGAAAATCCGTCCCGGACAATCGAGGCATACAGCATTCCGCTGCCTCACATCGGCCAAACCATGGCCGATCACCCTGGAGGGGCCTGTGCCTGCCTATGTCTTCCCCCCGGCCGTGGTGGCCGGGGAGCACGCCGTGGACACCGTCGACATCCTCGCGGAGGTGAAGGCCCGCCATCCGCAGGCGCCTTGGCTCTCCCGGATCGACGGAATCGCCGCCTCCACCGGGATCACGACCCGCCGGTGGATGCGCAGCCTGGAGGAGGCGGCCGCCCCGGCCGTCTCGGGTCTCCGGGTGCCGGACGAGCCCCTCGCCCGCGACGCGCTGGCCGCCGACGGGTTCGCCGACGGCGACGTCGACCGGATCGTGGCCGCGCTGGACGCCATCCCGGCGCCCCGCACGATCGAGGAGCGCAACGCACCCGCGTGGGAGGCGGTGCAGGAGTACGGCGAGCGGGCGGCCCGTCAGGCCCTGGCCACGGCCGGTCTGGAGCCGGCCGATGTGGACTGCCTGATCACCAGCCACTCCACCACCCCCGCCCTGCCCGGTCTGGACGTGGCCCTCGCCAACCGGCTGCCGCTGCGGGGCGACGTGCTGCTGCTTCCGGCGAGCCAGTGGGCCTGTATCGCCGGCACCCGCTCGCTGGCGCTGGCCGCCGATCTGGTGGCCGCCGACCCGGGCCGGAAGGTGCTGGTGGTCATATCGGAGGCGCTGAGCACCACCTACCAGTCGGGCGACCACACCCTGGAGTCCCTGATCACCCGGCTGCTCTTCGCGGACACCGCGGTCGCCGCGGTGGTGACGGGCAGCCCGGCGGACGGAGCGTGCCTGCGGCTGGACGCCGCCTGGCACCACACCCTGCCGGACACCATGGGCCTGCACCGGCTGGAGACCCGCCACGACGGCGTGCACTTCCTGATGGACCGGTCCGGGCCGCGGGCCGTGCAGCGCACCGTCCTGGCGATGTGGGAGTGGCTGCGCGGCCGGCACTCCGACCTGGGCTGGCACCCCGATCTGCTGCTGGCGCACCCCGGAGGGACCCGGGTGCTGGAGTACATGCAGCAGACCATGCCCGAGGGCTGGCCCGCCGGACTGCTGGAGCACAGCTGGGACAGCTACGGCACGGGCAACCGCGGCGGCGCCGCCGTGTTCGACATCCTGGAGCGCGCCCACCGCTCCGGCCAGAAGCCCGGTGCCCGCACCGTCCTGTACGCGGCGGCGCCCGGCCTGACCGCGACCGCCCTGGAAGGGGAGTGGCTGTAAGCTCCGCGAACCCCGGCTAGCCTGCGCCGTGGCTGTGTCTTGCACGCGTCCTGCCCGCCTCCTGCCTCGCCCGGCGTGCTTCGCCGCCGGCGCCCCGTCAGGCGGTCAGCTCGGCCCAGACGGTCTTCCCGCCGTCGTCGTTCCAGCGGACCCCCCACCGGTCGGCGACCGCGTGCACGACGAGCAGACCGCGTCCGTGCTCGTCCAGCGGATCGGCCCGGTGCTGCCACGGCCGGCCGTTGCCGGGATCGCTGACCTCGCACACGACGCTGCGGCTGCCGGTGCGGATCAGCCGCAGGGTGATCTCCCCCGCGCCGTGGCGCAGGGCATTGGTGACCAGTTCGCCCACCACGAGCGTGGCGTCGTAGGTCCGCTCGTGCAGCCCCCAGCGCCGCAGCCGGACGGCCGCGAGCGACCGTGCGCGGGGGACGATCCGTGGGTCGCCCACCGGCAGGGACACCGTGGCGACGTCCCCGCGGGGCCTGCCGACCATGCGCGCGATCATCAGCGTCACGTCGTCGCGCAGCCCGTGCCGGTGCGGGTCCAGTGCGCCGACCGTACGGGAGACCGCCTCCTTGAGGTCGTCGCCGGGGCGTATGCGTGCCAGCGCCCGCGACAGCGTGCCGATGCCCTCCTCGATCGACGCCGAGGTGCTCTCGACCAGCCCGTCGGTGTAGAGCGCCACCAGTGATCCGGGCTCCGCACCGAACTCCGTGGTCTCGAAGGGCTCATCGGAGACGAACGCGGTGCCGAGCCCCGGGTGGGCGCGCGGGGTGATGATCTCCACCCGGCCGCCGGGGTGCACGAGAACCGGGGGCAGGTGGCCGGCGCTGCTCATGGTGCAGCGGTTCTCCACGGGGTCGTAGCAGACGATGCAGCAGGTGCTGTTCAGCGCGCTGTAGCCGGCCGCGAGCCCCGTCTCGGAGTCGTCCAGGAGGGTCACCGTCTCGTCCAGCCGGGCCAGGACCTCGTCCGGCGGCAGGCCGGCCGACAGATGGGCCCGCGCTTCCATGCTGAGCTGGCCCATGGCCGCCGCCGCGCCGAGGCCGTGTCCGACGACGTCGCCGACCACCAGGGCGGTACGCCCGCCGGGCAGCGGAAAGCTGGAAACCCAGTCGCCGCCCACCCCCGCGCTGTCGGGGGTGGTGGGCTCGTAGGCGCTGGCGATCTCGATCGTGCTGGTCGGCGACGGCGGCAGCAGCCGTTGCTGGAGCGCGATGACCTGGGCGTGCTCGCGCTCGTGCCGGCGGGCGTTGTCGACGTGCCCGGCCGTTCTGGAGACCAGTTCCTGCATGTCGATCAGGTCTTCGCCGAAAGGCCCCAGCGGCCCGTCCGGGCGCCGCCACACCTCCGCGACGCCCAGCACGATCGGGGCCTCCCCGTCCGGCCCCTCCACGATCAGCGGAACGCCGGCCATGCACAGCGGCCCCTCCATGGGCACCAGGGCCCTCAGCAGCCTGGGGTCCCCGCCCAGCGCCCGCTCGATCGCGGCCCGGTCCGGCAGTACGACGGTGCCCTGGACGTCGTGGGCCTCCGTGTCCTGACCCAGGAACACGCGGGCCCGCTGGGGAAGGTCCTCGCCCGGTGTGAGGAAGCCGTCGGGCCAGGACCGCTCGGGGGCGAGGGCGGCGCGCCGCAGCCGGGTACGGTCCTCGACCTGCTCCCCCGTCCAGACGTTGTAGTCGAGCGAGACCGCCACGACGTCGCCCCAGGGCAGCAGCGAGGCGGCCAGCGCCCGGGCGGTCTCCCCGACGTCGAGGGTGGTGCCGATGGACGAGGCGGCGGCGTAGAGGTGGAAGCGCCGGGCCATGTCGATGAACGAGATGGTCAGGCCGTCGTCCGGCGGCGGGGACGGCAGAATGCTCAGCGAGACGATCAGTTCAGAGCCGTCCGGCTTGGGGATCCGCTGGACACGGGCCACATGGGGGTCGCGGGTCTCCACCACGCGCCGCAGCCGGCGGGTGACCGCCGGCACGTCGCTCGGCGGGAGCAGGTCCACGAAGGGTTCTCCCGGGACGGCGGTCAACCCGTCGAAGCACCGCGGGCCCAGATTGGAACTGACGATCCGCAGGTCGCGGTCGACCGTGATCGCGCCCAGGATCTGCTCCTTGTCCTTGGGCTCGACCGGCTTCTCCCCATCGCTGTGGCCGCTGTTCGCGGGGCGGCACGGCTGTGCACGTGACTGTGTGCCGGGCCTCGGGGTCAGACCCGCGAGCGCCTGGCTGACCACGTTCAAGTCGAGATCGGGGGTGTCGCCCGGCGGAAGGTAAGAGTCCATACGGTGCTCATTCGATCAGTGCCACAGGTCGCGCCGTCCGGCCGGTCCGAACCTGGGCAAGAATCACCCTAAAGCGGATAACAACAATCAAAACGGTATATCACACACACATCCGAGTCGACCGGGATCGGCGGAGTCCGGGGCCCTCAAAGAAGCTCGTTCAGCGAGCTTTGTGCGAGCCCTCTCCCGGAGCGCGCGAACGCGACCGCGCAGAACCGCGGCCCCCCGGTCCGGTGGATCCGTCAGGGGCCCGCGGACGCGGCCGGCGCTCGCTCCCTCGTACGGCGGCGGCTTCCGGCGCCCCGGAGGGCATTGCCCGGAAGCCGCCGAGGGGTTAGCGTGATCCACGGTTATGAGCGTCAGCACCAAGCCCTGGCTCGCTGACCGGCAACCCTCCGCCGCGGTGGGGTGCTCCAGGTGACGACCCGACAGGACAGCGAACTGTCCTGTAAGCGCGAGGCCCACGGGCCGGATGAGTGCGAGGTGATCACGTGCGGGTACGACCCTGCGACAGCGTGTGCCGCCCGTACGGGTCCTTCGAACTGCGCGTCGCGCGGCGCCATGTCGATCTGCTCCGGGTGAGCAGCGCGCTGTGTCCCCGGGTGCGCCCGGTCCGCTGAGACCGGTCCTCCGCCCCCCGTTTCGCCCCTCCCCCGCCGTATCCGCCGCACCGTCGCCATGACGGCCCGGCCGTGCGCCCCTCCTCCCTGTAGGCAGCCCACCGCCGCCGCGAGATCCCTCCTGATCTCCGACCCGAGCGGACCCCTGCGGTCCCGCTCCGGCGGGCCCGGTTCTGCCCTGTGACGCCCTGCCCGCGACCGGCGAAAGGGGACCGAGACCCCCACGAGCGCCCCCGACGCCACCACCCACCGCACCGAAAGGCCCCATCATGCCCATCGAATTCCTCGGGATCGCCGCCACCAACGACGGCTCCGAGACCAACCCGCGCAGCGGGGCGTCCTTCGACAAGGAGTACACGCTCAAGCTCGCCCGTGCCCATGAGGACCACGGCTGGGACCGGGTGCTGTTCGCCTACAGGTCGGGTTCGCCCGAACCCGGCACCGCCGCCGCGTACATCGCCGCGAACACCGCCCGGCTGCAGATCCTGCTGGCGCACCGGCCGAACGTCTCGTACCCGACCTTCGCGGCGAAGGAGTTCGCCACCCTCGACCAGATCAGCGAGGGCCGGCTCGCCGTCCACTTCATCACCGGCGGCAACGACCACGAACAGCAGCGCGAGGGCGACTTCCTCACCAAGGACGAGCGCTACGGCCGCACCCGCGAGTACATCGAGATCGTCAAGCGGGTGTGGACCGAGCACGAGGCCTTCGACCACGAGGGCGAGCACTACCGTTTCAACGACTTCGTCTCCGACGTCTTCCCGGTGCGGCAGCCCCACCCGGACGTCTCCTTCGGCGGCTCCTCCCCCGCCGCCTACGCGGCGGGCGGCGCCGTGGCCGACATCTACGCGCTGTGGGGCGAACCGCTGGCCGAGACCGCCCAGCAGATCGACGCCGTGAAGGCGGCGGCGCTCGCCGCCGGACGCGCCACCCCGCCACGTATCCAGGCGGCTTTCCGGCCGATCATCGCTCCTACCGAGGAACTGGCCTGGGAGAAGGCGCACCGCACGGTCGCCGCCATCCAGGAGCGCCGGGCGTCCGGGGCGTGGACGCGCCGCGGCGGCGACCAGCCGCAGAACTCCGGCTCGCAGCGGCTGATCGCGATCGCGGAGCAGGGCGAGCGCTTCGACCGTGCGCTGTGGACCCCCACCGCCGCCGCGACCGGCGGAGCGGGCAACTCCAACGCCCTGGTCGGCACCCCGGAGACGGTGGCACAGGCCCTGCTGGACTACTACGACATCGGCGTGGACATCATCTCCGCCCGCGGCTACGACCTGCTGGGGGACGCCATCGACTTCGGCCGCCATGTCATCCCGCTGGTCCGTGCGGAGGTCGCCAAGCGTGACGCGGAGGGGACCGGCCGGTGACCACCACCACACCGCGTTACGAGGTACGGACGGCGACGCTCACCGATCCGCTCACCCAGCCGCTGCTGCGGGAACTGGAGCACGAGTACAGCACCCGCTACCCCTCGCTCGGCGGCGCTGGACGGGAACTGGCGCGCTACCCTGCACAGGAGTTCGAACCGGAGCACGGCGGGCTGCTGCTCCTGCTGCTGCGGGACGGCGAACCGGTGGCCGGCGGGGCCTACCGCCGCTACGACGAACAGACCGCCGAGCTCAAAAGGATCTGGACGCACAGCGGCCACCGCCGCGAGGGGCTGGCCCGGCGGGTCGTCGCGGAGCTGGAGCGGGCCGCCACCGCGGCCGGCTACCAGCGAGTCTATCTCACCACCGGACCGCGCCAGCCGGAGGCCAGGGGGCTCTATCTGACGACCGGTTACACAGCGCTCTTCGACCTCACCGCCGACCCGGAGTCCCTGGGCGGGCCGCTGCCCTTCGCCAAACGGCTGGTGGGCGACGAGCCGCTGCGGGGGACGGAGTTCCGGCCGACCCCGCGGGTCGACTTCGGGCGCGCGCCCTGAGCGGGGCGCGCGCCGCGCGAGCGTCAGCCGGTCTGCCCGGTGGGCATGATGGTGACCTGCTGGAGGTTGACCCGGGGCGGCAGGGCGGCGATGAAGCCGATGGTCCTGGCGATGTCCTGCGGGGTGAGCCAGTCCACCGTCTCCTTCGACCCGTCGAGCCATTCCAGGGCGCCGGCGTCGGTGACGTGGCTCTGCAGTTCGGTGCCGACGATGCCCGGCTCGATCGCCGCGACCCGGACGTTCTTCGGTCCCAGCTCGGTCCGCAGGTGGCGGGAGAGGTGGGTCACGTACGCCTTGGTGCCGGAGTAGACCGCGAAGTTGGGAAAGATGTTCTGCGCGGCGATCGAGGAGGTGTTGATCAGGTCGGCCACACCGCGCTCGCCGGCGCTCGTGACCAGCTGCGGCACGAACGCGCCGATCACGTTCATCAGCCCGGTGATGTTCAGGTCGATCTGGTGCTGCCACTGGTCGGTGCGCAGCTCCTCGACCGGCGCCGGGAGCATGACGCCCGCGTTGTTGAACAGCAGGTCAGCGCCGCCGAGTTCGGCTGCCACCCGGTCGGCGGCGGCCCGCACGGCCGCGGTGTCGGTGACGTCGGCGGAGATCGCCAGCGCCCTGCCGCCGTTCTTCTCGATGCGGGCGACCAGGTCGGCCAGCCGGTCGGCGCGCCGGGCCAGGACGACGACCGTGGCGCCGAGTGACGCCAGATGCTCGGCGGACGCCTCACCGATGCCGCTGGAGGCTCCGGTGACGACGGCGATCCGGCCGTCGAGGGGGTTGGCGGAGGGGGCTGAAGGGGCGGAGGAAGTGGTCATGGGGATTCACCTTCCGGAAGGGAAAGCCGAGGGGGAGCTTGCGCCGGGGCGGCGGCGGGAGCCGCTCGTCCCTCATCCAGCACACCACCGCCCCGCACCCGTTTGGGGCGGCCGGACCTGCCCTGATGAGGCAGGTACCGCCAGGGCCACCCAGCGGGCACGCGCCACCGGCGGGCCCGGGTGAGACTAGGGGTATGGACCGCCGCAGTGAGACCGCCGACTTCCTGCGTACCCGCCGTGCCCGGATCACCCCGGAGCAGGCGGGTCTGCCCAGCGACGGGCGGCCCCGGCGGGTCCCGGGGCTGCGCCGGGAGGAGGCCGCCCGGCTGGCCGGGGTGAGCACGGAGTACTACACCCGCCTGGAGCAGGGCCGTGCCTCCAACCCCTCGCCGGAGGTCCTCGCCTCGCTCGCCGAGGCCCTGCGGCTGGACGCCACCGAACGCGAACACCTGGGCGATCTTCTCTCCCGGCCGGCCGCCGGCAGCCGGACCCCGGCGAGCCCCCAGCGGGTGCGGCCCGGCCTCTACCTGACGCTGCAGGCCCTCGACCACCGCCCGGCCTTCATCCTCGGCAGGCGCACCGACGTCCTGGCCTCCAACCACCTGGCCCGCGCGGTCCTCACCGACTTCGACGCCCTGCCGGTGCCCCAGCGCAACCTCGCCCGCTACTACCTCCTGGACCCCAAGGCCCGCGAACGCACCGGGGACTGGGAGCGCCTCGCCGCGGAGACCGTCGCCATACTGCGCCTGGAAGCAGGCCGTTACCCCCATGACCGGCGGCTCGCTGACCTGGTGGGTGAACTGACGCTGCGTTCGCCCGAGTTCACCACGTGGTGGAACGACCACCGGGTGCTGCGGCGCAGCCACGGCGCCAAGGTCTACCACCACCCGCTCGTCGGCGACCTGCACTTCGCCTACGAGTCCTTCCAACTCCCCGGCGACCCCGATCAGACCCTCTGCCTCTACAACGCAGAACCCGGCTCCCCCACCGCTTACTCCCTCCAGATCCTGGCCGGATGGAATGCCCCGCAGACCCCTGCGGCGGCCCTTCGGGGGCCCCACCAGGAAGGTTGAGCCCCGGGCAGGTCTGGAGCGCGGGCCCGGTGACGGGCAACTGCCGTTCAGGGGCGCCCCGATACCCCGGATCGGCTCGGTCACCAGTACCCTCTTGATCCTCACGGCTCCTCCTCTCCGGCCCCTGGGTGTTTCCCGGGCCCTGCCCGCGTCTTCGGCGCTCAGCCCTCTTGGGGGGAAGGTCCAGCGGATGCCGTGGGGCCCCGGCAGATCGGCCCGGCTGCCGGCGGAACCCGAGAGAACAGAACCGGGCGTCGAGGGGCTACGAACAGCGGCTTCTCCACAAGGGGCAGCGCGAGGGGCGGGATCAGGTGGACGACCACGACGGCACGGGCATACCCGGCGAGGACAACGCGACGGCCGCGGAGGGCCGGCCGGCCGGGCAGCAGCGCCCCGCGAAGCCGCGGGAGACCGCGGCCCAGTCTCCTGCGGAGGGCGGCCCGGCGGCCGACCCCCGGCCGACGACGGCGAAGGCGGCCCAGCGGTCCCCGGGCCGGCCGGGCACGCGAGCACGGAAGGCCGCGTCGGCACAGGACCCGACCGGGGCCGCCGAGTTGACGGCCGCCGAGGAGGCAGCCGCCACGCCGGCGGCGCCCAAGGAGCAAAAGCCCGCGGCGCGAGCAACCACGAAGCGGAAGACCACCGCGGCCAAACCCGCGACCACCTCCGCACACCCCGCCCCGGCGGCAGCCAAGCCTGAGCAGGCAGCGACACCGGCTGCCGCCGCGGTCAGCAACGCCACGCAGGTGCCGGCACCCGCCGGCGAACAGGCCGACGCCGCCGCAGCGAGCAGCGCGGCGCCGACTACCGCCGCAGGCAGCACGGCGGGACACACCCCGACAGCAACGGACGGACAAGCACCCGCGGCTGCGGCAGGCGGCAAAGCCGGAAAATCCGCTGCACCCACCGGCGGACAAGCACAGGCCGCAGCGACCGCAGGCCCGCGGGCCGCGAAGGCCGGCGAAGCGGCGCCGGCAGGCGGCGAAGCCACGCAGGGCCCGGCAGCCGACGGCGGGGAGGCGGGCGCTCCCGCAGCGGGTAACGGGACCGCGCAAGCCGCGGAACCGACTGCCCCCGCAGGCAGCAACGCCGGGCAGGCCCCGGCACCCGCCGACGGACAACCTGCCGCGGCAGCGAACGGCGAAACCGCACAGGCCGCAGCAACGACGGCCGCGAAGGCCGGCGGGGCTGGGCAGGTGCCGGCGGGCGCTGTCGCGCAAGCTGCTGCCGGGCCGGGGCGGAAGGGGGCGGGGGCCAGGAAGGCGGCTCCGGCGGCCGGGGGCGTGAAGGGGCGGAAGACCTCCGCGGTGGCGGCGAAGAAGGCGACGCCGGCGAAGGCCGCCGTCAAGGGGCGGAAGGCCGTCGCCCCGGCTCAGAAAGCCGTCGCCCCGGTGGGCGGCCCGTGGCAGGTCCCTGGCTACCGGCATGAGCGGGAAGTCGGCGCGGGTGCGTCCGGCCGGGTGGTGCGGGCGCGGCACGAGGAGAGCGGCACCGTCGTCGCGATCACGTACCTGTGGGCGGCGCTGCGCGAAGACCCGGCGTTCCGTGCGGCGTTCCGCGGCGAGGCCGAGTCGCTCACCGGCGTGGACTCGCCGTATGTCGCCCGGTTCCACGGTTACGTCGAGGACGGCCCGCACGCCGCGGTCGTGACGGAGCTGGTCGACGGGATCGGCCTCAACACCCTGCTGCGGGAGCGGGGCGCGACCGACCCCGTGTCCGCCCTCGCCGTACTGAAGGGATCGCTGCTCGGGCTCGCCGCCGCGCACGAGGCAGGTGTCGTCCACCGCGCCTACAAGCCGGCGAACGTCCTGGTCACCACCGAAGGCACCGTCAAGCTCGTCGACTTCGGCCTGACGGCACGCGGCGCGCAGGACGCGGCGCCCGCAGTGGACACCGCCCCGGACCTCTACGCGGCAGCGGCCACCTTCTACGAGTGCCTCACCGCCGAGGAGTTCGCGGTCCGCCCCGCCGAGGCGCAGGCACAGGCACAGGCACCGGCACCGGTTCCCGATGAGCGCGTCCCGGAGCCCGTACGGCCGCTGCTCGCCCGGGGGTTGGCCGAGGACCCGGCCGAACGCCCGCAGAGCGCGGCCGAGTTCGCCGCCGAGCTGGAGGCGGTGGCCGTCGCCGCCTACGGCGAGGACTGGGAGGAGCACGGACGGCTCCAACTCGCCGCGCTGGTCGCCCAGTTGTCGCAGCTGCTGCCGTCCGGCGCCGGCGACGCCGCGGACACGGCGCCCGCCGCATCCCCCGCCCCCGCCGCGCCGGCCGCCCTCCCCGCAGCGGCCACGGCACTCCCCGCCGCTGCCCCGGGCACCGGCGCCCCCGGTACTCCGCCGCGCCCTCCCGCTGGAAAGGCACCCGCCGGCGGCCCCGGCGCCGGCAAACCCCGGTTCGGGCGGCGCGCCAAGATCCTTGCCATCACCGCGGCAGCCGTGATCGTCGCGGGCGCCCTGGCCGTCACCGCCGTGGCGACCGGCAACGAGGACGACGCCGACGCCTCCGCGCAGCCCACCGCGGCACCGTCCACCTCGCTGAGTTCGGCCCCCGCTCCCACCACCGCCTCGCCCTCGGCGGCGGCCACCACGGCCTCCCCGACGGCCAGCCCCTCGGTGTCGCCCACGGCCACCCCGACCGTGGCAGGCGGCGCGCCCACCGTGACCGCCACGCCCACCGGGAGCACACCGGCCACCCCCACCGGGAAACCGGGCACGAGCCTCACCGCCGTACCGACCACCCCTTCGGCCGGTCCCACGAAGACCACCGGGTCGGCGCCCGGGCCGCACGTCTCGTCCGTCGCCGTCACCGGCTTCCAGTGCTCCACCGGCAACCGCACCGCGACCGCCACGGTGTTCGTGCAGTACGACGGCGCCGCGGCCGGGACGCTCCACCTCACCTGGTGGCGCAGCGCCAACGGCAAGCCGCAGGGGGCGGTGAAGATGGCCCCGCAGACCGCGACGTTCCCGAAGGGGGCGACGAGCTACACCTTCACCGACAAGCTCACCTACGCGGCCGACCAGAAGCACCCGTACGTCGGTCTGACCGTCTCCACCGACCCGGGCGCGGACTCCGGCAACGGTTCCTACGGGGTCGGCTGCCACTGACACGGTCGTCCCTCCGCCCGCGCACCGTCGCGGCCCGCCCCCGTCCGAGCGGCAGTCCGCCCGGGCGGGGGCGTTCAGTGGGCGCCGCCCGCCTCCGGGCTCGGTGAGGAGTCGAGGCGGCTGCGGTCGAAGAGACCGAAGAGCAGGATGAGCGAGGGCAGGATCAAGGCGCCGGCCGCGATCGCGACGGCGATGAGCACCCAGAGCGTCGGCCGCGGCGAGGCCGCCTCGTCGAGGGTGAGGTGCGTGCCCAGCAGAAACGGGTACTGGGCCACACCCCAGCCGCAGACGACCGCGGCGACGGCCGCCGCGGCGGTGGCGCGCAGCCCGCGGACCGCACGCGTCGCCGTTCCGGTCACCAGCAGGAAGACGCCCGCGACGCCGCACAGCCCGGCGATGATCAGCAGCGGCAGCCCGCGGTGGCTGAGCCGGTGGAAGAGCCTGGCGGCGTCGGAGTGCAGGACGAAGATGCCGCCGACGGTGACCGCCCCCGTGACGCCGGCCGCGAGCAGCGCGCGGTCGCGGTAGTACAGGCGCATGTCCTCCTCGCCTGTCCTGCGGGCGGCGTCGGTGAGGTAGACCGCGGCGAGGTAGGAGCAGACCAGGACGGCGAGCACGCCGCCGAGCACCGACGTCGGGTTGTTCCAGCTGGTGATCGCGTTGCCGTTGCCGCGGGAGGGGACCCGGCCGGAGGCGATGGCGCCGGCGACCGTGCCGAAGCAGTACGGCGTGACGACCGATGACACTGCGAACGCCGCACCGTACAGCCGCTGTTCGGGGGTGCGCAGGGAGACCTTGCGGAAGGCGAAGCCACTGCCGCGGACGACGATGCCGAGCGCGGCCAGGCCCAGCGGTACGTAGAGGGTGGTGGTGATGGCGGCGAAGGCCCGGGGGAAGCCGGTCCACAAGAAGACCAGGCAGTAGATCAGCCAGGTGTGGTTGGCCTCCCACAGCGGGCCGATCGAGACGTCGATGAGGTGCCGGGGCCGGCGGCCCCGTTCGGCGCCGCCGGCGGTCAGGTCCCACAGGCCGGCACCGAAGTCGGCGCCGCCGAGAACGGCGTAGGCGATCACCCCGGCGAACATCAGCGCCGCAATGACGTCCGTCATCAGGTCCGTCCCTCCGGGGTCCGTGGCTGGTCAGAGGGTTCGCGCGGGCCGTAGGGCACCCCGACCGTCTCGTCGCCCGACTCCCGCCACCTGCGCTGCATGCTCCGCAGCACCAGGAGGGCGGCGACGGCGACGGCGGCGTAGATGGCGAGGGCCGCGCTGAAGAACGGCCACAGATTCCCCTGGGTGGTCACCGCGTCGCGGGTCAGCAGCAGGCCCACCACGGTCCACGGCTGCCGGCCGACCTCGGTGACCACCCAGCCGCTCTCCAGGCTGACCACCGAGACCACGCCGCTGACGGCCGCGCAGCGCAGGAACCAGCGGTTGGCGGGCACTTCGCGGCGCCGCCAGTACAGCCACGCGAACCACAGGGCGAGGCCGAGCAGCAGGAAGGCGGTGCCGACCATGACGTCGAAGGCGAGGTGGACCACGCTGACCACGGCGTCGTCGGGCCGTTCGGCGGCCGGGATGGCGTTGAGTCCGCTGATCCGGGTGGACGGCCGGAAACCGGCCAGCAGGGAGGCGCCGTCGGGGATCCCGAGGCCGTAGCGCACCCTGCCGTCCAGGAGGATGCCGCCGAGGGTCTCCTGCACGTGGGTGTCGGTGCGCGGCAGCAGTTCGATGGCGGCGAACTTGCGCGGCTCCTTGTCGAAGACCCGCCGGGCGATGAGGTCACCGACGAAGATCTGCACCGGGATGGCGACCGCGGCGACGGAGAACCCGATGAGGAAGCCGGTGCGGTGGTAGCCGTCGCGGCGCTTGCGCAGCAGTCCGGCGGCGTAGACCCCGGCGACGGTGAAGCCGGCCACGATGTACGCGGCGAGCAGCATGTGGGCGGTCTCGTACCAGAAGGCCCCGTTGAAGAAGACCTCGGCGGGCCGCACCGCGACCACCTTGCCGTCCCGGAGGGTGATTCCGCCGGGCTGGTTCATCCAGCTGTTGGCGGCCACCACCGAGGCGGCGCCGCCGATGCCGGAGAGCGACACCGGGACCCCGGACCAGAAGTGCGCCCACGGCGGGAGCCGGTCCCAGCCGTAGATGTAGATCGAGACGAAGATCGCTTCGAGGAAGAAGAACAGGCCCTCGATGGCGAAGGGGAAGCCGAAGGCCGGGCCGTAGGTGCCCATCAGGCGCGGCCAGAGGATGCCGAGTTCGAAGGTGAGGACGGTGCCGGAGACGGCGCCGACCGCGAAGAGCACGGCGGCGACCTTGGACCAGCGGCGGGCCAGCAGCAGTGCGGTCCGGTCGCCGTGGCGCAGCCCCCGGTAGTTGGCGATCAGCATCAGTGTGGTCAGCGCGACGCCGAACGGCACCAGCACGATGTGGAAGCCGAGGGTGAAGGCCATCTGTTCGCGGGCCGGCAGGAGCTGCGAGGGGTCACCCGCGGCGGCCACCGGTTGGGCGGTGCGGATGAGCTGGTCCAGGAGGAGACGGGGCACACCCGCATCCTCCCGGCGGGACGGGGCGCGAACGGGGGACGTGGGCCCGGAGCGGTCGTACCTTCACCCGACCGGTCCAATCCGGTGGGGACGGCGGGGGCGGCGGGGCCGGCCGTGCACGGGGGGCGGGGGCCGCGGACAGGGCGCCGCGGACACGCGCCTCGCCGCGGCGGGCGCGCGGGACAGGCCGGAACCGGCCACCTGGCATGATGCGAAAGATCCGAAAGATCGTGATCAACCGTGAGCGAACGGCGGTGTGATGGACAAGAAACCGGTCCAGAAGAAGTACGGTCATCCGGCGGCGGGGTGGGGTGCCGCGCGCAGCGTCACCGAGGTCCTGGTGCGTGAGCGTGCCTTCGCGGACGGTCCTCGGGCCATTTTCAAGATGAACCATGAGAACGGCGGCTTCGACTGCCCCGGTTGCGCCTGGCCCGACGACACCAAGGGCCTGCGGCTCGACATCTGCGAGAACGGCATCAAGCATGTCACCTGGGAGATGACGCCGAAACGGGCCGGGCGGGAGTTCTTCGCCGCGCACACCGTCTCGGAGCTGGCGGACTGGTCGGACTTCGACCTGGAGGACCAGGGGCGGCTCACCGAGCCGCTGGCGTACGACGAGGCGTCCGACCGTTATCTGCCGATCACCTGGCAGGACGCGTTCGACCTGGTGGGCGGAACGCTGCGCGGTCTCGACAGCCCGGACGAGGCGGCCTTCTACACCTCCGGGCGGCTCGGCAACGAGGCGACGTTCCTCTATCAGCTGATGGCCCGTGAGTTCGGGACGAACAACCTGCCGGACTGTTCCAACATGTGCCACGAGGCATCGGGGCGGGCGCTGCAGGCCGCTCTCGGCACCGGGAAGGGCACCGCGGACCTCGCCGACTGGGAGAGTGCGGACGCCCTGTTCATCATGGGTGTCAACGCCGCCTCCAACGCGCCGCGGATGCTCACCGCGCTCGCCGACGCGTACCGCCGCGGCGCGCAGGTCGTGCACATCAACCCGCTGATCGAGGCAGCCGCGACGCGCACGATCGTGCCGCACGAGATCGCCGACATGGCACGGTTCAAGTCCACCCCGACGAGCACCCTCGACCTCCAGGTGCGGATCGGCGGGGACATGGCACTGCTGCGGGGGATCGCCAAGGCGGTGCTGGAGGAGTCAAGGACTGATCCCAGGGCACTGGACCGGGAGTTCATCGAGCGGCACACCTCCGGGTTCGAGGAGTACGCGAAGGTGTGCCAGGACACCCCGTGGGAGGAACTGGAGCGGCAGTCGGCCCTCACCCGGGCGGAGATCCTCAAGGCGGCGGAGGTCTACTCCCGCTCCGACCGGACGCTGATCAGCTGGTGCCTGGGGGTGAGCCAGCACGAGCACGGCGTGGACACCGTCCGGGAGATCGTCAACCTCTTGCTGCTGCGCGGCAATCTGGGCCGGGAAGGGGCAGGACCGTCCCCGGTGCGGGGGCACAGCAATGTGCAGGGCAACCGCACCTGCGGGATCGACCACCGGCCCACGGGTGAGTTTCTCGACCGGCTGGACGAGGTGTGCGGGATCACCGCCCCGCGGCACAACGGCCGTGACACGGTGGCCACGGTGCAGGGCATGCACGACGGGACGGTGAAGGTCTTCGTCGGTATGGGCGGCAACTTCGCGATGGCGGCACCCGACACCCCGTACACCGCCGAAGGGCTGCGCCGCTGCGAACTGACCGTGCACGTCAGCACCAAGCTCAACCGCAGCCATCTGGTCCACGGCCGCAAAGCGCTGATCCTGCCGTGCCTCGGCCGGACCGAGAAGGACCACCAGCGCCACGGGGTGCAGTCGACCTCCGTCGAGGACTCGATGAGCATGGTGCACCTGTCGGTCGGGATGCGGCGCCCGGCGTCGCCGCATCTGCTCTCCGAGCCGGTGATCATCGCGGGCATGGCGCGGGCGACCCTGCCGGAGAGCACCACACCGTGGGAGCACTACGTCGAGGACTACGACCGTATCCGCGACACCATGTCCCAAGTCCTCGACGGCTTCGAGGACTTCAACCGCCGTGTGCGGCTTCCGCTGGGTTTCCGCATCAAGCAGCCCGCCCGTGAACTGGTCTTCCTCACCCCGTCGGGGAAGGCGGAGTTCTCCGCGGCCCCGCTGCCGGACGTCGTGCCGGACGGCGACACCCTGGTCCTGCAGACGATGCGTTCGCACGACCAGTGGAACACCACCATCTACTCGGACAACGACCGCTACCGGGGTATCGAGAACCTCCGCACCCTGGTGTTCCTCAACCCCGACGACATGCGCGCCAGGCACCTGCGGCAGGGCGACGCCGTCGACATCACCAGCACCGCCAAGGACGGCTCCACCCGCGTGCTGAAGGGGTACACGGCGCTTCCCTACGACATCCCGCGCGGCTGCGCCGCCGGCTACATGCCGGAGATGAACGTCCTCATCGCCGCGGGGGACTACAGCCTGCAGAGCGACCAGCCGCTGATGAAGAGCGTCCGGGTGGTGATCGCACCGTCCGCCGGGGCGCAGGGAGCGCCCGGCGCCCCGGTGGCGGCGGGCACCGCCTGAGGAAGGGCAGCACCGGCGGGTCCGCCGCGGACAGCGGACCCGCTGGTGCCTCGGGGCCCGCCCGGGGCACCGCACAGGCGCGGTCACTACACTGCCGCCACCGTTCGCACGATGATCACAAGGTGGACCAGTGACCCGCTTTCCCGTACGCCGAGTTCTGCTCGCGCCGGCTCTCGTACTGACCATCGGCGCGACCGCGGCGTGCGGGGGCTCGCACCCCGCGGCGAAAGCGTCCGCCGCGCGGACGGTCACGGCCGCGCCCGCGCCCTCGAGTACTTCCGGCACTTCCGGCACGGCCTCGGCCACGCCGTCCGCGACGGGCCCGGCGCCGCTGACCGAGGCCCAGCTCACGCTCATCGCCACCGCCATCACCCAGGCCGGCGCCCCCGGGCTCAAGGAAGACACCTCGGACCAGAGCACCGGGGTGAACGACGAGAAGCAGAAGGCCGGTTCGGGCGGTGCGGCCTGCGAGACCTTCCTCAACGCCCTCCAGGCGTACTCGGGGACCTACGGCTCCTCCGCCGAGGTGGACCGCGGCTACGACGCCACCACCACGAACGGCCAGGAGCTCGTCCTCCTCTCCCTCGTCAGCCACACCTCCGCCGCCGCGGCGCGGCGCACGGTCGACGACGTCCGGAAGTCCGCGAAGGACTGCCCGCATCTCACCGCGGACCTGGGCGGCGAGACGGGACGGATGAATCTGGCCCCGCTCTCCCGGCCGGCCATGGGTGACGGCTCCGCCGTCGTCAGGATCGGCATGACCCAGGGCAGCACCAAGGAACTGATCACTACGGCGACCGCACAGGTCGGTTCGACCACCGTGAACGTCTTCGACATCTCGGGGAGCAGTTACGACTACGGGGCGGCCGAGCAGGTGACCAAGGAGGCGGTGACCCTGCTGCGGAACGAGTACCCCCAGTAGAAACCGCGGAGCCGCGGGAACGGGACCGGCGGCGGGGTCACCGCACCCCGGAGGCGAAGGGGATCCCCGCCGGGGCCGGCGGGCCGGCGACCGGGTGCGACCACAGACCCGCGCGGGCCAGCAGCGGCAGCACCCCCTCGCCGAACCAGTACGCCTCCTCCAGATGCGGGTGGCCGGACATCACGAACTCGTCGATGCCCAGGCGGTGGTACTCGGTGATGCGCTCGGCGACCTCGGTGTGGCTGCCGACCAGCGCGGTGCCGGCGCCGCCGCGGACCAGGCCGATTCCGGCCCACAGGTTCGGCGAGACCTCCAGGCGGTCGGCGCGGCCGCCGTGCAGCGCGAGCATCCGGCGCTGCCCCTCGGACTCGCTGCGGGCAAGGCCGTCCTGGACCGCCTCGACCGCCTCCGGCGAGAAGCCGTCGAGCAGTCGGCGGGCCTCTGCCCACGCCTGCTCCGCGGTGTCCCGGGTGATGACGTGCAGCCGGATGCCGAAGCGGACGGTACGGCCTTCCCTGCCGGCGAGTTCGCGGATCCAGGCGATCTTCTCCGCGACCTGTGCGGGCGGCTCGCCCCAGGTCAGGTAGACGTCACTGTGCCGGGCCGCGACGCCGCCCGCCGCCGGGGAGGACCCGCCGAAGTAGACCGGCGGCACCGGGTCCGGCACTCTCTCCAGCCGCGCGCCCTCCACCCGGAGGTGCTCGCCGGTCAGTGAGACCGACTCGCCTCGCCACAGGGCGCGGACCACGGTGAGGAACTCGTCGGTTCTGGCGTACCGGGCGTCCTTGCCGAGGAAGTCGCCGTACGCGCGCTGCTCGTGGCTCTCGCCGCCGGTGACCACATTGAGCAGCAGCCGGCCGGGCGCGTGCCGCTGGAAGGTCGCCGCCATCTGGGCGGCGAGGGTGGGCGAGACGAAGCCCGGGCGGAAGGCGACCAGGAACTTCAGCCGCTCGGTCAGGCCGGCCAGCATGGCGGTGGTGAGCCAGGCGTCCTCGCACCAGGCACCGGTCGGAGTGAGGGCACCCACGAATCCCAACTGCTCGGCGGCACGGCCGATCTGGGCGAGATAGCCGAGGTCCGCCGGACGCTGCCCGCCCGCGGCGCCCGCGGGCAGGCCGTGGCCGCCGCCGACGACATGGCGGCTGTCGCCGTAGGTGGGCAGGAACCAGTGGAAGGTGAGGCTCAAGGAACTCTCCAGACTCTCCGGCGGCGGGCGGGACGCGGTACGGGTGCGGGCGGGCGACACGGTGCGGGTGCGGTACGGGTGCGCGCGAGCGGGGTGCGGGCGACAGGGTGCGGGCGGGCGACGGGGACCTGGCGAGGCGACGGGCGCGGGCGGGGTGACGGGGTGCGGCGCACCCGCGCGGGGACGTACGAGGCCGCCTCAGAGGAGGCCGTGGCGCGGGGGGCGGGTGCCGCTGAGCACATAGCGGCCGATGTGCTGGATCTTCCAGCGCGCCGGGTCGTGCAGGGTGTGTGTCCGCGCGTCACGCCAGAAGCGGTTGAGGTTCAGGCTGTCCAGCGCCGAGCGGGTGCCGGCCAGCTCGAAGAGCGCGCTGCTGATCTCGACCGCGGCCGTCGCCGCCTGGACCTTGGCGGCCGCCACCGCGATGGACGCCTCGGCGGCGCTGTCGTCGGTCAGGTCGGCCGTGGCGGTGTCGACCGCCTCCGCCGCCGCGGCGAGCAGCGCGTCGGCGGCACGGGCGCAGAGCGCGAGTTCGCCGAACCGCTGGACCAGCAGCGGGTCCTCGGCTGCGGTCTCGAAGCCGCTCTCGAACCAGGGCCTGCTCTTGGTGCGGACGAACTCGGCGGCCTCCCGCAGCGCCGCCGACGCGATTCCGGCATCGATCGCGGCGTGCAGCAACTGGGCCACGGCGCCGTGCAGTTGGGGACCGGTGAAAGTGAGGTGGTGGGGCACGATCCGGTCGGCCGGCACCGCCACGCCGACCAGCCGCACGGTGCCGCTCGCGGTGGTGCGCTGGCCCATGCCGTCCCAGTCGTCCACCACGGTGACACCGGGGGCGCCGGCCTCGACGTAGGCGACATGCAGTTTGTCGTCGGCCGCCCGGGCCAGCACCGGGATCCAGTCGGCGAAGAGCGCTCCGGTGGAGTAGTGCTTCTCGCCGGTGAGCAGGTAGGAACCGTCGGGGCGGGGCTCCAGCCGGGTCCTGATGTCCTGGACGTGCTTGGTGCCCGCCTCGGACTGGGCGTTGCCGAACCGCCGGCCGGCGAGCACCTCGGCGAAGAAGAACTTCCGCTGCTCCGCGCTGCCTTGGCGGCGCAGCACATTGACGTACACGAAGTGGTTCTGCGGGATCTGGGACAGGCTCGCGTCCCCGGTGGCCAGCAGCCGGAAGACCTCAGCCAGGGTCCGGGCGGACACCTCCGCGCCGCCGTGGCCGCGCGGCACGGTGATGCCGAGCAGGCCGGACGCCGAGAGCCGGTCGAGTTCGGCGCGGGGCAGCAGCCGGCCGGCGTCGCGCTCGGCGGCCCCGGTGCGGAACTCCTCGGCGAACCGGGCGGCGACGGCGAGCGCCTCCGCGTCGTCGGCGATCACATGGGCGGATTTCATGCGGCAGCAGCCACCTTGGGGGCGGGGACGGTGGACAGGACGGGCGGGAAACGGCCGGCGCACCCGGCCGGCGCCGCCGAAGCGCCGGCGACAGCGCCCTCGGCCGGTGCGAACAGCCGTGCGGCAGCCGGCAGTTCCGGTCGCCCGGCGGCGGCTCCGAAGAGAGCCCCGGTGTGCGGCGCACGGACACCGGAAGGCGGCACGCGGTGGGCGTGTCCGGCGAACCGCCCGCCGGGACGGCACGGCGGACGGGCGGTGCGTGCATCGGGGGACGGAACGCCGGAAAGACAGCGGAGGATGGCCATGCGCATCACCTCGGGAAGCGCGGAATCGGCAGCGCGCGGAGAAATCCTGCGGGGCACACCGATAGCGCCGCCGGCCACCGGGAAGGAATTCCGCGGCAAGGCGTCAATTCCCCCGCGGGACAGGAGAAGGCGGCGTGCGGGAGCCGGTTTTCAGCCCGCCGGATGACACAGCGCGGAAGAGACGCGCACGAGATCGACGTGACGCCGAGAGGTCAGTTCCCACAGATCCCGCATCGGTTCGTCACCGCCCTCGGCAATACGTCGGCATTTCCTTCGGACCACTGGCTCAGCAGCGTACCCGCCCCCCGTGTCCGGGTACATTCGGTATCCGCGACCCGGTGATAGGGTTTCCCTCTCACCGGGAGGGAGAGGCGTACCGGCCATGCGCATCGAGCAGTTGGAGTACATCGAGGCGGTGACCCGGCTCGGCTCGCTGCGCCGGGCCGCCGAGGCGCTGCACCTCTCCCAGCCCGCACTGAGCGAAACCGTGCGCAACCTCGAACGCGAACTCGGCGTGGACCTGCTGGACCGCCGCCGCTCGGGGGCCAGGATCAGCACGCCGGGGCGGGAGTTGCTGCCGCACATCATCGGTGTCCTCGACGCGGTCGACAAACTGCGCCGGGCCGCCGACGACCAGCACCACACCAGCCGGATGATCCGCCTCGGTACGGTCAACGCGGCCACCGTTCCGCTGCTCATCCCGACCGTCCGGGACTTCCGTGCCGCCCACCCCGAGACGCAGATCGAAGTGGTCGGCGCCCAGCAGGACGAGATCCACCGCGGCCTGCTCGACGGGAGCTACGACCTCGGGCTGGTCAACTATCTGCAGGGCGACGACAAGCCGCCCGGGCTGCACTCCACCGAGCTGCTGCGCGGCCGGCCGGTGGCCTGTGTCCGCGCCGACAGCCCGCTCGCCGCCAAGGACCGGATCGGCGTCGCCGACCTGCTCGCCGCGCCGCTCATCGTCATGCGGGCCGGCTATGTGATGCACCGCTATGTGCACCGGTTGCTGGAGGGACGCAGCCCGCGCTTCTCCTACTCCACCGACGGCGCCGAGATGGGCAAACTGATGGTCGCCGAGGGCCTGGGCGCCACCGTGCTGCCCGATTTCAGCGTCCGGGACGACCCGCTGGAGCGCAGCGGTCTGATCACGTACCGCCCGATCGAAGGCGACGAAACCGAGGTGCTGCTGGTGATCCAGCGGCCCCTTTCCGGTTCGGTACCGGCGGCGACCCGGGCCCTGCACGCGATGCTGATGGCCACGGCCGAGGCGGACGACGGCGCGATCACCGGAAAACCCACGGACAAGCCCGTACCGCAAGCCAACTGACGCCAGATCAGGGTCGCGCGGGAATTCCCCCGGTCAACGTCCTCGCTCCTGCGACGCCCGCCGGTCCCTCCCGCTCCCCCGTCCCGGGACCGCCGGTGACCCGCTGGTCCGGGTCGACGAGGCCACGCGGCTACGCGGGGCGGGTCAGGCGCCGCAGGGCCCTTGCGTACTGGTGGGCGATGGCCCGCTGCGCCGAGCGCCCGCACGGGCCGGCCGCCCGCAGATACCAGGTGGCCGGCCGGCTGAAGGCGAGGACCGTGAAGCCGGCGGAGCCGTCCGGGTCGCGCCGCAGGACGAACGCCTCTTCACCGCACTCCGGGTGCCCCGGGAGCGTGCCGTACGCGAATCCGGTCCGGTTCTTCTCCTCGACCGTCCACACCACCTGGCATGGCGCCGTGACCGGCCCCATCCGCAGGAGCACCCGCACGCCGGGCGCGGCTTCCGGGACCTCCGCCGGCACGCGGAGAAACGGGGTGGCGCGATGCATCCGCCAGGTGAAGAGCGCCTCGACGGCACGCTCGTAGGTGCCCGCGCCCAACGGGACGCGCACCCGGAGCGCGTGGAATCCGGGCGGCGGTGCCTGGCCCGTCGCTGTCATACCCACGGTCGGGTAGGTGACCTCATTCATCCGCGCAACGCTAGCGCCGCCCGGACCCGGGCGGCGTGAACAGCACAGCGGGGCACCGCCGGTGTGGCGGTGCCCTGGGGGGTGCGGTGCCCTGGGGTGCGGGGTGGCTTGGGGGTGGGGGTCAGAGGAGCCAGCGGGTGCGGTGGACGAAGGGGATCTTGGCCCAGATGCGGCCGAGGCCCCAGGTGTTTCCGGCGTAGACGACCGCGAGGAGGATCATGACGAGGGCGTAGAGGAAGTGGTAGTCGACCAGGGGGTTGGAGGAGCCGCTGGGGTCGCCGTTGGACAGGTGCTGGGCGAGCGGCCATTCGGCGGCCCACATCATGGCCATGAGGATGGTGCCGCCGATGGCGGTGATGCGCAGGGCGACGCCGGTGATCAGGGCGATGCCGAGGCCGAGGAGGGCGAGCATGAACATCCAGTCGGTCCAGGTCTGGCCGGCGATGGTGTGGAAGAAGGACTGCAGGGGGCCGGCGGAGACGTTGGAGAGGAAGCCCTTGGTGGGGGAGCCGCCGTCGATCCAGCCCTTGCCGGTGGCGGTGGCGTAGTGCCAGCCGAAGAGCTTGTCGAGGAAGGCCCACAGGAAGATGAAGCCGGTGGCGATCCGGACGACGGCGGCGGCCTTGGCGGCTATGGGGGTCATGACGGCACCGTGGCGGGGGGCGGTCTGCGCGGCCTGGACGTCGGTGACCTGCATGCTCGGGTGGAGACGGTCTTCCTGGTGGACGGCCACGGCGGGCTCCTCGGTCGGTGGTGGTGTGTTCGTTCGGTGACACCATCACTGTCCCGCCCGGGGGGTGGTGGCCGCTGGGGGCCGACGTCCCGACCCCGGGGGGCCGAACGGCCCTGCGTTCCCACCCCACTTGGAAGCACACTGCACCTATGGCCACCGAACCCGGACGCCCACCACCGCCCCCCGTACCCGCAGCGGCTCGCGCCGGCCCGGTACGCGGGCGGTCCGGGCGCCACGACCAGGGGCACCGGAACGGGCCCGGCTCGCCTGGCGGCCCTCCGCCACCTGCGGAAGGCTGGGGAGCGGAGCACCCAGGACAGCAAGGAGGCCACGGCATGAACGACCACGCGCCGCAGCGGTCCGATCCTGCCACCGTCATCCGGCGGGTGCGGGAACGCCGCAAGCAGCTGGGGATGAGCGAGAACGCCCTGGCCACCGAAGCGGGCATGGCACCCCCCTACCTGCGGCGCCTGCTGGAATCCGACACCGACTTCGACCCTGGTGGCCTCGTCCGCGTCGCCGCCGCGCTCGGGCTGACCTACGAAGAGCTGCTCCGGGGGCGCAGCGACCCGCCGCCCGGTCAGACCGGGGCGGCGCCCCGGCCCGTCCTCATCCGGCTGGCCGAATCCGAGTGCTGGGACCGGCTGGGCGCCCACGGTGTGGGCCGGGTCGCGATCCCCGTCCGCCCGGGGCCCGCCGTGCTCCCGGTCAATTACGCGGTGGACGCCGGCACGATCGTCTACCGCACGGCCGCCCAGGGGGCGGCGGCCCCCGACACCGGCACCGCGGTGTCCTTCCAGGTGGACCGGATCGACGACCGGCTGAGCCAGGGGTGGAGCGTGCTCGTCACCGGGACGGCCGAGCGGATCAGCGACCCGGACACCGCAGGGCGCCTGGCCGCGGAACACGACGTCGAGCCCTGGGCGGGCGGCGACCGGCCGCTGTGGATGCGGATCCGGCCGGACGGCATCACGGGACGCCGCATCGGCACCATGTGAACCGGGCCGGCGGCCCGGCAGGCGGCCCCCGCGACGAGGAACGTCCCCCGGAGGGAGTGGCGTCCACCATGCCGGAGTGGACATGGACCTACGAGGGCTACGACCCGGAGCAGGAACCGCTGCGGGAGGCGCTGTGCACGCTCGGCAACGGGTACGTCGCCACCAGGGGCGCGGCGCCCGAGTGTGCGGCCGGACCTGTGCACTACCCGGGTACGTACGTGGCGGGCTGCTACAACCGGCTGACCTCGGTGGTGGGCGGTCGTACCGTCGAGAACGAGGACATCGTCAACCTGCCCGACTGGCTCCGGCTCCGGTTCCGCGCCGCCGGTGGCACGTGGTTCACCCCGGACGACGGGTCGGTGGTGCGGTACCGCCAGTCGCTCGATCTGCGGCACGGCACCCTCACCCGACGGATGCGGCTGCGGGACAGCGCGGGCCGGGAGCTGACCGTCACCCAGCAGCGGCTGGTGCACATGGGCGACCCCCATCTGGCGGCGCTGCGGACCGAGTTCACCGCGGAGGGCTGGTCGGGTGAACTGGACGTCGAGTCGGCGCTGGACGGGGACGTCACCAACAGCGGGGTGGCCCGCTACCGGGACCTCAACGGCCACCACCTCGCCGGCTGGGCCACTGGTGAGGCCGGTCCGGACACCGTGTGGCTGAGCTGCCGCACCTCCGCGTCCGGCATCCGCGTCGCCCTGGCCGCCCGCACACGCGCCGTGGAGGGCACGTCCGCGGCCATCCGGTCCCGGATCGGGGACCGGGTCGCCGCGCACCGCCTCACCGTGCCGGTCGAGGACGGGCGGACGGCCGTGATCGAGAAGACGGTGGCGCTGCACACCTCCCGCGACCCGGCGATCAGCGACCCGCTGCACGCCGCACTGGACCGGGTGGGGCGCGCGCCGGACTTCGGCGAGCTGCTGGCCTCGCACGGCGCCGCCTGGGAGCGGTTGTGGGCGAGCGCGGAGCTGGAAGTGCCGAACGAGGCGGGGCACGTCCTGCGGTTCCACCTCTTCCACGTGCTCCAGACGCTCTCCCCGCACACGACGGGTCTGGATGTCGGGGTGCCGGCCCGTGGGCTGCACGGTGAGGCGTACCGGGGGCATGTGTTCTGGGACGAGCTGTTCGTGCTGCCCTACCTCAACCTGCACCTGCCGGACGTGGCCAGGGCACTGCTCGACTACCGGTACCGTCGGCTGGAGGCCGCGTGCTGCGCCGCGGCCGGCGCCGGCCGGAGAGGGGCGATGTATCCCTGGCAGAGCGGCAGCGACGGGCGGGAGGAGACCCAGCGGCTGCATCTCAATCCGCGCTCGGGCCGCTGGCTGCCGGACCACTCCCACCTGCAGCACCATGTCGGCTCCGCGGTCGCGTACAACGTGTGGCAGTACGCGCAGGCGACCGGCGACCTGGAGTTCCTCTACACCTCGGGCGCCGAGATGCTGCTGCAGGTCGCCCGCTTCTGGGCGGACAGCGCGGTCTGGGACGGTGCCCGCGGCCGTTACCGGATCAGGGGTGTCATGGGTCCCGACGAGTACCACGACGCCTACCCCGGGGCCGCGACGCCCGGGCTGGACGACAACGCGTACACCAACGTGATGGCGTCCTGGGTGCTGGCCAGGGCACTGGCGGTGGTACGTGCGCTGCCCCGCCCGCACCGCCGGCAGCTCTTCGACCGGATCGGATTCGACCCGGCGGAACCCGAGCGGTGGGAGGACGTCTCCCGCCGGCTGCTGGTGCCCTTCCACGAGGGCGTCATCAGCCAGTTCGAGGGGTACGGGCGGCTCGCCGAGCTCGACTGGGCCGGGTACCGCGAACGCTACGGGGACATCCGCCGGCTGGACCGGATCCTGGAGGCAGAGGGCGACACCGTCAACCGCTACCAGGCGTCCAAGCAGGCCGATGTGCTGATGCTCGGTTACCTCTTCTCCCCCACCGAACTGGCCGCGCTCTTCTCGCACCTCGGTTACCACCTCGACGACGACCTGTGGCGCACCACGATCGACTACTACCTGCGGCGCACCAGCCACGGATCGACCCTCAGCGGGCTCGTCCACGGCTGGGTGCTGACCCGGTCGCGGCGGGCCGACGCGTGGCGTTACGTCCAGGAGGCGCTGGCCGGTGACGTGACGGACGTGCAGGGCGGTACGACGGCCGAGGGCATCCACCTGGGGGCCATGGCCGGCACGCTCGATCTCGTGCAGCGCGGGCTGACGGGTCTGGAGACGCGCGAGGACGCGCTGTGGTTCGACCCCGCGCCTCTCCCCGAGCTCTCCTCGTACGGTTTCGTCCTCCGCTACCGCCACCACTGGGGCATCCGCGTCACGGTCCGCCCCGACTGCCTGCGCATCGACGTACCCGCCTCCGAACGCGCCCCGATCCGCGTCATGCTCGCCAACCGTCCCGTCGACATCGCCCCGGGCACCTCCTGGACGTCCTGACCACCGGCCACTCACCGCCCGCCACCCGCCACAACGCCCCGGCACGGCGGTCGTGACATGTTCCCGTCGTACTCCCGCAACAACCGGCGGCCATGCTGGTGTTGATCACACAAACGCACGTGCCGGGCGATTGTCAGAGACAGTGGCCGGCCCCCGCATCGGATCGCTGGGGCCGGGGTAGATCCGTGAGGCTTGGGTAGTTCCTTGTGGCGGATCATTGTCGTGCACCTGACATCCATATGTGTGCGGTTATGCGCGATTTCGGTCGCGGTGGCGGGAAGACCGGGGAGGGCGAGGACACGCATGCGCGTGATACGGGCAACAAGAGGTGCCGCCGTGGCGATCGCGCTGGCGATGGCCGCTGTGGCGTGCACCAGCGGCGGCGGCAGCCACGAGAAGATCTCCGACGGCGGGAGCGCCTCCGCGTCCCACGGCCCGGCGAAGAAGGGCGGGACGGTCACCGTCGCCGCGGTGGCCGCGACCCCCGACTTCATCTTCCCCCTGGCCCCGGCGACCAACTCCAACGGCTACAACGTCAACCTCACCGAGGGACTGTGGCCGTTCCTGGTGTACGCCGGCGACGGTGCCAAGTCGGAGGTGAACAAGGAGAAGAGCCTGTTCACCTCCATCGACTACTCCAACGGCGACCAGCGGGTCACCATCCACCTGAAGAACTGGAACTGGTCGGACGGCAAGCCGGTCACCAGCCGGGACTTCACCTTCGTCCACAACCTGCTCAAGGCGAACGCCACGAACTGGCAGGCGCACCTGCCGGGACTCTTCCCCGAGGACGTCGCGAAGGTGTCCACCCCCGACGCCCACACGGTGGTGCTCGACCTCACCCAGGCGTACAACCCGGACTTCTACACCGACGACGTCCTCAGCACCATCCCGCTGCTCCCCCAGCACGCCTGGGACAAGACCTCCACCGCCGGTGCGGTCGGCGACTACGACACAACCGCCGCCGGCGCGAAGGCCGTTTACTCCTTCCTGCAGCAACAAGGCGCCAAGATCAGCACCTTCGCCACCAACCCGCTGTGGCAGGTGGTGGACGGCCCGTGGAAGCTCTCCGAGTTCCGCAGCAACGGCTACTACAGCTACGTGCCCAACCGGGCGTACTCCGGCACCGCGAAGCCGGCCATCGACAAGCTCGTCGAGGCTCCGTTCACCACCGACACCCCCGAGCTCAACGCCCTGCGCTCAGGCAGCTCGCTCGATGTGGCCGGGCTGCCGCTGAACGACATCAAGCAGGCGGAGGCGCTGCGGTCCAGCGGGTACTCGATCGCCTCCGTGCCGATCCCCGGCGTCGCCGAGATCGTGCCGAACCTGTACAACTCCACGGTCGGACCGCTGCTGCGCCAGCTCTACATCCGGCAGGCCCTGGAGTACCTGATCAACCGCCCGCAGATCGTCTCCAAGGTCTACAACGGGTACGCGGACCCGGGCAACGGGCCGGTGCCGGTCAAGGCCGCGGGGAACTGGGCCACCCCGCTGGAGAAGGCGGGCGGCCCCTACCCGTACTCCCCCGACAAGGCGAAGTCCCTTCTGCAGACGCACGGGTGGAACGTCACGCCGGGCGGCACCACGACCTGCCGGAGTCCCGGCAGCGGGCCCTCGCAGTGCGGCGCGGGGATCAAGGCCGGTCAGGCGCTGACCTTCCAGCTGATCTACTCCTCCGGCCGGGCCACCACCGACGAGCAGAACGCCGCCATCAAGTCCTCCGAGGCCCAGGCGGGCATCACCATCAATCTGAAGTCGGAGCCGTTCAACACGCTGGTCAGCACGATGGGTACGTGCACCGCGGCGTCCCACCCGGCGGCCGGTTGCGGCTGGCAGCTGGCGAGCTTCGGCTACGAGCCGTACCCGCTCTATCCCAACGGCGCCGGATTCTTCGACACCGGCGGCTCCGGGAACCTCGGAGGTTACTCCGACCCGACCATGGACCGGCTGATCAAGGCCACCGAATACGGCTCCTCCACCGAGACGTTCGCCGCCTACGAGGACTACGCGGCCCGCCAACTGCCCTGGCTCTGGGTGCCGTTGCGCAGCAGCATCCTGGTCTACCGGACAAAGCTGCAGGGCGTCGTACCGCTCAACCCGTTCTCCGGGGGGCTCAACTTCGAGGACTGGTACTACACCTCATGACGAGCACGCTGTGAGGGCCTACCTCCTTCGCCGCACGGGTCAGGCGATCGTGGTGGTGATCGGCGTCATGATCGTGACGTTCGCGCTGATCCACCTCGAACCGGGCAGCGCCGCCCGCGCCACGCTCGGCATCAAGGCCAACCCCGAGCGGATCGCGGTCTTCAACGCCGCCAACGGCCTCAACCGGCCGTTGGCGGCGCAGTTCGCGACCTTCGTCAAGCAGGCCGCCGAGGGGAACTTCGGCACGTCGTACTCACTCCACCAGCCGGTGTCCACACTGATCGGCCAGCGGCTGCCGCGCGACGCGGTGCTGCTCGGGCTCTCGCTCGTGGTCGCCCTTGCCGTCGCCCTGCCGATGGGCATCTACCAGGCGGTGCGGCGGGACCGCGCCGCGGACCATGTCCTCACCGTCATCTCCTTCGTGCTCTATTCGATGCCGGACTTCTTCTTCGCGCTGCTGCTCGTCGCGCTCTTCTCGGTGCAGCTGCACCTGCTGCCCTCGCAGGCGCCGCAGGCCGAGTCCGTCGGCGGCATCCTCGCCGACCCGCGGGCCCTGGTACTGCCGGTGGTGACGCTCTCCCTGGTCAGCGTGGCGGGCTTCAGCCGGTACATGCGGTCCTCGGCCATCACCACCCTCGCCCAGGACTACGTCCTGGTGGCCAGGTCCAAGGGGCTGCCCGGGCGGCTGGTCCTGCGCCGGCACGTGCTGCGCAACTCGCTGCTGCCGGTCATCACGGTGCTCGGGCTGGCGGCACCGGGCATCGTCACCGGCGCGGTGATCGCCGAGTCGGTCTTCAACTACCCAGGTATGGGGCTGCTGTTCTACCAGGCCGCCACCAGCAAGGACTATCCGGTGCTGCTCGGTTCGACCCTGGTGGTCGGCGTGGCCACCGTCGTCGGCAGCCTGCTCGCCGACATCGCCTACAGTCTCCTCGACCCACGGATCCGCTATGACCGCGCATGACCCGGGGCCGGTCACAGCCGGCCCCCCGGAACCGCCGGACGGCGCCGGGCAGTCCGGACCGCCCGCGGAACCCGAGCTGCCCGGGAAGCCCACGGAACCCGAGCCGCCCGGACAGTCCGGCGCCCCTGCCCCCGGCCGGCCGCCGGAAGCCGGCCGGCTGACCGCCGCAAGCGGCTCCGGGCGGCTGCTGGCCGCCGCTTTCGTCCGCAACCGGCGGGCCCTGGTCGGGATGGGCATCGTCGCGGTGATCGCCGTGTTCTGCTTCATCGGTCCGCTGCTGTACCGGACCGACCAGGTCACCGTCCATCTGGATCTCGCCGAACTGCCGCCCGGCGGCGGCCGTCCGCTCGGCACCGACGCCTCCGGCTACGACGTACTGGGACGGCTGATGACGGGCGGGCGGTCCTCCCTCGAACTCGGTTTCGCGGTGGCCGCCGCGACCACCGTCATCGGCACCCTCTACGGCGCCTTCGCCGGCTACGTCGGCGGCCTCGTCGACGCGGTCATGATGCGGGCCGTCGACACCTTCCTCGCCATCCCCGGGCTGGTGCTGCTGCTGATCGTGGTCAGCATGTTCACGCCCTCCCTCTGGCTGATCGTGGTGCTGCTCTCGCTGCTGTCCTGGCTCGCGGCGGCCCGCCTGGTCAGGGGCGAGGTCCTCACCCTGCGGACCCGGGAGTACGTCCAGGCGGCGCGGATGATGGGCGGGACCGGCCGGCGTGTGGTGCTGCGCCACCTCGTCCCGAACGCGGCCGGCGTCATCATCGTCAGCGCCACCTTCACCATCTCCGACGCGATCCTCACCCTGTCCACGCTGAGCTTCCTCGGACTCGGGCTGCCGCCCCCGCACGCCGACTGGGGCACCATGCTCTCCAAGGGCCTCGACTACCTGTACGACGGCTACTGGTGGCTGGTGTACCCGCCCGCGGTGATCCTGATCATCACCGTCGTGGCGTTCAACCTGATCGGTGACGCCGTCCATGACGCGCTGGACGTCCGTCTGCAACGCCCGTGACCGCCGGGACCTCCGCGGCCGCCGCCCGTACCCGGGCCGGCGGCCGCGGCGCCGGCGACGAATCGAGGAGCGGTATGCCTCCCCTGCTTGAGGTACGCGATCTCACCACCCACATCAGAACCAGCCGCGGCACCGTACGGGCGGTGGAGAACGTGTCCTTCACACTGGCGGCCGGTGAGACGCTGGGCCTGGTCGGCGAGTCCGGCTGCGGCAAGTCCATGACCGGCCTGTCCCTCATGGGGCTCCTGCCGCCCGGCGGCGCCCTGGTCGACGGCTCCTCGGTGCTGCTGGACGGGCGCGAGCTGGTGGGGCTCCCCGAGCGCGAACTGCGGCAGGTGCGCGGCAACGACATCGCGATGGTCTTCCAGGACCCGATGACCTCGCTCGACCCCACCAGGACCATCGGCCACCAGGTCGCAGAACCCGTCCTGCTGCACCGCGGATGCACCCGGGCGGAGGCGGCGGAACGGGCCGCCGAGATCCTCGGCCTGGTCGGCCTGCCCCACCCCCGCGAACGCCTCAAGGACTACCCGCACCAGCTCTCCGGCGGCCTGCGGCAGCGGGTGCTGATCGCCATGGCACTCGTCAACGAACCCCGGGTACTGATCGCCGACGAGCCCACCACCGCCCTCGACGTCACCATCCAGGCGCAGATCCTCGCCCTGCTGGACGGCCTGCGGGAGCGGCTCGGCATGGCGATGATCCTCATCACCCACGACATGGGTGTCACCGCGGGCCACGCCGACCGCGTCAACGTCATGTACGCGGGCCGCATCGCCGAGAGCGCCGCCACCGGCCACCTCTTCGCCGGCATGCGGCACCCGTACACCCAGAGCCTGCTGGCCTCCGTGCCCCGGCTCACCCAGGACCCCGCGCGGCAGCTGCCCACCATCCCGGGGCTGCCACCGGACCTCCTCGACCCGCCCGCCGGCTGCCGCTTCGCCGACCGCTGCTCGTACGCGACCGAGCGGTGCCGCGCCGAAGAGCCGCCGCTCACCGGCCCCGGCGAGCACCGGTACGCCTGCTGGCATCCGACCGGCGGCCCGCTGCCGGCCAGTGCCACCGCGGTGGTGCCGCGGCCCGCCGCCCCCGCGGCGCCGGCGGCGAGCGGGCCGCTGCTCGAAGCGCGCGCCCTGGTGAGGGAGTTCCCGGTACGCGGTGGCCGGTTGCCGGGCCGCGCCAAGCGGGTCGTGCACGCGGTCTCCGAGGTCTCCTTCACACTCGGCCACGGTGAGACCTTCGGCCTGGTCGGTGAGTCGGGGTGCGGCAAGACCACCCTCGGCCGGCTGCTGGTCGGCCTGGACCGCCCGGACTCCGGGACGGTCAGCCTGGACGGCACCGACCTCGGCGGTCTGCGCGGCGGTGAACTGCGCCGGCGCCGCCGCGACCTGCAGATGGTCTTCCAGGACCCCTTCTCCTCCCTCGACCCCCGGATGCGGGTCGGCAGCATCCTGCGCGAACCGCTCCAGATCCAGGGCATCGGCACCGCCCGCGAGCAGAAAGCCCGTGTCGCCGAACTGCTGGCCGAAGTCGGCCTGCCCGAGCGGGGCCTTGAGCTCTTCCCGCACGAGTTCTCCGGCGGCCAGCGCCAGCGGGTCGGCCTCGCCCGCGCCCTCGCCCTCACCCCGAAACTGATCGTCGCCGACGAGCCGGTCTCCGCGCTGGACGTCTCGGTACGGGCCCAGGTGCTCAATCTGATGAAGCGGCTGCAGGCGGCGCACCGCCTGTCGTACGTCGTCATCTCGCACGACCTCGCGGTGGTCCGCTATCTCGCCGACCGGATCGGGGTGATGTACCTGGGGCAGCTGGTCGAGGTCGGCAGCGCCGACGACATCCACCTGCGGGCCGCGCACCCCTACACCAGTGGCCTGCTGAAGGCCGTGCCCGTCCCGGACCCCGCGACGGAGCGGGCCAAGGAAGGCACCGGCGTCCGCGGCGAGCTGCCCAGCCCGGCCGCCCCGCCCTCGGGCTGCCGCTTCCGTACCCGCTGCCCCCTGGCCCGCGACCGCTGCGCCGAAGAGGCCCCCGCCCTGCGCGCCTTCGGCCCCGGCCACACCGCCGCCTGCCACTTCCCGCTGCGGCAGCCCCTGCCGGACCCGTTGCCCGTCACATGCGGGTGAACCGGTCGATGTCCTCGTGGAACTCGGTGAGGGCCTGAGCGGTGAGCGTGGGGCGCGTGTCGGTGATCGCGGCGAGATAGTCGTCGGTGTGGGGCGGGGTGCCCTGATGGGTGGTGACCTCGCGTTCGAAGGCGGTGTGGGCGCCCTTGCGGGCGGCGAACTCGATGTCGGCGGGGGTGAACATCTCGCTGGCCGCGACGAGGCGGTGGAGTTCGACGTCGTCGGCGGCCTGGCCGAGGTAGCGCTGCCAGATCGCGGCGCGGGCCACCGGGTCGGGGGGACCGACGGGGATGACGTAGTCGAAGCGGCCGGGGCGCAGGAAGGCGGGGTCCAGGGAGCGTACGGAGTTGGTGGCGCAGATCAGCAGCCGGTCCTCGTGGTCGCGGAAGCCGGGGATGAGCTTGAGGAGTTCGTTGGTGACACCGTGGCCGGGGTCGACGGCCAGGCCGGAGCGGACACCGGCGATCTCCTCGACCTCGTCGATGAAGAGCACGACGGTCTCCAGCTCGGCCAGATCGGCGAATGTGTCCCGCAGCGCGCCGGCCATGCTGGCAGCGTCGCCGGCCGCGAGCCGGGAGGGGAAGAGCTCCACGAACGGCCAGTCGAGCCGGGAGGCGACGGCCTTGGCGAAGCTGGTCTTGCCGGTGCCCGGCGGCCCGAAGAGGATCACCGCCTTCGGCGGCCTCACTCCGTAACGGTCGGCCAGCGCCGGCTCGGCGAGCGGCAGGACGATCCGCCGTTCGATGGCCTCCTTCTCCCGCTCCATGCCCGCGAGCGCCCCCCACAGGCCCTGGGGTTCCACCCGCCCGCCGAGCTCCGCGAGCAGTCCCGCGTCGCTCGCGCCGAGATGCTCGACCTTCTCGTAGAAGTTCAGCCCGGTGCGGGTCCGGTAGCCGGAGTGCTCCAGTGCGGCGGCGCCGGTGGCCTCCGGGGCGAGCAGCGCGCCGATCCTGCGGACACCCTGCGGACGCAGCCGCCGCTCCAGCTCGGCGATGAGCGCGCTGCCGATCCCGCGGTTGTGCCACATCGGGGCGAGGGCGACCAGGGTGATCCAGGCCCGCTCGCCCTGGGCCTGCGCCACCGCCATGCCCACCAGTTCGTCGCCGACCACGGCGACCACCGCGACCACGGCCCGTTCCGCGGACTCCCCGGTGCGGGCGGCGGCCATGACCTCCGAGAGGGCGAAGACCGGCGGCGAGGCGTCCGCCGGCCGGTCCTGGTCCCAGATCTGGATGGCACGGTCGAGATCGTCACCGTGGAAGTCCCGCAGTCGCCACGTCGGCATCGTCGTCACCTCGCCGGCATCGTCGTCACCGCGTCGCAGATCGCCACCGGAGCCGCCGTTCCTCATTGTGCGTGAGGATCGCCGCCCCGGCGACCGGAGCCCGGGCGGCGGGCCGGGCGCGGCTGGCCGGGGGTCCTGGGGGAAGCCGCCGGCGGCTCGCCCGTCTTCGCCTCCGCGTCACCTGGCGCTCGCCTTCTCCTCACCGACGGCGCTCAAAGTTGGCTGTACAACTTGCGGCACCTTGCACCACCCCGCACCACGAAGGAGAACGTCATGACGGCACAACCAGGGACCGAATCCCCCGACAGCACCCTGTCCGCGCGGGTCGCGGCGCTGCCGGCGGCCTGGCTGCGCGACAACTGCCCGTGCCCGCAGTGCCGGGACCCGCGGTCCGGCCAGAAGCTCTTTCAGATCACCGACCTGCCGTACGGGCTGTCCGTCACGGCGGTGACGGAGCTGAGCGGTCCCGCCGAGCCGACGGTGGAGGTGCGGTGGGAGCCCGACGGACACCGGTCGCCCTTCCCGGTGGCCTGGCTCGACGCCCACCGGCCCGCGGACCGCGTTGTCACCGGGGACGGCCGCACCGAGACGGACAAGGAGCTGTGGCGCGCGGCGGACCTGGCCGGGCGGCTGCCGGAGGCGGACTGGGCCGGCTATGTCGCCGCACCCGCCGAGCGGGCCCGGGTGCTCGAAGCCGTCCAGCGGCTCGGCTTCGCACTGCTGCGGAACGTACCCCGGCGCGACGGGCAGGTGCTGGCGGTCGCCGAGACCTTCGGCTTCGTCCGGGAGACCAACTACGGCAGGCTCTTCGACGTCCGGGTGGAGCCCGACCCCAACAACCTCGCCTTCACCTCCGCCCGGATCACCCCGCACACGGACAACCCGTACCGCGACCCGGTCCCCACCCTGCAGTTGCTGCACTGCCTGGAGAACACCGCGGCCGGCGGGGACTCCGGGCTCGTCGACGGCTTCGCCGCGGCGGCGCTGCTGCGGACCGAGGACCCGGAGGCGTTCGCGGTCCTGACCCGTACGCCTGTCCCCTTCGTCTTCCGCGACGGCCGCACCGCCTTGCGCGCGGACCGCCCGCTGATCGGCCTGGACCCGCGCGGGCGGATACGCGAGGTCCGCTTCAACAACCGGTCGACCGGCACTCTGCGGCTCCCCGCGGCGGAGCTGGACGCGTTCTACGCCGCCTACCGCGGCTTCGCCGAACTCCTGGTCAGGCCGGGGCTGCGGCTGGACTTCCGGCTCACCCCGGGCGACTGCCTGATCTTCGACAACACCCGGCTGCTGCACGCGCGTACCGCCTTCGAGCAGGCGGGAGGCCGGCACCTGCAGGGCGCGTACGCCGACCTGGACGGGCTGGCGAGCACCCTCGCCGTCCTGCGGCGGGCGGACACCCTCGACCCGCTGGCCGAGCTGTTCGACGGGCCAGGCTCGGCGGAGTACCTCGGCGAGGACGTCACCATGGCCGAGCACATGCTGCAGGCCGGCGCGCTGGCCGAGGCGGCGGGCGCCGCGCCGCACCTGGTGGCCGCCGCGCTCCTGCACGACGTCGGCCACTTCCGCGGACCCGTGACGGGCGCGGAACTCATGGCCGGCACCGACAACCGGCACAGCCACACGGGTGCGGACCTGCTGGCGCGCTGGTTCGGCCCGGAGGTCACCGAGCCCGTACGGCTGCACGTCGCCGCGAAGCGCTACCTCTGCGCGGTCGAGCCCGGCTACCGGGCGGGGCTGTCCGCCGCCTCCGAGCACACCCTCCAGGTGCAGGGCGGTCCGATGACCGGAGAGGAGGCGGCGGCCTTCGCCCGGCTGCCGCACGCCGCCGACGCCGTCGCAGTCCGCCGCTGGGACGAGCGGGCGAAGGAACCGCACGCCGGCCCGGTGGACTTCGCGCACTTCCTGCCGCTGCTCGGCTCGCTGCTGCCCGGGTAGGCGCCTCCGCCGGGACGTGCGCCGCGCCGTGCCCCCGGGCGCGGCGCCCTCTGCGGGAAGCGCGCTCAGGGCGTGCGGCGGTGGCGGCGCGAGAGCGCGGATCCGGCGATGGAGTTGTGGACGGTGAACGCGACCGTGCCGGGGAGGTAGCGGTCCTCCGACCACTCGACAGGCGCGCCGACCGGGTCGGTGGAGCGGCGGCGTTCGCGCAGCAGTGCCTCACCCGTTCGGCACTCCAGCAGACGGGCGTCGTCGGCGTCCGCCAGCACCAGGTCGATGGTGTGGTCGGCATCGGCGAAGACGACGCCCCGCTCCTGGAGCGGCTCGGTGTGCGAGACCGCGTCCGCGGGTATCGCGGCCACCAACTCCCCCACCCACACCGGGTAGACGCTCCGCTCCACCATCACCGGCCGGCCGGACAGCGTCCGTACCCGCAGTACGGCGACGACCTGCGCGCCGGGGTCCAGGCGCAGCTGCTCGCTCTCCCGCGCGTCGGCGGCGCGCCGCTCCAGCCGCTCCACCCGGCCCCCCGGCTCCTCGCCGACCGAGCGGGCCCAGCTGGTGAAGCTCACCAGCTCGGAGAAGCTCTGCACGCGGGTCGTGCCGAGCACCACCCGCCGGGTGCCGCGCCGGGAGGTGACCAGGCCGTCGGCCCGCAGGGCGGCGAGCGCCTGGCGGATGGTGCCGCGGGAGACCCCGTACCGCTCGGCCAGCGCGCTCTCCGCGGGAAGTTTGCCGCCCGACCCGTAGTCACCGGCCGCTATGGCCTCACGGAGGTCGGCCGCGACCTTGCGGTAGAGCGTGCCCTTCGCCGGCTCCGCGCTGTCACCCTGCAACGTCCCTCCTCGGTCACCGCACTCCGGTCGCGCGTTCTCCGCCCCGCCGGACCCTATCTGCTCTCTGTCACCAGGCGTCTCCGCCGGCCGGCCGGCCGCCGCCGGGGTCGTCGACATTCCGCCACCATCCCCCTGAAGTCGCCGGATTGTTCATCCGCCGGACACCGGCGTCGGGCGTACTGGTGAAAGTTGTACAGCCAACCCGGCGTTTTGTCGCCGGTCATCTGACAGTGCGCCGCTCGCACGTCGCTTCTCCAGGAGGAATCCCCGTGACAGTCCACCGTGTCCGCGCCGCCGCTGTGGCCGCCGGGCTCACCGTCGCCGCGCTCGCCCTGACCGGCTGCGGCTCCTCCTCCGGCAGCTCGTCGTCCGCCGCCGGCGGCGGCAAGAACGCGGCGACGGCCACCTCCGCCGCGGACTTCGGCGGGATGACCGCGCTGGTCGCCGCCGCCAAGAAGGAGGGAACGCTCAACGCCATCGCGCTTCCCCCGGACTGGGCCAACTACGGCGCCATCATCAGCGCCTTCGAGAAGAAGTACGGGATCAAGGTCGCCGACGAGAACCCCGACGGCGCCAGCCAGGACGAGATCACCGCGATCACCTCCCGCAAGGGACAAAACCGCGCCCCCGACGTGGTCGACCTGGGCAACTCCTTCGCGCTCAGCGCCGCCTCGCAGGGCATCCTGGCCCCTTACAAGGTCGCCACCTGGGACGACATCCCGGCCGCCCAGAAGGACCCGAACGGCCTGCGCTACGACGACTACGGCGGCTATGTCTCCATCGGCTGCGACGCCAAGGCCGTCAAGGAGTGCCCCACCACCTTCGCCGACCTGCTCAAGCCGCAGTACAAGGGCCAGGTCGCGATGAACGGCGACCCGACCAAGTCGGGTTCGGCGTTCGGCGGCGTCTACGCGGCGGCGCTGGCCAACGGCGGTTCGCTGGACAACATCCAGCCCGGCCTGGACTTCTTCCACAAGCTGAAGGCGAACGGCAACTTCAACCCGGTGGAGTCCACCCCGGCGACCGTCGAAAAGGGCGAGACGCCGATCAGCATCGACTGGGACTACCTCAACGCCGGCTACGCCAAGGAGTTCGCGGCCAAGGGCCTGAACTGGAAGGTCGCCGTGCCCGCCGACGGCCAGTACGCGCAGTACTACAGCCAGGCGATCAACAAGTACGCCCCGCACCCGGCCGCCGCCCGGCTGTGGGAGGAGTTCCTCTACAGCGCCGAGGGCCAGAACCTGTGGCTGCAGGGCTTCTCCCGTCCGGCCGAGCTGCCGGCCATGACGCAGAAGGGCACCGTGGACCAGGCGGCCGCCGCGAAGCTCCCGGCGGTCTCCGGCGCACCGCAGTTCCCGACCTCCGCCCAGGTCGACGCGGCCCAGAAGGCCGTGCTCGCCGGCTGGGCCAAGGCCGTGAGCTGACCGGCACCATGACCACGGCTCGCGCCGCGACGCCGTCCCCCGCCGCCGGCCCCTCTTCGCAGGAGGCCGGCGGCGGCGGGACCGCTTCCGCCCCCACTTCGCGCAAGGACAGCCTCCGCCGCCGGCCGCGCGCCGCCGGATGGCTCGCCGTCCTGCCCCTGATCGTCTTCGTCCTCGTGGTCTTCGGCCTGCCGGCCTTCGCGATCGTCACCAACGCCTTCAAGACCTCGGGGGGCACGCCCGGCGGCCGGCACTGGACCACCGGCAACCTCAGCCAGTCGGTGCACGGCGCCTACCTCACCGCACTGTGGGGCAGCGTCAAACTCTCCGCGCTCACCGCGGCGCTCGGTGTGCTGCTCGGACTGCCGCTCGCCCACGCCGTGGTGACCTCCCGCTTCCGGGCCCTGCGCGAAGGGGTACTGGCCGCTTCCGGCGTGCTGGCCAACTTCGGCGGGGTGCCGCTCGCGTTCGCCTTCGTCGCCACCCTCGGCAACTCCGGCGAGCTGACCCGCGCGCTGGACCTCGGCAAGCACGGCTGGAGCCTGTACTCCTTCACCGGCCTGACGATCGTCTACCTGTACTTCCTCGTGCCGCTGATGGTGCTCACCATCACGCCGGCGCTGGACGGCCTGCGGGTCCAGTGGCGCGAGGCGGCGCAGAACAACGGCGCGACCACCCGCCAGTACTGGCTGCACGTCGCGCTGCCCATCCTGGCTCCCTCGCTGCTGGGCGGCTTCGTCCTGCTCTTCGGGAGCGCGTTCGCCGCCTACGCCACCGCGGCGGCCATCGTCGGCAGCTCCGTACCGCTGATCACCCTGCAGATCGCCAACGCGCTGTCCGGCAACGTCCTTGCCGGACAGGGCAATGTGGCCCTGGCGCTGAGCCTGGACATGATCGTGATCGCGGGCGTGGTAATGGCCCTCTACATTCCCCTTCAGCGCAGGAGCGCACGATGGCTGCACTGACCCCGCCCGCCCCCACCGCCGTGCGGCCGGCTCCGGAACCCGCCGGACGCCGCCGCCGTCCGCGGGTGTGGCGCGGGGTCGTCGGGCTGATCGCGGCGCTGTACTTCCTCGGCCCGATGGTCTTCTCGGTGATCTTCACGGTGGACGTGCCGGGCGAGGGGCTCACCGCGAGTTCCTACAGCGGCATCTTCGGCGCCGAGGGTTTCTGGAGCAGCCTCCGGCTGACCCTCGAACTCGCCGCCGCGACCACGGCGGTGACACTGCTGCTGCTCGTGCCCGCGCTCATCGCGGTGCGCCTGACCGCCCCCCGGCTGCGGGTCCTGGTGGAGGTGCTCTGCTCGCTGCCCCTGGTGGTGCCCGCGGTGGCACTGACCGCGGGCATCAGTTCGGTGCTCCAGTGGGGTCCTGACGACTTCGCGGACACCCCGCTCTTCCAGACCTTCAACGCGATCCAGAACCCCGGCTTCCCGGTGATCCTGCTGCTCGCCTACGTCCTGATGGCGCTGCCGCTGGCGTACCGGACGCTGGACGCGGGGATGCGCGCCCTCGACCTCCCGACCCTGGTGGAGGCGGCCCGCAACTGCGGTGCCAACTGGCCGCGGACCGTTCTCCAGGTCGTGCTGCCGAATCTGCGCGGCGCCCTGCTGAACACCGGATTCATCACGCTGGCGCTGGTGCTCGGCGAGTACACCGTCGCGTCCATCCTCGGGTACCAGCCGTTCGCGGTGTGGATCGTCACCATCGGCGGCAGCAACGCACAGCTGTCGGTGTCCGTGTCGGTGCTCAGCCTCGTCCTCACCTGGGTCCTGCTGCTGGTGCTCGCCGCCGCCGGACGCGGGCGCTCGTCCCGCGCCCCGCGCAGGAGCCCCGGGAGCGCCGCCCCCGACCACACCGTCCTGGAGAACTCGTGACCGCCACCACCACAGGAATGTTCGCGTCCGTCCGCGGGACCGGCGGTGCCACCGTGGAATTCCGCGGGCTGCACCGCACGTTCGGCCCCACGGTGGCGCTGGACGGCCTGGACCTGACCGCGCACCCGGGTGAACTGCTGGCGCTGCTGGGGCCGTCCGGCTGCGGCAAGACCACCGCGCTGCGGATGCTGGCCGGCTTCGAGCACCCGGACGCCGGCGAAGTGCTGCTGGACGGCAAGGACATCACCGGCGTGCCCGCTCATCGGCGTGACGCCGGGATGGTGTTCCAGTCCTACAGCCTCTTCCCGCACCTGACCGCTGCCGAGAACGTCGCCTTCGGCATGCGGATGCGCGGCACCGGAAAGGCCGAACGGCTGAGTCTGGCCGGGGAGTTGCTCGACCTGGTGGGCCTGGCCCGGCTCGCCGACCGGTTCCCGCACCAGATGTCCGGCGGCCAGCAGCAACGCGTCGCGCTGGCCCGGGCGTTGGCGCTGCGGCCCCGGGTGCTGCTGCTGGACGAACCGCTGTCCGCACTCGACGCCAAGGTCCGCCTCGCGCTGCGCGAGGAGATCCGCCGGCTCCAGCAGGACCTGGGGATCACCACCTTGTTCGTGACCCACGACCAGGAGGAGGCCCTGTCGATGGCCGACCGGGTGGCCGTGCTGCGCGCCGGGCGGCTGGAACAGGTCGCGGTTCCCGCGGAGTTGTACGCGCGGCCCGCCACGGCGTTCGTCGCCGAGTTCGTCGGCACGATGAGCCGCATCCCCGCGGCCCGGGCCGCCGACGGCCGGCAGGTCGAGGTGCTGGGCGTCCGGCTGCCGGTGGAGGGCGAACTGCCCGCCGGCGGCGAACTGGACGCCCTGGTACGGCCGGAGGCGGTGCGGATCGCCGCCGACCCGCACGGCGGCGCCACAGTGGTGGCCGCCTCCTTCCTCGGCGCGATCACCCGGATCACGGTGCGCCTCACGGACGGCACCGAGGTCAAGGCCGACCTGCCGACCGAGACGGCGGCGGCCCTGGCGCTGGGCTCCGCGGCCACCCTGACGCTGCCCGAACGCCCCGTTCTGGTGGACCGCAGGGCCGTCTGACCCCTTTCCCTGCCGTGGCGCCCGGGTGCGTACCGTGACGTACGCGCTCCGGCGCCCGGCCCGGCATGCGCACCGGCCGGTACCGACCCGAATCGGTACCGACCCGAGTGCGGCCCCGTCCAGCTCCCCATCGAGGAAGGGCATTCGTGCACTCCCGTACCACCCCTGCCCGTCCTGTCCGTCCTGCCGCCGTCCTGTTCGACATGGACGGCACGCTCGTCGACACCGAACATCTGTGGTGGCGGGCCGTCACCGAGGTCGCGGACCGGCTCGGACACCGGCTGACCGACACCGACCTGCCGGAGGTGCTCGGCCGGCCGGTCGCGCACACCGCGGGCCATCTGCACCGGATCACCGGTGAGGCGGCGCCCGAGGACCGGATCGCCCGGGAACTCGACGACGCCTTCGCGGCACGTGTGGCCGGCGACGTGACTCCGCGGCCCGGCGCGCTGCGGCTGCTGGCCGAACTCCAGGACGCCGCGGTGCCCGCCGCCCTGGTCACCGCGTCCCCGCGGCGGATCGTCGACCTGGTGCTGCTGACGCTGGGGGCGGACTGGTTCGCGCTCACCGTGGCGGCCGAGGACACCGTCCGCACCAAGCCCGATCCGGCGCCTTACCGCACCGCGGCGGCCCGGCTCGGTGTCCCGCCGGAGGCCTGTGTCGCGGTGGAGGACAGCCCGCCCGGCCTCGCCTCGGCGCGGGCGGCCGGCTGCCAGGTGGTCGCGGTCCCGTCCACCGTGCCGATCGCCGCGGAGCCCGGTGTCGTGGTGGTCGGCAGCCTGGAGGCGGTCGATCTGGCGCTGCTGTCCACACTCGTCGCCGCCCGGGTCTGAGCCCGATCACCTTTCCGGAGTCACCGTGCCCTACCTGCTTCTCGGCCTCGCCATCGTCTCCGAGATCTGCGCCACCAGCTGTCTGAAGCTCACCGAGGGATACACCCGGCTGTTGCCCACGATCGGCGTGGCGATCGGCTACGTGCTGTCGTTCGTGCTGCTCGGACTGGCGCTCAAGCACATACCGGTGTCCATCGCGTACGCCATCTGGTCGGGGGTGGGTACCGCGGCGGTCGCCGCCATCGGGGCGGCCGCCTTCGGCGAGTCGCTGGGGTGGCACCAGTGGGCGGGCATCGCCCTGGTCATCGTCGGTGTCGTGGTCCTGAACATCCACAGCGCGCACTGACCGCGTCACCGCGTAACCCGGCGCGGCCTCGGCTCTTGCCCGGCACGAACCTGTCGGCCACCGCCCGGCCGCCCGCCATGTCCCGTTCACGGGCCATTCCCGAGCGAACCGCTTACTGGGCTGAGTTGTACAGCCAACTTGCCCCACCTCACCGCGGCAGCGTCCACCCCTGCCGCCGACACCCGGCGCCGGGCCCCACGGGAGCCCCGTCACCCAGCCCACTGATCCGGTCCCGGCCGCCCGCGCGCCCGGACCGGGCGGAGAGGATTCGTGCACCCATGCCACCCCTTCCCACCGTGGCGTCCTCGAGCAGCACCCTCACCCTCGCCTCACCGGCCGCCCCGCACGTGGGCGACAAACTGACGTTCAGCTGGACCACCGACACCCCCAACGCCAAGAACTGGATCGGCCTGTACGGCCCCGCCACCTCGCCGGGCAGCGGCTCCTCCTGGGTGTGGTCGTACGTCACGGCGGCGGCGTCGGGCAGCACCACCGTCAACACCTCGGCCCTGGCGGGCGGTCCGTACACCGCCTACCTGCTGTACGACGACGGCAATCAGATCCTCGCCCAGGCCGGCCCGATCACCTTCACCGAGTCCGGCGACAGCCTCGTCATCACCTCGCCGGCCGCCCCGCACGAGGGCGACAAGCTGACCTTCAGCTGGACCACGGCCTCCCCCAACGCCAAGAACTGGGTGGGCATCTACGACGGTGACCGGCAGCCCGGCAACGGCGCCTCCACCGTCTGGGCGTACTCCGCCGGCGGCTCCGGCACCCTCACCCTGGACACCTCCGGCCTGACCGGCGGCCCGTACACCGCCTACCTGCTCTACGACGACCTGTACCCGGTCCTCGCCAGGACCGCGCCCTTCAGCTTCACGCCCGTCGTGGCCCCGCACGAGGCCGTGGACGCCGTCACCGTGCCGGTCACCGCCGGCGACACGGTCGAAGTCCCGCTGGGGAACCTGTGGATCAGGCCGGACGGCAACCGGCCCGGCAGCCCGGCCTACCGGCGCCTGTCCGGCGACTCCTGGCTGTCGGTCACCGCCGACGGCACCGTCACCGGCACCGCGCCCGGCCGGGCGCCCAGGACGCCGGGCCGGATCGTGGTCGGCGTGCAGGACAGCGCGGTGGGCACCGACACCGTCACCGTCGAGGTGCCGGTGCGCTCCGCCAAGGACGAGCTCACCTTCAAGATCGCCTCCTTGAACCTCTGGGACGCCGGAACGCATGTCGAGGGCCCGCTGGAGAAGCAGGCGCGGGTGGTGCTCACCCAGGGCCTCGACATCGTCGCGCTGCAGGAGACCGGCGGCACCGCCGCCCGGACCCTCGGACAGGCACTGGGCTGGCACGCCTACCAGAGCGCCGGGAGCCTCGGCATCGTCAGCCGCTATCCGCTGAGCGACGTCACCGGCCCGACGGCGTCCCTGCCCGCGGCTTCCGCCACCGTACGGCTGCCGGGCGGCCACACCGTACGGCTGTGGGTGGCGCAGCTGGACGAGACCGGCTACGGGCCGTACGCGGTGGCCGCCGGCCTGAACGCGGCCCGCCTGGTGGCGGCGGAGAAGCAGACCGTCCGCTTCCAGCAGGCCCAGAAGCTGGCCGCCGCGATGCGGACCCACCTCAACTCCTCCACCCCGGTGGTGCTCGCGGCCGGCCTCGCCTCCCCCTCGCACCTCGACTGGACCTCCCGCACCGCTGCCGCCCACGGCGGCATCGGGGCCGTGGCCTGGCCGGTCACCGAGACCCTGCAGAAGGCCGGGCTCACCGACGCCTTCCGGGAGGCCAACCCCAACCCGGTCAAGGCCCCCGGCATCACCTGGTCACCGGTCCGCCCGGCGCACGACGGCGGCGGCGCCGAGCCCCAGGACCGCATCGACCAGATCCAGTACGCCGGCCGGCTGAAGGTCCTCCAGGCCCACAGCCTCACCACCGGCTGGCCGAAGCCGGTGCCCGGCACCGGCGCCAACGGCTGGCCCTCCGACCACGCCGCGGCAGTCGTCACCTTCGCCCTGCGCACCGCCCGCTGACTCCGCACGACCGCAAAGGACTCGCATCCCATGACCCCGATCAGCCGCCGTACCTTCGTCGGCACCGCAGCGGCGGCCGGAGCGACCGCCGCCATCGGACTGCCCGGCACGACCGGCACCGCCGAGGCCGCGACCCGCCACCACGGCAGCGTCGACGACGTGCAGCACGTCGTCGTCCTGATGCAGGAGAACCGGAGCTTCGACCACTACCTGGGCACCCTGAACGGCGTCCGCGGCTTCGGCGACAAGCAGGGCGTGGTCTTCCCCAACGGCAACCCGGTCTTCCGGCAGCCCGACGCCGGGCGCGCCGAGGGCTACTCCCTTCCGTTCAGGTTCGACACCGCCACGTTCAAGGCGCAGGACTTCGGCGGCCTCGACCACGGCTGGGACTCGGGCCACCAGGCGGTCAACAACGGCGCCCAGAACCAGTGGGTCGCCGCCAAGGGCCGTTACACCATGGGGTACTTCACCCGAGAGGACATCCCCTTCCAGTACGCCATGGCCGATGCCTTCACCGTCTGCGACCACTACTGCACCTCGCTCAACGGCCCCACCGATCCCAACCGCCTCTATCTGTGGACCGGCACCCCGGGTCCCGGCGTCGACGGCACCACCGGTCCCTTCACCGACAACTCGATCGTCACCGAGAACCCGGTGGGCGACTGGACGACCTATGCCGAACGGCTCCAGAAGGCGGGCGTGAGCTGGCGCGTCTACCACAACCCGAACGGCTCGGACGATGAGAACGGCGACTACGACGACAACGCGCTGTCGTACTTCGAGCAGTTCGCCAACGCGCCGAAGGACTCGCCGCTGTTCGTCAACGCGATGACCAAGTACGACCTGACGGCCTTCGACGCGGACTGCAGGAACAACACGCTGCCGACGGTCTCCTGGCTGGTGGCTCCCTTCAACTACTGCGAGCACCCGAGTGCCGGGCCCGACTGGGGTGCCTGGTGGGTCAACCGGGCACTGCGCTCGCTGATGTCCCGTCCCGAGGTCTGGAAGAGCACCGTCTTCCTCGTGATGTACGACGAGAACGACGGCTTCTTCGACCATGTCGTCCCGCCGTACGCGGAGGCCGGCACCAAGGACGAGTTCGTGGACGGCAAGCCGATCGGGCTGGGCAGCCGGGTGCCCATGTGGGTCTGCTCGCCGTGGTCGCGCGGCGGCTGGGTCAACTCCCAGGTGTTCGACCACACCTCGGTGCTGCGCTTCCTGGAGGTCGTCACCGGCGTCCACGAGCCCAACATCTCGCAGTGGCGCCGTACGGTCTGCGGTGACCTCACCACCTGCTTCGACTTCACCCGCCCCGACTACAGCATCCCCAGGCTACCGGACACCGACGAGCTCAAGGCGAGGGCGACCGCGCAGCACTCGCTGCCCGCGGTGCAGGCGCCCGCCGACGGCCGGCAGGTGATGCCCGTCCAGGAGCCCGGGGACCGGCCGCACCGCGACCTGCCCTACCGCCCGTGGGCGGACGTCTCGGTGGACCGGCGCACCGGCAAGGTGACCTGCACCCTGGCCAACGAGGGTTCCGTGGGCTACGTCTTCACCGTGCTGCCCAACATCCTGCGCCCCTTCAGCGGAACGCCGTTCCTGGTCACGCCGGGTGCCTCGCGCACGTATGTGTGGGACACCACCACGACCGACGGCCGTTACGACTTCTCGGTGTACGGCGCCGACGGCTTCGTGACGCGTTGCGCCGGCACGGTGGTGCCCGACGGCCAGACCGATGTGGCGCTCCCCTCGGTCACCGCCAGACTCGACGCCAGGCACCCGCAGGACGCATCGATCGACCTCAGACTCGCCAACGACGGTGACACCGAGGTCGCCTTCACCCTCTCCGCCAACGACTTCGGTACCGACACCCGCACGATTCGCGTCAAGCCCCGCTCCCGCACCACGGCCACCTGGCACACCGACCGCGGCCGGTACGACTTCACCGTCACCGCGGCCACCGGCACCCGCTTCGCCCAGCGCTATGCCGGCACCGTCCACCCCTCCTGACCCGCCTCAGGGGCGGGCCCCGACCAAGGGCTCGCCCCGGCTGAGGGGACCGGGGTCAGTCGGCGAAGGCGACGGATGCCGCGAGGTCCCGCTGGGATTCGAGTGCGGTGAGACGTTCGGTGAGTGCGGTGTGGACGGCCCCGTAGGTGTCGGAGCCGAGAGTGAGCCGCAGGGGCGGGACCGGAACGCGGGTGGTGTCGTAGATGGCGGCGGCGAGCCGGGCCGGGTCGCCGGTGAGGGAACTGTCGTCCGTGGCCTCCAGCGAGCGCCGCGTCTGTCCGACGGCGTTGTCGCGGTAGGGGGCCGTTTCTGTGGTGTAGCGCAGGGCGGAGAGGAAGCCGGTGCGAGTGCCGCCCGGTTCCACCAGCGTCAGGTGGACGTTGAAGTCGGCGACTTCGCGGCTGACGCTCTCGGTGAAGCCTTCCAGCCCCCACTTGCCCGCGTGATAGGCGCTGTGGGTGGGGATGCCGACCTGGCCGCCCATGCTGGAGATCTGGATGATCCGGCCGCCGCCCTGCTCCCGCATCGGTTTCAGGAAGGCGCGGGTGATCAGCATCGGAGCGAGCAGAAGGACCTCGATCTGGTCGCGGATCTGCTCGACCGTCATCTCCTCGGCGGCGCCCACGACCGCGTACCCGGCGTTGTTGACCACGATGTCCACCGGACCTGAGCGCAGCGTCCTGCCGACCACCCGGTCGATGTCGCCCGGCCGGGTCACGTCGAGGGTCTCGACGGCCAGCCGTTCGCCGTACCTCTCGCGGAGGTCGTCCAGTGCCGCGGGCCGGCGGACCGTGGCGGTGACGCGGTCGCCCTGCCGGAGGGCGTGCCCGGTGATGTGGCGGCCCAGGCCGCCGGAGGCGCCGGTGACGAACCAGTGGCGTACGGCCTTGTCGGCGGGAGTGGGCATGGGAAGCTCCTGGCGTAGAGTATTAACGGAATGCGTTCCGCTTACCAGTTAAGCGGAACGCATTCCGGAATGCAATCGGAGACCGGCCCCGGAGGAACCCGCATGCCCACCACCCCCCGCCGGACCAGGAGCGACGCGCGGCAGAACCGGGAACGGCTGCTGGAGGTCGCCGCACAGGTCTTCGCCGAGCAGGGGCTGGACACCGCGCCGGCCGCCATCGCCAAGCAGGCGGGCGTCGGGGTCGGCACGCTCTACCGGCACTTCCCCACCCGGGAGGCCCTCATCGACGCCGCCTACCAGCGGCGGCTCACCCTCGTCTGCGAGAAGGCGACCGACCTCCTCCCGGGACGCTCGGCCGCCGAGGCCACCCGGGCGTGGATGACGGACTTCCTCCACTACGCCACGGCCAAGAGCGGGATGTCCGAGGCGCTCAACGCGGTCATCGCCTCCGGAGTCGACCCCTACGCCGACAGCCACGCACTTCTCACCGGCGCCGTCGGCACCCTGCTCCGGGCCGGTGCCCAGGACGGCACCCTGCGCACCGACGTCACCTCCGACGACGTCCTCCTCCTGATGGGCGGCATCGCCTACTCCGTACGCCACGGCACCAAGGAGCAGGCCGGCCGGCTCGTCGACCTCCTCATGGACGCCCTGACCAAGGACCAAACCGCGAACTGAGCGACCCCCACACCGTCACGCGGATTCCCCGGCGAACGACCCGCCGCGCACGGCAGACCCGGCCATCGCACCGCCGTCACCCCCACGGCCGCACCCCGCGGCCCGGCGACGCGTGTGACAGCGGGCCGCGGGCCACCCTGGAACCGCCGGCGGGTGACGGAGCCGACCGGCCGGCCGGTTGCCGGGTGAAAGACGATCAGCGAGGAAGGACCTTCCGAAGCTGTCGGGCCGACTCCGTCGACACCATGCTGCTGCATCCATCATGCTGTTGCAAGTTATTCGCAATAGTGGCCTAAGGTGGGCGGCGGCACGTTGACGACCACTGGGGAAAGGGGCCGTGCCCGATGGGTACCTACGCTCTGCCGGACCTGCCGTACGACTACTCCGCCCTCGCACCGGCGATCACCGGCGAGATCCTGGAACTGCACCACGCCAAGCACCACGCCGCGTACGTGAAGGGCGCCAACGACTCGCTGGAGCAGATCGCGGAGGTCCGCGACAAGGACGCGATCACCCCGACCGGCCTGGTCGGTCTGGAGAAGACCTTCGCGTTCAACCTGTCGGGCCACGTACTGCACTCGATCTTCTGGCAGAACCTCTCCCCCGACGGCGGTGACCGCCCCGACGGCACGCTGGCCACCGCGATCGAGGAGCACCTCGGCGGCTTCGAGGCGTTCAAGAAGCAGCTCACCGTGGCCACATCCAGCGTCCAGGGCTCCGGCTGGGGTGTGCTGGCCTGGGAGCCGCTGGGCAGGCGGCTGATCGTCGAGCAGGTCTACGACCACCACGGCAACGTCGGCCAGGGCACCACCCCGCTGCTGGTCTTCGACGCCTGGGAGCACGCGTACTACCTGCAGTACAAGAACGTCCGCCCCGACTACGTCACCAAACTCTGGGACCTCGTCAACTGGGCGGACGTCCAGGCCCGTTACACCGCCGCGACCGCCGCCGTGGCCGGGTGAGCGAGCGGCGTCACGGCGGCGGGCCGGGCCGGAGGCCGGAGAACGGCTTCCGGCCCGTTCGCTCCGCCACGGAGCCGACCGGCGCACCGGCGGGCCTGCCGGCCGGCCGGATCAGGAAACCTGGTCGAGCAGTTCGTCGAAGGCCGCCGGAAGCTGCCGCCAGGCACGGGGCCCGCCGGCGTGTTCGGCATCGGTGAGCAGGCACGAGTCCAGGAGTTCGGTGAGCCCGTCCCGGTCGAGGCCGGGTGGGGTGAAGACCAAGTGCTGGCGGCGGTCGCCGCGTTCGGGGTCCCGGTCCAGCGCCGCCGCGGCCCTGCGGGTGCCGCTTTCCCGGTCCCATGCCGCGTCGGGAAGCGAGGCCAGCCAGCGTCCGGCGGCCTCGACGCACAAGGCGCCGCCCGCGGCCTCCCAGGACAGCAGCACATCGGGGCGGTCGGCGAGCCAGAAACGACCGCGGCTCCGCGCCGCCGCACACACCACGTCCTCCAGCGCGTCGAAGAGCCGCTCCGGGTGGAACGGGCGCCGGCGCCGCCAGACGAGGGTCGACACCCCCGCTCCGTCCGCGTCGTGCGGCAGGCGCGCCGAGGCGGGGTGCTGAGCCGCGGCGGCAGCGGCGACATCGAAACCGGCGAACGCCTCCGTCACGAGCGCGGGCGTGCCGGCCACCACCTGACGGTGGCGGGTGCTGCGCACGTCGCACATCGTGTCCACGCACCGGGATGCCCGCGAGGTCGAGTACTCACTGGTCGACGAACACGTGGCGCACATCGTCCTGGACGCCATCCGCCACTCCGCCGAGTAACCCGGCACCGCGGGCACCGCGGATATCGCGTTCTTTGCCCGCACACCCCTGGCCCACGCACCCTCCGCCCGCACACCCGGTGGCGGCTCGGCGGCGCCTACCGCTGCGGGCCGTCCCCTTCGGCAGCCGGGCGGTAGCGCTCGCGCATCGCCGGGCTCGCCGCCGGTCCCGCGGTGAACACATAGGCGTCGCTGTCGTCGAGTCGGCGGCCGGTCTTCGCGTCGACCACCACGGGTTCGACCTCTTCCCCGCTGCCGGCGTCGACGAGGATCATGCTGCGCTGCTCGGGCGTGAGACGGGAGTTGCCCCAGGCGGCCAGGGCGACGATCACCGGACGCAGGGAACGGCCCAGCTCGGTGAGGACGTACTCGTGGCGGACCGGGTTGGTTCGGTACGGGCGGCGCTCCAGGAGCCCGTCCTCGACCAGCGTCTTCAGACGTGTGGTCAGCATGCTGGAGGAGATGCCGAGGCTCTGCTGGAACTGGTCGAAGCGCGTATAGCCGTCGAAGGCGTCATGGAGCAGGAGCAGCGTCCACCACTCGCCGACGTGCTGCACGGTCGTGGACAGCGGGCACTCCCGGTCCTCCAGTCTGATCCGGCTCGCCACGGTGGCACTCCCCCTGGTTACTGCTAAAGTGAAAGTTACTTACTCCTATTTTAGCACTGACTATGGGGGCGGCGTCCGGCGTGCCCGCATCCCGGAACGGAACCATCATGAGCACCTTCCCCAGCGACTCCCTCGACGGCCGGCGCGCCCTGGTCACCGGCGGTTCCAAGGGCGCGGGCGCGGCCATCGCCCGCCGGCTGGCCGCGGCCGGGGCCACCGTGCTGGTGACGGCCCGCAAGCAACCGGACGACGTGGCCCCCGAAGGCTTCATCGCCGCCGATCTCGCCACCCCCGACGGGGCGGCCACCGTGGTCGCCGAAGCACACAGCCGCCTCGGCGGGGTGGACATCCTGGTCAACAACCTCGGCGGCTCCGAAGCACCCTCGGGCGGTTTCGCCGCGCTGGACGAGGACGACTGGAGCCGGGAACTGAGCACGAACCTGCTGGCCGCCGTCCGGCTGGACCGCGGCCTGCTGCCCGGCATGATCAAGGCGGGCAAGGGGGCCATCGTGCACGTCTCCTCGATCCAGCGCCGCATGCCCCTGTGGAACGGGACGCTCGCGTACGCCGCCGCCAAGGCCGCGCTGACCACGTACAGCAAGGGACTGGCCAACGAGGTCGCGCCGCACGGGGTGCGGGTCAACACCGTCTCGCCCGGCTTCGTGCAGACCACCTCCGCCGACGCCCTCGTCGCGCGGATCGCCGAGGAGGCCGGCATCACCGAGGAAGCGGCGCTGGACAAACTCATGGCCTCCCTCGGCGGCATCCCGCTGGGCCGCCCCAACCGGCCCGAGGAAGTCGGGGAACTGGTCGCCTTCCTCGTCTCCGACCGCGCTTCGTCCATCGTCGGCGCCGAGCATGTCATCGACGGCGGCACCACCCCCACCGTCTGAATCCCCGCACCGCGACGACCACCCGGGCCGGGCGGCCCGTGGGGACCGACCACCCCTCGGGCCGCCCGGCCCACCCCTCGGACCCCCCGGACCCCTCGGACCGGCACACGGACCGACGCTGCGGACATATCGGCCATTCCGACGAGAAGTGCAGGCCGGAGGGCGGTAGGTTGTTCGTATGGAATCGAGCGGCGCCGAGGGGCCGCCGCCCAGCCAGCGGCTGCTCAGGTCCCGGGCATGCCTGCTCGTGGCGGCGTTGCTGGGGATTGCCACTCTGCTGGCCGTTGACCTGGCAGGCGGTTCCGACATCCGGATCGGCGGGCTGATGGTCGCGGTGCCCGCGCTGTCGGCGGTTTTCCTGTGGCCCACCGGTGTCCTCGTGGTCTCCCTCGTCTCCATCGGCGGCATCGTGCTGACCTCGGCGGAGAACCGCACCCTCGACACCGCGAACTTCCCCGTCATCCTGGTCACCGGCGTCCTGGTCGGCGTCGCGTCGGTCACCGCCGCGGTCCTGCGCCGGCGGCGCGAACACCAGCTCGCGCAGGTCCGCAAGGTCGCCGCCGTCACCCAGCGCGCCCTGCTGCGGCCGCTGCCGCAGCGGCTCGGGCGGGTCACCATCTCCTCCATGTACCTCGCGGCCGACGAGGAGGCGGCGATCGGGGGTGACCTGTACGCGGCGGCGGTCACCGACCGGGACGCCACCCGGGTGCTCGTCGGCGACGTCCAGGGCAAGGGTCTGGCCGCGGTCGAAGTCACCGGGCTGATGCTCAGCGCCTTCCGCCGCGCGGTACGCGCCCGTATCCCGCTGGCCGCCCTGCCCGGCTTCCTCGACACGAACCTGCGCCAGGATCTGGTGGACATCGCGGAGGACGGCGATCCGGACTGCGCCTGGGACAAGAACGCGGAGCCCGGTCCGCGGCCGGCCGGCGACGACGGGCCGCCACCGCTCGAAGCCCACTTCCTGGAGCGGTTCGTGACCGCCGTGGTGATCGACATCGCCTCGGACGGCAGCACCGTGGAGGTCGTCAACTCCGGCCACCCACCGCCGCTGCTCATCCACGGCAGGGCCGTGCGAGCGCTCCTGCCCGACCGGCCCGAGCTGCCGCTGGGCCTGGGCGACCTCACCGGGCAGACGCAGCACGTCGACACCTACGGTCTCGACATCGGCGACATCATCCTGCTCTACACCGACGGCGTGATCGAGGCCCGCGACGCCAGGGGCACCTTCTACCCGCTCACCGAGCGGCTGGCCCGCTGGGCGCCGGACGGCCCCCAGTCGCTCCTCGAAACCATCAAGACCGACCTGTTCAGCTTCGTCGACACCCGCCTGGCCGACGACGTGGCCATGGTCGCCGTCCAGCGCGTCAGCTGACCCCCGCACACCGACGGGTTCGGCCGGCCCACGGGGAGCTGCGGCGCCGCGAGGATCCGGGCGGCCCACGGCGACCGGCGGCGACCGACCGCGACCGGCGGGAACCGAACGTCGACCGACGTCGACCGACGGAAAACGCCCGGCCGGGAGTCCCCGGCCGGGCGCCCGCGGCGACTGCTCGCCGCGGAGGTGTCACCGCGTGGTGTCAGCGGCGTCCGCCGCCGTGGCGGCGCCCCCAGGACTCACTGTCGACGACGCGGCCCCGCTGGTCGCGCAGGGTCGCGGTGTCCGTGTTGTCCCAGACGTGGACGCGCCGGTTCTGGTACACGTCATGGGCGGTGTCGCGGCCGGCCCCGGTGTGGACGCGTACCGACTGGCGCCCGCCCAGGCGCAGTTCGAAGGTGTACCTGGCGCCGTCGGCGTCCCTCAGCGTCCAGCCGCGCAGATTGACCGCGCTGCGGCTGGTGTTGGTGACGGTGACCCACTCCCCGTTCAGCGAACGGTTCGTGCGGTTGTCGGCACCGGGACTGTCGTACTGGACCTTGCCCAGCACCACGCTCGGGCGGGGCAGGTGACGGCGGTGGTCGGCGGCGGATGCCGGCATGGCTGCGGCGGCGACCAGGGCACCGGAGACCAGGACTCCGGCGGTCAGACGGGCGGCAATACGGGACACGAGGTTCCCCCATCATCTAGAGGCGGTTCCCGGCGAAGTGCCGAGGACGCAACTCTCTCCGACCCGCGCGCACATAGCGGGACCGACCCGACCTACGTTACGAAATCAGGACATACTCCTTGATGTCGGTTGGTGTTCCGCGGATGTCAGGCCGCCAGGAAATCCGCTGCGCGCCGGCCCCAACGACGCAGGTCATCAGTGGTCCTGGCGGTCTCGGCGACCGAGTCGGGGATGAGGGAGACCAGTTCGGCCGCCGTTGACAGGGGGTGTGCCGGGTCGTCGGCCCAGGGCAGGATCAGCACCGGCAGGCGCAGCCGGGCGATGAGTTGGCGGGCCGGCATGTCCGAGGAGCCCGCCCCGCGCAGCACCGCCGGCACCAGTGCTTCGTCCACGTCGACCGGCAGCGGCATGCCGGCCGCATCCTGGTGTGCGGGGCGGGACGGGCGCCGCACGCAGCAGCGCCTCCAGCGCCGCCGCACCGCGCTCCTCGACCAGGTCGGCCATCGACGCGTAGAGCGTGCCCTGGGGCGCCCTGGTCTCCCAGGCCGTGCCCGGGGCGGTCAGCACGAGCCGCTCGAAGCGGTCGGGAGCCAGTACGGCGGCGTGCAGCAGTGTCGCGGTGCCCAGCGACATGCCGATCCCGGCGACCATCGGGTAGCGGCGCGCCGCCCGCAGCCGCGGGGAGGGGACCGCCTCAGGTCGCGTACGGCTCCGTCACTGCCGGCCGCGCCTGAGGCGGTCCGTCCATCGGGGGCGTTCGTCCTCCCGCGGCGGGGACGGCGGACGCTCCTGGGTGCCCGCGCCGTCGGTGGGCGGGTGCAGGCCCTCCACGGTGTAGCGGGTCGTGGCGATCTGCTCCACGATCTGCTCGTCGGTGAAGTCCTCCGACCCCTCGACGTGCGGCACGAAACCGACGAGGACCCCGTCGCTGACGATCTCCGCCTCAAGGCCCGCGGTCCCGGCCAGGTCCCAGCGGGCTTCGAGCTTGCTGTCGAGGACCACGCGGATCCCGCATTCGTACACGCCTGTCCGGTCCAGATGCGCCATGACGTCGCGAGCCTGTAGCTGCGAGACCAGACGGCCGGCTCGATCCGCGTCCACCTGGAGCCCCTTTCACCAGCGGGTCCTCACGCGCGGGGCACGTCCCGCGGCCCGCGCGTCCTGGTTTCCAGGCTACTGCGGCCCCCCGGCGGCGGGCGGGACATGCGCGCCGGCCGTCATGCCTGGTCGGTCGGGCGGACGACCATTTCGTTGACGGCGCGGCGGCGCGGGCTGGTGGCGATGTACGCGACCGCGTCGGCGATGTCCTCGGGGTGCAGCTTCTCCACGCCGGCGAACATGGTGGCGGACTGCTCCTGGGCGTGCTGCTGCTGATGGCCGAAGAGCCCGGTGTCGACGGCGCCGGGCTCCACGACCGAGAAGCGCACATTGCTGCGGGTGTACTCCTGCCGCCACGACTCGGTCGCGGCCGTCACACCGAACTTGGTGGCGTTGTAGATCGCCACGGTCGGCGCCGCCGCCCGCCCGGCCACCGAGCTGATGTTGACCACGTCGCTGACCTGCCGGTCGCTGGTCTTGGCGGCGTCGAGAAGGTGCGGAAGGGCCGCCTTGGTCATGTACATCAGGCCCTTCAGATTGACGTCCACCATCGCGTCCCACTCGCGCAGCTCGGCCTGGAGTGTGTCGCCGTTGAGCATCACACCGGCGGCGTTCACGAGGATGTCGAGACGTCCGAACTCGCTGACGGCCGTCTCGACCGCGCGCGCCGCCGCGTCGGCGTCGGCGATGTCCAGCGCCGCGGTGACGGCCCGGCCGCCCTGGGCGGAGATCGCGTCGGCGACCTCGCCGATCTTGTCCTCGCGCCGGGCCACGAGCACCACGGCGGCACCCTCCTCCGCCAGCCGCAGCGCGGTGGCGCGGCCGATGCCGCTGCTGGCGCCCGTGACCACGGCGGTCGTTCCGTGCAGTCGTCCCTGTGATGCCGCCATCGGATGGCCCTTCTCCTGGTACGCACCGAAGCTCATGTACCGGTGCACTTACTTTAATGTAAGAAGCCACTCGCATTTGGTCAAACCAGGACTCCGGTCGCCGCGGCGGGCTACCGGGGGAAGCGGACGCCGGTCAGCTCTTCGGACAGAGCCCACAAGCGCTGCTGGGCACCGGTGTCGTGGGACTCGTCGTTCGAGCGGACGGCCTTGGGGTGGCCCTTGCTCTCCAGGAATCCGCCGGGCCCGTAGTACTGGCCCCCCGCCACCGCCGGGTCCGTCGCCGCACGCAGCAGCGGCCACGCGCCCTGCTCAGGACTCTGCATCAGCAACGGGCGGACCGCGAGGGCGAACACGGCGCGCCCCACCGGGCCTCGGGACGCCGTCGCGGCGCGCGAGCCCCCGGTGTCCGCCCCGCCGGGGTGGGCGGCGACCGCGATGGTCTCCGCCCGGCCGGCGAGCCTGCGCTGGAGTTCATAGGTGAACATCAGATTGGCCCGCTTGGAGTGCGCGTAGGCGGCGGTGGAGTCGTACGGGCGAGCGGTCCAGTCGACGTCGTCCAGATCCATGGGGCCACCTTGGCGGTGCCCGGCGCTGCTGACCGTGACGACACGGGAGCCGGGCACATCGAGCATCCGGTCGAGCAGCAGGCCGGTGAGGGCGAAGTGCCCCAGGTGGTTGGTGCCGAAGTGGAGTTCGAAGCCGTCCTGGGTCGTCCGCCGCGGGGCCTGCATCACGCCGGCGTTGTTGATCAGCAGATCGATCCTGGGGCAGCTCCCGCGCAGTTCGCCGGCGGCGGTCCGTACCGAGTCAAGCGAGCTCAGGTCGAGGCGCTGGACGCGCACCGCGGCGTCCGGCGTGGCGGCGGCGATCCCGGCCGCGGCCCGCTCGCCCTTGTCCGGGTCGCGCACCGCGAGGACGACGGACGCGCCGTGCAGGGCGAGCGCCTTGGCGGTCTCGAAGCCGATCCCGGTATTGGCTCCGGTGATCACGGCGGTACGGCCGCGCTGGTCGGGTACGTCGCGGGCGGTCCACCGCGTCGGATCGGGTCGGGGCACGGGATCTCCCTCAAGGTCGGCGACCTCGGCGGTCTGACGGCCGCCGAGCATGGTGAAGGCCATGGTGAATGCCATTCACCTGAGGTGAATAGTGTTAACCTCAGCGGCGTGACAGTCAACCGACGCCCCACCGGCAAGCACCACGGCGACCTGCGCAACGCGCTGGAGCAGGCCGCTCTCGCCCTGGTGGCGGAGCGGGGCCCGCACGGCTTCACCCTGGCCGAGGCATGCCGCAGGGCGGGGGTGAGCGTGTCCGCGCCCTACAAGCACTTCGCCGACCGCGATGCCCTGTTGGCCTCGCTGGCGCTGAAGGGGTACGAGGAGCAGCAGCGGCGCTACCGGGCCGCGACGGCCACCAGCACCGACCCCGCCGAGCAGTTGGCCGCGTACGCGGCGGCCTATGTGCGCTTCGCCGCGCAGGAGCGCGCGCTGTTCGACATCACCTTCCTGGCCGGCCTCGACAAGGGCCGCCATGAGGAACTGGCCCGGGCGGGCGCCGCCCTGCACGACCAGTTGCTGCCGGTGGCCCGCGCCGTCGTCCCCGACCGGGAGGCAGCCCTCGACCTGCTGATCCGGATCTCCGCCGCCGCGCACGGGCTGTCCCTGTTCCTGCAGCAGAACATGCTGCCTCGCGGCCGGGACACCCTGGCGGCTGTCGAGGACCAGGCCGCCCGTACCGCGTACGCCCTCATCGACCAGCAGACACAGACCTCAGGGCGCCGCCGCGCCGGCCCGGGACGGCAGCGGTGAACGGGGCGCCTCCCCTGCCGGCGAGGGCGGACACGCCGGTGCGGCCGTCTTCGGCGGGAACGGCCCGGGCGGGTCAGCGGGAGGGTCGTTCGAGGCCGGCCAGGATGCGGTCCAGGGCGCGGCCGGTGTCCTCGCGGGCGCGGGTCTGGTCCTCGGCGCGCGCGATGTAGAGACTCGCCTCGGAGATGAGCGCGGCCAGCATGCGGGTGAGCGGCTGGACCGCGAGTTCGTCGATGCTTCCCTGGCGCATCGCCTCGGTGAGCACGTCGGCCAGCAGGACATAGCCGTGCTGGTCGACGAGCGAGTCCCACACACTGTGGCCGAGCACCGCGGGGCCCTCGATCAGCACGATCCGCTGGAAGGAGGGGTCCGCGCAGGCGTCCAGGAAGGACTGGAAGCCCAGCCGGAGCGTGGTCCACGCGTCGTACTCGGGGTGCGCCCCGGCGCGGGCGGTCTCCTGCTCGATGAGGCGCTGGGCCATGTCCCGGGCGGAACGCTCCATCACCGCCCGGAAGAGATCGGCCTTGTCGCTGAAGTGGTGGTAGAGCGCGCCACGGGTCACCCGGGCGGCGGCCACGATGTCCTCGGTGCCGGTGGCCGCGTAGCCCCGCGCGGCGAAAAGCTCGCGCCCTGCCTCGACGAGCGCCTCGCGCGTATCGGCCATGTGGTCCGCTTTTCTGCGCCCCCGGGTGGGCTCGACTCGCTCCATACCTGCATCATCCCGCATACAGCCTGTATGTTGGATGCAGCGTGTATGCCGATGAGTACGACGCCCGGGATGCGGACCTCCGCGCCGCCGGACGCCCGCGAGCGGCAGCCGGACACGCAGGGGCCGGACCCCTGCGCCGAAAGACGGAGCAGTCGACCATGGCACTTCCGCTCAACCTGACCGTCAAGATCGGCAGCTATCTCCTGAAGCAGAAGCTGCGCGGACGCAAGAAGTTCCCCCTCATCGTGGAGATCGAACCGCTGTTCGCCTGCAATCTGGCGTGCAACGGCTGCGGCAAGATCCAGCACCCGGCCAGCGTCCTCAAGCAGCGCATGCCGGTCGACCAGGTGATCGGCGCGGTGGAGGAGTGCGGCGCCCCGATGGTCTCGCTGGCCGGCGGCGAGCCGCTGATGCACCCGCAGATCCACGTGATGACCGAACAGCTGCTCAAGCGGGGCAAGTTCGTCGTGCTGTGCACCAACGCGGTGCTGCTCCCCAAGCACCTCCACAAGTTCACCCCGCACCGCAACTTCGCCTGGATGGTGCACATCGACGGCCTGCGGGAGCGGCACGACGAGTCGGTGAGCAAGGAAGGCGTCTTTGACCAGGCAGTGGAGGCGATCCGGCAGGCCAAGGCGGCCGGTTTCACCGTCTACACCAACTCCACGTTCTTCAACAACGACAGCCCGCAGGACGTCATCGACGTGCTGGACTACCTCAACGACGACCTCAAGGTCGACATGCTGCAGATCTCCCCCGGTTACGCCTACGAGAAAGCGCCCGACCAGGAGCGCTTCCTCGGCGTCGAGCAGACCCGGCAGCTGTTCCGCAAGGCGTTCTCCGAGGGCCGCCGCAAGAAGTGGCGCTTCAACCACTCCGAGCTCTACCTGGACTTCCTTGAGGGCCGCGCCGACTTCGAGTGCACCCCCTGGGGCATCCCGTCGTACTCGCTCTCCGGCTGGCAGCGCCCCTGCTACCTGATGGCCGACGGTTACGCCGGCACGTACCAGGAACTCCTCGACACCACGGACTGGGACAAGTACGGCCGCGGCAAGGACCCCCGGTGCGACAACTGCATGGCACACTGCGGTTACGAGCCGACCGCCGTCCTCGCCACCATCGGCTCGCTCAAGCAGTCCCTGCGGGCGGTCGCGAGCCGCTGACCCGCAAGGCGCCGCGAGGGGCCGGACGCCCGGACCAGGTGGCTGGCCCGCAAGGCGCCGCGAGGCGGCCGCGGAGCACAGCCCGTCAGGGCGTCCCGGCCGCCCGCTCGTTGGCACGGTCGATCTCGGCCATGTGCTGCTCGGCCTCCTGGGCCCGTTCCTCTCGGCCTGACACCCGGGAGCACGACGAGACGGCGACCGGCCCCCGCGTCCGCCGACGCCCACCCGGAGCCGGCGTCCCGCCCTACGGTTCGATCAGCCCGACGCGGATCGCGTAACGGGTCAGCTCCAGCCGGTCCTTCATCCCCAGCTTCTCCAGCAGGTTGGCCCGGTGCCGCTCCACCGTCTTGACGCTGATGACCAGCAGGCCGGCGATCTCCTGCGAGGTGTGTCCCTCGGCCACCAGCTTGAGGATCTCCTCCTCACGGTCGGTGATGGCCTTGGCGGGGGGCGCGTCGCCCTCGCGGGCCCGGTCCAGGTCATGACGGATGAGCGCGTTGACAGCGCCGGGGTAGAGGAAGGGTTCGCCGCGCACCGTGGCACGGCAGGCCTCGACGAGGTCACGGTCGGCGACGGACTTCAGGACATAGCCGGAGGCGCCGGCGGCAAGGGCCTCGAAGAAGTACTGCTCGTTGTCGTACATGGTGAGCATGAGGATCCGCACTCCGGGCTGGACACGGGCCAGCTCACGGGCGGCCTGCAGCCCGGTCAGGCGGGGCATGGCGATGTCGAGGACGGCGAGGTCCGGATGGTGCTCGCGGGCCGCTTCGACGGCTTCGGCGCCGTCGCCCGCTTCGGCGACGACGGTGAGGTCCGGTTCGCTGTCGAGGATGAGGCGCACCCCGCGGCGGACCAGCTGGTGGTCGTCGGCGAGCAGGATGCGGGTCGGTGCCGCCTCGGTCATGTCAGTGACTCCGTGGGTGGGTGGGCACGGTCAGCCGCACTTCGCCGCCGCGCTGACCGTCGTCATGAACGTGGCCGCGGGGCTGCTCGTCGCGCGCCTGTACGGGTACGGACCGCGTTTCGCCGCGGAGATGGCCACCACGCTGCTCGCCCGGGGCGAGTTCGCGCTGATCCTGGCGGCCATGGCCACCGGCGCCGGGCTCGACGACCGTCTCGCGCCGTTCATCGCCGGCTACGTCCTCGTGCTCGCCGTCCTCGGCCCCGTGGCCGCCGGGCGTGCGGACCTGCCGGCCCGCGCGCTGCGGGCCGTGGGGGCGTGGCTGCCCAGCGCCCGCGCGCCGGCCGGCACCGCACCCGGCGACCGGGGCCGCGATGACCGGGCGGACCAGCCGGCACAGGCGGACCAAGCGGACCAGCCGGGGCGGCGCGACCGGGCCACGGTTTCCGGGTCGTCACGCAGTCCGCGCTGACCGTCTCCGCCGGCCGGGCGCGACGAGGGGGCGCGGGGAGGGATCCCCGCGCCCCCTTGCGGTGCGGCCGGGTGGGTCAGTTGAGGGTGAACTTCTGGGCCGCGGAGCCGTTGCAGTCGTAGATCTGCAGGCGGGTCCCGTTGGCCGTCGCACCGTTCGGCGCGTCCAGGCACCGGCCCGACTGCGGATTACGCAGCGAACCGTCCGCCTGCTGGGTCCACACCTGGCCACCGACACCGTTGCAGTCCCACAACTCGACCTGCGTACCGTTCGCCGTACCGTTGCCGTTGATGTCCAGGCAGCGGCCGAGCGTCTTCAGCGACCCGTCGGTCTGGTGGTACCAGTGCTGGTCGAGCGCGTAGTTCTGACAGTCCCACACCTGCACGGCCGTGCCGTTGACTCCGGTGTCGTCGGCGGCGACGTCGACGCACTTGCCGCCGGGGGCGGCGACCGGGCCGCCGGCGTTCACCGAGAACTTCTGGGCCGCGGAGCCGTTGCAGTCGTAGATCTGCAGGCGGGTCCCGTTGCCGGTCGCGCCGCTCGGTGAGTCCAGGCAGCGGCCCGACTGCGGATTACGCAGCGAACCGTCCGCCTGCTGGATCCAGACCTGCCCACCGACACCGTTGCAGTCCCACAACTCGACCTGCGTACCGTTCGCCGTACCGTTGCCGTTGATGTCCAGGCACCGCCCGATCGTGCTCAGCGAGCCGTTGGCGTTGTGCGTCCAGTGCTGGTCCTCGGCGTAGGACTGGCAGTTCCACAACTGCACGCCGGCGCCGTTGACTCCGGTGTCGTCGGCGGCGACGTCGACACATTGGCCGCCCGGGCCGGTGATCGTCCCCTGCGGGCCGTTGGGGACGTTCGTCTGGCCGGAGTAGCCGACCGAGACGACGTTCGCCTGGACCGCGTTCTCGGCGGCGTCGGTCGGATAGCCGGCGACCATCACGCCCTCGAAGAAGGTGCCCATGTTCCAGTTGCTGTTGTCGCCGCCGGTGCCCAGGATGATGCCGCCTTCCTGATGCATCGGCTTGTAGCCGCCGCGTGTCGGCAGGGAGCCGTTCCACCAGGTCGTCAGCCCGCCGGATTGGGAGTTGCCGCCCTTCAAGGCGTACGTCGTCTGCCCGTTGTTCTTCAGCACGGCGGTGACGAACGGGCTGTTGTTGCCGGTGTTCGCGGTGTTGGAGCCGTTGTCGCCCTGGAACATGCCGTTCTCCAGGTCGGCCTCGATCCAGGGGCCCGACCCGGTGCACGGTGCGAAGTAGCACGTGGTGGCGATGCTGACGGCGTCCATGTGGCCGTTGCCGGTGTCGGCGGGGGTGCTCTCGGCGTTGCCGTAGTCGAAGCAGCAGGCGGAGCCGACATGGGTGCCGCTGGCCACCATGTAGGCGCCCTCGGGCGCCCCGTTGACCGCGACGCCGGACGCCGCGCCGTTGGACCGGTAGCCGACACCCGGCGAGATCCAGATGCCGTACACCTTGTGGCCGCCGGCCGTCACCGAGATCTCACTGGCGTCCGCACCGCGGTCGGCGCCCATGCCGGCGGTGCCCGCCGGGCCGGGGTTGAGGTCGTTGTGCCGCGAGGTCTGGTCGTAGACTTTGTTGATACGGCAGGTGGTGGTCGCACAGAACGCGTCCTGCTGGGCGGCGTTGGCATAGCCGCCCGCGGTCAGCACCCCGATGTTGGTGCTGGCGCCGTCCGATGCCCGGGTGACCTGGTAGAGGGGGCCGTCGTAGGCGGAGAAGAGGGCGCGGGTAGTGCTGTGCGCGGCGACGCAGGGGGTGCCGGCGGCGCCGTAGATGTCGCAGGGCAGCGAACCGGCGGCTTGCGAGACACCGGGAAGAGCGATCAGGGCGCTGAGGACGACCGCGAGGGCCGCCACGGCTCCCAGCAGGGCTTTCCGGAGCCGGAGGACCGGTCGCACCGGGCCGCCCGGCACGGATCTTGTGGCGGCTGGACTCTTTTCGCGCATGGTGTGCTCCTGGGTGGGGGGAATGGAGCTCTCACTCGTCTTTGCCGGCGGCCGAGTTCACGCCGTCTCGACGGCTCGCTGGGAAAGTACGCGCACTGATTGATTGGGTCAATATTTGTTGCTTTGATTTCTCTCCCACACCGCCGGACTGTCCGAATCTGTGTGGTTCCGGCGGAGCGTGGGCACCTGGGTGCCGCCCCCGCGGACGCGGACCGGGGCGGTCGGGCCCCGGTCCGCGTCCGGCTCAGGCAGCTCCGGTACCGCTCCTGCGGCGCCGCACCAGGACCATCGCGCCCGCCCCTCCCAGGACGGCCGCGCCACCGGCGGCGGCGAGCACCGGCACCGCGCCCGACGAACCCGTCTCGGCGAGCGTTCCGGTGGCCGGAGCGGCCGGCGTGCCGCCCGGCGAACCGCCGGCGGTGGCGGACGGAGCGGGCGTGCCGCCCGGGCCGGAGCCGCCGCCGCTCTCACCGGGTGCGAGCACCTCGAACGAGGCATCGGTGGTGGTGCCGTCGGTGCAGTGCTTCTCCGGGTCCACATACGTGCCGCCGCCGACCGCGTAGCTGTTGCCGGGTGTGGCCTTGGCGTCGACCCGCAGACGGAACCTCAGGCCGGCGGACTCATGGGCCTGCAGATCGGTGTAGCCGTAGATGATGCCGGTTTCCCGGTACTCGTCCTTCCCCTCGTCCTTCAGGGAGAGCCATGTGCCGCGGCCCGCGTCCCAGAACTCCAGATAGGCGTGCTCGAACAGGTCCCCGTTCTCACTGGCTTCGCCGTTGCTGACGGTGACCGTCGCCTCGACCGCACCCACCGCCGTACTCGTGGTGTCGGTCACGTTCAGCGTGAAGGGGTACCAGCCGCCGCCCGCCTCGACCTTGGCGGGCAGCCCCTTGAAGCTGAAGCGGATCATCGAGAAGGGCCCGTTGCGGCAGGGGGTCGGCGACGCGCCGGCCGACGCGCTCGGCGAACCGGAGGCGGACGCCGAGGCGGAGGACGAGGCGGAGGACGACGGCGACGCGGAGCCCGAAGGGGCCGCACTCGTGGTGGTGGCAGAAGGAGAAACCGACGCGGCGGGAGACGTCGACGACCCGCCGTCCGCGTGGGCGGCGGTCGCGGTCAGTAACGCTGCCGGGACGAGCGCGGCGGTCGCGGCGGCTGCCGACATGGTGCGGCGAAGCTTCATGGGCGAGGTTCCTCGTGGGTGTGAGAAGGCGTCAGTAGTGCGTAGGGACACATGTGTGTGACACCTGTGACGAGGGCAGCGTTGTAGGCGGTCCGGAGATTTCTGCTTCCATCGAGGACGTGCCCGGCCGGGCAGTCCGGACGACGCCCTCACCCGCGGCGCCGGTACCGGCCGGGACCGGAACCCGGCCGACCCGGCGGCATCGAGCGGCCGTCGGCCGCTCTCCCTTCCGGGGGGAGCGGCCCGCTCGGGTTCAGCGGCCGATGGAGGAGGGGAGTCCTTCTTCGCCGGTGCCCCAGACGTCTTCGTGACTGTCGGACCAGTCGGTGCTCTGGGTGGTGGGGCGGTGGGGGCCGGTGCGGCGGCCCTGGCCGGTGGTCGGGGTCCGGCTGGGCAGTTCCTGAGGGTCTTCTTCCTCTTCCTCGAAGTCCTCGAACACATCCTCCGGCGGGGGCTGCTGCTGATACCCGCCACCATGGATGAACGCCCCGTCGGAGTCGTTCTCCTGATATGTCTCCCGGACCCGCTCCCCGCCCTGCTGACCCCCCTGCTGCCCCATCCGGGACATTCCCATCATCATCATCATCGGCGACATCATCGCGCTCAGCCCCGCGTCACCCGCCGCCGACGGCACCGCAGCGACCCCGCCCAGACCCTGCAACTCCCCGCCCAGACCCGCGGCAGCCGCCGTCGCCGGACTCGGCACCGCCTGGAACTGCCCCCCCGGCCCGGAAATCGTGCTGCTCCCATCAGGGAACCTCGTCGTGGTGAACCCGTTCCCATCCGTCGTCGCCGACGCACCCGACGGGAAATGCGTCGTCATCGTCCCGTCACCGTTGTGCAGATCCAAACCCCCCGAACTCCCGCCGAACGACGACGAGGTCGCCGGGACATGCACCCCCGACAGCCCACTGCCGCCCCCGACCGTCACCGGCGGCTGATCCCCGCCCAGACCGTCCAGACCCCCCAGCCCGCCCAGACCCGTCCCCGTCCCCGTGGCATTGGTGGCGGTCACCGTCCCGTCCGGGTTGACCGTCACCGAACTCCCGTCCGGATAATGCGTCGTGATCCCCCCGTTGTCCCCGATCGTGGTCGTCGACCCGTCCGGGTTGGCCAGCGACTGCCCGTCCCCCAGATGCGTCGTCACCGTGTGCCCGTCCGGCGTCGTCGTCGTCACCGTCCCGTCCGGACTCAGCGACGTACTGCTCCCGTCGGGGAAGTCCGACGTCAGACTCCCGTCGGCGTTCTGCGTCATCGTCGTCCCGTCCGGCGCCGTCAGATGCGTGATCCCGTCCGTCCCGGTGTTCTCCACCACCCCGTTGGGGAAATGCGTCGTACTCGACCCGTCCGGGAAGTCCGTCGTCAGACTCCCGTCCCCGTGCTGCGTGACCGTACTGCCATCCGGGAAATGCGTCCCGATGTCCCCGTTGTCACCGATCGTGGTCGTCGACCCGTCCGGGTTCGTCAGCGACTGCCCGTCCCCCAGATGACTGGTCAACGACGTCCCGTCACCGTGCTGGGTCACCACCGTCCCGTCCGGATCCACCGTGGTGGAACTCCCGTCCGGGAAATGCGTGGTGACACTCCCGTCACCGTTCTGCGTGACCGTGCTGCCATCCGGCGCGGTCACCTGCGTCGACCCGTCCGCCCCGGTCGTCTCCACCGTCCCGTTGGGGAAATGCGTACTGCTCGACCCGTCCGCGCCCGTCGTCGTCAGACTCCCGTCACCATGCTGCGTGACCGTACTGCCGTCCGGGAAACGCGTCGAGATGTCCCCGTTCTGCCCGATCGTCGTCGTCGACCCGTCCGGATTCGTCAGCGACTGACCCGTCCCCAGCTGACTCGTCAGCGACGTCCCGTCACCATGCTCGGTCACCACCGTCCCGTCCGGATGCACCGTCGTCGAACTCCCGTCCGGGAACGTCGTCGTGACACTCCCGTCCCCGTTCTGCGTAGTGACACTCCCGTCCGCGTTCCGCACCCCCGTCGGACCCGGACCCGAACTCGTGAACACCGGCGCCGACCCACCCGGCACCAGACCATTCGGCGTCAACCACGTCCCATCCCCCGTCTGCGTCGAGATCGGACCCCCACCATCCACACCCGACGGACCACCCAAACCGTTCAGGTTGTTGCCGAAACCGTTGAGGCCGCTGTTGATGTTGTCGCCCAGGCCGTTGAGGTTGTCCCCGAGCCCGTTGAGACCGCTGTTGAAGTTGTCGCCGAAGCCGTTCAGGCCGCTGTTGATGTTGTCGCCGAGGCCATTGAGGTTGTCGCCCAGCCCGTTGAGGCCGCTGTTGATGTCGTCGCCGAAGCCCTTGAAGTTGTCACCGAAACCGTTCAGGCCGCTGTTGATGTTGTCGCCGAGACCGTTGAGGTTGTCCCCCAGGCCGTTCAGGTTGTCGCCCAGGCCATTGAGGTTGTCCCCGAGCCCGTTGATGTTGTTGCCCAGGTTGTTGAGGTTGTTGTTCAGGTCCTCCTGGGCCTTGTCGGCCTTCTCCTGCGCGAGCTCCTGCTTCTCCTCCTGGAGTTCCTCGGAGAGCGAGGTGGTGCTGGAGTCCTCGAAAGCGAACGTCGTGTCCCAGTTGGGGTCCAGCACCCGGCTCCACGACTGCTGGAGGTTGGTCACCGTGGTACGGGCGGGCGTGTCGAGATTCGTCTCGATGTTGGTCTGCCACCGCTTCACCGCCTCGTTGGCAGCCGCCGACCACGTACTGGTGTCATGGAGATTGCCCCAGGTGGTCGCGTCCTGGTAGGCGCTCGTCGTGGTCCACTTCTCCGCGCGATTGGCGTGGCCGCCGTGCGTGCTCTGCGGCATGCGGCTGCCGGTCCACTGCATCCGGACGTTCGGTGCGTTGACCGTGGCGACCCAGTTGGTGATCTCCCGCATGACCTGCGCCAGGACCTCGCGGGTGTCACCGTTGACGGCGTCCGAGGTGGTGCTGCCGTCCGGGTGGGTCACCGGAATGGGCGTGGCGGTCTGGTTGAGGAACTTCGTCAGGTGGTCGTTCAGGTCGACCAGCGCCTTGTGCAGGTCGACCTGGGCGCCCATGACCGAGTCGCCGTGTTTGGTGCTCGACTGGTAAGCGGGCTGCTCCACGGAGGTGTTGGCCGGGGCGAACCCCGGCGGGACCAGCTCGGAGCGGTAGTTGTCGTACTTGTCGTGCAGGTCGTTGATCAAGTGCCAGAAGACGCCCGCCGCCTGGCCCCTCCACGCCGCGTTCTCGTCACCCAGACTCTCAGCCCACTGCTTGAGCGTCTCCGTGTGATGGGTGAAGAACGTCCCCGCGTTGTCGAACGCCTTCGCCAGCAAGGTGAACGACCGCAGGTCCACCCCGTTCTCAGGACTCGGCGCACCACCGTAGTCGGAGGTCGCGTTCGCCGTGCGGAAGGGCTCGTTGACCAGATCGGCCAGCGCGGCGGCGCTGCGCTGCCAGTACTGCCTGCCGTCGGTCTGGTCCTTGAAGGTGACGGTCGCCTGGTACATCCGCAGGTCGTCGTTCCGGCCCGAGAAGAACTGGATGTCGAACCCCATGCCGTCGCCGTGCTCGGCGCTCTGCGCGTGCAGGCTGAGGTCGAGCTCCTTGATCTCGACGTCCATCCACGGGATACCGCCGGCGCCCTTGCTGCCCTCGATCGCCGACCGCTCGGTGAGCGTGAAGCCGGTCATCAGGTTGATGATGTGTTCCCAGTTGTCTGCGGCCATGGCGGGCGCCCTCCGGTGGTGCGCTCAGGGAGTGCAGTAGGCGGGGATCGGACCGGGTCGAGTGGGGGGGGTGAGGGGCGGAAGAGTCGGCCGGTCCGGCTGGGGCGGGCGCGCTCCCAGTGCCGGACCGTGGAGGGTCGGTGACAGTCGTAGTGCAATCGCGCGCCAGCGTAAGTCCGCTGTCAACGCGTGTGCAAGCAAACAAATATGACGGCGTATCAGGATCTTGTGAATACGGATGCGCCGGCCGGAGCGGGAATACCGCCAGGACATTTCCACGACATGAGAACCACCCGTACTCGACCTTTCGGGAGGGCGGCCGGCGGGGCGGCGCCCGCCCGGCCGTTCCCGCACCGTCGGCCCGGATCCGTACCGCGTTCACCGGCCGGGATGCCGGGGCCGGCGCCTTCCGGGCCTGGGCCGGGGCGTGTTCGGTGCCGCCGCAGCGGGGCGTCGCGTCGTATACGAATTCCCGGCCACCGCCACCGCCTCTGCCGTGTCGCGGAGGACCAGGCGGTACGGGGACCCGCCGGCGCCGGCCCTGACCCGGCGCGGGGTACCTTCGGCGGGACGGCGCACGGGGCGGTGATCGCCTGGGGGGCACGCGGGTTTCGGCTGCTCGGCGTCGGGGGCACCTGAGCGGGCGCGTTTCGACGGCCGACGCCCTTTCTGCGTTCATCGGACGGACAGCGGGCGGGCACCGGACCCGGGCATGAATAGGCGCGCGTCCCCACTCGATTGCGCCGGCAATGCCGGCTCCGATGATCGGAATCCGTCATTTCTGCCCTCAGAACAGCCTCCGCCGTGCCGACCCGCTCCTACGTCACCTCCATCGCCGCCACTCAGGAAGAGATCCGCGCGGCACAGCGGCTGCGCTACAAGATCTTCGCCGAGGAGAAAGGCGCCGTGCTGCGCACACCGCTCCCCGGGCACGACATCGACGCGTTCGACGAGCTGGTCGACCATCTGATCGTCACCGAGCGCACCACCGGGGACGTCGTCGGCACCTACCGGCTGCTGCCGCCCGGCCGCTCCGCCCGCCTCTACTCCGACGGCGAGTTCGACCTCGGCGCGCTGCACGGGCTGCGGGACTCCCTGGTCGAGACCGGCCGGGCCTGTGTGCACCCCGACCACCGGGACGGGACCGTCATCAACCTCATGTGGTCAGGTCTGGCCCGCTACGTACTGCTCTCCGGGCACCGTTACCTCGCCGGCTGCGCCTCGGTGCCGCTGGCCGACGGCGGCCAGAGCGCGGCCGACACCTGGCTGCTGGGCACCACGAAGTACGCCTGCCCGCCCGAGCTGCGTGTCCGGCCGCTCGACCCCTGGACGCCGCCGCGGCAGCTCACCCCCCGGCCGGACGCCGCCTCGCTGCCGCCGCTGCTCCGCGGCTATCTGCGGGTCGGCGCCTGGATATGCGGGGCGCCCGCGCACGACCGGGACTTCGGGGACGCGGACTTCCTCGTCCTGCTGGACCTGGAGCGGATGAACGAGCGGTACCGGCGGTACTTCCTCGGCGCGGAACAGTGACCGCGAGCGCCTGGGCGGCGGTCTCGCCCTGTACGCCGGCCTGCGTCACCGAAGGCCCGCCGGGGGCCGGACGGGCGCTGACGCTGCGGCGGTACGCGGCCTTCGCCGCGACCCTCGCCGGGGCCGCGGCGGCCGGGAAACGGCTCGGGGAGGGCGCGGAACTGCAGGCGCGGGCCCGTTCTCTGATGGCCGACCTCGGTGTCGGCCTGTCGGGCGCGGAGGACGGGCTCGCGGTGCCCGGCACCAGGACCGGCACGCTCATCGTGGCCAACCACATCTCATGGCTGGACGTACTCGCCCTGCTGGCGACGCAGCCCGCCACGCTGCTCGCCAAGCGGGAGGTGGGGCAGTGGCCGGTGGTGGGCACGCTCGTACGCCGCGCCGGCACGCGGTTCATCGACCGCGAGGGCCTGCGGGGGCTGCCGGAGACGGTACGGGAACTGGGGGCGCTGCTGCGCTCGGGAGAGTCGGTGATCGTCTTTCCCGAGGGCACGACCTGGTGCTCGGTGCCGGGAGGCCCGTTCCGCCGGGCCACCTTCCAGGCGGCCATCGACGCGGACGCCCCGGTCCGGCCGGTCACGGTCACCTACCTCCGGCACGAAGTGCCCACCACGCTCCCGGCGTTCGTCGGCGAAGGCACCTTCGCGGCCTCCTTCCGCCGGGTCGCCGGCACCCGTGGCCTCTCCGTCCGGATCACCGCGCACGCCCCCTTGCGTCCGGCGGGCCACGACCGCCGCTCGCTGGCGGCTCTGGCCCAGGCCGCGGTGGGTCAGCAGGGGGACGGGGCCCTCCACGGGTGCCTCCACGGGGCACTCCCGGCCGGCACCGGATGAGGACAGGGCACCGGCGGGCCGTGCCGGTGACCGGGCACCGTGGCGCTCACAACCGCGTCACCAGCAGCGAGATGTCGTCCTGCTGACCGGCCGGCTGGGTCATGGCCCGCAGCAGGCCGTCGGCGAGTCCGCCCGGTGGCAGTGTGCGCAGCGCCCGTACGGCGCCGGCGAGCCTGGACAGCCCGGCGTCGATGTCCTCCTCGCGCCGCTCGACGAGGCCGTCGGTGTACATCACCAGGGTGTCGCCGTCGCGGAAGTCGGTGGTGGCCTGCGGGCGCGGTACGTGCTCCATCCGCACTCCCAGCGGCGGATCGGTGGCCTGGTCGAGCCACTCGTGGGTGCCGTCCGCGTGCATCAGGAGCGCCGGCGGGTGGCCGGCACTGCTGTACGTCAGCAGCCGGCTGGCCGGGAAGAGCTGGCAGGCGAACGTGGTGGTGGACACCGCCCCGTCCATGGAGCGCGCGTACAGGCCGAGCGTTTCCAGGGCGCCGCTGGGACCGTCGGCGACACGGATCGCCGCGCTGAGCGCGCTGCGGAGCATGCCCATGACGCTGGCGGCGTCGACCCCGTGGCCCACGACGTCGCCGACCGTCAGTGCCAGCCGCCCCTCGGACAGGTCCACCACGTCGTACCAGTCTCCGCAGGCGTTCATCCCCTTCAGTGCCGGCCGGTAACGCACCGCGATCTCGGGGTGTCCCGCGAGGTCCGGGGTGGCGAGCATGACCCGCTGGAGGGTGAGCGCCACGTCGTGGGTGCGCACGGTGGTCTCCTGCAACTGGGTGTTGGCCCGCTGGATCTCCTGTGCCCAGCTGAAGAGTTCGGCGCTCGGCGCCTCGGCCTCGGTCTCCGCCGGGTCCGCCCGGTCCGCCCGGTCCGTCGCGTTCCCCCTTCGCCGGGACCGGACGTACTCGGTGACGTCGTCGATCCGGTGGATGATCAGATCCACCTCTCCGCCCGCACCGGTCAGCGGCTGGTTCACCACGTTCCACCAGCGCGGCTCGAAGCGGCCGTCCGGCCGGGGGATCGCGAACCGGTTCACCAGCAGCATGCTGGTCCGCCCGGAGGCCATGACCGCCTCCAGTGACCGGCGCTGCACTTCGGCGTCGTGCGCGGCCGTGTCGCCCGGCTCGGGCGGGAAGGCGTCGAAGAAGCCGCGGCCGGTCAGCTCGGCCGCCGAGCGGCCGGTGGTCTCGGTGTAGGCGTCGGTGACGGCCACGATGGTCAGGTCCCGGTCGAGGACCACGCAGGCCGCAGGCACCGCCGCGAACAGCGCGGCGTAGTCCAGCCGCGGGCCCGCTGTCTCGTCCCCTGCCGCCACCGCACCTCCGCGCCGTTTCCCATGCTCTGCCGCCTGCCGGACCGCCCGGGTGCGGGCCGCGGCGCACGCCGTGCCCCGCACGCCAGTCAAACCCGCCGACAGGGCCCTGGGGCGCCGCCACACACACCACTCGCCCGGTCAGCGCAACCATGGCGTGCTGCGGCCCGCAGCCGGGACGGGGTCGCCGATGTCCCGGACCGACCGCGGGACCGCCCACGGCACCGCCCGCAGGACCGCCCGCATCGGCATCCCATTGGAAGGCTGGGTTTGCAAACCCACCCTTGGAAGGCTAGCCTTCCAAGTGTGAGTGAGACGAAGAAGGCCGGTGCCAAGAAATCCGCGGACGGCACAACCGCGGTCCGCGAGACCGCGACCCGGCTGCGGATCAGCATCGGGGCGCTCAGACGGCGTACCCACGAGGCCGCGACCGAGGGCGACCTGACCGGGCCGGAGCTGACGGCGCTGTCGCGGCTGGACCGGTCGGGTCCTGCCACCACGGCGGGGCTGGCCCGGCGCGAGCAGATCACCCCGCAGGCGATGGGCGCCACCATCGCCGCCCTGGAACAGCGCGGCCTGGTCACGCGTACGCCGGACCCCACCGACGGCCGCCGCTCGATCCTCACGCTCACCCCGGCCGGCCGTACCGCGATCACTCAGGGCCGCAGCGCCATCGTGGACAAGATCGCCGACGCGCTGGCCGAGTCGTTCACCCCCGAGGAGATCGCGATCCTCGACGCCGCCGCGCCGCTGATCGAGCGTCTCTCCGAGCGGCTCTGACCACCTGTTGCCTGCTGCCTGGAGTATGTGATGCCTGCCGCCGGATCGCCGGCCCGTCCCGCGCGGGCGCCCGCGGACACCGCACCGTGGGGCGATCGTCCGTTCCCGTGGAAATTCACCGCCCCGCTCTTCATCGGCTCGGCGCTCAACCCGGTCAACAGTTCGCTGATCGCGACCGCCCTGGTGCCCATCGCCCATGGGCTGCACGTGCCGATCGGGCAGACCGCGGCGCTGGTCACCGCGCTGTATCTGGCCAGTGCCATCGCCCAGCCCACCGCAGGCAAGGCCGCCGAAGTGTTCGGGCCGCGCCGGGTGTTCCTGGTCGGGATCGTGCTCGTCGCCGCCGGCGGCCTCGTCGGCGGCTTCGCCCAGAACCTGATCACGCTGCTGCTCAGCCGCGTGCTCATCGGCCTGGGGACGTCATGTGCCTATCCGACCGCCATGCTGATCATCCGGACCCGCGCGGGCGCGGCCGGCCTGGACCGGCCACCGGGCGGGGTGCTCGGCGGACTGCAGATCGCCGGCATCGCCACCGCCTCCCTCGGCCTGCCGGTCGGCGGTGTCCTGGTCGGCGCGCTGGGCTGGCGCTCGGTCTTCTTCGTCAATGTGCCCGTGGCACTGGTCGGCCTGGCCGCGACGCTGGCCTGGGTCTCGCCCGACGGCCCGCTCGACCGCTCCCGGTCCCCCCGCGAGATCGCCTCCCGCCTCGACCTGCCCGGCATCGGCGGGTTCGCCGCCGCGATGATCGCGCTGCTGCTCTTCCTCTTCGACCTGCCCGCCACCCACTGGTATCTGCTGATCGTCTCGGTCGCGCTGTGGCTGGCGCTGGTCACCTGGGAACTCCGGGCCCGCACACCGTTCCTCGACATCCGTCTGCTGATCTCGAACCGCGCCCTGACCAGTACCTACGTGCGCTACGGGCTCGTGCTCCTGTGCGTGTACGTCGTGCTCTACGGCATCACCCAGTGGGTCGAGACCGTACGCGGCCTGTCCGAGACCGCCGCCGGACTGCTGCTGCTGCCGATGACCCTGGTCTCCGGCCTGGTCATCGCCCCGATCTCCCGGCGCAATCTCATCCGCGCGCCGGCCGTCGTCGCCGCCTTTGCCTGCCTGGTCGCCTCGGCCGGCGTCCTGCTGCTCAGCGCCTCGGCGTGGATCGGCTGGATCATCCTCATCACCGTCGTCTTCGGCGTCGCGATGGGCGCCGCCGGCGCCGGCAACCAGACCGCCGTCTACGCCCAGGCCCCTGCCGACCAACTCGGCACCGCCTCCGGGCTGTTGCGCACCTTCGGCTATGTCGGGTCCATCGCCTCCTCGGCCATCACCGGGATCGTCTTCCACACCCACGTCACCGACAACGGAGTCCACCTCATCGGGTGGATCATGGTCGGCGTCAGTGTCGCGCTGGTCGCGATGACCCTCGTGGACCGCACCCTGCGGACCGCACCCGGTCAGTGAGCACAGCGGGGGCGGGACGGGGAACGCGCTTGGTGTTCCCCGCCCCGCCAGCCGGCCGTCAGTGCGTGAAGGTGAACCAGTTGACGTTGACGAAGTCGGAGGTGCTGCCGGCGAAGACCAGGTAGAGGTCGTGCACTCCGGTGGCCGACGCGGTGATGTTGGCGGGCACGCTCTGCCAGTTCTGCCAGCCGCCGTTGTTCCCGAAGTCGATCTCGGCGATCTTCGGACCCGAGGTGCTGTCCAGGCGCACCTGGATCGCCCCGCTGACACCGCTCGCGGCGCCCGAGGCCAGGCGGGCGACGAACTGCCCGGGCGAGGCCGGCCCGAAGTCGACTCCGCTGTACTTCAGCCAGTCGCCGTTGGAGAGGTAGCCCACGTCCTGGCCGCCCCCGGAGTCCGTGCAGCTCTCCGTCTGGCTGCCGCTCTGCGCGCTGAACGCCTCGGCCTGGATGGTGCCGTAGGCGCCGGTCCCGCCACCGCCGGGCGGTGGCGTGGTGCCGGTGCCCGTACCGGCCCCCGCGCCCAGCGAGATGGTCCACGAGGTCGGGGCGCCGTCCTGGAGGTGTCCGTCCACGGGGGCGGCGCCGGTGGGGCCGACGTCGTCGTACGGGAAGGCGTATCCGATGGTGGCGTACTGGTGGACGAGCCGGGCGTAGTGGTTGGTCGTCGCGCCCTGGTAGTACTGCGAGGGTGTGACGCCGTTCGGCTGGGAGGAGCCGCCGCTGACCAGGAGCGAGCTGCGGTTGAGCGCGGCGGCCAGCCGTGCCGCGACCGCTCCGCGCGCGTCACCGCCGGAGTTGTAGAGCGGTCCGCTCGCGCAGCCGAAGATGTCGACCGCGCTGGGCTTGGTGAACGGGACGCCGTTGGTGTTGAGGCCGGCGAAGGTCAGCACGCCGCCGGAGACCGTGCCGGAGTAGGAACCGATACTGCCCTGCCCGTCGACCGTCAGCGTGTGGGTCTGGTAGTAGCTCCAGACCTGGTCCAGGTAGGAGTTCCAGTAGGAGCCGAAGTCGGTCGGCGAGTGGGCGGGCGCCAGGATCCGCAGTGCGGCCCCTGAGGAGTCGGTGGCCACCAGCTGGTCCCAGGGGGCGCCGTCGGCGGTGTGCTGCGCCCTGAGGCCCGAGGCGATGGAGCCGAGTGCCCCGTTCGGCAGCGGGCTCACCGACTGCGCGCCGGCGCTGCCGGTGGAGGCCATGGACACCGGCAGGGCGACCATGTCGACGTAGCTGATGTTCGCGTACAGGTTGGCGCTGTTGTACGTGAACTCGCAGAAGGTCCAGTTGGTCAGCCAGTTGGGGTCGGAACTGGTGAACCCGGGCTGGACCAGGCCCGGTACGCCGCCGCTGCCGCCGGGCGGGTTCACGAAGAACTGGATCTTCTTGCCGACGGAGAACCAGACCCGCCCGCCGATGACGTAGTCCTGGAGGGTGAAGGTGGTGGGCGCGGAGCCGGAGGCGCCGAGCGGGATCGCGTAGTCGGCGGTCGGGGTGAGGACCGACGAGGGGCTGGGCAGCCGCTGGAAGTGCCCGTCGGTGCGGACGAATCCGGGCCAGCCGGAGCTGTCGGAGCCGCTGATGTACGCGTAGACCGTGCCGCTGCCGGAGTTGTTCTGCAGGGAGATGGGGAGTGAGGCGGTCGCGGCCGACGCCCGGGAGGTGAGGGCGGGGGACCACAGCGGCGAGGTGCCCGCGGCGGTCAGGCCGGCGGTGGCGGCCGCGGCGATGAAGGTACGTCTGGAAACCATGTACTCCTCCTGAGGAGGCGAGGGGCGGTGCGGTGACAGTGGTGCGCCGCGCCGTCCCGGGGTGGGGGGAACATGACCGGGGAACGGTCGCCGTTCCAGGGGGTGTCCGGCTCGGTGAGCCGCACCTCACCCGGCGTTCCGGCGGCCAGGGGGAACCACGGGCCGCCCGGTCGGCCCGGTGTTGAGATCTGATCGCTAGTGATTGAACCCGTGGACATGCCAGGCCGTCAAGGGATGAGAGAGCGCTCTCAGGCTGAATTGAGGCGGCGGGCGGAAGGCGGGGCGGGCGGCGGGACGTCCGGCCTTCGGCACGGGGCGCCGGCGCTCTCCATGCCGTCCGCCGTCCGCCGGGTGCCGGGCCACCGGTCCCGCGTGTCCGCGACGGGACTGCGGCGACCGCAGCAGGACGAGGCCGCCGGGCACCGGTCGTTCCCGGCGCCGACACCGGGACGGTTACGATCCGGGCATGCTGCGGATCGGATTGATAGGCGCTGGACGCATGGGAGCCCCCATAGGCGCGAACCTCGCCCGTGCCGGCCACCGGGTGACCGTCTTCGACCGCCGCCCCGCGTGCGAGGCGGCCGTCCGGGCGGCGGGAGCCGAGTGGCGGGATTCCGCTCCCGGGGCCGCCGCGGACGCGGACGTACTCCTCACGGTCCTGCCCGGTCCGCGGGAGGTCGAGGCCGTGATGACCGACGCCGTCTTCGGCGCGCTCGCGCCGGAGGCGACCTGGATCGATCTGAGCAGCAACACCCCTGCCGCGGCGGCACCGGTCCGGCAGCGGGCCGGACAGCACGGGATCGGGGTCCTGGAAGCCCCCATCGGCGGCGGCCCGGCGGACGCGGCCGCGGGCGGGCTGCGACTGTTCGCCGGGGGCGACGCCGCGCTGCTTGACCGCCACCGCGGGCTGCTGTCGGCCGTCGCCGACCGGATCACCCACGTCGGAGGGCACGGCGCGGGCTACACCGCCAAACTGCTGGTCAATCTCCTCTGGTTCGGCCAGGCCGCGGCCACCGCGGAGGCGCTGCTGCTCGGCGTCAGGGCCGGTATCGATCTCGGGGTCCTCACCGAGACCCTGGCCGACAGTCCCGCGTCGAGCCGGTTCATCCGCCGTGACCTCCCCTCGCTGTTCGCCGGTGACTATCTCGCCTCCTTCGGCCTCGACCACATCCACGACCAGCTCAGCGCGGTCGGCGCGATGGCCGACGACCTCGGCACCCCGCACTCCGTGGCCGACGCGGTCCGTCTCCTGCACCACCAGGCCCTGTCCCGCTTCGGCCCGGCCGACGGCGAACTCCTGGCCGTGGCCCTCCTTGAGGAGCAGGCAGGCATCACCCTGCGCACCTGAGCCACCAGCACACCCGCCGCCCGTGCGGGAACCGTTGGTGCCCCGGTCAGCCCGACGCCGACTCGATGTACTCGAAGACGGAGCCGTCGGGATGGCCGGCGATCAGGCGGTTCCCGTTGGGCCCCGGGCAGGGGCCGTCGATGATCCGGCCGCCGGCACGTTCGAGGGCGGCGAGGACGGGAGCGAGTTCCCGGACGACAACGGTCGCGACTCTGTCCCGATACGCCGCGGTGTTGCCGCTGAGCAGGAGGAACGGTCCGACCCTGGCGAGGCGCACATCGCGGAACGCGAAGCGGTCGGCCTGCTTCACCCCGGCCAGCTCCTGGTACAGGGGGATCGCGGCTTCGAGATCTTCCACGAAGACGCGGGCGACGACTGCGGTGATGTTGGACATGCTCAGCGCAACAGCGGGCCGCCAGCGGGTGTGCCGGCGGCCCGTGTGGTGGCCTCCTCATGCGTCTCGCGCGGCGGTCCGCGGACGGACCGGCCGCTACAGGCCGCGCAGCCCGGTGAGCACCCTCTCCAGCAAGGTGACGTCGGGCCGGCCGCCGGAGTGGCCCGGCTGCTGGACGTTGACGAAACCGCCCTCGGCCAGGTCCCCCACTAAGACGCGGGTGACACCGAGCGGCATGTTCAGCAGGGCGGAGATCTCGGCCACCGACTTCAGCTCCATGCACAGGCGGCAGATCGCGCGCTGCTCGGGGAAGAGCCGCACTCCGTTCTCCCAGGCCCGCATGGTCGTGCTGACCAGCGCTTCGAGCGCGAAGTCGGAGCGGGCCGCGGTACGTCCGCCGGTGACCGCGTACGGACGTACAAAGGGCGACGAACTGCGCCTGTGGTGGTCTCCACTCACGGAATGCACATCCTTTCGCGTGTGATCCGGACAGCCCTTGGCGCCGGGTGGGTTCAGCCGGCGAGCGCGTTCTGGAGCTCGGCGCGCACGGCAGGGGTGAGTACGTCGCCGGTCCGCTCGACCAGCAACGTCATCTCGTAACCGACGACTTTCATATCGCAGGTAGGCGCGGCGAGCACCGCCAGGACGGAACCGTCGCTGATCGATGTCAGGAAGAGAAACCCGTTCAGCATGTCCACCACGGTCTGGGTCACCGTCCCGGCTTCGAACAAGGTGGCCGCCCCCTGCGTCAGGCTCGCCAGGCCCGACGCCATCGCCGCGAGCTGGTCGCCCCGGTCCTTGGGCAGGGCGGCCGAGGCGAGGAGCTGGACACCGTCGGAGGAGACGACCACCGCGTGAGCCACTCCCGGTACCTGCTTCACGAAGTTGGCGATGAGCCAGTTCAGATTCTGCGCTGCGTTGCTCAGATCGCTCACGGCTTCTCCCTATGCTGCTGACGACGCCGTCCGAGGGCGCTCCGGGTCCGGGGGGACGACGGTCCGCTCATCGGCCATCCGATCCACCCCGTAACGGACCATGCCCGTCACGCTCGGTCCCGTCTTTTCCTTGCCTGACGCCCTGGTGAAAATTCGACAGCCGGTCCCGCATCGCCTGCGCCGGGCGCGGCGCCGTCGGTGCTCCGTTCGGCTGCGCCGTCCCGCTCTGCGGCGGCGCACCGGGGACGAGGCGGCCGAACGGCACGCGTTGCGGCAGCCCCTGGGACGGACCGCCGGCCGCCGGCTCGGCCGCGGCGGCCCGCCGGCCGTCGTCGGACCGGGCCCACGACGTGGACGGTGCGGACGGTGCGGACGGTGCGGAAGGGGCCTGGTAGCCGGGCCCGGCCTGCCCCGGCAGCGGCTGGGCGCCGGAGTGCCGCCCGCCGTGCTCCGGCTGTCCGCGGTCGGCGGGATCCGACCACTGCGACCTCGTCGACTCGAAGATCGGTAACCGGTCCGACCCGCGCTCGTCCTGCTCAGGACCGGGGTAGGCGTGCCTGACGGATCCTGAGGTGCCCTCGGGAAGCGGCACCGCACCGTTCGCGCCCGCGGGCTCGGGGTGTTCCTCGAGCTGCTGGTCGACGAACCAGGAGAACTCGTCGCCCGGGGCGCCGGGTTCCGGCTCGTCCTTGAACCAGGGGAAGTCGTTGCCGGGCGGGGCGGTGTGGCGTCCGGCCGGGCTGCCGTCGAACCGCCGGTCACCCCCCGCGGCCACCGCGGGGGCCCCTGCGGCGGCGCCGTAGGAACTGTCGAACCGCGGTTCGCCGACCGGCTGCGCCGGGATTCCGGCGCTGAGGGCCCCCTGGTCGTAGGCGTCAGGACCTGGCCGCATGGCCGTCCGGTCGAAGGCCTCCGCGGCACTGTCGATGTCGCTCACCGGCACCAGCAGGGACGGCGGAATCCGTACCAGGGCGTTGAGGCCGACCGCCGCCGAGCTGGTCAGCCGCACCTGGATGCGGTACTTGGCCGCCAGCCTGCCGACGACGAACAGTCCCATACGGCGGGAGATCGCGACGTCGACGACCGGCGGTTCGGCGAGCCGGCGGTTGATCCGGTCGAGCTCCTCGGGCCGGATGCCGATACCGGCGTCCGCGATGTCCAGGACGATGTCCCCGGCCGCGAGCATCCTGGCGCCGATCAGCACCCGGGTCTCCGGGCCGGAGAACGCGGTGGCGTTCTCGATGAGTTCGGCCACGAGGTGGACGACGTCCGTGGCGGCATGGCCGGCCACCGCCACCTCGGGCATCTCGTACAGCACGACGCGCTCGTACTGTTCGACCTCGGCGGTGGCGGCACGGACCAGGTCGAGCAGCGACACCGGCTGGTTCCAGCGGCGTCCCTGCTCCTCGCCGGCCAGCACCAGGAGGTTCTCGTTGTTGCGGCGCATGCGCGTCGCGAGGTGGTCGAGCTGGAAGAGACTGGCGAGCTGACTCGGGTTCTGCTCGCTGTTCTCCAGGTCGTCGATCAGCTGCAGCTGGCGCAGTACGAGGCTCTCACTGCGCCGCGACAGGTTGGTGAAGATCGCGTTGACGTTGCTGCGCATCCGCGCCTGCTCGGTGGCGAGCCGGACCGCTTCGAAGTGCACCCGGTCGAAGGCGCGCGCCACCTGGCCGACCTCGTCCTGTGTCTGCAGCTCGATCGGCTGGACGTGCGTGGCCTCGTCCGTGGGCTCCTCGTCGCGGAGCCGGCGGACGATCTCCGGCAGCCGGTTGTCCGCGATGTCCAGGGCGGAGCCGCGCAGTTGGCGCAGCGGCCGGACGATGGACCTGGCGAGGACCATGGCACCGAGGAAGGACAGCACGACCACCGCGACGATGATGCCGAGGTTCTCGTACAACTGCGTGCGCCCGGCGGACACCAGGTGCGAGGCGCGCTGGGACATGTCCTGGACGACGCGCTGCTTGACGGTCTGGACCGCCTTGAGCTTGTCCGTGAGCTGATCGAAGGCGGTGGTCGCGCTCACCCGCAGGCTGCTGAGCGGGATGCCCTCCTGCGCCGCGGCGGAGACCGCCTGGACGGTGCCGTCGGCCGCGCCGACCGCGTCGCCGCTGACCGTCGACTGGTAGAGGTTGAGGATCGACGTCGGGGCGTTGTTGGCAAGGGTGTTGTTGGCGGTCGTGAACTGCGCCTGTGCCTGTTCGATGCCTTCCTTCTGCTCCAGCGTGAAGTCCCCGCGGTTCAGCACGTCGACGAGGTAGCCGCGTTCGCTCGACGTCTGCTCCTCGATCTGCTCGACAGAGGCCAGGGTGCTGACCAGGCTGCCGAGGGTGTGATCGGAACTGACCGCGGCGAGCTGGTCGCTGAAGTCCAGCAGGCCGTCGATGATCGTGGTGTACGCGCTGAAGGTCGGGGTGCCGACGCCGAGCCGCTGTACGGCGGCGCGCAGCGGCCCGATGTCGCCGAGCCGGGCCTGCGCGCGCAAGCCGAGCTGCTGGGTCGCGTACGGCAGGGCGTTGACACTGTCCCGGTACTGGCGCAGGCTGTCGCCGAATGCCCCGATGTCCGCGGTGGTGGTCCGCTGGGCCGCCACCAGCCGCGGGTCCTTGGCGGTGCCGGATCCGGCGAGGGCGACCTCGGTGAGGTCACGCTCGTCGTCAAGTGCGCTGACCAGACTGGAGATTCGCTGGGCGACCAGCGTCTGGCCGTGAATGTGGCCCTCGGACTGGAGATTGCCGACTTCCGACACCACCCGTACGCCGATGAGCGGGATGATCGCGACCAGCGGGACCAGAACAAGGAGCAGCATGCGGCTGCGCAGCCGCCAGTCGCTCAAGTGACGCTTAACGTGCGGCCGTCCAAGATTTCTTATGCGGGCGTTCCATCCCCGAGCCGGGACAGCACCAGATCTCCGCGCGCCCGTCACGATATGGCCAGGCTGCGACGTATCAAGCGGTCCCCGCTCGTCAACGGATAACCGGCTCCGCGAGACCGCTGGTCTTCCATTCACCAACCCTTAACCCTCATAACGTCGTTGCCGGAAGGCCGACGCCTGGTCATTCCGGTGCATCACAACGAGCACTCGAATCCATCACGTACCGAGTCATGGGCACTGCGCTTCCGCGCCCTCGTCGTGGACCGCATTCCAGCACACGCATGCCACGGGAGCAAAGGGGGCCGCTACTGACTTAGCGCAGTCAGCCGTTCTGCCACACCGCGCGTTGGCGTTCTTCCGCCGAAACCGGCCCCTGGACATCCGAATGGATCGGGGATACCAGGTGCCCTACCACATGGTAAGTGCAGAGCAGCGCGTAGATTTCCTGCTGGACGAGTTCGGGGCTTTTCGACCGTAATACCACCCGCGGTCCGGCGATCTGCCCGATGAACTGGCGGACGCCGGTCCTGCACTCCTGCGCCCGTTCGTAGCGGGCCATGATCTCGTCCGCCGTCACCGCGTCGTCGTCGAGGAACGACGTGACCAGCCATGATCCCTGCGCGTCCGGTTCGCCCGGCAGGCCCTTGCGCAGGGCGGGCGCACCGTAGGGCACCACCCGGACGGTGCTCTCGCGCTCCGGGCCGCCTGCCGGGCCTGCCGCCACCAGCTTCGACAGGTACGAGCCGTCGGGCAGCACCCGCACCGCCGGCAGCGGGAAGCGCAGGTGTCCGCCGACCCGCCAGAGCTGGTGGGCGCCGCGCTCGGTCAGTGCGTTCCACAGCGCCGGCGTCATCGATTCCTCGTCGCCCACCACCAGGGTCCCCGCGCCGAGCAGATCGGGCGGCCACTCGGCGAGCAGGCTCTCCGCCCCCTGCTCCCTGCCGGGAGTGATGGCCGCGGCCGCGACCACGCGGGGCCGGCAGTCGGTGAGCAGGGCCAGCCAGACGTCCAGGCTGTGGCCTTTGCGCTGGGGTGCCCCGAACGCCACCCGGTTCGCGGGGGTGTCGGGCGCCTCCATGACCAGGCTCTCGAAGGCGAACACCCGCCGGGTGTCCGACGCGGGGCCTGCCGCCCGGCCGGCCTCGGCCGCGTCGTGCTCCGCCGACGCGGCCACATGACCGCAGAGCGCCTTGAGGGGTTCGACGCCCAGGCGCTTGCGGGCCCGGGCGATGGCCGCGGCACTGGCCAGGTCGCCGACGCTGCCGACGCTCTGGAACATCTCGGGCAGTCCGCTGGTCACCTTGGCCAGGATCTCCTCGTAGGAGGAGGCGCCGAACAGCCACATGGCGAGGGCGAAGTACATCATGAGCCGCGCCGGAAGCAGCCGCCTGCGGCGCTCTCTCCGCTCGGTCTTGTCCACCAGCTGGTCCATCAGCTCGGGCCGGAACTCCTGCACGAGCATGCGCAGAGCGAGGCGATCAGGGAGGTGACTTTGAGCTGGTATGCCGGTATACGGGATTTCCATCGCTGCAAATTACCGCACCGAACACACTGCGTCTAACCCTCGTAGACGATCCGTGGAACCGCGCCCTTTGCGAGATTTCTCCAGACAACGCACACACTCCGGCCACACGCTCTCCCCCCACGACATGCTAAAGCTGGAGGTCAACGAGACGCGGCGGATGAACCACCCGCCGTGACCGTCATATCGGATACCTGACACCGCTATCCGTTCACCTCGTCAGGCACCGGGTCCCGTGCGCCCGGTGCTTAAGTCAGTAGACCCGTGTTCGACGAGGTTGTTGTCGTGCGCCGAGTTCTGGCAGCCTCCATCGCGTGACAAGCGAATCCCAGCGTGGACACATCAATGGGTCGGTCACATCACCGCAGTCGGCGACACCGCCGCCTATCGTGATGCGCGATGTGACCAAATGCTTCAATACACCTCAAGGCGGCAATCACGATGTCCTGCGGGACATCAATTTCTCGGTCCAGTCCGGGGAGTTCACCGCGGTCGTCGGTCCGACCGGCTGCGGGAAGTCGACCACGCTCTCGTTGATCAGCGGGATGGAACGGCCCGACACCGGCGAGGTCCTCATCGACGGCGTGCCGGTGGAAGGCATCGGGGAGAACGTCGGCTTCGTCTTCCAGACGGACGCGGTGTTTCCCTGGAAGACCGTGCTCGGCAACGTCGCGGCCGGTCCGCGCTTCCGTGGCGCGTCGCGCAAGGAGGCACACGCCGAGGCCGCCGACTGGATCCGCCGGGTCGGTCTGGCCGGCTTCGAGAAGTACCACCCGCACCAGCTCTCCGGTGGCATGCGCAAGCGGGTCGCGCTCGCCCAGACGATGATCAACCGGCCGCGGGTGCTCCTGATGGACGAGCCGTTCTCCGGTCTGGACGTGCAGACCCGGCAGATCATGTCCGACGAGCTTCTCTCCCTGTGGGAGCTGACCCGGCCTTCGGTCGTGTTCGTCACCCATGACCTGGAGGAGGCTATCTCGCTCGCCGACAAGGTTGTCGTGATGACCGCGGGGCCGGCCACCGTCAAGGAGGAGTTCGCGATCGATCTCCCCCGGCCCCGGAATCCGCGCGAGATCCGGCACACTCCCGAATTCGTCAAACTCCACGAGCGGATCTGGGAGTCCCTGCGCGACGAGGTGCAGGTCGCCTACCACCGCACCGTGACCGCGGCCTGACCCCGGCACACAACGCCAGGGGCTCCGCGCGGCCCTGGCAGATCCCACCCTCCCGCCCGGAAGAGGCATGAGCGCATGAACGTGCACGGCCCCCGATCGAGTACCGGTACGGCGGACGCGAGTACCGACGTCTCTGATCCGGTACGCACTTCCCCGACGCCGCCGGAGCGCCCGGCGCCCTCGGCCCAGGCAGCACAGGCCCGCAGGCTGCGGCTCCGGCGTCGCGTACTGGTCAATCTCACCAGGATCATCGTCCTTGCCGTGTTCATCGGTCTGTGGCAGGTACTCGCCTCGACCGGGGCCATCGACAAGTTCTACTCCGGCGAACCGTCCGGCGTCTGCTCGAAGTTGTGGTCCTGGATGCAGCACGGCACCTCCCAGGGTTCGCTGGCGGACCAGGTGTGGGTGACCCTCCAGGAAACGCTGATGGGCTTCGGGATCGGGGTGATCCTCGGCGTCATCTTCGGTGTCCTGCTCGGCCGGCTGCGCTTCCTGGCGGACGTCTTCGCCCCCTACATCAAGACGCTGAACTCCATACCGCGCATCCTGCTCGGCTCGGTGTTCGCCATCTGGTTCGGCCTGGGCATCAGCTCCAAGGTCACGCTGGCTGCGGTACTGGTCTTCTTCGGCGTGTTCTTCAACGCGTTCCAGGGCGCCCGCGAAGTGGACCGCAACCTCCTCGCCAACGCCCGCATCCTCGGCGCCGGCAACACCAAGGTGACCCTGCAGGTGGTCGTCCCGTCCGCACTCAGCTGGATCACGACCAGCCTGCACGTCGCCTTCGGTTTCGCCGTCACCGGCGCGATCGTCGGTGAACTGCTCGGCGCACAGCAGGGCCTCGGACTGCTCATCTTCCAGGCCCAGGCCAACTTCGACCCCAACGGTGTCTACGCGGGCCTGGTCATCACCGCCGCGTTCGCGCTGGCCGCCGAGGGGCTGATCACGCTCCTGGAGCGGCGCCTGCTGCGGTGGCAGCCGCGCCCGCAGAGGTCCGGCACCGGGGCCTGATCCCCGTGCACGCACACCACGCACACCAAAACCCTCCAACGACACGCGGAGCACGGCGAGGCCGAAGACGGCCGGCGGCGCGCCCGCTCCTGAGAAGAAGGCATGGCTCATGCGGAACAAGAAGATCGTTCTCATCACCGCGTCGGCGTTCCTGGCCACCGGACTGACGGCCTGCTCGGACGGCAAGTCGGTCAGCGACGCGGCGAGTGCCGGTTCCCTGCCGACGGTCACCATCGCACTGTCCAACCAGGCGAACCAGAGTTATCTGCCGCTGATCCTGGCGGACCGGATGGGCTTCTTCAAGAAGCAGGGACTGAACGTCAAGATCGACAACCTGCAGGGGACGCCCCAGGTCTCCAACGCCCTGCTCGCCGGCCAGGTCCAGGGCATGATCGGCTTCTTCGACCACAACCTCGACCTGCAGGCCAAGGGCAAGGACACCCAGGCGGTCGTCCAGCTGCTGCAGGCGCCCGGCATGGTCGAGATGACCCGCACGAACGAGCCTGAGCTCAAGTCGCCCGCCGATCTGGAGAACAAGACCGTCGGTGTGACCTCGCTGGGGTCGGCCAGCTCCAACATCGGGTCGTACCTGGCGGTCCACAACAACATCCCGCTGTCCAAGACTCACCTGGTGGCCGTTGCCGCCGGAGCCACCTTCGTCGCGGCCTTCCAGCACAACCGGATAGACGCCGGTGTCACGACCGAGCCGACCATCTCCACCATGCTCGCCAAGCACCTCGGGACGATCGTCGCCGACATGCGTACCGCGGCCGGCACCAAGGCCGCGCTCGGCGGGCCCTACCCGGGAACCGCGCTGACCGTCCAGACCTCGTGGGCGAACAGCCACAAGGAGACCGTGCAGAAGATGGTCAACGGGATCTACACGGCGCTCCAGTGGATCGTGTCGCACTCCGCCGCGCAGATCACCGCCGAGGTCCCGGCCGACTTCTACTCCGGCAGCGGCAAGGCGCAGTACACCCAGGCGCTGGCGAACGAGATGGGCATGTACAACCCGACCGGCCAGATGCCGACCGATGCGCCGCAGACCGTCCTGCGGGTGCTGACGGCCATCGACCCGGCCATCAAGGGTCACAAGATCGACCTGTCGAAGACGTACACCGACGAGTACGTCCAGCACGCGGCGCAGGAGGCCGCCTCCTCCTGACCGGCGGTGCGGTGTGAAGGGGTGCCCGGGTTGCCCGGGCACCCCTTCTTGTCGTGGTCGGGCAAGGGCCGGCCGCCGGCCGGTCGTCAGCCGCCGGCCGGCTGCCTCCCGGTCGTGAGTCCGGGAAAAAAATGATTGCTGATGCTCGTTACGTTCACTTTTCAAGCTCTTGCGCGCATCAACCGGACTGGCTAGCCTCACAGCGCAGCTACCGCACCATCACGCAGGCACCCGCAGCAAGCACCGCGTAGGAGGAGCACCATGGCTGATCCGACAGCGATGCCCCGAAGGCGCTTCCTCGTCGCCGGCGGAGCGGCCGGCGTCTCCGCCGCCCTGCTGACGACCGGACAGGCCGGTGCCTGGAGCGGGACCGGCGGCGGTCCCCCGGCGCACACGCGCTTCCAGGACACCGGAAACACCGTCACGCTGACCGTGTCGCCCACCGCGACCAGCCCCGGGTACACGGTGGCCGTCAGCAAGGCACCCTTCCTGATCACCACGCGGCGGGACGGCCGGACCGTGCTGCAGACCACGGCCGGGGCGGACGATGCCTCCGGCCCCGCGGTCTTCCGCACCGCCTCGGGGTCCTCGGCCGCGGCCACCTCGGTACTCCGTGCCACGTGGCACGACGGCGTGCTCGACCTGACGCTGGCGACGACCCTGCCCGGCAGCACCGTGGCCTTCCGGATCACCCCGGCCGCCGGCCGTTACCGGCAGACCTGGTCGGTTCAGGGCCCGACGGCGGCGGCACAGGTGACGGGCAACTATCTGGTCGCCTCGGCCGGCCACTGGTACGGCCAGGGCGAAGCGGTGACCGCGAGCGGCGGCCCGTACGAGGAACAGCCCTGGCCACTGGACTCCGGCACGGTCCGGGACACCACGATGGCGCCCGCCGAGTACCTGATCACCGAGCCGTTCTGGTTCACCGAGCGGGGCACCGGGCTGTGGGTCGACACCGAAGACGTCATGGATGTGTCGATGAACGATGTGCGGCAGGGTGTCTTCGGCTGCACCCTCACCCAGAGCTCCGCCATGGACTCCACCGTCTTCGTCGAACGCACCGCGAGGGACGTCTACGAGGACTACATCGCGATCACCGGCACGCCGGCCGCCAGCGACGCGACCGGCACCCAGTACGCCGAGCCGCTGTGGAACTCGTGGGCGCAGTTCTACACCGACGTCTCGCAGGACTCGCTGCTGGCCTGGGCGAAGGGCCTGCACGATGCCGGAGTGCCGGGCCACACCGTGCAGTTGGACGACGGCTGGATGAGCCACTACGGCGACTTCACCTTCAACAGCAAGTTCCCGGCGCCGAAGGCGATGTCCGACGAGATCCACGCGATGGGGTACGACTTCGGGATCTGGGTCACCTTGTGGATCAACACCGACGCGGACAACTTCGCCCATGCCGCCGAGCACGGGTACCTCCTGCGCTCGCAGACCGACCCCGGCCAACCGGGCCTGGTCACCTGGTGGAACGGCACCGCCGGCATCGTCGACCTGGCCAACCCCGACGCCCGCGCCTGGTACGTCGGGAATCTGCGGAGTGTGCAACAGACCTACGGGGTCGACGGATTCAAGTTCGACACCCGCTTCTTCGACGAGACCTGCGCACCGTACCCGGGCTACACCGCGCTCGACTACATCGCGCTCGGCGCGCAACTGTGCGACCAGTTCGATCTCCAGGGTGCCGGCGTGCGCATCCACTGGACCGGCTCCCAGAAGTACGGTTTCGTCACCCGGCAGGTCGACAAGGGAACCAGCTGGGGCTCGCTGCGGGCGGCCGTGGCGCAGAGCCTCGCGATCAGCACGGTCGGCTACCCGTTCGTCGAGACGGACATGATCGGCGGTTCGCTCAGCCAGACCCCGCCCGCCAAGGAGGTTCTGGTGCGGTGGGCGCAGGCGGCCTCGCTGATGCCGCTGATGTACTCCTCCACCTCACCGCTCGGAGTGTCCAACGCCGCCGGAAGCCGGCCGTACGACCAGGAGACGGTGGACCTGTACACCGCCGCCGTCACCACCCACCAGCGCCTGGCCCCCTACATCGGGGCGCAGGTCCGGCGGGCGGTGCGCACCGGGGAACCGATCATGAAGCCGCTCTTCTTCAACCACCCGGAGGACAGGGCCACTTACACCATCGACGACCAGTGGCTGCTGGGCGACTCACTGCTCGCCGCTCCGGTCCTCGGCGATCAGAAACGGCGGAACATCCACCTCCCGCCCGGCCGTTGGTTCGACGTCCGGCACAAGAGGACCATCCGCGGGCCGGCCGACCTGACGGGTTACGCGGCGGATCTCCACCAGGCCCCGGTGTTCGTCCTGCTCGGCACACCTGACTCCGGGCCGCTGATCAGCGCGCTGTCGCGCTGAGGACCGCGGGCGGACGGGCCGCCGGGCCTGCGGGCTCCGGCGGCCCGTCCGCCCGCGTCGTGCCCGGGCACCTACCGGAGGCAGTCGTAGACGGCCGCGACATACGCCGCGCTGCGCTCGGAACCGAGGATGCCGGGGGCCATCTTGTTCATCATGTAGGAGATGGTCATGCGCCGGTCGAGGTCCATGATGATCATCGAACCGCCCCAGCCGCCCCAGAAGCAGATCCGCCCGTCCGGTATCCACGGCAGGGTGTCCCTCCGGGGCAGGGCGTAGCCGATGCCCCAGCGCAGGGGCAGTCCGTTGACGAGGTCGGTGCCGTCCGCCTGCACGTCGAAGATGAGGTCGATCGTCTTCTGCCCGAGCAGGCGGATGCCGTCCACCTCGCCGCCGCGGGCCGGCACGGACAGGATGCGGGCCACCGAGCGGGCGTTGCCGTGGCCGTTGGCCGCGCCGAGGTCGGCGGCCCGCCAGGCGGCGGTGTTGGCCGTCTCCGCGGTGAGGGCAGGTCCGGTCAGGGTCTTGTAGGCGGGGCTGTCCTGTCCGGCTGCCTCCAGGTCGAACGGCATCGGCGGCGGCGGGACCACGTCGGCGATCCGGTTGGTGTCCTGCCCGTCCGCCCCGATCCGGAAGTCCGCGCCCAGCGGGCCGGCGATGTCCTCGGCGACGAACCGCTTCAACGATTTTCCGCTGACGCGGTGGACGAGTTCGCCGACCAGGTGCCCGTAGCTGAGCAGGTGGTAGCCCGACGCCGTGCCCGGTTGCCACCAGGGGGCCTGCGCGGCGAGCCGGGCGGCGGCCCGCCGGGTGTCGTAGAGGTCCTCGATCACCGCGGGCTGATCGAGGCCCGAGACACCGGAAGTGTGCGAGAGCAGGTGGCGCACCTCGATGTCCTGCTTGCCGTTGGCGGCGAACTCGGGCCAGTAGCGTGCGACCGGTGCGTAGACGTCCAGGTCACCGCGGTCCACCAGCATCAGGGCGGCGAGGCTGGTCACGGTCTTCGTCGTCGACCACACGTTGGTGATGGTGTGCTCGTCCCAGGGGACGGTTCTGGCGGTGTCCCGGAACCCGCCCCACAGGTCGAGCACGTGGTCGCCGTCGATGTCGACGACCAGCGAGGCTCCGAGTTCCTCGCCGGAGTCGAGGTTGCGCTGCAACGCGGCGCGCACCGCGTCGAAACGGGGTGCGGAGGTGCCGTTGAGATCGGTCACTGCTGTCTTCTCTCCCTGTGGCCGTGGTGCCGGGCGATGGCCAGTCTCAAACCCTCACACGTATGTGAGGGTCAAACTCCGCAGGTCAGCGCGGTCACCACCGCGGATGCCGTACGTTGGAGGGGTGCGGATCGGAGAACTGGCGGAGCGCACCGGCGCGTCCCGGCGCCTGCTGCGCTACTACGAGGAACAGCAGCTGATCGCGTCCGGCCGCTCACCCAACGGCTACCGCGAGTACGACGAGTCGGTCGTGGGGCGGGTGATGCAGGTCAGGGGGCTGCTCGACGCCGGGCTGCCCACCCGGGTCATCCAGCAGATCCTGCCGTGCCTGGACACGCCCCAGGACAGCATCCGCTTCTCGGGGGTGACGCCCGAGACGGTCGCCGTCCTGGAGGGCGAACTCAGCCGGATGTCCGAGCGCATCCGGTTCCTGACCCGTAACAGGAACGCGATCGCCGACTACCTCGACGCGCTGCGCTCCGCGCGCCAGGCCGGCGGCGGGTGATTCCGCCGGGTTTCCCCGGCGCGGGGCCGGGCCGTTCCCGTTCCCGTTCCCGTTCCTTGGGAAGCTCTTGGGGCGCCTGCCAGGCGTGGAGCGCCGACGGCGGGTAACTCGCCCAGGGTGATACGCATCGGGTTGGTCGTTCTGACGGTGGTGGCGGCGCTGGCGGCGGTGGGGGGCGCCGGGTGGTTCTCCGCGTGGTGGTGGTTCGCCGCCATACCGCTCCTGCTGCTCGCCCTGCTCGGCGTCCGGGACCTGGCGCAGCGCAAGCACTCGGTGCTGCGCAACTACCCCGTCGTCGGGCACGCCCGGTTCCTTCTGGAGCGGATCAGGCCGGAACTGCAGCAGTACTTCGTCGAGCGGAACTTCGACGGCCGCCCCTTCGACCGGGACGTCCGCAGCATCGTCTACGAACGCGCGAAGGGCACCGACGCCGAGGAGCCGTACGGCACCGAGCGGGACGTCTACCTGCCGGGCCACGAGTTCCTGGTCCCTTCGATGGCGCCGAGCCCGGTGCCGCAGACCCCGCCGCGGGTACGTATCGGCGGCCCCGACTGCACCCGCCCGTACGACATGGCGCTCTTCAACGTGTCGGCGATGAGTTTCGGTTCGCTGTCTTCGAACGCGATCCTCGCGCTCAACCGGGGTGCGGCGGCCGGTGGCTTCGCCCATGACACCGGTGAGGGCGGACTGTCGGAGTACCACCTGCGCTCCGGCGGTGACCTGGTCTGGGAGATCGGTACCGGTTACTTCGGGTGCCGCACCTCGCAAGGGGCCTTCGACGCCGGGGAGTTCGCCGACAAGGCGGCGCACGACCACGTCAAGTGCGTGTCCCTCAAGCTGTCGCAGGGCGCCAAGCCCGGGATCGGCGGGGTGCTGCCGGGCGCCAAGGTCAACGCGGAGATCGCCCGGGTACGGGACGTGCCGCAGGGGCGGACCGTCGTCTCGCCCCCGTACCACCAGGCGTTCTCCACGCCCCGTGAGCTGGTCCGTTTCATCGCCCGGATGCGGGAGCTGTCCGGCGGCAAGCCCACCGGGTTCAAGCTCTGCCCCGGCTCGCGGCAGCAGTTCCTGGCGGTGTGCAAGGCGATGCTCGACGAGGGCACCGCGCCCGACTTCATCATCGTGGACGGTGCGGAGGGCGGCACCGGCGCCGCCCCGCTGGAGTTCGCCGACAACATCGGCACCCCGCTGACCGAGGGACTGCTCACCGTGCACAACGCCCTCGTCGGCGCGGGGCTGCGCGGGCGGATCAGGGTGGGGGCGAGCGGCAAGATCGCCACCGGCGCGGATCTGGTCAAACGGCTGGTGCAGGGCGCGGACTACGGCAACGCGGCGCGGGCGATGATGTTCGCCGTCGGATGCATCCAGGCGCAGCGCTGCCACACCAACACCTGCCCCACCGGCGTCACCACCCAGGACCCGCGGCGCGCCCGCGCCCTGCACGTCGGCGACAAGTCCGAGCGGGTCCGCCGCCTGCAGGAGGCGACGGTGGCCAGCGCCCTGCAGATCATGGCGTCGATGGGCGTCACCGACCCGGCGGATCTGCGGCCGCACATGCTGCAGCGCCGCCTGGACCCGCACACGGTGCGCTCCTACGCCGAGTTGTACGAGTGGCTGTCTCCCGGCCAGTTGCTCGCCGAGCCGCCCGCCTCCTGGGCAGCGGACTGGGAAGCCGCCGACCCCGACCGTTTCACCGTCTGAGCCGGACCGTTTGCCCGTGTCATCACGGGTGCCCCGAGGGGGTGTTGGGGCCGCGTGCGGCCCTGGCACGGTCCCCGCGTGTGATCTTCGACGTTGTGCGTCGCCTTTGTGGACGCTGAGCAGCAGACGTGCTGTCATGCCAGGTGCGTGATTTACAACGATGGAAGAGCCGCAGGGCCCCGGCGGACAGCCACCTGTCCCCCGGGGCCACGGCCGTGACGGCGCGGACGAGCCGCCCGGCCGACGTGAGAACGGAGTTGCACATGAGACCCGCAGCAGTGAGGCGACGACCACGGTCCCTGCGACGGCAGATAGGGCTCTTCGCCGTCCTCGGCATCGCCGCCGCCACCACGGTGGCCGGCACCGGCCCCGCGTCGGCCGGCGGCCCGCAGCACCACCGGATCCCGACCGTGTCTTCCGGCGACGCCCGCTTCGAGATCCTCTCGCCGACGCTGATCCGCACCGAGTACGCGGGCGACGGCAGGTTCACCGACGACCCGACGTTCAACGCCATCGGCCGTGACGGCTTCAGCCCGGCCGCCTACACCGCCAGAACGTCCGGCGGCTGGCTCACCGTCAAGACCAGCGGGATGACGCTGCGGTACCGCGTCGGCTCGGGGCAGTTCGACGCGCGGAACCTCTCCGTGCAGCTCACGGCCGGCGGCACACCCGTGACCGCCACCCCGTGGCAGCACCTCAGCTGCCCGCCCGGAGCGCTGTGCGAGGCCGAGACCCTGCAGAACAACGGGCTCTCCGTGGCGTCCGACCACACCGGCTACACCGGGACCGGGTTCGCCGCGGGATTCGCCGGCACCGGCAGCTCGGCGTCGACCGACATCGATGTCAGCACCGCGGGCGCCTACCAGTTCGACATCCGGTACGCCAACTCCGTGGGCGGTGACGGCCAGAACGTCACCCGTACCCTGACCCTGTCCGTGGACGGCGGCGCACAGCAGAAGGTGAGCTTGCCGGCCACCGCGAACTGGGACAGCTGGAGCCTGGCCACCGCGGCCGTCCAACTCGGCGCCGGGCACCACACGATCGCCCTGACCAGGACCGCGTCCGACTCCGGCAACGTCAACATCGACAGCGTCGCCCTCGTCCACCCGGGCGACGCCTACCCGCCCGTCTCCACCACCGCGATCGCCGACTGCCGGTTCGGCGTGAGCTGCGAGGCCGAAGCAGGGCGCGTCGGCGGTACGGCGGTCAGCGCCACCGACCACAAGGGATACGCGGGCAACGGCTTCGTCGGCGAACTCAACCAGGGGTCGAGCCTGACCACGCACGTGGTCGGCGTACCCGCCGACGGCACCTACACCCTCCGGGTCCGCTACGCCAACGGCCTGGGTGGCGACGGCCTCCACCAGACCCGCACCGCCACCGTTTCCGCGGGCGGAGCCACCGGCACCCTGTCCTTCCCCGCGACCAACGACTGGGACACCTGGCAGACCGCCTCGCTGCCCATCACCCTGAAGGCCGGCGACGACGACGTCACCCTCAACTGCCCCGAGGCGGCGAGCTGTCACATCAACGCCGACACCGTCTCGGTGGCGGCACCCACCGCGGCCGCACCGCCGCCGCACGTGGCGCTCGGCGGATACCGTCGCGGCCTCGACGGCGTCACCGGCAACGGCGCCGCCCCCGTGACCACCCCCGGGCTGCTCAACGAGGACGGCTGGTACCTGCTCGACGACACCCCGTCGGCGCTGTACGACACCGCCACGAAGAAGGTCACCCAGCGCCCCGGTCACCGTGGCGCGCCGTACCAGGACGGCTACGTCTTCGGTTACGGGCACGACTACAAGCAGGGGCTCGGCGACCTGGCCACCCTCACCGGGCCGCCCGCGCTGCTGCCGCCGTGGGCCTACGGCGTCTGGTACTCGGAGTACATCGACCGCACCGCGGCGGACTACGAGAACACGATCCTGCCGGCCTTCCGGTCAGAACACGTCCCGCTGGACGTGCTGGTGACGGACACGGACTTCAAGGCGGTGAACGACTGGAGCGGCTGGGAGATGGACCCCGCCAAGTTCCCCGACCCGAAGGGCTTCTTCGACTGGTCCGCCGCCCAGGGACTGCACAACACGCTGAACGTCCACCCCAGCATCCTCGCCTCGGATCCGCAGTTCGCCCAGGCCCAGGCCACGGCCAAGGGGAAGCTGACGAAGGGCGGTTGCGCCGCGGGCGCCGGCGTCCAGGACAACTGCTACACCTTCGACTTCGGCGACCCCGACCAGCTCAAGGCGTACATGGACCTGCACCGGACCATGGACCAGCAGGGGAACGACTTCTGGTGGCTGGACTGGTGCTGCGACGCGTCGCTCTCGTCGATGCCGGGGGTGACCCCGGACGCGTGGATCAACCAGCAGTACGCCACCGCCACCGGCAAGGCCCTTGGACGCGGCTTCGTCCTCTCGCGGGCCTACGGCTCGCTGCAGGCCGGCGGCTACAGCGGCCAGCAGGGACTGCCCACCGGCCCGTGGGCGGACAAGCGCACCACCGTCCACTTCACCGGTGACACCTCTTCCACCTGGGGGACGCTGAAGCTCGAAGTCGGCTACACACCAGGGGAGTCGGCCGCGACCGGGATGGCCGCCATCACGCACGACATCGGCGGTCACAACGACACCACGGGGCTGAAGGGCTCGGAGACCTACACCTCCGGCGGGCAGACCCGGTCGACGTACAAACTGCCGGACGACCTGTACGCCCGCTGGGTGCAGTTCGGCGCCTTCCAGCCCATCGACCGGCTGCACAGCAACCACAGCGACCGGCTGCCCTGGCAGTACGGCACCGCGGCGCGGCAGTCGGCGGACACGTTCCTCAACCTCCGCGAGGACCTGGTGCCGTACACCTACACGCTCGCCGAAGAGGCGAACCGCACCGGTGTGCCGATCGTCCGCCCCACGTATCTGGAGTATCCCGACCAGGAGCAGGCGTACGCGACCGCCGGCAGCGAGTACTTCTACGGCTCCGACGTCCTGGTCGCCCCCGTCACCACCCCCGGTACGTCCGCCACGACCTCGGTCTGGTTCCCGCCCGGCCGGTGGACCGACTACTTCACCGGAAAGACCTACGCCGGCGGCACCACCCAGGACATCACCACCGGCCTGGACGCGATGCCGGTGTTCATCAAGGCCGGCGGCATCATGCCCACCCGCACGCACGACGTACCGGCGGCGGACCAGAGCCCGCTGACGGACGTCACGCTGAGCATCGCGGCCGGCGCCTCGGGCTCCACCAGCCTCTACGAGGACGACGGGACCACCTCGGGCCCCGGCCGGAGCGCCACCACCCAGATCCGGTACAAGGAGTCCGGCGGGCGCCACACGGTGTCGATCAGCCCCGCGGAGGGATCCTTCCGCGGGCAGGTGAAGAACCGCCGCTGGACTCTGTCGATCATGGGAGCGAGCGCGCCGACCCACGTCACCGCCACCGGCGTGCACGTGTCGAAGAAGGACTACCGCTGGGACGCCGGCACCGGGGTCCTGACCGTCAGTCTGCCGCAGCACACCGTCCACGGACCGATCACGGTCACCTACCAGTAGGGCGCACCGGGGCCTGACCGGCTCCCCGGCACGCTCGGCCGCTCAGGACGGTCATTGACCGCTCAGGACCGCTCAGGACCGTTCGGCGTCCTGACGGCTCGCGTCGCTCTCCGCCCGCTCCCGGCGTTTGGGGGCGTGGCGGCGGGCGGCGGCGGTACGGCGGGCGGAACCCGGCGCGCGCCTGGTCTCCTTCTTCCCCTTCGCCGTACTCGGCCTGGGCCTGGGCCGCTTCTCCGCCCGGGCCGGGGCCGGGCCGGCTGTCTCCTCGGCCTGTCCGCCGGCGCCTTCGACGGCTTCCCCGGCGTCCGCGTCCGGGGCGGTGTTCTCGGCGGCGTCGCCGGCGCCGGTGCTTTCGGCCGCCTTCCCGGCGTCCTGGGCCGCCCCTTCGGCGGTCTTGCCGGCTGCCTGCGCCGTGCCTTCGGCCGTCTTCCCGGCGCTCCGGGCGGTTCCTTCGGCGGTCTCGCCGGCGGTCCTGGCCGTGCCCTCGACCACACCTCCGGCTCCCTCCACGGCGTGGTCGGCGATCTCTCCGGCGTCCTCGCCGAGGTTCTCCGCGGCCGATCCAGCGCCCTTGCCGACATCCTGGACCGCGTCGCCGGCGCCCGCGCCGACGTCCTGGACCGCGCCCCCCGCGCCCTTGCCGACGTCCTGGACCGCCCTGCCCGCACCGGAGGCCACGTCGTCCACCGCTTCCCCGGTGCCACGGCCCAACTCGCGGACCGCTTCGCCGGAACCGGAACCCACCTCCTCGACCGCCGATCCGAGCGGACGGGTGATCTGCTCAAGGATCTGCGGGTTGTTGTCGATCGTCCGCAGGACGGAGTCGAGGATTTCGGCGACCTTGTCGAGGCGGACCTTGAGCAGGGCCTGCGCCTCGACGCCCGTGATGTCCACCTTGACCCTGCCGAGGACGACGTCGACGCCGACATTGAGTTTCACCAGGTCGAGCACCTCGGCCTGGAGCGACACCCGCGCCCGCAGATCCTCGACCTCAAGGTCGATCTCTTCGATGTGGAGGTTCGGTACGTCCAGGTAGACGTCCGGCTCCGCGTACGGTTCGACTTCGCGGTCCATGCTCAGCCCCTCAATATCAGGTGCGTGCGGTGGTGCCTTCGGCTATTCCTCGTCCTGGTCTTCCGCGTCGTCCTCGCCCTCGTCGTCTTCATCGTCTTCCTCGTCGTCTTCCTCGTCGGCCTCTTCCTCCGCCATCGCGTCCTCATGGGTGCGGACGATCTCGCCGCCGCGGATCTCACCCCGCCAGCCTTCTGCTTCCTCGTCCGCGAAGGTGACATAGCGCTGGAAATTCTTGAAGTCCAGCCGGACCCGCCGGCCCTGGGCCCGCCAGATGTTGCCGGTCTTCTCCACGATCCCGGACGGGTAATAGACCAGGACCAGGATGATCCGCGTGAGGGTGGGGGTGATCTCGTGGAAGCTCACCGCGCCCTGGGTGGTCCCCTGCGCACCCTCGGACGTCCACACGATGCGGTCGTCCGGCACCTGCTCCTGGATGCTCGCCTTCCACTTACGGGTCGAGGGTCCGATCTTCACGGTCCACTCGCTGGTCGCCTCTTCACCCCGTTCGGCTTCCTGCACGCCCTTGGTGAACCCGCTGAAACTCTCGTACTCCGTCCAGTGGTCGTAGGCGGTGCGCAGCGGCACCCCGACGTCGATCATCTCGACGATGTTCGTCGCCTTGGTGTCGGCCGACCGGTCCCCGTCCGACGACCCGCCGCCGCCGGGCAGCGCGTCCTTGACCTTGTCCTTGACCGCGCCCTTGACGTCGTCCGCCTTCTCGCCGGCGACCGCCTTCACCGGGTTCTCCCCGTGCAGCACGCGGGCGCCGATCTTGGGAATGCTCCCGCCGTCGTCCCCGTCACCGGCGAGCCGTTCGGTCGCCTCGGTCAGTCTGCTGCCGGCCTTGCGCGCCATGTGCTTCGCCCGCGCGCCGAGATACTGACCGATCTCCTGTTTCAGCAGCGCCATGGGGGTCGGCTCTGCCGCAGTCTTCTCATCTGTCGCCATTACGGGTCACCTCTCCCGTCCGGGCCGCGAGGCCGACTTCCTGGTGGGCTCGCCCTTCTTCGCCGCGGGTCGCCCGGCGGATGAGGTCTTCCCGGCCGGGCCTTTCCCGCTCGCCGTCTTCTTCGCCGGGACCGCCTGCTTTCCGGGCACGCTCCGCTTCTTCGGAGCGGCGGCTTCCCCGGGCGGGGTCTTCTTCGCCGCCGTGCGCTTGGCCGCCGGCCGCGGTGTGCGGGACGCGCTCTCGCGGCGGCGGGCGCGTCGCAGTCCTGCGGTGTTCCCGTCCGGTCCGTGAGCCTGCTCCGGGGTGGACTCGCCGGCCGCGTCGGTCTCGTCGGCCGCGCCTTCCGCGCCTTCCGCTGACGCCTCGTCCCCGCCGTCCCCGTCCTCTGCCTTGTCCCCCGTGTCGTCCTGCTCACCGGAGAGGGCCAGCGTGTGTTCGCGGAGAGCCTCGGTGAGCGCGGTGATCCGCCGGTTCGCCACCCCCGAGACGGCCGTACGGGCCGCCTGGGCGATCCCGCCGCTCTTCTCGTCGTCCGCGGCGCCGCCGGTCCTGCGCAGCCCCGCGGCCAGCAGATCCCTCGGGCTGAGCCCGCTGCCGAGCAGGACCGCCGCCGCGGTCAGGGCCAGCCGGCCCTTCCTGGTGCGGCCGAGCACGTAACCGCCGGCCACCGCTGCGGCCAGTCCGGTGCTGTTCGGTTCACCCATTCCTGTCCGCCTTCTCATGTCACGAGCGAGCGCCTTCCGGGCAGCCTGCGGACCGCGCTGGTCGAATCGTCGTTCGACACTCCCAGCCCTCGTTATCAGTCTCGTCGCCTCCGGCGGAACCGCATCCCGGGCAGCGCCGATCAAGGCCCGCTGAGGTCCCTCACGGGCGGAAGCGGGCCAGCTCCCGCTCGGTGCGCACGGTCCAGGGGTGGTCCGCGCCGAGGTACCGGATGCGGTCCTCCAGGATCTGCTGGAGCAGGCGGGCGGCGTGCGGGCGGTCCCCGCCGTCACCGACGAAGCAGGCGTAGGCGTTGCGGCTGCCGAGGGTGGCGGGATGGTCGTCGCCGAGGACGCGGGTGCGGTCCAGTACGAGGATTTCCAGCAGGTCGGCGGCTTCTGCCGCGTGGCCTGCGGCGCCCAGGGCGCGGGCGTGGCCGCTGCGGGCGGCCAAGGTGTGCGGATGGTCGGCGCCCAGCAACCGGGTGCGGTCGGCGAGGACGGCTTCGAACTCCGCAAGCGCCGGGCCGATCCGGCCGGACTCGCCGAGCAGCAGGGCCAGGTTGTTGCGGCTGTTCAAGGTGTGCGAGTGATCCGCGCCCAGGACCCGAGTCCGGTCGGCGATGACACCGCGCAGCAGCTCGACGGCTTCGGCCGGGTGACCGGCCATGCCGACGTAGCGGGCATAGGCGTTGCGGTTCTCCAGCGTCTCGCGGGCGTCCGGGCCCAGCTCGCCGGTCGACTCGGCCACCAGCTCCCCGTACAGGCCGGCCGCACGTCCGGGGTCGCCGGCCTCGCCGACGCAGGTCGCGTACCACTGCCGGGCAAGCCGGCCGCGGTCCACACCCGCCTTCTCGAAGGCCGCCATCGCGTGCGCGAGATCGCCGCGCTGATAGGCGGTGGCACCGATGTCCTGCGCGTCGACGGCGTCGGCGTGCTCGATGAGGATCTCCCAGACCTCGCCCGGAATGCGCGGCGGCGGAACCTGCTCGTCCAGCGTGTGGTGGAGGTAGTCGAAGGCCAGATAGCGGCGGCCGTCACGGGGCAGCAGCAGGCTGGACGTGGCGTGCAGCGGCTCGGTGGCCCAGTCCAGCGCCTCGGCCCAGGGCTCCGGGCGTAACGCCATGCCGCCGCGGCGCTCCAGGTGGACGGCGTGCATCCGGCGCAGTACGTCCTCGGGGAGCGGCCGGTGGTAGCCGGCGCGGCGGGCGTCGGCGGCTGCCGCGACCAGGGCGGCGGCGCGCGGGTGGGTGCCGGTCGACCAGGCGTTGTGCCACTCGTCCAGCAGCTGCGGCGCGGCGGCCAGGTACTCGGCCACCCCGCGCAGCCCCGATCCGGCGCCGTTGACCGCGGCCTTGATCCGGGGATCCTCGGCGCGGCGCCGGGCCCTGGCGAGCTCGGCGGCGCTCCACGTCCGGTCGACCCGGACGGTGGCGGCCAGGCGGATCACCTCGCGCCCGCTGCGCAGCACATCGCGGCCCGGTTCGTTGTCCGCCTCGGTCCTGGCCCCGAACCGGCTGTGCTGCTGGGCGCTCATGGTCGCCAGCACCACCACCCGCGAGCCCTCGGCGTCCAGCATCCGCCGCACCTGGCCCGCCGTCAGCCCGCCGGCGCCGAGGTAGACGTCGAGTTCGTCGAGCCACACCACGGCCCGTGGCAGCCGTACGACGAAGTCGACCAGCCGCACCATCGACTCCCGGCTGTCCGGGACGACCAGGTGGTACTTCGGAAAGTGCTGCCGCATCACCTCGTAGGCGAGCCTCGATTTGCCGGCCGTCGACTCGCCGACCAGCAGCACGAAGCCCTCCCCCGCGCTGAGCGCCGCCTCCACCTGCGGCATCACATCACGGTCGATGAACGCCGGCACCCGCCCGAAGCCCGTCCCGCCGTGCCCGTTCGGCGCCGCCGGGTGCACCCCGAGCCAGATCGGGTCGTCCGCGTCGGCCACCGTCGGCACGCGGCCCCGGCGGGAGAACCGCAGCAGCCCCGGCAGCGCCTGCTGCCGTGCCGCCACCCGCTCCAGCGCGTCACCGCCCGAGGAGGCCGCGGCCCCGGCGGCCCCGCCGACCGCGGTCCCCGGCGGCCCGAGCAGCAGGGTCAGGACGGGCCGTGCCACCGCCGCCACCAGCCGCATCACCCTCGCACCGGCTGCCATGAGCCGCCCCGCCCTGCGCGCCATGCCACCACCCCCGTCATTTCTGTTCCCTCCCGGGCGGTCGCTCTACCCCGGCGGACTCCGGACCACGCCTCCCGGTGCGGGCATACGGCGATCGCGCAGGCCGGCGCGCTCATGCATTCCGCGCGCGGGGGCAGACGAGGGATGAAGGACATGCGCGGCGGGCGGAAGACGAAGGTCGGGCCCGCCGGATCCGGCGACGAGAGGAAAATCCCATGCTCACCGCAATCGCGGACGTGCTCGGCAAGATCGGCAGCGCCATCGCCACCGTTGTCACCCTGCCCTTCCGCGCCCTGGCCCGGCTCTTCGGCGGGGCATCGAGCAGCGCCCACGGTCACCACTGACCTGGGGGAATGACGCGGCGGGCCGAAGCCGCCGCCGCGGGGGCCGTCAGCCCGTGGGAGACCGGCGACGCGACGGCGCCGGCTGCGATCCCGTCTTCGCCCGGCGCGGAACGGGTCAGTGGGGTCCGTCAGCGGGATGGATCAGCGAGGCGCATCGGTCGCGGCCTCGGACTCCGCCATACGGGCGAGACCGATCCGTGCCGCGGTACGGATGTGCGCCGCGCTGGCCTCGGCTGCCGCGTCCGCGTCCCGCGCCTCGATCGCGCACACGATGGCCTGGAGCTCTTCGAGGGTCTGCCGGGCCCGGCCGGGCAGGGAGAGCGAGGTCTGCCGCAGCAGCCGTACCCGGCTCTGCAGGCCGGTGAGCGTCCGGGTGAGCACCGGGCTGGCCGCACCCTCCAGCAGGATCTCGTAGAACGCGTCCTTCGCGCGCAGCAGCCCCAGCGTGCCGTCCACCGCCTCGGGTATCGCGGCGAGGTCGTCGTACGCCTGCCGCAGCCGCCGCACCTGCTCGTCGCTGGCCCGTTCGACGAAGTGCCGCGCGGCGAGCATTTCGAGGGCCACCCGCATCTCGTAGATGTCCTCGGCCTCCGCCACCGTCAGTACGGTCACGATCGCGCCGCGCTGCGGGACGGTGGTCACCAGCCCCTCGGACTCCAGCCGGACGACGACCTCGCGCACGGTCGCCCGCGAGACGCCGAGTTTCTCCATGAGTTCGCGCTCGATCAGCCGCTGGCCGGGCCGCAGCCGGAGGTCGAGGATCTCCTGGCGGAGGATGTCGAGCACCTGGTTGCGCAGGGGCGCCGCCACGCGGCCGATCGCCACCGGGGACCAGCCGCTCACTGCGGGTTCCGCGGATCCTGCTGACTGCGCCGTGCGTGGATCGTCCGTGCTCATCCGATGCACCCCCGTGGCCTGTGGTGTGGAGCGCGCGCCGGTCACCGAGTTCTGACAGGCAGTCAGCCGGCCGAACGGATTCTAGCCCAGGCATGGTGCCGGCGGGGCTCTTCTCGATAGTATCGTCTGACAGTCGGACGAACTGACACAGGGAGCGGGCGTGAGTACAGGGATCGGGCCGCCACCCGGCATCGCCATCATTGGCGCGGGGGCCACGGAGCAGGGGGAGATTCCGGATGAATCACCCGAAGTGATCGCGGTACGGGCCTCGGTGGCCGCGCTGCGTGACGCCGGGATCGACAAGTCGGCCATCGACGGGCTGATCACCTGCAAGGCTCCGCTCACCACCCACGGCACCGACGAGGGCATGGGCCCGCTGCTCGGCATCAACCCCGACTACAGCACCACGCTGGACTACGGGATGGCCGGCTTCTCGCTGCACCTCGCCGCGATGGCCATCCAGGCCGGGCTGGCGAGCACGGTGCTGCTCACGTACGGGACGAACGCCCGCAGCGCGAAGATCGGGTTCAGCCGGCCGATCGGCGGCTCCGCGGAGTGGGCGGCGCTCGCCGGCTTCCTGCACGTCGCCGGCCCGGCCGCGATGGCCGCCCGGCGCCACATGCACCTCTACGGCACCACCGAGGAGCAGTTGGGCTGGGTGAGCGTCGCGCAGCGCGAGTGGGCGGCACTCAATCCGCGCGCGGTCTTCCGCACCCCGATGACGATCGACGACTACCTGGCGCAGCCGTACGTGGTGGAGCCGCTGCGGCGGGCCGACCTCACCGTCATCTCCGACGGCGGCGCGGCCTTCGTGGTCACCAGCAGCGAACGCGCCGCCGATCTGCACGACAAGCCGGTGCACCTGCTGGGTATGGCGCAGCGGTCGGCGATCCGCAACGAGCAGAACGAGGACAAGCTGATGCGGCCGTGGCTGGGCGGCATCGCCGACCAGGTGTACCGCAACGCGGGGCTCGGACCGGACGACATCGACCTGGCGTACCTGCAGGACGGGACGTCGGTGTGGGTGCTGCAGATGCTGGAGTGGTACGGCTTCTGCGGTGTCGGGGAGGCCGGCCCGTTCCTCGCGGAGGGCCACACCCGGCCGGGCGGACGGCTGCCGGTCAACACGCACGGCGGCCAGCTGTCGGAGAGCTACACCCACAACTGGATGCACCTGTACGAGGCGGTGGCCCAGCTGCGCGGAGCGGCCGGCGACCGCCAGGTCCCGGCGGCTGAAGTCGCCCTGCACGCCCAGACGCACGACTTCTGGAAGGGCGCCGCCACCATCCTCTCCACCCGGAGTGCGGCATGAGCACAGTCGAGAAGCCCCTGCCCGATCTGTCCGACCCGGTGACCGCGCCGTTCTGGGCGGCGACACGCGAGGGACGACTCACTGTCCCGCGCAGCACCGTCTGCGGCTACCGCCTGTGGCCGCCGGAGGCGGTCTGCCCGGAGTGCCTGCAGCCGGGGTTCGCCTGGGAGGAGGTCGAACCGGCCGGGACGCTGTGGAGTTACGCGACCTACCACCGCGCGCTCGACCCGGCGTTCGCCGGCGACCTGCCGTACGTGGTCGGTCTCGTCGAGCTCTCCTGCGGGCTGAAGATGTACGGCATCATGCGCGGCGACCCGGGCGACATGGCCATCGGCCGTGCGGTCACCGCGGTGTTCGAGCCGGTGAACGACGACGTCACCTTCGTCCGCTGGCAGCTGGTGTGAAAGCCGTGGGGCCCGTCTCCCTGTGGACGGGCCCCACGGCGTGCTGCCGAACGTGTCGCTCACCGGGCCGGCGAAGCACCCGCTTCCGGGGCCGGCTCGGCGTCCGGCTGGGGCTGCGCGTCCGGCTGGGGCTGCGCGTCCGGCTCGGTCTCGGCCAGCCGGCTCAGCGCGCTCACCGAGGCGTTGCGCACATGCGCGGTCGCCGCCGCGGCCACCGCGTCGAGGTCGCGCTGCTCGATCGCCTCGACCAGCCGGCGGATCTCCTCAAGCGACGCCTCCGGGCGTCCCGGGACGGCCAGTGAGGTGACCCGCAGCAGCCGGATCCGCCCCTGCATGCTCTGCAGCGTCTGGGCCAGCACCGGGCTGCGGGACCCCTCGAAGACGATCTGGTAGAAGTCGTCCTTGGCCCGCAGCCGGCTCTGCGTCTCGGAACCGGACGCGGTGATCTCCTCGATCCGCTCCAGCGCGCGGCGCAGCTGGCCGATCTCCTCATCGGTCGCCCGCCGCACGAAGCGCTGCATCACGAGGACTTCCAGCGGCACCCGCATCTCGTAGATGTCCTCGGCCTCGACGGGCGAGAGCACCGCGACGATCGCGCCGTGCTGCGGCTGGATCGTCACCAGCCCCTCGGCGACGAGACGGGAGAGCACCTCGCGGATGGTGGGGCGTGAGACGCCCAACTGCTCGATCAGCTCCCGTTCGATGAGACGCTGGCCGGGCTTGAGGTGGAAGTCGAGGATGCCCTGCCGGATCACGTCGAGGACCTGTTCGCGGATCGGGGCGGCGACGCGGCCGATCCGGGCACGGGCGAAGGGTGCCCCGGCCGTGCTGCCGCCCGCCGTTGTGTTGTCCGAACCCACGGTGTGTCCTCCTACAGGTGGCCTTGCCGGCCGGTTGCTCGTCGTCCCGGAGCGCCGGTGCCCGCTCCGGCGGGCGGGTGCCGGGGGCGCCGCGCCGCGAATATTGTCAGACAATGGACCGGGGCGCCCACCCAGCATAGGGCCTGCCCGGCCGGTCCCCGTCACACGTCGGCACCGGATCGTCACACCCGCTGCCCGCCGCCGGAGGTGCGCAGCCGCGCGGTGCGGCGCGTCCGCGGACCGCCGGGGAACCCCGACGGCCCGCCGCCGCACCCCCGTTCGGCATGCGGCGGTCACTCGAAGTACGCCGACGCGATGTTACTGGTGTCGTCCCACAGCCGGACCCGCCCGCCGCCCAGCAGGTACACCCGGTCGCAGTGTTCGTGCAGCATCCGGCTGTTCTGGTCCACGACCAGGACGCCGATGCCGTGCGCGCGCCCGAGTTCCGCCAGTGCCTCGATCGCGGTCAGCAGCGCGCGCGGCGACAGCCCGAGACTCATCTCGTCCACCAGCAGCACCCGCGGCTTGCCGATCAGCCCGCGGAAGAGCGCCACCATCTGCTGCTCACCACCGCTGAGCCGGCCGGCCTTCTGGTCGCGGAGCCGGACGACGACGGGGAACGCCTCCTCCAGCGCGCCCCGCAGCGTCTGCGCGGCGGGCACCTTGCGTACCAGCCCGAGCCGGATGTTCTCCTCGACCGTCAGATCGGCGAAGATGCCCCGGCCTTCGGGGACATGGGCGACGCCGGCCCGGGCGACCGATTCCGGCCGCGACGGCAGCCGTACGCCGTCCAGTTCGATGACGCCACCGCTGCGCGCGACGAGGCCCGAGATCGAGCGCAGCGTGGTGGTCTTGCCCGCGCCGTTGCGGCCGGCCAGGCCGACGATCTCCCCGGGCGCGACGGTGAGCGACAGTCCGTCGATCACCCGCGCGCCCGAGAAGCGCACGTGCAGGTCGTCGATGCGCAGACCCGTGCCGGGCGTCCCGGCGGCCCGTTCCTTCAGCGTCTTCATGACTTTCTCCCGGCTCCGACGAACACCTCGACGACCTGGTCGTCGGCCAGCACCTCGGCGGCCGTGCCCGTGGTGAGGACCCGGCCGAAGTCCAGGACGGTGCAGCCGTCGGCGATCCTCCGGACGAACCCCACGTGATGGGCGATCACCAGGACGGTCACCCCGGCCCGCCGTACGCCCTCGATGGCGTTCGCGACCGCGTCGATCTCCTCCTCGCCGAGCCCCGCCGTCGGCTCGTCGAGCAGCAGCAGCTTCGGCTTGTTGGCCAGGGCGCGGGCGATGTCGATGTGCTTCTGCTCGCCCATCGTCAGCTCGCCCGCGTGGACGCCCCAGCGGTGCCGGGGGAATTCCAGCAACTCCAGTGCCTCGACGGCACGTTCGTGGGCCAGCCGGTCACGGCGCCGGGTGACGGGCAGGCCGGCGAGTTCGAGGGCGACCGAGCCGTTGTGCGTCGCGTAGGCACCCACCTCGACGTTCTGCAGGACGGTGAGGTCCGCGACCAGCGACGGGTGCTGGAAGGTCCGGGAGATGCCGCGGCCCCGCCGGACGGACACCGGCAGCGCCGTCAGGTCGTCGCCGTCGAGGGTCACATGACCCATCGCCGGCTGGATGCCGCTGATGCAGTTGAGCAGCGTCGTCTTCCCTGCGCCGTTGGGGCCGATGATCGCGTGGACCTCGCCCCGGCCGACCCGCAGGCCCACATCGTCCAGTGCCCGCACACCGCCGAAGTCGACGCCGATGCCCTCAAGGGTGAGCAGTGGCGTGCCGGCCGGCGTCTTGGCCACCTCACCGGTGGGTTTCCCGTTGAGCGGCGCCGTCACGGTCCGCTCCGCGGCAGGCTGCGGGACGGCCGCAGGCTCCGCCGCGCCGCCGGCCGTGGCCGGCGTCCGGCGCACCAGAGCGCGCAACTGCCGCGCACCCTGCTCGACCAGGTCGTACAGACCGCGGTTGAAGAGCACGACGACCACGAGCACCACGAGGGAGAAGATCAGCTGGGACGCGGACGCCGAGGTGGACGCCAGGCCGTTGACCATGCTGAAGAAGAAGATCGCGCCGAGGATCGGCCCCACGATGCTGCCGGTGCCGCCGACCGCGACGATCGCGAAGAGTTCGATGGACTGGCTGATGCCGAACGTGTCGGGGGAAAGGTAGCCGACGTCAAGCGCCAGCAGGCATCCGCCGAGCCCGGCGACGGCGCCGGCGATGGCCTGCGCGCGCACCTTCTCGCGGAACACCCGCACCCCGAGGACGGCGGCGACGACCTCGTTCTCCTTCACCACCCGGGCCGCCATGCCGGCGCGGACCTTGGTGTAGCGCAGGCAGAGGGCGACGCTGAGCGCGAGGCCGATCCACACCGTGTAGTAGAGCCAGTCGCCTTCGGACAGGCTGTGGGACCCGATCGTCACGGGCAGTACGGTCAGGCCGTTGGAGCCGCCGGTCCAGTGCGCGAGCCGGGAGCCGCTGAGCAGGTCGACCGCCACCGCGCCGAGGAAGAACGTCCCCACGGCCGAGCCGAAGAACCGCAGCCGGACGAAGAGCGAGCCGATGACCGCGGCGACCAGCGCCGCGGCGACGACCCCGGCGATGATCGCCGGCACCCATGGCCAGTGCGCGTGGATGCGCACCGAGGACATGACGTACGCCCCGATGGCGAAGTACACGAACTGGCCGAACGAGAACTGGCCGGAGTAGCCGGTCAGCACGTCGAGGCCGACCGCGCCGACCGCGTAGATCATGGCGAGGACAAGGATGCCCTGCTCACTGACACCACGGACCACCAGCGGTGCCAGTGCCAGCAGCAGCAGGAGCGTCAGCGCCGGCAACCCGACTCTGTCCCTGGCGCGCGTCAACATGGGTGAACTCCTCGGCCGTGGTGATGTTTACGGGTGGGCGCGCTCACAGCCGCCTCACCTGGGCGACGCCGAACAGTCCGTTCGGGCGGATCGCGAGAGTGAGCAGCATGATCGCCAGCGCACTTGCCAGCGTCAGGTCACTGCCCAGGTAGGTGGACACCAGGTCGGTGACCACGCCGATGATGATGCCGCCGACGAACGTGCCGCCGAGGCTGGTGAAGCCGCCGACGACCGCGGCCGCGAAGGCGAACAGCAGGATCGGGTTCATCATCTGCGAGAAGAGCAGTTGCTTCGGCGCCAGGAGCAGGCCGATCAGCAGGGCCAGGCAGCCCGCGAGCATGTAGGCGATCGTCGACAGGCGCTGTGCGCGGACGCCCAGCAGCCGTGCGGTCTCGGGGCGCTGTGCGACCGCGAGGAATTGGAGGCCGGTGCGGGTGTAGCGGAACATCGCCACGAACCCGGTGACGATCACCAGCACGATCCCGACCGTGATCAGGTCGGACCACCGCAGCAGCACGCCTCCGACCTTCGTGCCCCCGGTCGGCAGCAGCGCCGGGAAGTGGTAGGGCTGGTCGCGTCCGAAGAAGACGTCCGCCATCGCGGCCAGCGCCAGGAAGAGGGCGACGGTGCGCACCAGCGTGTTGGCCTGGGTGCCGCCGAAGGGCCGCAGCACCACCTGGTAGATGAGCACTCCGAACACGGCGCTGCACACCAGGCCGATGCCCGCCGCGGTCCAGAGCCCGACGCCGTCCTTCCACAGTTCGTAGACGATGAACGTCTCGAACATGCCGATGTTGCCGACCGCGAAATTGGCCACCCCTGTCGTCTTGTAGAGGAAGACCAGGATGAAAGCCAGCATTCCGATGAGCAGCCCGAAGGCGATGCCGCTCACGATGACCGATATTGCAAGTCCCATGTCGTTCTCCTGATCCGCCGGGGAGCGGCCGTCCCGGAGCCGGGTGGCACCGGGACGGCCGCGCCGCCGCGCGTCATTGCCGACGGTCCGTCAGCCGCCGATCGAGCCGGCCTGGTAGAAGGCGCCGTCCTTCACGCCGAAGATGTAGAGGCTGGAGACCCCGACATGGTTGGTCGCCGAGAAGGAGACCGGCGGGTAGATCTCGGATGCCTTCACATCGGACATGCTCTCCATCGCCGCCACGACGCTCTTGCTCGTGATCGGCTTCTGGGCCGAGCGCAGGACCTTCTCCACCACCTGGGCGGTGCCGCACCCGCGCAGGGTGACGCTCTCGACCTTGATGTTCGCCGCCTTGAGCACCGACGTGCACTGGGTGCTGCCGGCACTGGCCGGGGCGATCGTGTCCGAGGTGACCAGCAGCTTCGGCTGCAGGGCCTTGGAGACACCGTTGAGGAAGGTCTGCTGGGAGACCGCGCTGCTGCCGACCAGGTACTTGTTCGGCGAGAACCCGTTGTCGGTCATCGCCTGGGTCAGCCGGGCGGCGTCCTGCGGGATCTGGTCGAGCACGACGTAGTCGGGGTGCTTCTGCTTGATCTTCAGCACGTAGGGCGAGAAGTCCGCGGTGCCGGGCGGCGCCGCGTAGGCTCCGACGAAGGTGCCGCCGGCCTTCTTGACCGCGTCCTGGACCTCCTTGGCGGTGGTGGGCGAGTCCGGCGTGACGGTGCTCATCAGAGCGACGGTGCCGGTGCCCTGGTGCTGGAACACCCACGGGATCTCGTCGACCAGCTGACTGCCGTAGGTCGGCATCAGGTTGAAGTACATCGGGTTCAGCGGCTTCAGCAGCGTGGTGGAGGCGCCGAACACGTACATGAAGGGGATCTTGGCCGCGTTGAGCAGCGGCAGCTGGGCCGGCGGCTGGAGGCTGCCGCACTGGCCGGTGACCGCGACGACCTTCTCACTGATGAACGCCTTGGTGTTGGTCACCGAGCGGGCGGCGTCGTAGCCGTCGTCGCGGTTGTCCACTTGGAGCTTGCGGCCGTCGATGCCGCCGGTGGCGTTGACGTGCTTGAACCATGCGAGCATCGCCTGGTTCATCGGCGTGCAGCTCGACCCGACCGCGCCGCTGAGCGGGACGGAGATGCCGAGCTTGATGTCGCCGCTCGACGAGCCGGCCGAGCTCGATCCCGAACCGCCGCAGGCGGCCAGGACCAGGGCCCCGGCGGCGACCATGGCGGCGAACGCGCCCCGGCGCGTGCTGCCCTGTCTGCTGATGCTTCTGGCGAGTCGAGGCACGACCCGTCCGATGTGGCGTCTTGCCATCACCAACTCCTCGTGGACTACGCGTCCCATCGATGCCCATTGGAAGGATGAAGAGAGATTGTCTGACAGGCTGACAATTTGAAGTGTGCCGACTGTAGCCCCCGGATCGGGGGACGGCAATAGGTCTGACATGGTGCGATTGCCCGACGATCAGTCGCCGGGGAGCACGGGGGCCGGCACTGCCGACCTCGTGCGGTCGGACGCGGGGATGACCGCACTCAGCCGGTCGATCTCCGCCTTCCGCACGAACACCTCGCCGCGCATGATCGGCCGTACCGTGCGGGCGATCCGCACGGCGTCCACCACGCAGGAGCCGTCCGCTTCGTGCGTGGCCGCCTCGATGACCGAGGTGCCCGAGGGGTGTGCGATCAGCACACTCCCGGGCCTGCGCCCCGGGTAAAGCCCGTGCACGACCGTCCCCTCGGTGACGGCCGCCACCGCGGTGCAGCAGCTCGCCGTCCCCGGGAACGCCTCGTGCAGGGTGTCGCGCATCGGCTGGATCCCGGCGAACCGCACGGCGAAGTCGTAGTCGCCGGCCGCGAGGGTCCCGCCGCCGAAGAGCTCGAAGTCCCGTGCGGCGGTGAACGCCACCGGCCACGGCGTCGTCTTGGCGTGGTCCACGCCCAGCAGATCCTGGGCGGCCCGGCGCACCTCGTGGAACCGTTCGGCGACCTGTGGACCCTCGGCGGGCATCTCGAACCCGGTGAGCCCGACGTCCTCGGCGCGGAAGAACACACACATGTTCGCCAGGTCCAGGATCGAGCAGGTCACCTCCCCCACCCCGGGCACCTTGATCACGTCGGTGCGCCGGCCGGTCGGGAAGAGGCCACCGCCGAGCGAGGCCCCGATCGCCCGGGAGAAGTCCGTGGTCACCGGGGCGCCTGCCCCGGTCACCCCGGCCATTTCGAAGTCGCCTGCGACCAGCGGGCTGCCGTCAGGCCCGGTCGGTACGTCCACGGTCAGCAGCATGCGGGTGTTCGTCTGGTAGACCCGCACACTGGTCCGGCCGGGCACGGCAGGCACCAGCCCGGCCAGGATCGCGAACGTGCCCACGCTGGGCGTGAGATTGCCGCAGTTGAAGTCCCAGTAGACCCGTTCCTCGCCGATGCCGATCTGCGCGAACGTGTAGTCCACGTCGGCGTCGTCACGCTCGCTCGCCTCGACGATGCAGCATTTGCTCGTCGTCGGCATCGCGCCGCCGATCCCGTCGATCTGCCGGGCGTCGCGCGCCCCGAACATGTCGATCAGGTACGGACCCCACAGGGAGTGGTCCGCCGGCAGGTCACGTGCCCGCAGGAAGACCCCCTTGCTGGTGCCGCCGCGGATCACCATCGCGGGGACGGACTCCATCTCCGCGGCCATCAGTCCGGTCGGAGGACTCACCGAGTCAGCCACCGGTCCTCACCTCTTCTCCGTCAGTTTTCCGTCAGTCGGTTGCCCGGCAGGTTCGGCCGGCCGGGCACAGTGCACAGCGCCGGCGTCCTCAAGACGCCGCAGTTCGCCGGGTGTCAGACCGGCGACGCCGGTCAGCACCTCGTAGGTGTGTTCGCCGATCGCCGGCGCCACCGGCCGTACGACCGGCGCGTAGCGCGCGAAGACCATCGGGGACCCCTTCACCGGCGGCCCGTCCCCGGCGAGCGTCACGCCGCGTTCGGCGAACCGCGCGGTCGACGCCCGGTCGCCGGCGGTGAGCACGGGCACCGCCGGCACACCCGCCGCGTGCAGCGCGGCCACCGCCTCGTCCCGGCCCAGCGCGCCGGTGGCGGCGCCGATCAGCGCGTGTGCCTCGGCGCCGTCCCACCACGCGGCCTCACGGCCGGCGAGGTCCGGGCGGCCCAGCCAGCCGGCCAGCGCAGCGCGGTGGTCGTCGGTCGTGCACACCACCGCCACCCAGGTGTCGGCCCCGGCGGCCGGGAAGGTGTCGCGGGGCGCCGCGCCGGGCCGCCGGTTGCCGGTGACCTCCGCGTCGTGCCCGTTGACGACGTAGTCGGCGACCTCCGCGGACAGCGTCCAGCTGACCGCCTCCCGCTGCGACAGGTCGAGTTCGAGGCCGCCCACCCCTTGCTGGACGCAGTACGCGACAGCCGCCGCACCCACCAGGGAGACCAACTGGTCCGGGTAGTTCACCTCGTAGGACGACCAGGTGGGGCCGCGGTCCGGGTAACCGGTCACCGAGGCGAGCCCGGAGAGCAGGTCGAGCGTCGAACCGAACGAGCGGTTGCCGGCCTCCGGGCCGTGCTGGCCCTGGCTCGACAGCGACAGGCACACCAGCGCGGGGTTCTCCGCCCGCAGGGTCGCCGCGTCGATGCCGAGCCGCCGTGTCACCCCCACCCGGAAGTTCTCCACGACGATGTGGGCGTGGCGGGCCAGCCGGCGTACGAGATCACGCCCGGCGGCGGTCTTCAGGTCGATGGCGACGTCCAGCTTCCCGATGTTGTTCGACGGGAAGTACGGCGAGGTCGGTGGTGTCCCGGCGGCCCGCAGCTCGTCCTCGGTCAGCTTCCAGGTGCGGAAGGTGTCCGGCCGGTCGGTCCACTCCACTTTGAGGATCGTCGCGCCGTGGTCGGCCAGCAGCCGGGTCACCGCCGCACCGGCCGTGATGGTCCCGAAGTCCAGGACCACCACGCCCTCCAGTGGCGGGCGGCCGGCGGCCGGCGGCGGGGGGGCCGGCGCCGCGCGCGGCAGCCATGCCGCCTGCGCGCCGGGCTCCTCGGCCGGTGGCTCCCCCGCGTCCCAGCCGAGGCCCGCACCGTGCAGCGGCCCGCCGATCACGGGCACCCGGCCGGCGCGGGCGTCCGGCCCGTCCACCAGGAAGCCGCGGCCGGCCAGTTGCTCCGCATGCGCCAGGTCGGACATCCGGGCCACCCAGCCGAACGGCAGTCCCAGCTCCTGGGCCCGCGCGTAGATCTCCTGCGCGGGCAGCGACGCGGCCCACCGCTCGATGACCGGCCACCAGCGCTCCGGATGGCGCGTGCGCACCGCCTCCTCGGCCAGGTCCGGGGCGCGCAGCGCCGGGTCGCCGATCAGCTCGACCACCGCGGGCCAGTGCCGCGGCAGGAAGATGAACCCGACCCAGCCGTCCGCCGCCCGGACCAGCCGCCAGTCGCCCTGGTCGCGCACCGCGCGGCCCGGGGCGACGCCGGTCATCGACCAGTTGACGTCGCTCTTCCAGTCCATGTACGCGGCCACGTCGCACATCGCGACCTCGACCAGGTCGCCGCCCTGCCCGTGGTCCCGGCGCACCAGCGCCAGCATCGCGCCGAGGAAGCCGGTCACCGCGGCGCAGTACGCCGACTGCTCGCCGCCGAGGCTCAGCGGCGGCCGGCCGGCCTCACCGATCATCGTCGCCAGGCCGCCGTAGCTCTCGGCGAGCAGGCTGTCGGCGGGCAGTTCGCTGTACTCACTGCCGGGGCCGAAGCCGGTGATCCGCACCACGACCAGGTCCGGCCATGTCTCCAGCAGGTGCTCGGGGTCAAGACCCAGCGACCTGGCCCGGTCCGGGGTGGTGTCCAGCACCAGGACGTCCGCTTCGCCGATCAGGTCCCGGGCGCCGGGGAGCAGCCGTCCGTCGGCGCCGACCGCGGCCACGCCGCGCTTGCCGGAGTGGACCGCCACGAACGCCAGGGACACCCCGTCGGCGTTGTACGGCGGCCGGTGCCGCAGCGGGTCGCCGGGCGTCACCGCGCCGCGCACCACATCGTGGCCGAGGCCGGCGAAGAGCCGTCCGCACACCCCGCCGGCGACGCTCTCGCTCAGCTCCAGCACCCGCAACGGGCGCGGAGGCGCCGCCGGCGTCACTGGTCGGCCCCCTGCCCCGGGTGGCGGACGCCGCCGAGGAACCCGTCGAGCGCGTCGACGTGCGACTGCGTGCGGGAGTGGATCTCGGCGTTGACGTACGCGCCGAACTCCAGCGCGGCCCGCCACTCGCTGATCTGCATCGGGATCTGCCAGAGCGCCTTCTTCGACCACTCCAGCGCCACCGGGTCGAACTGCGCGACGCGGTCGGCGAGTTCGGTGGTGCGCTGGTCGAGTTCCGCGGCCGGCACGGCGAGGTTGGCCAGGCCCCAGTCGACGGCGGTGCGGCCGTCGATCCGGTCCGCGGTGAGCACCATCCATGCGGCGCGCTTGGCCGACAGCCGCAGCTGCACGGCCGGGCCGGCCAGCCCCGGGTAGAAACCGAAGCCGATCTCCGGGGTGCCGATCCGGGCGTCCTCGGTCACCACGGCCAGGTCACAGGTGCTGATGAGCGTCGCGCCGCCGCCGAGGGCGTAGCCGGCCACCGAGGCGATGACAATGGCGGGGTGGTGGCGGATGTCCTCCTGGACCATCCGCCAGCTGTGGTTGAGCTCGTCCTCGTCGGCCTGGCTCTTCGTCGCGAGCTGCGAGAGGTCCATGCCGGCGCAGAATGTGCCGCCGGCGCCGGTCAGGACGACCACGCTGGCGTCGCGGCACTCCGCGAGGGCGTCCCGCAGGGCCTGGCGGGCCTCGCGGTCCAGGGCGTTGCGCTTGTGCGGCCGGTTGAGGGTGATCCGGCGGACCCGCTCGGACACCCGGGTGACGACCACCGGGCTCTCGGTGCCGGGCGTCGCCGCCATCACTCGGCCCCGCCGTCCTGCGCGGCCGCGCGCACCTCTTCCTCCAGGATCGGCGCCGCGGTGGTGACCGCGTGGATCCCGAGGACCGCGGCGATCTCCATCACCTCCAGGATCTCCTGGGGTGTGGCGCCGTAGCCGATGGCGTTCTCGATGTGCGCCTTGAGGCCGATGGTGTAGAGGTGTGTGGCCGCGGTGTCGAAGGCGATGTAGACGAGTTCCTTGACCTTCGGCTCCAGCGTGCCGCCGCGCCACGGCACGGAGGAGAACTCGGTGTAGGCGGCGAAGAGTTCGGGATCGAGTTCGAGGATCTCGTCCCAGAACGGGTTCCAGTAGCCGCGGTTGGCGGCGAACTCGGCCTTGATCTCCTCCTGCCGCGAGGTCAGCGGCTCGGGCGCGGTGCGCAGGCCCTTCTCCTCCAGCACCTGCACGAGGATCGGCACACCGATGTTCATGGCGTGGATGCCGAGCGTCGCGCACAGCTCCAGCACTTCCATGATCTGGGCCGGCGGCACACCGAGTTTCAGCGCCGCCCGCACGTGCTGCCGCACACCGGGCAGGTACATGTGCGTCGCGTTCGCGTCGACGGCTATGTAGATCAGTTCCTTCACCTGGGGCGTCAGGTGGTTCTGCCGCCACGGCACGGCGGAGAAGTCGAGGTAGGCGAGGAGGAATTCGGGGTCGAGCCGCAGGATCGCGTCCCAGCTCGGTCCCCACGCCCCGCGTACCTCGATGAACCGCGCCTTGATCTCTTCCTGACGAGCGGTGAGTGTCATGTTGTGCCTTTTCGGATACGAGGGGTGGTCAGACGCCGGCGGGCGGCTCGGCGCGCTTGCGCAGCCAGCGGGCGATCTCGGTGTGGTCGGCGTCGGCGGGCAGCTCCTCGGCGGCCCGGGCCCACAGCGCGAGGGCGTCGGCGCCCAGCCGGCTGGGCATGCCCACCTGCTCGGCCAGACCCACCGCGATCCGCATGTCCTTGAGCATCAGCCGCAGCCCGAAGCCGGAGTCGTACGTCCCGGGCAGTACGAAGCGGGGCCACTTGTTCTCGGTGGAACCGCTGCGCCCGCTGGACGCGTTGACGATCTCCAGTACCTGGGCCGGGTCGAGGCCGAACCGCTCCCCGGCGAGGATCGCCTCGCTGGTGACCAGCAGGTGGGTGGCCGACATCAGGTTGTTGAGCGCCTTCACCGCGTGGCCGCTGCCGACACCACCGGAGCGGTAGATCCGGCCGAACCGTTCCAGCAGTGGCTGGACACGCCGCACGTCGGCGTCCTCGCCGCCGACCATCACCGCCAGTTCCCCGGTGACCGCCCGTGCGACACCGCCGGACACCGGGGCGTCGATCATCACGACCCCGCGGGCGGCGAGCCGTTCGGCCAGGGCGCGGGTACGGGCCGGCTCGGAGGAGCTCATGTCGATGACGGTCACGCCGGGTTCCAGCGCGGCGGCCACCGCCGGGTCGTCCAGTACCGATTCCACGATGCCGGAGTCGGGCAGCATCAAGATGACCGCCGTGGCCCCGGCGACCGCGGCCGGCGCGGAGTCCGCCACCGCGCCGCCGGCGGCGGCGAACGCCTTCCGGGCCGCGGGCCCGACGTCGAACCCGACGGTCCGGATGCCGGCCCCGACCAGGCGGGTCGCCATCGGCAGGCCCATCTTGCCGAGACCGACGAACGTCACCGCGCCGGGTGTCTCACTCGTAGCTGTCTCACTCGTGTCTGTCTCACTCATGGTCGTCGAGCTCCCGCAGCACCTTCTCGGCGACCCGGAAGGACTCCAGCGCCGCCGGCACACCGACGTAGATCGCGGTCTGCAGCAGCACCTCCTGGATCTCGGCGACCGAGGCACCGTTGGTGCGCGCGCCGCGGACGTGGGCGGCCAGTTCGTGCGACCGGTTCAGCGCCGTCAGCATCCCGAGGTTGAGCAGACTGCGGGTCTTGCGGTCGAGCGCCTCGCGGCCCCACACCACGCCCCAGCAGTACTCGGTGACGAGTTCCTGCATGGGGCGGGCGAAGTCGCTCACCTGGCCGAGGGACCGATCGACGTGTTCGGCGCCGAGCACCGCCCGGCGCAGGTCCAGCCCGCGCTCGTAGGTGTCGGCATGTGTCTGGTCTGTCGTCATCGGGGAGTCCTCACTGGTGACGGGAGCCGGCACGCACTGTGCCGGCGACTTCCTCGGCCCACACCGTGGTGCCGAGCGAGATGGCGAGATGGACGAGGTACGAGCCCGGCCCGGCGCCGTGCCAGTGCCGCTCGCCCGGCGGCACCCACACCACGTCACCCGGGCGCAGCTGCTCCACCGGGCCGTCGGCGCTGCGGATCAGCCCCGAGCCGGCCAGGACGTGCAGGATCTGGCCGTGCTCGTGGTGGTGCCAGAAGGTCCGGGCGCCGGGGGCGAAGAAGACCGTGTTGATCGTCACGCCGTCGGTGGCGGGCAGGACCGGGTCGGCCCACACCTGACCGGAGAAGGTGTCGGACTTGGCGGCCGAGTCGGGCTGCTCCACGGAGCGGCCGGGCATGATGATCACGTCTGCCCCCCTTCGGAGTACAGCCGCACACCGCCGGACACATCGCCGATCGCGTCCACCACGGTGTTGCTGATGCGGTCGGCGTAACCGAGTCCGGCGGCGAGCCCGAAGCTGGCCAGCGGTCCGCTCGCGTTGACGGCGGCGACACCGAGACCGGCCGCGAGGTCGGTGTAGAGGGTGACGTCCTTCATCATCAGCGCGTTGGTGAGGCCGCCTTCCAGGTAGTCGCCCGTGATGATCCTGGGGAAACGGTTCAGCGTCGCGAAGTTGACGCCCGAGCTGGCGTTGAGGACGTCGAGCAGCACGGCGAGGTCCAGGCCGGCCTTCTTGCCGGCCACCATCACCTCCGCGGTGGACGCGAGCGCCACCGCGTTGAGGAAGTTGTTCAGGACCTTGGCGGTGTGTCCCGCGCCGCTGGCGCCGCACGGGAAGATCCGCTCCGAGAAGGTGTCGAGCACCGGACGGACCCGCTCCAGCGCCTCGGCGTCACCGCCCACCATCAGCGTCAGCGTGCCCTTGTCGGCGGCGGCCGCGCCGCCGGAGATGCCCGCGTCGAGGTAGGTCGCGCCCTTGGCGGCGAACGCTGCCGCGAGAGCGCGGGTCGACTCCGGTGACGCCGTGCTGAGGTCGACGACCACCTGTCCGGGGCGGGCGTGCGCGAGCACACCGTCCCCGCCGGCCCCGTCGGTCCCGCCCACGACCTTCTCGATGACCTTGCTGTCGGGCAGCGACAACAGGACGGTCTCGCACGCGCCGGCCACCTCGCCGGCGCTGCTCGCGGGCCGGGCGCCGATCTCGGCGGCCAGGCCCTCCCGCACGTCGAAGCCGAGGACGTCCCGGCCGCTCCCGACGAGCCGTTTCACCATCCGCCCGCCCATGTTGCCCAGGCCGATGAATCCGATCTGTCCGCTCATCCGATCTCTCCGTCCGTGCCGGACGGCACCGCGGTGCCGTACAGCGCCTCGTCAAGTTCCTCAGTGGGCCACGCCCCGGCGCCGCCCGAGGGGCGGACGGTGTTGACGACGCTCGCGCCGCCGTCCACCGACACCACCTGGCCGGTCATGTACGCGGCGTCGTCGCTGAGCAGGAACGCCGCCACCGCGGCGATGTCGGCCGGGGTCCCGGCCCGGCGCAGCGGGGTGGTGGATGCCCGCCGCTCCATGTCGTTCTTGCCGCCGACCGCACCGGCCGCCGCGGCGAACAGGTCGGTCGGGACGATGCCCGGCGCGACCGCGTTCACCCGGACCCCGAGCGGGCCGCCGTACAGTGCCGCGCCGCGCAGCAGCCCGAGCGTGGCGTGCTTGGACGTCTGGTACGCGAGCAGATCGGCGCTGCCGGTCAGGCTCGCGATCGAGGCGGTGAGCACGATCGCGCCGCCGCCGCCCTGGGCGTGGAACCGCCGGAACGCGGCCCGCAGCCCGAGGAACTGGCCGCGTACGTTCACCGCCTGCACCCGGTCGAACTCCTCGACCGTCAGCTCGGGCAGCCGGGCGAAGGTGCCGAAGACACCGGCGTTGAGGTGGTAGAGGTCCACCCGTCCGAACGCCTCCACCGCCGCCGCGTCCCAGCGTTCGGTCGCGTCCTCGGCGGCGACGTCGGCGGCGACCGCGATGGCCTGGCCGGGCAGTTCACCGGCCACGCGCCGCGCCGCGTCGGCGTCGATGTCGACGACGACCACGCGGGCGCCCTCCTGCGACAGCCGCAGTGCGCTGCCCCGGCCGAGGCCGTTGCCGGCGCCGGTGACGACGGCGACCCGGCCCTCGAAGCGTCCGCCGCTCATATCCGCGCCCTGCCGATCACGGCGGTCGCGTCACCGAGCGGGCCGCCGTCGCGCCCGAAGCGGTCGAGCGTGGCCGGGTCGTGGCCGCTGACCACGTGGGCGGCGTCGCCGCCGGCGGCCATGGCCTCGATCGTGTCGAAGCCGGCGTACATGCCGACGAGATCGGCGACCGAGACGAACGGCATCGCCTTCTCACCCTCTTCGTAGTAGTGGAGCGCGTCCGAGGCGAGCAGCACCGGCCCGTCGGCGGTCGCGACCCGGACGACGGACTGGCCCGGTGTGTGGCCGCCGACGCGGATGACCTCGATCCCGTCCGCGACGGTGATGCGGTCGTCGAAGAGCACCGCCCGGCCGCCGTCCACCACGCCCTTGAGCTCGGCCAGTTCGGCGTCCTCGACGGAGTGGTGGAACTGCACCCGGCGGCTGTGCGGCCCCGCCCAGAACTCGACCTCGGCCCGCGCCACGACGACCTGGGAGCGGTCGAAGTGGTCGAGGTTGCCGATGTGGTCGTAGTGGGCGTGCGTCACGATCACCGTCGGTGCGTCCGCCGCGTCCACGCCGAGCGCCCTGAACGCCTCGACCGGCTCGATGAGGGTCGTCCGTCCGCGGTTCGCGCCGCCGGCCCGGCTGAAGCCGGTGTCGACGACAAACGTGTGGCGGTCGTTGCGTACGACCCAGAAGAAGTAGTCCATGGCGATGGGTGCGTCCGGCTCGCCGTAGAGCGAGTAGTTGAGGAACACCTCGCTCCGGACGGTGTGCCGCGTCCCGTAACGGACGACGACGACTTCGTACGCGCTCATGAGCGCTCCCGCTTGCCCATGAGCACCGACGAGATGGCACGACGTAGTGTCATATCGCCCCCTTTGGCTTCGATTCCCGCAATCGATCGCCTGACTATATGACTGTCAGACAATTCTGCCAAGAGTCCTGGGAGCGGCTCCTCGACCAGGACCTCCGGGGGTGCCGCCGGAGCGACCGGCGGCGGCCCGCGCGAGGGCCGCCGACGTCGGACGCGACCGCCCGCCCCTCAGCGCATCCGGCCTGGTCACCACCCCTGCGCGACCCGAACGGACGGCGCCGCCCCGGGGTCCGACCGGACGGCGGGGCGGACGCCACGGCAGGCGAAATGGGGCCAATGGGACGCCCTGTGCGTACGGGACAGGGCGTACGCAGGAAGCACCGAGTGGCCGGGGAAGCGAATGCCCCTGCTCACCGTCCGCCGACGGCCGCCCCCCGCCCCGTCCGGCCGGGCCGGACGATCCCAGCCGCCGCTAGCGTTCCCCGGCGGCGTCCAGCCGGACGTCCGCCGGCGACTGCCCGCCGACGGACGGACACCGCAGGAGCAGCCGGCTGAAAGCGGTCGGCCTGGGGCGGTGCGGGAGGAACTCCTTGATCCGCAGGGCACAGTCGCGCGGGCTCGCCGTGCCGGTGTCGCATTCCAGGTCGTAGTCGCCGTGGCTGTGCACCTGTTGGTACTGGGACATGGCGAGACCCGGCGGGCGGTCGCCCCTGGCCCGCTCGCGGCGGACCAGTTCGTCCGGCGGGCAGTGGACGCCGACGAACAGGACGTCCTCGGGCCGCAGCACCGCCAGGCAGTCGGGCAGCCGCCACGGTTCGCTCAGCACGTGGTCGACCACCAGGTCGTTCCCCACGTCGGCCATGGCCGCGATCGAGCGGTGGAAGCCGATCCTGGTCCGCCGCAGTGCGGCGTCGAGTTCCTCCTCCCCGAGCTCCCGCTTGCTGCGCATCGCGTTGAAGCTGTCCACCGCGAGGTGGAAGAGGACGGTGTCGTCGACGACCTCCAGCAGCTCCCGCGCGATGCTCGACTTCCCCGAGCTGGACGTGCCGTTGAGGAAGATGATCCGGCCGGGTCTCATGGCGGTATGGTCACACGGAGCCGCCGCGGCCCCGGGACGTGGCCTGGCGCTTAGTGGATGAGCCTGTCGAGCAGGGGAAAGGTCTCGTACGGCTGACCGTAGTCGCCGAAGTGGCCGTCGTCGCGGATGATCTGGGTGCCGCCGAGCCGCTCGAACATCGCGCGGCCCTGTTTGTCGTCGCAGCCGTAGGGGTCCTGCCGGGAGTTGATGAAGTACAGGTCGCCGGCGTGCGCCGTGATCGCCGCCCAGTCGTAGTCGGGCTGCAGGACCGGTTCTTCCCCGGTGTTGGGCCGGGTCGAGTAACCGGCCACGAGGACGGCCTGGGACACCGTCGTGCCGATGTGTTCCAGCACCGCGAGGAGCAGCGCGGCACCACCCGAGTGCCCCACCAGCACGGTGTTCTCGTCGATGGCGTGGTTGGCCAGCACCTTCGGCAGGAACGTGGCGATGGGTTCGGCATTGAGACCGGGGTAGTGCGGGATCTCCACGGTGTAGCCGCGCTCGGTCAGCCGCCGCCCCAGCCACGGATACCAGGCGACCCCGGGGTTCGCGCCGGTTCCGTGGAAGATGATGGCGTTGCGCCGCACAGGACTGTTCCTCCCCCGGCCCGGTCCGCGGTGAGCCTCTTCCCCGCCGTCGTCCGGAGCCCGGCTGCCCATGTCTACCCACCGGGGCCGGATCTGTCCACCGCCCGGTGCGCCGGGCCCCGGCGGCGGGGCCCGGCGAGGGCGGTCAGTCGTTCTGCGGGAATCCCAGGTTGATGCCGCCGTGGCTCGGGTCGAGCCAGCGGGAGGTGACGACCTTGCCGCGGGTGAAGAAGTGCACCCCTTCGGTCCCGTGGGCGTGGCTGTCGCCGAAGAGGCTGTTCTTCCAGCCGCCGAAGGAGAAGTACGACACGGGTACGGGGATCGGCACGTTGATGCCGATCATGCCGACCTCCACCTCGTGCTGGAAGCGCCGGGCGGCTCCCCCGTCGTTGGTGAAGATGGCCGTGCCGTTGCCGTACGGGTTGGCGTTGATGACGTCCACGCCGTCCGCGTAGGACGCCACGCGGACCACCGACAGCACCGGCCCGAAGATCTCGTCCGTGTAGACGGACATGTCCCGGCCGACGTTGTCGAAGAGGGTCGGCGCCAGGAAGAACCCGTCGCCGTCGGCGTCGAACTCCCCCTTCGTACCGTCGACGACGAGCGTGGCCCCGTCCTTGACCCCGGCGTCGATGTAGGAGGCGACCTTGTCGCGGTGCTGCCGGGTGACGAGCGGGCCCATGTCGCAGGCGCGGGTGCCGTCCCCGGTACGCAGCCGGGACATCCGGTCGGTGATCCTGGCGATGAGGTCGTCGGCGACGGGCTCGACGGCGAGGAGTACCGAGATCGCCATGCAGCGCTCACCGGCCGAGCCGAAGCCCGCGTTGACGGCCGCGTCGGCGGCGAGGTCGAGGTCGGCGTCGGGGAGCACCAGCATGTGGTTCTTCGCCCCGCCGAGCGCCTGGACCCGCTTGCCGTGCGCGGTGCCCGTCTCGTAGACGTACCGGGCGATGGGGGTGGACCCGACGAAGGAGACCGCTTTGACGTCCCCGTGGGTGAGGAGCGCGTCCACGGCTTCCTTGTCGCCGTTGACGACCTGCAGCACCCCGTCGGGCAGCCCGGCCTCCTGCCACAGGGCCGCGATGGCGAGCGCGGCGCTGGGGTCCTTCTCGCTCGGCTTGAGCACCACCGCGTTGCCGCAGGCGATCGCGAGGGGGACGAACCACATCGGGACCATCGCGGGGAAGTTGAACGGCGAGATGACCGCGACGACCCCGAGGCTCTGGCGGATCGAGTAGACGTCGATCGCGGTGGAGGCGTTCTCGGCGAAACCGCCCTTGAGCAGGTGCGGGATTCCGCAGGCGAACTCGGCGACTTCGAGACCGCGGGTGACCTCCCCCACCGCGTCGGAGAGCACCTTGCCGTGCTCTGCCGTGATGAGGGCCGCGACCTCCTCCTTGCGCGCGTTGAGCAGTTCACGGAAGGCGAAGAGCACCTGCGTCCGCTTGGCGAGGGACACATCGCGCCACTGCCGCCAGGCCGCCCCGGCCGAGGTGACCGCGGCACCGACCAGGTCGGCGGAGGCGAGGTCGACCGTCCCGGTCTGTTCTCCGGTGGCCGGGTTGAAGACCGGCCCCGTACGGCCCGCGGTGCCTTCCCAGGCGCGGCCGTCGATGAAGTGGGTGATGCGCCGAGGCTCACTCACGGCTGGCTCCTTCGGTGGTGCGGTCAGGTTCTTGCGTGGGCGGCGCCGGGGTGAGGAGCGGCCGTTGGGTCTCCTTGTGGCGGACGTAGTCCTGGTGGGCGGCCCGCGTCGAGTCGAGGGTGGACACGGCGCTGACCGGGACGTCCCACCAGCTGTCGCTGTCCGGCGCGGACACCAGCGGGTCGGTCTCGACGTGGATGACGACGGGGCCGCCGTCGGCCGGCCATGCCTTCGCCTCGGCGATCGCGGCTTCGAGTCCGGAGCGCGAGTGCACCTCGATCACATGGGCGCCCAGGCTGCGGGCGTTGGCCGCGAGGTCGGTCGGCAGACGGGGACCGTCGAGGCGGCCGTCGGCGGAGCGGTAGCGGTACTGCGTGCCGAAGCGCTGCGAACCGAGGGACTCCGACAGCGACCCGATGGAGTGGAAGCCGTTGTTCTGCACGAGGACGACGATGACCTTGACCCGCTCCTGGACCGCGGTGGCGAGTTCGGTCGGCATCATGAGGTAACCGCCGTCGCCGACCATCGCGAAGACGTCCCGGGTGCTGTCGGCGAGCCGGACGCCGATCGCGGCGGGGATCTCGTAGCCCATGCAGGAGTAGCCGTATTCGACGTGGTACGCCTTGCGGTCCCGGACGCGCCACAGTTTGTGGAGGTCGCCGGGCATCGATCCCGCCGCGCACAGGACCACGTCGCGGGGGTCGGAGTGTTCGTTGACGCAGCCCAGCACGGTGCTCTGGGTCAGCACCCCCGGCGCCAGACGGCTCGTCACCGCCTCGTCCGGGTGGTAGGCCGCCTCGACGGTCGCGTCCCAGGAGGTCCGGAGAGCGGCCTGCTCCTGCTCGTAGGAACCGGGCACGCGGTGCCCTTCGATGGCGGCGGCAAGGGCCGTGAGGGCTTCCCGGCCGTCCGCAACGACCGACAGGCCCGCCTGCTTGCCCGCGTCGAAGGCGGCGACGTTGATGTTCACGAACCGCACACCGGGGTGCTGGAAGGCGGTACGGGAAGCGGTGGTGAAGTCGCTCCACCGCGTGCCGACACCGATGACGACATCGGCGTCCCGGGCGAGGGCGTTGGCGGCGGTGGTGCCGGTCGAGCCGACCGCGCCCATCAGCCGCGGGTGGCCGTGCGGCAGCGATCCCTTGCCTGCCTGGGTCTCGCCGACGGGGATGCCCGTCGCTTCGGCGAACGCGCGCAGGCTCTCCTCGGCGCCGGAGTAGTGGACCCCGCCGCCGGCCACGATCAGCGGCCGCCGGGCGGTGCGCAGGACCTCCGCCGCCGCGGCGATCCGCGCGGTCTCGGCCGGCGGGCGGGCGATGTGCCAGGTCCGCTGGGCGAACAACTCGGCCGGCCAGTCGTGCGCTTCGGCCTGGACGTCCTGTGGCAGGGCGATCGTCACCGCGCCGGTTTCGGCCGGGTCGGTGAGCACCCGCATCGCGCCGAGCAGCGCCGACGGCAACTGCTCGGGCCTGGTGATCCGGTCGAAGAACCGGGACAGCGGCCGGAAGGCGTCATTGACGCTGATGTCGGCGGCGTGGGGCAGCTCCAGTTCCTGGAGTACCGGCGCGCCCACCCGGGTCGCGAAGGTGTCGGACGGCAGCAGCAGCACCGGGATCCGGTTGATCGTCGCCAGGGCCGCGCCGGTCAGCATGTTCGTCGAGCCGGGGCCGATGGAGGCGGTGCAGGCCCATGCTTCGAGGCGGTCCTGCTGCCGCGCGTAGGCGACCGACGTGTGCACCATGGCCTGTTCGTTGCGGGCCAGGATGTACGGCAGCGGCGACCCGCCGCCGGAGTCCTGTTCCATCTGGAGCAGTGCCTGACCGATACCCGCGACGTTCCCGTGGCCGAAGATCCCGAAGACGCCGGCGAAGAACCGCCGGCGTACCCCGTCGCGTTCCGACCACTGGGCGGCGAGGAAGCGGGTCGTCGCCTGGGCCACCGTCAGCCGCACCGTCGCGGTCTGCTCCGTGCTCATACCGTCTCTCCTGAAGCTGGGCCGGACAGCGGAAGCCGCCCGTCGAACGGCTGGTCCCGCCAGGTGTCGCGGACCCACGCGTGGGCGGGGTCGTCGCAGATGAGCCAGGCCCGCTCGGGCCCGGGACCCGCCATGACATTGAGGTAGTAGAGGTGGGCGTCCGGCGCGGCCATCGACGGTCCGTGCCAGCCGTGGGGCACGAGGACGACGTCACCGGTACGCACCTCGGCGAGCACGTCGATCGGCCGGTCGTCACCGGAGGCGTAGACCCGCTGGTAGCCGACCGGGTCGGTGCCGCGCGGGTCGGCCGACCGGGTCTCGAAGTAGTAGATCTCCTCCAGGGCGGTCTCCTCGCCCGGGCGCTCGGCGTCGTGCTTGTGGGGCGGCCACGAACTCCAGTTGCCCGCAGGGGTGATGACCTCGCAGGCGATGATCGCGTCGGCGTCGAGCACCTCGGGGGTGCCGAAGTTGCGCACCTCGCGGGAGGCGGTGCCCGAGCCCCTGAGCTCGACGGGCACCTCCTCTGCGGGGAGGTGGCGGAACGCGCGACCGCCGCCGGTGCCGTCCGGGACCAGCGCGCCGGCCAGCGCGACCCGGGCAGGACCGGCCGCCGGCCGTACGGTGATCCGCGAACGGGCCGGTACGTAGGCGACGTCGGTGGGCCCGGCGAAGACGCCGGGCCGGCCGGCGAGGGTGGCCTCGTGGGTGGTGCCGTCGGGGGTCTCTGCGGTGACGTGCACGCTCCCGGACAGCGGCACGACGACGTGTTCCCAGTCGCCGCCGTCCAGGGCGCGGACGTCCGGTCCGGTCAGGGTCGCCACGCGCAGGCTGGTGTGGTGCCAGCCCTGGCGGGCGTCGGTGACGGCGAGGTCCCAGCCGTCGCCGGCCGCCGTGCCGAGGGGGAGGATCCACCGGGTGTCATCGTTCATGTGCGTTCACCTGCCACCGCCATGGGTGAGTCCGGCCGCGATGTCGACGGCCGCGCCGACATCGCCGTCAGGTGGGTAGAGGAGGGCGCGTCCGACGACGAGGCCGCGTACCTGCGGGATCCGCAGTGCGGCTTCCCAGGAGGCGTAGGTGTCGCGCGGATCGCCCTGGGGGTCGCCGCCCAGCAGGAGGGTGGGCAGCGTGGTCGCGTCCAGCACCCGGTCCAGTTCGTCGACCACCGGCAGCTTGAGCCAGGTGTAGGCACTGGTCACGCCGAGGCCGCTGGCTATGTGGATGGACTTGATGACGCTGTCGGGGTCGAGGAGGTTGCGGGAGCGACCGTCCTCACGCACCGAAAGGAAGGGTTCGATCATCGCCATGAGGCCGTGTTCGGCCAGGCCCGTGACCGCGGTCGCGGTGGCTTCGAGGGTCGCCACCGTGCCGGTCTCGCCGAGGCAGATCCGGGTGAGGGTCTTGCCTCCGTCGAGTCCCTGCGCGGCAATCGCCTGCGGGGTGTAGGCCGTGAACCGGTCGTCGAACTCGAAGGCGGCGCCCTGGAGTCCGCCGCGGTTCATCGAACCGATCGCGACCTTGTCCTCCAGCACCCCCATCAGGAGCAGGTCGTCGAGCAGGTCGGGGGTGCTGAGCACACCGTCGACCCCGGGCCGGGACAGCGCTGTCGCGAGCCGGTCCAGGAGATCGGTGCGGCTGGCCATGGCCCGGCCGTCACCGCGGACGCCCAGCGAGCCGCGGGCCGGGTGGTCGGCGGCGACGATGAGCAGCCGGCCGTCGGCGCCGAGGAGCGGGCGCCGGGCACGCTTCTGCCACGACCGCCCGATGCGCTCGGGCTCGCGGGCCCGGATCTCGGTCAGCTGTGCGGCATCCATCATGCCGTCCTTTCGGATGTGCGTGCCCGGGAGGCGAGAGCGGCCTCCACCTCGGCGGTGGTGGGCATGGCGGTGGAGCATTCGAGGCGGGAGGCCACGATGGCGCCGGCGACATTGGCGAACTCGATGACGCGGCGCAACTCCCAGCCGCTGAGCAGGCCGTGCACGAGCGCGCCGCCGAAGGCATCGCCGGCGCCGAGGCCGTTGACGACCTCGACCGGGAACGGCGCCACTTCGACGCGCTCGTCGCGGGTGGCGGCGAGGACGCCTCGGGGGCCCTGTTTGACGACGGCCAGTTCGAGGCCGCGGTCGAGAAGGGCGTCGGCGGCACGCTGCGGATCGCTCTCGCCGACGGCCACTTCGCACTCCTCGCGGTTGCCGACGGCGACGGTGACGTGGTCGAGCGCCCGGCCGACCTGCTCCCTGGCCTCTTCGGGGCGGGACCAGAACATCGGCCGGTAGTCGAGGTCCAGGACCGTGACGCTGCGCCGGCCGCGGGCCTGCCAGGCAGCGAAGTGGGCCGACCGGCTGGGTTCCGCGGACAGCCCGGTGACGGTCGCCCAGAAGACGGCCGAGTCGCGGATGTCGTCCAGCGGCAGGCTGCCGGGGTCGATCAGCAGATCGGGGGCGGTGCCGTACCGGTAGAAGTAGAGCGGGAAGTCGTCGGGCGGGAAGACCTCGCAGAAGGTCACCGGGGTGGGCGGTCCGTCCGGTGCTGCGATGGGGGTGACATACACCGGGTCGACTCCGAGCCGGGCGGTCTCCGCCTGCACGTAGTGGCCGAAGGGGTCGTTGCCGACGCGGGTGATCAGGGCGGCGTGGCGGCCGTGGCGGGCCGCGGCGACGGCAACGTTGGTCGCGCTGCCGCCGAGGAACTTCTGGAACGTCCGCACGTCTTCCAGGCCGACGCCGTGGTCGAGCGGGTAGAGGTCGACTCCGGTGCGCCCGAGGGTGACGAGGTCGTGAGCCACCGTCACTCCCCTGCCGGGCCGGGGGTGGGCCCGGGGGCACCGGTGAGAGACAGCAGGTAGGCGACACAGGCGCGTACGTCGTCCAGGGGGTCGGCGCCGCCGGGCTCGCCGGGTGCCGCGTGGAGGATGGTGTCCTGCTCCAGCACGTACCAGCCGGTGTAGCCGCTCTCCTCCAGCAGGCGGACGATCTCGGCGATGTCGACGTCCCCGGCGCCGAGGGGGGTGTACATGCCGTCGGCGACAGCCGCGGTGTAGGTGATCTCCCCGGCACGCACCCGCTGGGCGAGGGCGAGCCGGACGTCCTTGAGGTGCACATGGGCGATGCGGCCGGGCCAGCGCGCCGCGACCGCGACCGGGTCGCCGCCGCCGATGAGCAGATGTCCGGTGTCCAGGCAGAGCCCGATGCCGGAGCCCTCCAGCACGCGCCGGGTCTCCTCCCCGGTCTCGATCATCGTGCCGACGTGGGGGTGCAGGGTGGCGGTGAGGCCGGCCGCGGAGGCCGCGGCGGAGATCCGGTCGAGGTTGGCGAGCAGGTGGTTCCAGCCCGCCTCGTCGAGCGCCGGGCGCGCGTCGTAGCCGTCGGTCCCGGTGGCGGCGGCGACGACCACGGTGCCGGCGTCGGCGGCCAGCAGTCCGGTGATCGCCGCCTCGACCTCGGGCAGCGGGTCGTGGCCGGGGTCGTGCAGCACGACGGGCACGAACTGGCCCACCGCGCGCAGGCCGTACGCCGCGAGGGTCGCGGCCTTGTCCGCGGGGGCGTCGGGCAGGAAGCCCTCCGGGCCGAACTCGGTCGCGCTGAGGCCGACCTCGCTCATCTGCCGTAGCACCAGGTCGGGTTGGAGCTGATGGCCCCAGCCGGGCACCTCGCACACTCCCCACGAGATCGGCGCGCCGGCGATGCGCTCGGCGAGGAGGGCGGTCATGACCGGCCTCCCGTCGTCCGGCCGTGACCGGTGCCCGGCCCGGCACCGCTGCTGCCGCCGCCGGGCGCGCCGCCCGGTGCGGTGTCCGCCGGTACGTGGGGAGGCGCGGTTCGGAGCTCCTCCAGCCGTCCGGCGCCGGCCAACCTGATCCGCATACCGCGCCCCTCTTCTCGCTTCTCACGCATGTCACACGCCGGGCGGGTATGCCTGGCGGGTGTGTACCGAGCCTGCCGCCATCGGCGACAGCCTGTCAATAGTTTGTCCTGACATTCGGACTTCCTCGCCATCGGCACGGACCTCGGCGGTCAGTGGGCGGCGACCGTCATTTCGAACGAGTACCGCGAGGCCCGGTACACGTGCGAGCCGTACTCGACGGGCCGGCCGGATTCGTCGTGTGCGGTGCGGACCATGGTCAGCAGGGTGGCGCCGCGGGCCTCGTTGAGGAGTTTGGCCTCCGCGGCGGTGGCCCGGCGGGCGCCGATGGTCTGTTCCGCGGTGCTCAGGGCTATGCCGGAGCGGCGCAGGAGTTGGTACAGGCCGGCCCCGCACAGCGCGTCAGGGGTCAGCTCGACCAGGTCCGCCGGCAGGTGGTTGTGCATGATGGCGATCGGCTCGCCGTCGGCCAGGCGGAGGCGTTCGACCGCCACCACGGCGGAGCCCTCCTCCACCCGGAGCGCGGCGGCGACCTGCCCGCCGGCCTGGATCGTCGCGATGGACAGCACCTCGGTGCTCGGGTGGCGGCGGTCGCGCTCCAGGTCCTCGTACAGGCTGGTGAAGTCGAGCTGGCGGCGGATGCGGTTGGTCACCACCCGGGTGCCGACGCCGCGTTTGCGGGCCAGCAGCCCCTTGTCGACCAGGTGCTGCATGGCCTGACGCATCGTCGGACGGGAGAGTCCGAACTGGTCGGCCATCATGATCTCGTTGCTCAGCAGGGTTCCGGGCGGCAGTACCCCGGTCTCGATGAGGGTCTGCAACTGCTGGGCGAACTGGAAGTACAGCGGCACCGGACTGCTGCGGTCGATGGTGATCTGCTGCGCGAGTGACTCCACGTCCACCCCTCCTGGAGACTCCTGCCGACGGACGCCAGTATGACTCATCACACACTATGCTCTGTACGTCCATATGTCATAACAAACTCTTGCCTTGTCATCTGCCGAAGAGTAGAAAGCAGGTGGCCGTTCCAGGCCCCCCGCACGAAAGGCACCCGCACATGCGCATCGGACTCATCGGCACGGGCCGCATCGGCGCGTTCCACGCCGCCACCCTCGCCGACCTGCCGGCCGTGACCGGCATGGTGGTGCACGACGCCGACGAACGCTCCGCCCGCTCCGTGGCCGAGCAGACCGGGGCGGAGTACGCCGGCGACCTGGACGGGCTGCTCGGTGCCGGCCTGGACGGTGTCGTGATCGCGGCGCCCACGAGTTTCCACGCCGAACTCATCCTGGCCGGCCGGAAGGCCGGCCTGCCGACGTTCTGCGAGAAGCCGGTGGCCGGCACCCTGGAGGAGACCGACGCGGTCCTCGCCGCCCTCGAAGAGGCGCCCGTCCCGCTGCAGATAGGGTTCCAGCGCCGTTTCGACGCCGGCTACCAGGAGGTGCGCGCGGCGATCACCGACGGCCGCCTCGGCTGGACGCACACCCTGCGGGCCGTCACGGCCGACCCGACCCCGCCGCACCCCGGCTACATCCCGGCGTCCGGCGGCATCTTCCGCGACTGCTCCGTGCACGACTACGACATCATCCGCTGGGTCACCGGCCGGGAGGTCACCGAGGTCTACGCGACCGGCGCCAACCGCGGCGAGGACTTCTTCGCCGCCGCCGGCGACGTGGACACGGCCATCACCCTGCTCACCCTGGACGACGGCACGCTGGCCAGCTGCACGGCCACCCGGTACAACGGCGCCGGCTACGACGTACGCCTGGAGGCCTGCGGCTCGAAGGGAACGCTGGCCGCGGGCCTCACCGACCAGGCGCCGCTGACCTCGGCCGAGGGCGCCTCCTGGCCGACCGGCACACCGTACGGCGGCTTCATGGAACGCTTCCAGGACGCCTACCGCGCCGAACTCACCGCGTTCACCGAGGTGGTGGCCGGACTGCGGCCCAGCCCCTGCACCGGCCAGGACGCCCGGGCCGCGCTGGCCGTCGCCGAGGCCGCCACCCGCTCCCGCACCGAGGGCCGGCCGGTCCGTGTCACGCCCGGGGGCTGACCGGCACGGGCCGGGGCGGACACCGGGCACGCGACCGCGGCGGGAGGCATGCGCCGCGGTCGCGTGCCGTTCTGATGGGCCGCCGGCGGGACGGCCCGTGGGCCCGGACGCGTTCCGCCCGCCCCGCGCCGTACCGCACGGGGTGCCGTGCGGCGCGGGGGTACGGAACCGTCCGGGCCGCCTCATCCGCCGGCCGCCGCGATACGGAGCCTGATGGTGCGGGCTTCGGGGCGCAGCGCGAACTCCGGCCACACGTCCGGCCCGCAGGCCCGGGAGCCGAGTCCGTGCTGGGCAGCGTCGACGAAGAGGTGACTCGTCGTCGACTCCGGCAGCTCGAAGGGGTGACCCGCGCGGGCGATCTGCTGCGGGGTGTGCCGGCTGAGGGTGAACCCGGGGCGGCGTCCGCGCGTGTCCGGCAGGGCCACCACGCGCAGCACCACGGACCCGGCGCTCGTCAGCGTCAACTGCCGCAGCTGGGAGCGGTGTCCGGTCTCCTGCGGGCGCGCGTACGCGACGCCGAGATCGCCGACGGTGGAGGAGAAGCGGCCGGTACGTGCCGCCCGCAGACTGTCGGGGTAGGACTCCAGCGGGCCGAGGCCGAACCAGTCGGCGCCGTCCACGGCGGCCGTGCCGTCCGGCAGATCGAAACGTATCCCGATCCGCGGCCACACCGTGGGCCAGCCGCTCGACGGCGCTGCCTCCACCCGCAGTTCCAGCTCGTCACCCTCCAGCGACCAGACCGACTCCACGGTCACCCACCGGGCGGAGTCCGCCGCGGAGACCTTGTCGACCGTGCGCAGGGCGTCCGCGGTCCGCTCCACGCTCAGGCGCCGGGTGGTCAGCCGGTCGAGTCCGTCACGGCGCCACAGTGCGGCGTTGGAGACACCAGCGATGCTCGCGTCGCTCTCCTCAACCTCTCCTGAGGTGCCTTCGTCGTTGTCGGTCGGGGCCCGGAAGAGTTCCAGCCGCGGACCTGCGACCGGCCGTCCTGCCAGGCGCGTGAGGGAGCCGCCGGTGAACTCGGCGACGCCGAGCGTCAGCGTCCCCTCGCTTGGCCGCCAGCCGGTCCTGGGCCGGACGGCGGGCACCGGACGGGGCGCCGAACGGTCCAGCTGGGCGGTCGCGATCACATGTCCGGCGTCCGCCCAGGCAGTTCCGGCTGCCAGGACCGCGTCGACGGTGAGCCAGGTCTCCGCGTCCCGCGCCACCGGAACCGGCGGCAGCGGCACGCGCGCGGACCCGCCGGCCACGACGGCGGGGACCTCCAGGTCCCCGGCAGCCACCTGCCGCCCGTCATGTTCGACGCGCCAGCGAAAGCGCAAGAAGGAGGTGTCGGCGGTGTGGCACAGGTTGGTGATCACCACGCTGCCGCCATCGCTGTCGCCGTCGCGGTCGCCGTCGCGGTCGCTGCCGCCGTCGCGGTCGAAGGTGAAGCGGACCGGCTGCACCACCGACTTGAACTCGTACAGGCTCGGCGTCGGGACGTCGTCGCTGAGCAGCATGCCGTCCATCACGAAGTTGCCGTCGTGCACGACCTCGCCGAAGTCACCGCCGAACGCGTAGTACGGCGTGCCGTCCGGGGTGGTCGTCGCGATGCCGTGGTCGCGCCACTCCCAGACGAAGCCGCCGTGCAGCCGCGGATGGCGGTGCACCAGCTCCTCGTACTGGTCCAGCGCACCGGGTCCGTTGCCCATCGCGTGGGCGTACTCGCACAGCAGGAACGGCTTGGTGCGCTGCCGGGCGCCCTGCGCGGGAGTGCAGTTCAGCAGCGGCGCACGGGAGCCGTCGGTGCCGATCTGCTCGGTCTCCCGCACCGAGGCGTACATGCGCGAGTAGATGTCGGCGTAGTCACCGGGGTGGTCGCCCTCGTAGTGCACGGGCCGGCCGGTGTCACGGGCGTGGACCCACGCCGCCATCGCGGCGAGGTTGCTGCCGGTGCCCGCTTCGTTGCCGAGCGACCAGATCACCACGCTGGGGTGGTTCTTGTCCCGTTCGACGGTGCGCCGGATACGGTCGAGGTACGCCTCGCGCCACGCGGGGTCGTCGCTCGGGTTGCCCGCCCAGCCCACCTTGTCGAAGCCGTGCGTCTCCAGATCGCATTCGAGGACGACCCAGAAGCCGAGTTCGTCGGCGAGGTCGAGCAGCCGGGGGTGCGGCGGATAGTGGCTGGTGCGGATGGCGTTGACGTTGAACCGCTTCATACGGGCCAGGTCTTCGCGGGCGTGCTCCTCGTCGAAGACGCGGCCCCGCACGGGGTGGGCCTCGTGCCGGTTCATCCCGTGGAAGACGACACGGCGGCCGTTGACCAGGAACCGGTCGCCGCGGATCTCGACGGTACGGAAACCGACCCGCAGGGCGATGGTCTCCGCGGCCGTCGAGACGGTGGCGTCGTAGAGGCGGGGCTGCTCGGCCGACCAGGGCTCCACCGCGCCGACCGCGAACGCGGTCACGTCGGCGGGGCTCTCCCAGACCTGCTCGATGCCGAGTTCCGGCAGGCGGAGGGTGACCGGGAAGGCCGCGGGACCTGCGGTCACCTCCGGCTCGATCCGCCCCTGCCCGTCGTCGAAGCCGGTCCGCAGCCAGACGTCCTCGATGCCTGCGGCGGGCCGCGCGATCACGGTCACGTCGCGGAAGATGCCCGGCAGCCACCACTGGTCCTGGTCCTCGACATAGCTGGCCGCGGACCACTGGTGGACGCGTACCGCGATGACGTTGTCGCCCGGCCGGACGGACGAGGTCACGTCGAATTCGTGGGCGAGCCGGCTGCCACTGGCGCTGCCGATCTCAACGCCGTTCACCCACAGCCGGAAGAGCGACTCGACACCGTCGAACCGCAGCACCACCCGCTCGGCCGCCGACCACGCGGCGGGCAGCTCGAAGTGGCGGCGGTAGTCGCCGGTGGGGTTCTCGTCCGGGACGTGGGGCGGGTCGATCGGGAACGGGAACTGCACGTTGGTGTAGATCGGCCGGCCGTAGGCTCCGTCCCCCTGGAGTACCCAGTGCGAGGGCACGGGGATGCTGTCCCAGCCGTCGTCGTCGAATCCTTCGGCCGAGAAGTCCTCCGGCGCGGACGCGGTGGGCGACAGCCGGAAGCGCCACGGTCCGTTCAGCGACAGGCGGGGCGCGTCGGAGTGCAGCCACGAGCGCGCGGGACGCAGGGCGCCGCGCCCTGGGGCGGTGTCGGCGACGTACCCGGACGCGGGGGCGGTTCGGGGGGAGGACACGGGGTTCACAACTCTTTCTCGAGGGCGGTAAGGCTCTGCGGCGGCGCCAGCCGGCCGGTGCGGACACGCGTCCGGCTGGGGTGCCCTTGCGTACGGTTCCGGCGCTCTACCGGACCACGACGGTGCGGATCTCCCAGGGGCCGAGGGCGAGTTCGAGTCCGTCCGCGGCCGGCGTGGTGGACAGTGGCCTGCCGAGCAGATCGACGGTGGTGGCCTCGGTGAACGGGCCGGTCAGGCGGGCGGTCGCGCCGGTGCCGCTCATCGCGACCAGCCGGATCTCGGTGCCGGCCGCGCCGTCCTCGGCGGTGACCCGGCGGACGGCCGACACGAAGACGTCCGCACCGTCCACCTGTACGCCGGTGGCGTCGGGGGGCAGTTGGCCGCCGGCGGGGGCGGTGCCGCGGGCGACCAGCACGTCGTTGCGGAAGAGTTCGGCGAGCGCGACCGCGTTCGCCCCCTGCCAGCCGGTCGCCGAGGGCAGGACGGCGAACCTGTTCTCGACGCGCATGCCGAGATCCTGCGCGCCGGGTGCGGGGATCTCGGTCGCGGCGGGCTCGTCACGGAACGGGTGGATGTTGACGCTGATGGAGCCGATGGCGCGCAGCAGGGTGATGGCCACCTCGGAGCCGTCGCTGACGAGTTCGTACTCGGTGGCGTGGTCGAGCAGGACGGTGGCGGCGCCGGCCGAGACGAAGGAGCTCGCCGGGAAGGTCGGGATCGGGTATTCGCCCCAGCCGCCCTCGGCGGTGAGCCCGCGCTCGGTGACGGCGAACTGCCCCGCGGCGGCGGACCCGGCGGCCGGCTCGGGCAGCGGCACATGGAAGCGCAGCCGGTGGTCGGCGGACCGGTTCAGGAACGAGGTGGAGACCCGTACGAACGGCTCGCCCGCCCGGACCTCCACCAGGGTCTCCACCGGGGTCGGTACGGTCTCGCCGCTGCGCACGTCGCGGTCGCCGGAGAGCGCGGCGGGCCACGGGTAGACGCGGGTGATCCGGGTCCTTGACCGCAGCGGGCCGTTCTCCAGGACGTCGACCGTGACGCCGGCCGGCTCGGAGACGAGCACGTCCTTGGCCGGCGGGCCGTAGTTGTAGCTGTCACCGCGGTCGCCGCCGTCGACGAGTCGGCCCACGCCGAGCAGCACGGAACCGTCCGCGCCGGTCACCGCCAGGGTGCCGTCGGCGGCGACCGCGACGTGGACCAGGCCGTTGGACAGGGTGCGGCCGGTCGCCGTGGCGGGCACGAACGACGCCGGCGGCGCGGGCGTGCCGTCGGCGGGTCCGACCCGGAAGCCCGTGAGCCCGGTGGCCGGGACGTGCACCGGTACCAGCGCGGTCGCGCGGGCCTCCTCCAGCGTCAGCACCCGCCACTCCCCCGGGTGCGCGGCGGCTGCCTCGGCGACCTTCGCGCGCAGGATCAGCAGGTCGAACGGTCCGCCGGCCGGCACCTCGGCGAGGTGGAAGACCAGCGATCCGGGGGTGAGTTCGTAACGGTCGATCAGCCGGCCGAAGAGTTCGCGGCGGTGGATGCGGCGCAGCACCCGTTCCAGCTGCGAGGCGTCCATCCGCTCGTCGCTGAGCACGGTCGGGGCCTTGGATATCAGCTGCACGGGCTGGGTCGAGCCGTCGGCGGCGGTGGCCACCAGCACGCTCCCCTCCGGCGGGGCGACGACATCCACCTCGACCGCGGCCGTGCGGGCGAACGGCAGCGGATTGGCCACCAGGTAGCCGTCGTTCGGCACCCGGGCGGCGGCCTCGGCGAGGGCCGCGTCCCGTACCGCCCGTGCGGTCTGCGCTGCCTCGGCGAGCCGCGCTTCGACCTGGTCGCAGGTCTCGTCGGTGCCGGAGCCGACGACCGAGTCATGCGCCGTCGACTCGATGATCTTGTGCCAGGCGAGCGAGAGGAACGGCGAGTCGTCCCGCCGGGACCACAGGGCGTTCATCCGCTCGGCGTGGTCGATGGTGCGCTCGGCCACGGCCATCCGCTGCTTGAGCCCGAGCCGTACGGAGAGCACTCCCGGGAGGATGTTGCCGCGTACGTGGCTGCGCAGTTCACCGGTGACGACGGCGGTGACCTCGTCGCGCGCATGGCCGCGGATGTACTCCTCCAGCGTCGCGACGGTGATGGCGCGTTCGTCGCCCGACGCCTTCCGCAGCCAGGAGGTGAGCTGCGGGTCGGGCGCGTTGTGGTCGGTGCCGGCCATCGCGAGCACCGGGTCGCTGCCCCAGCGGTCGGCCGTCATCTCCGCGTACTCCCCCAATGCCCGGCCGATCTGGTCGGGCACCAGCAGGACGTCGAGGCCGTTGTCGTAGCCGTCGAAGAGGAACTCGGTGCGCACCTCGGAGCCGTCCGGCGCACGCCAGCGGAAGGCATGGCCCGCGACGGAGCCGGGGACGCCGCGCCACAGCGCCGCGTGCTCGAATCCGGCCCGCGCCAGGATCTGCGGCATCTGCGCGACGTGGCCGAACATGTCCGGCAGATAGCCGACGGCCATCGACCCGCCGAGCTCTGCCGCCGCCTCCCACCCCATCCGCAGGTTGCGCACGATGGTCTCACCGGAGCAGAGGAACTCGTCCAGCAGGATCAGCCACGGCCCGATGGCGAGCTGCCCGCGGGCGACCAGGGCGACGACCCGGTCGCGGTTCTCCGGCCGCATCTCCAGATAGTCCTCGACCGCCGCCATCTGCCCGTCGACGGTGAACCGGAACTCCGGGTTCGCCTCTGCCGTCTCCAGCACGGTGTCGAGAGCGGTGACAAGCCGGTGCCGGAACACCTGGAAAGGCTCGTACCACTCCCGGTCCCAGTGGAAATGGGGCACGAAAACGGCGGAGCCGGCGGATTTCTGCATGGGTCAGCGACCTTCTGTCGGCGGGTGGCATAGGGGGCGGGAGGGCAGGTGGGCGGGGGTGCCGGGGCTACGGGGCGCCGGGGCTACGGCGTCACTTCAGCGAGCCGGAGGCGAGCCCGGTGCGCCAGAACCGCTGCAGCAGGATGAAGACGATGATCACGGGCACGATCGAGACCAGCGAGCCGGTGATCACCGATTCCTGCAGCAGCGGGGCCCGGGCGGTCTGGCCGTTCCACTCGTAGAGCCCGAGCGTGACCGGGAAGAGCGACTCCTTCTGCAGCATCACCATGGGCAGGAAGAAGTTGTTCCAGATCGCGACGAACTGGAAGAGGAAGATGGTCACCAGTGACGGCGCCATCAGCCGCGACGACACCGAGAAGAAGGTACGGAACTCGCCGGCGCCGTCCAGCCGGGCCGACTCCAGGAGTTCCTCGGGGACGGCCGCGGCGGCGAAGATCCGGGCCAGGTAGACGCCGAACGGGCTGACGATGCTCGGCAGGAATACCGCGAAGTAGGTGTTGACGAGCCCGGTCGCCGAGAAGAGCAGGAACAGCGGGAGCGCCAGCGCCGTGGTGGGCACCAGGACCCCGCCGAGGACCACGGAGAAGAGGAACTCGCGGCCCTTGAACCTGAACTTGGCGAGCGCGTAGCCGCACAGCGCGGAGATCAAGGTGCCCACCGCCGCGCCGAGCACCGCGTAAATGACGCTGTTCAGGGCCCACTTCAGGAAGATGCCGTCGTTGCGGGTGAACAGGGTGTGCAGATTGCTGAAGAGGTTGAAGTGCGAGAACGCCAGCCCGTTGGTGGCGGCCAGGTCGCCCTGCGGTTTCGTCGCCGCGACGATCAGGAAGTAGACCGGCAGCAGGAAGTAGATCGTCAGCAGCAGCATCAGCGCCATGACCGCCGTACGGCTGACACGGCTCTCACGTATGGCGGGCTTGTTGCTCACCGTCAGGTTGCTCACAGTCCGGCCCTCTTCGAGGTCAGTCGCATGAACCCGAAGCTCAGGACGAAGGTGATGAGGGCGATGACCACGGAGATCGCCGCTGCCTGCTGGTAGTTGTTCCCGGAGGCCACCGCGTACGCGAGCATGTTCGGGGTGAACGTGCTGGAGATGTTCGAGGAGATCTGGCGCAGTACGGCCGGCTCGGCGTAGAGCTGGAGCGTGCCGATGATCGAGAAGACCGTGGTGAGGACGATCGACGGAGCGATGATCGGGACCTTGATCTGCCACGCGATCGCCCAGTTGCCGGCGCCGTCGAGCTTGGCTGCCTCGTAGATCTCCTGCGGGATCGACTGCAGCGCCGAGTACATGATCAGCATGTTGTAGCCGGTCCACAGCCAGGTGGAGACGTTCGCCGCGGACCAGAGCACGGCGCCAGGGCCGAGGAAGTCGGGGTGCAGCCCGATCCCCTGAAGCAGGTCAACCACCGGGCTGAGCTGCGGGGAGTAGAGGTACGACCACATGATCGCGGCGATGACACCCGGCACGGCGTAGGGCATGAACGCCGAGATGCGGAAGAACGCCTTGATCTTCAGCAGCGGGGTGTCGAGCAGCAGCGCCATGATCAGCGCCACGAAGAGCATGACCGGCACCTGCACGATGCCGAAGAGCCCGATGCGCTCGATGCTGGACCAGAACTCGGAGTTCTGGAAAACCTGCCCGTACTGCTCGAAGCCGCCCCAGGTCGTGTAGGAGGTGCCGTACTGGCCGCCGCTGCGGCGCACGACCCGGAAGCTCTGCCAGATCGCGTAGCCGACCGGCACCAGGTAGAAGAGCACGAACGGGAGGAAGAACGGGGTCAGGAACGCGACGATGGTGCCCGCCCGGGGCCCGCCGCCGCCTGGACGGCGGCGGCGGGACTCTCGGGGCGCCGCCACCCGCGCCACGCGGGTTTCGGTGTCAGTCATGCTGCGATCACTTGCCTGCCTCGGCCGGGATCGCGAGATCCTTCATCGACTTCAGCGCCGTCGCCTGGGCGGTGGAGAGCGCGTCGCTGAGCGTGCCGTCACCGGCTGCCGCCTTGGCCATCGCGTCCTGCAGGCTCAGGTTCACCGTCTTCTGGGTGGGGCCCCAGGAGAAGCTCGTGTCGATGTTCTTGGACGACTCGGCGAAGACGTCGAAGATCTTCTCGTTGTTGTAGTACGGCACGCCCTGCGAGAGCGCGGGCAGCTGGGTGCCGGCGGTGGCCGCCGAGTAGAGGCCGCCCAGCTTGTTCTCCAGCGCGAGGGCCTGCGGGTCGGTGTTCAGCCAGGTGTTGAACTTGACCGACTCGTAGAGGTTCTTGCTGCCCTTCATGAACGCGACGGTGGACCCGCCCCAGTCACCGGAGGCGGCGCTGCTGCCCCACGTCGGCATCGGGACGATCGACCACTTGCCGGCCTGGCTGGGCAGGTTGTCGCGGAACATGCTGTAGCCCCAGGCCGCGCCGACGTAGCTGGCGATCTGGTTCTTCTGGTACGCCGCGTACATCTGGGTCGAGCCGTTGGCGAGGTCGGTGCGGACGAGCTTGTCGTCGATCAGCTTCTGCCAGTAGTCGGCGACCTGCTTGCTCTGGTCGGACTCGATGCTGACGTGCCACTTGTCGCCGGAGTACGAGTACATCTCGGCGCTGTTCTGCCAGAGCAGGCCGTTGAACCACTCGGCGTTGTTCGGGTCGAAGAACGTCATGGTGAGCTTGGGGTCCGCGGTGTGCAGCTTCTGCGCGTCCGCCGCGTACTCGTCCCAGGTGGTGGGGACCGTGAGGCCGTGCTGCTTGAAGAGGTCGCTGCGCACGTAGAGGGCCATCGGGCCGGTGTCCTGCGGGAAGGCGAACACGCCGGTGCCGCCGAAGCTGGTCTGGGACCAGGTCCACGGCACGAACTTCGACTTGGCGGCGGTGGCCGCGGAACAGGCCGAGGCGTCCACGAAGGCGTTCTGGGTGCGCAGGTTGGGCAGTTCGTCGTAGCCGACCTGGGCGAGGTCCGGGGCCTTGCCCGCCTTGAGGGCGTTGCTGATCGTGCCGTACTGGTCGTTGGAGATGTTCTTTATCTGAACCTGGATGTCCGGGTTCTGCTTGTTCCACACGTCGACGACCTTGTCCATGCCCGGAACGGTGTTCCAGTACTGGAGGGTGACCTTGCCCTTCGCGGGCTCGCAGGACGCAGCCGAGGAGCTGCCCGAGTGGTCGGACGACGAGCACCCGGCGAGCACGAGGATGCTTGCTGCCGCGGCGGCGGCAGCGAGGCGGACGCGCGAGGCGGTGTTTCTCATGGTTTCCTTCCAGAGCGTCCAGCTCCAGTGCTGGACGGGTCGACGTTGACACCTCAAGGCAGGATGCCTTCTGGTTGGAATGCCCTTGTATGGGCACCTGCGCAACGGCGTCGGACCAAGCCCCGAACACCGTGGCGGGAGTGGCACATCCCGTTCCCGTGAGCGCTCCCGTGAACGTTCACGGAAGCTCGTGAATTTTTCGGAAGTTTGCGCTGCCGCACGGTCGAATGTCAAGACATACGGGTCAATCAGAAGTCCGGCAGGTTAAGCGGACCCGCCCAGCCGCAGCTCCGCCCGGACCACCAGATCGTCCGGTTCCAGCGGATCGACGCCGGTCAGCAGCCGTCCGACCTGGTCGATGGCGAGTACGCCGAGCCTGCGGGTGTCGAGCGCGACGCTGGAGAGCGGGGGTTCGACCAGCGCGCCGAGCTGCAGACCGTCGAAGCCGATCACCGCGAGGTCGCCCGGTACGCTCCTGCCGAGCCGGCGGGCCTCACGCAGCGCGCCGATCGCGACGATGTCGTTGAAGGTGAAGATCGCGGTGACGTCCGGATGGGCGGCGAGCAGGGCCCGCAGACCGGCTCCGCCGCCGTCGGCCGACTGGGCCGCGCCGGCCACCAGGCCGGCGTCGACGCCGTGCGCCGCCGCGGCGGCGGTGAACCAGTCGCGCCGCATGCTCGGCTCGGCGCGGCCGGCGTGGTCGAGCATGCCGATCCGGGTGTGGCCCTGCCCGACGAGGTACGCGACCGCCGCGTGGACACCGGCCTCGCCGTCGATCCGGATCGAGCTGAACCGCGCCATGCGGTGCTCGCGGCCGATGAGCACGAGGGGCATGCCGCGGGTGTACTGGTCGAGCTCGTCCTCGGAGCAGCTGAAGTAGCCGACGACGGCGTCCACCTGGGAGCCGACCACCTGGAGGGTGCCGATCTCCTCCGCGGCCCGGTCCGCGGTGTCGTATACGACCACGTGCCAGCCGCGGGCCCGCGCCGCCTCCAGGGCCGAGGCGGCGACCTCGGTGAAGAACGGGTTGAGCAGGTCGGGGATCACCAGCCCGATGGTGGTGGTGTCCTGCCGGACCAGACCGCGGGCGAACCGGCTCGGCCGGTAGCCGAGCTCGCGGGCGGCGTCGAGCACGCGCTGCTTGGTGGAGACCTCGATCTCGTCCTTGCCGTTCAGCGCCCGCGACACGGTCTGCCGGGACACCCCGGCGGACCGGGCGACGTCATGGATCGTGACTCTCCGGGGCTCCGCCCCCGCCGCAGACACCATCGCGCACCTCCCACTGCTCCCGAAGCGCCGACGCACCCCGCAGGCCCCGAGTATGCCCGACCCCCCAACCGGCCCCACCGCGTGGACGGGGGGGTGCGCTTCCCGGAGACCGGCGGGACGGGGGCGGGGGCCGGTGCCCCGGCCAGGGACCACGCGACCGGCGGGCGGGCAGCGACCGCGGCGCCGTAAGCCGGCCGGTAGCAATGGGTCCCGGGGGCGGAGGCACCTTGCCCGCGCGACGGGCAGGGGCCGGCAACCTGGCAAGCGACTTCTCTGCCGTCCGGCGGGCGACGCCTGCGCAGCCGCACACCGGCCGGACTGCCCCGGCGCGGGTCCGCGCCGCCTCCGGCAGAAGGCTCTGCACCGGAGCCGGCGACTGCGCGGCGTCCGGCGGCAGGCGACCGCGGCGCCGCAAGCCGCCGTATGCCCCTGGCCCGCCGCGGGTCCGTGCCGCCTCCGGTGGGAGACTCCGCTCAGTAGTACCGCTTCCGTGCCCCGACCTCCTGCGGCCAAACCAACTCGACGCCGCCAGCGGCCAGCTGGCGTTCGAAGGCGGTCAACCGGTCGAGTTGCGGGCAGATCTGACGGTGGGTCAGGCGGCGGTGAACCACCGCCGGACGAAGGAACCCGCAACTCCGCTCAGCTGCGGGCCGGTTGGACCTCGCGGTGCGGGCCGCCGGGCCGAGCCCGGGTTCCTACTCCTCCCGGCCGGCCGCCGGACGCAGCGCGTCGACGACGAGGTCGAGGAGCCGGCGGGTCCGTTCCGGGGTGTCGCTGGCCGCCGTGGAGAGGAAGACGCCGAGCAGCATCGCGGTGACGTCCTCGGGGTCGACGTCCGCGCGCAGCGAACCCGACCGCGCTCCCGCCGCGACGATCGTGGTGATCGCGGCGGTGACGCGCTCCCGCGTGGTCGGTGTCGCCATGCTCCCTGATGCCCAGCCGGCCCGGAGGGTGTCGATCATGCCGCGCTTGGTCTCGACGAACGCCGCGTAGCGGTCCATCCACGCGCGCAGCGCGGCGTCGGGCGGGAGTTCGGCGAGCAGGGCGGGGGCGCTCGTGGCGACGTCGTCGAGTTCGGCGGCGTAGACCGCCTCGACGAGCGCCTCGCGGGTGGGGAAGTGGCGGTAGAGCGTGCCGATGCCGACGCCGGCGTCGCGGGCGATGGATTCGAGCGCCACCCGGTCGTCGGCAGCCGTGAAGGCGGCGCGTGCGGCGGCGAGCAGCTTCTCGCGGTTGCGCCGCACATCGGCGCGGGCCGGCCGGTCGGCACCGGTGGGCGGGCCGGCCGGGACGCCGGGGGTCGCGGGTTCGGTCGGATTCAAAACGGAGGCACCTCCGTTGGTGCTACAGTCGGAATACGGAGGTTACTCCGCATTCTCTGTCGTCGCACGAGGACGGGATCTCCATGCCCCTCACCGGTACCTCTTCCCACGAGCCCACGCCCACCGGCGCCCCGCGCCCCGGAGGCCCCGGCCTGCTCGCCGGCCGCACCGTCTCCCGTATCGGCTACGGGGCGATGCAGCTGCGTGCCGAAGACGGCCGCGCCGCGGCCGTCGCCCTCCTGCGGCGCGTGGTCGAGTCCGGCATCGACCACATCGACACGGCCCAGTTCTACGGCGACGGGTTCGTCAACGGCGTCATCCGCGAGGCGATCCGCCCGGAGGACGGTGTCCTCGTCGTCAGCAAGGTCGGTGCCACCCCCGACCCGGACGGGCCGGTGCACCTGCGTCTCGCGCAGCGGCCGGAGGAACTGCGGGCGAGCGTCGAGGACAACCTCATCAGCCTCGGTCTCGACTCGATCCCGCTGGTGAACCTGCGCCGCACGGACTCCGGGCCCGGGCTGCGGGCCGAGGGCGACCAGCTGGTCGATCTCGACGACCAGCTCGCGGTCATGGTCGCGCTCCGCGACGAGGGCAAGATCGGCGCGATCGGGCTGAGCAGCGTGAGCCCGGACATCCTGCGCCGGGCGATCCCGGCGGGCATCGCCTGCGTGCAGAACTCCTACAGCCTGGTGAGGCGCGACGACGAGGAGATGCTCGACCTCTGCGCCGCCGAGAACATCGCCTGGGTGCCGTACTTCCCGCTCGGCAGCGGGCTGCCCGGCCTGCCGAAGGTGACCGACGAGCCGGCCGTCCTGGCCGCCGCGCGGTCCCTGGGCTGCACGCCCGCGCAGGTCGGCCTGGCCTGGCTGCTCCACCGCGCCCCGAACGTCCTCCTCATTCCCGGCACCGCGAACGCCGAGCACCTGCGGGCGAATATCGCCGCGGGGGCGATCGCGCTCGACAAGGCGACGCTCGCCGCGCTGGACAGCGTCCCGACCCGCACGGGAGACATCGAGCTCGGCTGACCGCCGCGCGCTCACCACCCGCGCGGCCCGTGGCCCGCGGGTGTCTCCTCCGTCCGGGGCGGGCATCAGGACCCGAGGTACGTCGCCGCCCAGATGGTCTTGCCGCTCCGCGTGTACCGCGTGCCCCAGCGGTCCATGAGCTGGGCGACCAGATACAGGCCGCGCCCGCCCTCGTCCATCGGGTCGGCACGCACGAGGTGCGGCGCGGTGTGGCTGGTGTCGGAGACCTCGCAGATCAGTGACGTGTCCCGGATCAGCCGTACGCCGACCGGTCCCGAAGCGTGCTGGACGGCGTTGGCGACCAGTTCGCAGACCACCATCTCCAAGGCGAAGCCGTGCTCGTCCAGCCCCCACGCGGTGAGCTGTCCGGTCACCGCCTCGCGCGCCGCGGGCACTTCCTCCAGCGCGGCGGCGAACTCCCAGCTCCGCACGTTCCGGGGGTCGAGCACCCTGGTCCTGGCAAGCAGCAGCGCGATGTCGTCCTCACCCGTTCCGGGGAGGCTGTGGAGCACGCGATCGCAGATCTCCTGGAGCGGTCCGCCGCCGGGGCTGATCACCGCCGCCAGTTCGCGCATCGCCTCGTCCGCCTCGCGGTGCCGCAGTCCCAGCAGGCCGTCGGTGTAGAGCGTGATCAGCGAGCCCTCGGGGAGGTCGAGCGAGGTGACGTCGAAGGGCGCGTCACCGAAACCCAGGGGCGGGTTCGCAGAAAGCTCCGGCACGGACACCTGGCCGCCGGGCAGCACGATGATCGGCGGTGCGTGCCCGGCGCTGGTGAGGTCGCACCGCCGTGAGACCGGGTCGTACACCAGGTAGAGGCAGCTGGCGACCAGTTCGGCCTGCTCGCGGTCGTGGCTCATCCGCTGCACCAGGTCGTCCACGCCGGCGAGCACCTCGTCCGGGTCCAGGTCGAGATCGGCCAGGGTGTGCACGGCGGTACGCAGCCGGCCCATGGTCGCCGCCGCCTCAGGGCCGTGGCCGACCACGTCCCCCATCACCAGCGCGACGCGGGCGCCGGACAGCGGGATCACGTCGAACCAGTCACCGCCCAGACCGGCCGCCGACTCCGCCGGCACGTACCGGTGCTCCACCCCGACCGCGCTGTTGTCCGGGAAGTGCCGGGGCAGCAGGCTCCGCTGGAGGAGCAGGGCGGTGCCGCGGACCCGGCGCAACTCCTCCTCCCGGAGCCGCACATGACTGAGCAGCACGCTGAGCACGCACACCACGACGACCAGCACGAGCTTGAACACCCAGGTGATGTTGCCGTCCTCTTCCAGCGGGAGCCGCAGCACCACGAACACGACCACGGTCAGCACGCCGGTCACAGCCGTCGTCCGGACGTCGTACAGCGCGGCCGCCAGCAAAGGCGCCGCGATCACCAGCATGTCGTAGTGCACGCCAGGACTGATCAGCCCGAGGGACACCCCTGTCGCCACCAGGAGGATCACCGGCCACGCGCGGTTCAGCATCCCGTGACGAGCCGTCATCCGGCGGTCCCGGGCGGACTCCCCGGACGTACGACAGGTACCGGCTGCATGACGATCCCGCTCCTGGCGTGCGCTCCGTGAAAAACGACCTCTTTGTCTCCCGGCACGGTACGTCCCCACCCCCCGCGCCACGCACTCCGACACGTCCCCTGCCCGGGGAGCCGCTTGTGCAGCCGACCGCAGCGATGCGAGTACGCGGCGACGGCGTTCTTGCGGAGACACCTGTTCCGGTGCACCGAGCAGCGCGTTCAGCTCTCCATGAGGTCGGCGACGAGCGGGCGGAAGGTGTGCTCCAGAGCGTCCCGCGCCAGAGGAATCGCCAGACCGGTCCCCCTCTTCCTGAAATTTGCCACGCGCGAGTACTCATGCAAGAGTACTCGCATGTCATCCATCAGGTTGTTCATCCTCGACACGTTCGCGAGGAACGGCGAGATGCACGGACACAAGGTCCGCCTCCAGGCAGAGCAGGAGCATCTGCACCTGTGGACGGACGTGTCGGTTGGCAGCCTGTACCAGGCGATCAAACGGCTGCTGTCCGAAGGGCTGCTCGCTGAGGTACGAGTCGAGCGGGAGGGCAATCTGCCCGAGCGTCAGGTGTACGGCATCACCGACGAAGGGCGGCGGCGGCTACGAGAGCTCCAGTCCCAGGGGCTCAGCCACGTGTGGATGAAGCCGGACCCCTTCGACCTGGCCCTCACACGCCTGGACCCCGAGAAGCTGGACGATCTTCACGCTGTGATTGCTTCGCGGCTGGACGAGCTCTCCTCCATGCTGTCCACTACCGAGGCGCTGAACGCGCAGGCCATCGACGGCGGCTACCTGACGGTGAGCGAGTCCCTCGCGGTCAGCCACGGCGCGCACCGGCTGCGCGCCGAAGTCGCCTGGCTCCAGGAAGTCCTGAACGCGGTGCCCGCCATCGTCGCCGACGAGCGGACCCGCCTGCCCGGCAACCCCTGATCGCCGGGCACCACCCCAGCACGTACCACCCCGCAAACCGCACGACCAATGTGCGGAGCATAGGGAGCACGCACCATGCCGGAACTGATAGAGCCCTTCACGCTGTCCATTCCCGACGAGCAGCTGACCGATCTGGGCGAACGCCTCTCCCGCACACGGTGGCCCGACGCCGAAACCGTGCCCGACACGAGCCAGGGTCCCCAACTGGCCAAGGTTCGCGCCCTGCACGACTACTGGCTCCACACCTACGACTGGCGGCGCTGCGAGAAAACCCTCAACGGCTTCGGCCAGTCCCGCACCACGATCGACGGCCTGGGAATCCACTTCCTCCACGTGCGCTCGCCTGAACCGGACGCCCTCCCGTTGATCATGACCCACGGATGGCCCAGCTCGGTCCTCGACTTCCGCAAAGTCATCGGCCCGCTGACCGACCCCGCGGCCCACGGCGGCGATCCGCGCGACGCTTTCCACCTCGTGGTGCCGTCGCTGCCGGGATGCGGATTCTCCGACCGGCCGGCCGCACCCGGCTGGGGATTTCCCCGGATCGCCGACGCCTGGATCACCCTGATGGACCGGCTCGGGTACCAGCGGTGGGGTGCACAGGGCGGCGATCTCGGCTGCGCGGTCACCGACGAGATCGGTCGCGCGGCCCCGGACGGCTGCGTCGGACTGCACCTCAACTTCGCGATGTTCCCGCCCACACCTGAGGAGATCAAGGACGCCACCGCGCAGGAACAGGCCATGCTCGACAGCGCCGGCTGGTTCTGGGAGAACCTGTCGGGCTACGCCAGACAACAGGCGACCCGTCCGCAGACCATCGGCTACTCTCTCGCGGACTCCCCCGTCGGACTGGCCGCCTGGATCTACGCGATGTACCAGGACACCTGCGGCACACCAGGAGACGCGGAGGCGTCATTCACCCTGGACGAACTCCTCGACACCGTCATGCTGTACTGGCTTCCCGGCACCGGTGCGTCCTCCGCCCGAACGTACTGGGAAATGGCCCGGGCGTCCCGCCCCTCCGCGCCGACCCCCGCCGAACCCGTCACCGTGCCCGCCGGGTTCAGCATGTTCCCCGCGGAGCACGTGCGAAAGTCCAGGCGCTGGATCGAGCGCCGCTACAGCAACGTGATCCACTTCAGTGAGCCCGCCGCGGGAGGCCACTTCGCGGCCCTGGAGCAGCCGAAACGCTTCACCGATGACGTCCGGGCGACTTTCCGCTCGGTGCGCTGAGCGCGGATGCCTGCGCCGCGGCCTCCCTCAACCGACCTCCTCGCAGAAGGGCACGATCTCATGGCGGCTCTGCCGACCGAACTCCTCGAACTGCTGCGGAGGCCGAGTCCCTGCTTCATCGCCACGACGATGCCCGACGGCTCGCCCCAGCTCACGCAGACCTGGGTGGACACCGACAGCGAAAACATCCTCATCAACACCGTCGAGGGCTACCGCAAGGCGAAGAACGTACAACGTGACCCGCGCGTCGCTCTGAGTATCGCCGACCCTGACGACACCACCCGCTACTTCGGGATAAAGGGGCACGTGATCGCCGCCACCACCGACGGTGCCGCCGAGAACATCGAACGCCTCTCCCAGAAGTACACCGGTCGGCCCTACACCTCCTACGGCGGCCCGGGACAGACTCGGATCCTGCTGACCATCGCCGTCGACACCATCATTCACGCCCCCGCGCACTGAGGGCTTGTCAGTATGCGGGCGCCGACGGCGGCGTCCGCTCGCCGTGGCTGCGGTGGTCGGTGCCACGACCTGGAAGCAGCCTGCCGGGCAGAGGACGACGGATCACCGACCCGGCCAAGGATCCGAGACGAGCCGCTAGACGACGGGGAGTTCACCGCCGTCGACTGTCAGGCTCACTCCGGTGACCCACTGGGCCCGGTCCGGCCTCGCGCAGCGCCGGCAGCAGCGCGTTGTTGACCCGCACGGCGGACAGGTAGTTGAGGTCGAGTGCGTCGATCCATTCCTCATCGGGGATGGACGAGATGCCCTTGATGTGGGCGCGTGCCGCCGCCGCGTTGTTGACCACGATGTCGACGCCGCCGAGTGCGTCGAGCGCCGCCGCGGTGAATGCCCGCACGCCCGCGAGCGTGCCGATGTCGCCCTGAATGAAGGTGGCGGCCTTCGGCGTCTCGTCGGAGGCGTTACGCGCCGTGGTGACGACGGTCGAGCAGGCGCAGCGCGCCGGGCACCTGGATCCGGCCGCCGACGCCGAGGTTCTCGGCGGACTGATCCTCACCACGCATCGCGGGCTCGAAGCGCTCGCCAAGGCAGGGGTCGACGCGAAGACCAGGAACCGCATCGCCGACGCCGCGATCGACAGCATCGCCCTGCCGGTTTCCTGACCCAGGAACAGGCGGTCCCCGTCCGCGGCGCGGCACCCCTTGGCGCTCGGTCCACCTGTATGGGAGCGGCTCTCTGTGCTTCCCGCCGCGTCAGCCGGTGTGTCCCGGGTTCGGCGGCAGATCGGACGCGACGAATTCGGCAGCACGCGCGGGTTCGCCGTCCGCGCGGTTCAGCAGCGCCTCGACGTCATAACCCGCCGAACCGCAGGCGAGGCCGAGCTTCAGGCCGTGATCGAAGCGCTCCATGAAGACGCAGGCGTCCAGATCGGGGCGCAGCCGGTGGAGCGCGCCGACCAGGTCCCACGCCGAGGCGTCCAGCTGGGCTCGTCGCAGCGGGTCGCAGGCGTTCACGGCCTCGGTCGCCTCGATGACGTCGGGCCCGTACCCCCGCAGGGCCGGCAGCAGTTCGGGCACGCCCATGATCCGCGCCGCAGGGAAGGTGAGGGCGTGCGCGCCCTCGGGGTTGTCGAGCAGTCCCGCCAGCAGGGGGGCCACACCCAGGTCGTGTCGCCGGGCCAGTCCGTGGATGCCCTCCTCGCGGGCGTCCGGATGCTCGTCGGCCGTCCGCTCCCAGAGCGCCGCCCGGATCGCCGGGCTGTCGGCCTCGGACTGGAAGCCCAGCGTGAAGGTCGCCCAGTTGCGGACCTCCGGGTCCTGGTCGCGGGTCAGCGTGATGAGTGCGCGGATGTCCGGCCCGGCCGGCAGGCCGGTGGCGACACCCGCGAGGGAGCCGGCCACCTGCCGGCGGACCGCGGCTTCCTGATGTCCGGCGAGGGTGACGAGCACGGCGACGGCACGATGGTCGTAGGTCATCTCGACCGCACGAACCAGGGATCCCAGAACGCGACCCTCGTCCTCTCGCTCTGCCAGCGCGACCAGCGCGGTCGCCGCCTCCCCACGGATCGCCTCGTTCCGGTTGCTCGCGTGACCCAGCAGGTCACAGCCGGCCTCCCGCTCGACCGGATCACTCGAAGCGATCAGCTCCAGGCCGAGCGGCAGCGACCCCGATCCGTCAGCCGCGGCCCGCCACAACAGGGTCCCGTACTCGTCCCAGTCGTCCGTCTCCCGGGCAACGCGCGCCGCGGCCAGGGCCGCTCCGACCAGCTCCGCCACCCCGCGCGCGTCCATCCGCGCAGTCTGACGCACGAAGCGCGTCCACACACCGGAGTTGTCGCCGGCCCCGCTCGTACCGACCGCCGATCCGTCACCTGTTCCCGAACCTTGCCGACCGAGGATTCCCGCCACGACGGCCGGCCTTCCGGCCCGCTCATCCCCACAACGCACAGACCCCCAGCACGCGAAAGGCCCCGCTGACGTCCAACGAGGACTCACGCAAGATCGCGGCTAGGCTGGCGCGATGGCCCGATACTTCGACGTGCATCCCGAAAATCCCCAGCCACGGATCATCAGCGCGGTGGCCGACAGCATCCGGTCCGGCGGCCTTGTCGCGTACCCGACGGACTCCTGTTACGCGCTGGGCTGCCGGCTGGGCAACCGCGAGGGCATCGGCCGTATCCGGTCGATCCGCGATCTCGACGACCGGCACCACTTCACCCTGATGTGCCAGAACTTCGCGCAGCTGGGGCAGTTCGTGCAGATCGACAACGACGTGTTCCGGGCGATCAAGGCCGCGACGCCGGGGAGTTACACCTTCATCCTGCCCGCGACCAGGGAGGTGCCGCGTCAGTTGCTGCACCCCAAGAAGAAGACGGTCGGCGTCCGTATCCCGGACCATGTGGTGACCCAGGCGCTGCTCGCCGAGCTCGGCGAACCGCTGGTCTCCAGCACGCTGTTGCTGCCCGACGAGGGCGAGCCGATGACGCAGGGCTGGGAGATCAAGGAGCGGCTGGACCATGTGGTGGACGCGGTGGTCGACTCGGGCGACTGCGGTACCGAGCCCACCACCGTCATCGACTTCTCCGACGGCGCGAGCGACATCCTCCGCCGTGGAGCGGGCGACCCCGCGCGGTTCGAATAGGCCGCGTGACCGGACCGCGACGCGGCGAGCCCGGGCCGGGCCGGCCCTGGGACCGGGCGTTCTGCCGGGCGGGCCGGAGCGACGTCCCGGGCATCGGCGAGCGGCGCCCGGAACGTCTGCCGCCGACGGGCGGCGGCACCGGCGCCCCCGGCCGGGCGCTCCCGGTTATCCGAGCCGGCCGGGCTCGTAGTCCCCTGCGGGCTGCTGGATGATGACGTTCCCCCGGTTGAAGGCGTTGATGAGGGCGATACTGCACACCAGGGCGGCGAGCTGGTCCTCGTCGTAGTACTTGGCGGCGTTCGCCCATGCCTCGTCGGTGACACCACCGGCCGCGTCGGCGATGCGCGTGCCCTGCTCGGTCAGTTCCAGGGCGGCGCGCTCGGCCTCGGTGAAGACCGTGGCCTCCCGCCAGGCCGCGACCAGGTTCAGACGCACCGAGGTCTCCCCGGCGTGGGCGGCGTCCTTGGTGTGCATGTCGGTGCAGAAACCGCAGCCGTTGATCTGGCTGGCGCGGAGCTTCACCAGCTCCTGCGTCGCGGCCGGCAGCGTCGACCCCGCGAGCTCCCTGCTCGCGGCGACCATGTGCTTCGCGAATTTGCCCGCGACCGGGTTGGCGAAGAGATTCATACGGGCTTCCATGGCGTACTCCTTGCCGTTGCTGGCGGATACACCGGTATGACGCGACAGCCCCCCGCGCTGTGACACCCACGACGGTGACCCGCGTCTTCCAGCACCGGTCGGCAGTCCACCGCCGCCGGCCGACGACGCTGGTCGCGGGCGGCGTCAGATGTGCGCCATGACCTGGCGTACCGGGTGCCCGAGGGCGTCCGCAAGCGCGGTCAGTTCGTCGCTGGTGAACCAGAGCCGACCGGGGTTCCAGACAGCGATCTCGAAGCGGGCGAAACCGCACGGCCAGTCGTACTCCAACGCGTCCAGGGATGTCTCGGCGCCACAGCACGGGACTTGGGCCGCCAGACTGGAGAAGCCGTCTTCGCAGCGGTAGTCGAGAAGGTCCCGCCACCATTCGGTGTCGATCTCCGCGCCGCACTGCGGACAGCCGATCCGTTCCAGGTTCGAACCGCAGTCCACGACGGCGACCGTGTCGTGCCAGGTGACGTCGGTGTCGACATCCACGCCGGAGGGCGCGTCAGGGTCCACGAAGGTCACGACAAGGTCCCGGGCGCGGCCCGCGGCCTCCCGGCCGGGCTGCCACCACGGGTCGGTCGGGATGACGGACAGGACGTTGTCGCTCACGGGTCTCGCTCAATCCTCGGGCAGGTGCTGCTGTTGTGCCGGTGCGATGCTTCTGTGTCGTGGCGCTGCGATGCCTCTGACGCCCGCGGAGTCGCTCCGCCCGCTGACAGGGGCCGACCGGGTCCGGTCAGCCGGCGAGGACCATGTCGACGACGCTGGTCAGACTGTCGCTCGCGGCCTGCGGGTCGTCCAGGTAGCCGCCGGCCATCGCCCCGTCGCGGAAGCTCACGAGCAGTTGCGTGGCGCGGTCGGGTTCGGGGTGGCCGGACGCCGCCACGAGGTTGTGGATCGTCTGCCGGAACCAGTCACGGTGTGCCCGGATCGCCTGGCGGACCGGGTGATCGCTGTCCGGGTACTCGGCCGCCGCGTTGATGAACGGGCACCCCCGGAACCCGGTGCCGCACACCTCGTCGGCGATGCCACGCATCAGCAGGGCCAGCATCTCGCGGGGTTTCAGGGGAAGTTTGAACGCCTCCGCGACCACGGAGCGAATCTGCTCGTCGCGCCTTTGGATGTAGGCGACGACCAGGTCCTGCTTGGCGGGGAAGTGCCGGTAGAACGTCGCCCGGGTCACTCCGGCCTCGGCGATGACGCGATCGATCCCGACGGTGTGGATGCCCTCCTTGTAGAAGAGGCGTGAGGCCGTGGTCAGCAGACGCTCACGTGCGGCTGAAGGACGGGCGGACACCTGGGACGCGGACATGCGATCAGTATACGGAACGGTCGGTCCACCGGCCAGCCCGAGACGATCTCCGGTCCGGGAGCGCTCGTGCGCCTCGCTCCCCCTCCCGGGCCGCCGGTCGACACCTTCGCGCAGTGCGCGATCCCTGATCCGGACTGGCGAATCGAACCCCGGCCGAACGCTGCGGGCGGTGCGGTGGAGACGCCGGACGGACCGACGCGGCCGACGGCTGACGAAACCTCCGCGCCTGCGCATCAGTCGGTAGGACGTCCGTTCTGTCTATCCGTCCCGTAATGGGCGCGCCGAACGGGGAAGCCCGACGGCAGACCGCTTCCGGCGGTGAGCAGTCGCGGGTCGCAAGCGACTTTTCGCAGGTGAAGTGCACTTCACTCGGCCCACTTACGGCCCGATCGGACCTCCCGCTTACCCAGAAGCTGGGAGAACGATCGGTCTCTCTCTGGTTGACGGCAGCAGCCAGGAAAGCCTAATGTCGTCAGCGATAGAACGATCTGTCTCCCATACGACGTTCCGGGGATTCCTGTGACCTCTTCCGCGGCCGGCGATACGCCCGGCGCATCCGCCGCCGGCGCCGCCGACACCGTCCTGCTCATCCATGGCCGGCTGGGAGGAGGTCGCGGACTTCGCCCTCACCTGGGCGGCCACCCATGCCACGCACCGCAGCGCCTGACCCGGCGGGGAGCGGCGCGAGGTCCGCCGGGCCTGCGCCGCGTACGACAAACACCCGCAGCTCACGATCCCCGATCACGAATCACGAATCACGACCAGCCAAGGGACACACCATGAACATTCGCCGCAGCAGGATCCTGCTCGCCGCCGGAGCGGCATCGCTCGCCCTGGGGCTCGGCGTGCCGGCGCTGGCCTCCGCCACGCCGTCCCACACGTCCGCTCAGCCCAAGCCCACCATCGTTCTCGAACACGGTGCGTGGTCGGACGGCTCAAGCTGGAGCGGCGTGGTGAAGCGCCTCCAGGCCGAGGGCTACCCCGTGATGGCGCCCGCCGACCCGCTGCGCGGGGTGGCGGACGACTCCGCCTACCTCGCGAGCGTGCTGGCGGGCGTGAAGGGACCAGTCGTCCTGGTCGGCCACTCCTACGGCGGCACGGTCATCACGCAGGCGGCGGCCGGAAACCCCAACGTCAAGGCGCTGGTGTACGTGGCCGCCTTCGCTCCGGACACCGGCGAGACGGTCGCCGCCCTGAACGCGAAGAACCCCGGCAGTCACATCACCCAGGACGCGCTCAACCCCGTGCCGTACACGCAGTCCGGCGGCAGCGGCGTCGATCTGTACATCAAGCCGGCTGACTTCGCCGACATCTTCGCGGGCGGGCTGCCGTCCTCCACCACCGCCGAACTCGCCGCGACCCAGCGGCCGATCGACGCCAACGCCCTCAACGAGCCGGTCACGGCTGCGGCTTGGAAGACCATTCCCTCCTGGTACCTGGTCGCCGAGAACGACCACGCCATCTCCCCGGCCACGGAGCGGTTCATGGCCCGGCGTGCCCACGCGCACACCGTCGAGGTGCGCTCCCCGCACGCGGCCCAGATCGCCCAGCCGGGGGCGGTGGCGAGTCTGATCCGCCAGGCCGCCCGCGCCACGGGCTGACCCGCGGCGCGGACCGGACGGCGGGCCGCGACGCCCTCCGGCGTCACGGGGGCGGGCCCGGGGACTCCAGCCCCGGACCCGCCCCCGGGCCCGCTGCCCAACGCATCCGGCAGAGGCAGGCCCCACCCCCGCCCGGCACCCGGCCGCCCGTCTCCCGGGCCCCCCGGCCCCCCGCCCGGACTGCGGAGGGTCGCCGGATTGGGTCGGGGAATCATGCAAAATCCGCACAAAGCAGTCGTAGGCTGGTGAGAACGCCATGCGGCTCCGCGAGTGCGCGATGGAGGCGGCGCATGACCGATATCTACGGCTTCATGAAGTACCCCCGCCGGCCGGTTCCGGCCCGCCCCGTCGAGGAACGGCTGGGCGACTGGGACGAGGTCTACGCCGGGCAGGCGCTGCTCCCGCTCGTCTCCGAGCAGGCCGCGCGCTGCATGGACTGCGGGATACCGTTCTGCCACAACGGCTGCCCGCTGGGGAACCTCATCCCGGAGTGGAACGTGTACGCGGCCCACGGCGACTGGCAGGCCGCGGCCGAGCGGCTGCACGCGACGAACAACTTCCCCGAGTTCACCGGACGCCTGTGCCCGGCGCCGTGCGAGGACGCCTGTGTGCTGGCCATCAACACCGACCCGGTGACGATCAAGAACGTCGAGCAGGCGATCGCCGACCAGATCTGGGAGCGCGGGTACGCCGAGCCGCAGCCGCCGGAGCGGCTCAGCGAGAAGAGCGTCGCCGTCGTCGGCTCGGGGCCCGCGGGTCTCGCCGCGGCGCAGCAGCTCACCCGCAGTGGTCACACCGTCGCCGTCTACGAGCGTGCCGACCGCGTCGGCGGACTGCTGCGCTACGGCATCCCGGCGTTCAAGATGGACAAGGGACAGCTGGACCGCCGGATCGAGCAGATGGAGGCGGAGGGCACCACCTTCCGTACCGGCGTGGACGTCGGCGGTGATCTCGACGCCACCGAGCTCACCAAGCGGCACGACGCGGTGGTGATCGCCGTCGGGGCCAGGGAGCAGCGGGAGCTGCCCGTCCCCGGCAGCGGCCTGTCCGGCATCCACCAGGCGGTGGAGTACCTGACCCTCGCCAACCGCGTCGTGGAGGGCGACTACGCCACCTCCCCGCTCACCGCCGAGGGCAAGCACGTGGTGATCGTGGGCGGCGGGGACACCGGCTCTGACTGCCTGGGCACCGTCCTGCGGCAGGGCGCGGCCTCCGTGGTGCAGCTGGACATCAACCCGGAGCCGGACGAGGGCCGGGCGGACACCGACCCCTGGCCGACGTATCCGAAGATCTACCGGATCTCACACGCCCATGAGGAGGCCAGGGGCCGGGCCGGCACCGATCCGAGGGTCTTCTCCGCCGCCACCCTCCGTTTCGAAGGGAGCGCGGACGGGCGGGTACGCGCCCTGCACCTGACGGACGTGGAGCCCGGGGCGAGGCGCCCCCGGCCGGGTACCGAGCGGGTGATTCCGGCCGAACTGGCGCTGCTCGCCCTCGGGTTCTCCGGTCCGGAACGGAGCACCGGCCTGATGGAGCAGCTCGGGCTGACGCTGGACGGCCACGGGAACTTCGCCCGTGACGCCGGCTTCGCGGCGGAGACCGCCCGCCGGACGGTCCCCGCCGGGACGGACGGGATCTTTGTCGCGGGCGACGCCGGCCGCGGCCAGTCCCTGGTGGTGTGGGCCATCGCGGAGGGGCGGTCCGCCGCGGCAGCCGCCGACCGCTATCTGACCGGCTCCACCGCCCTCCCCGCCCCCATCACGCCTGACGACAGCCCCTTCACCGTATGACACCACCGGCGGTACGACGCCACCGGCCGCCACCGGCCGCCACCGGGATCAGCGGCAGTACGCCTCGCGTACCGATCCCCCGACGACGGCGCACCACGTACTCAGGTCCACCTTGCCGTCCGGGGTGAGGCCGTGCAGCCGCTGCATGTCCTGCACGGCCTTCTTGGTGGCGTGGTCGAAGGTGCCGGTCACCGCGACCTCGGAGTGGCCCTTGCGGGCCAGCATGAACTGCAGCGCGCTGACGGGCAGTCCGGTGGCGTTCTTGTCGAGCGCGGGGGCGAGCGCCTCCCAGGTGGCGCTGTCGAAGGTGGCGTCCGGGGTGACCGGGATGCCGTTGCGCGTCTGGAGGTCGGCGACCAGGGGATTCATGTCGGTGCCGAAGACGCCGTCGGTCGCGAGGTCGTATCCGGCGTTGTTGAGCAGGTACTGGGCCACCTCCACCACGGGACCGTCGACGAAGCGCCAGATGTCCGGCCAGCGGCGGGCCGGGATGTCGGCGCGCGGAGTGCCCATCGCGGCCAGCACCCGTGAGCGCACCACCGGGAACTGCGCGTAGAAGGCGATGCCGGGGCAGTCGGTGGTGTAGAAGTCCCAGTGCCCGAAGATGTCCCAGGCTTTCAGGCCGAACTTCCCGCACACCGCGACGCACAGCTCCACCAGCGAATCGAGCAGGGCCCGCGGCGGGGTCTCGGTGATGTACGTGCCCTCGTTCTCGATGCCGATGGCGTTGCCGTTCTCGCCGGGACAGTGCGCGGCGACCACCTGGTGCTCCCCCGCGTCCAGGGTCTCCAGGCTCCGGTGCCGCCCCTCCAGCACGTATCCGCCCCGGCTGACGGTGAAATGCTGGCCGGTGTCCGCCCAGCCGTTGGTGTCCATGTGCAGGTTCTGGCAGTCCTTGGCGAGCTGCACGGCGTGGTCGCGCGAGTAGTCGGTGACGTTCGGGAACGCCATGTGATGCAGGATGACCTTGTTGGTGGTGTTGCCGGTGATCGCGATCGTGCCGGCCGGCGGCCTGGCACCCCAGCTGTCGCAGTCGATGATCCAGGGGAATTCCGGTGACGGCGCCGCGTCGGCGGGGCCGGCGAAGGCCAGTTCGGTGCCGACGACCGCCGCGACCGCCGTGCCCAGGCCGGCTCTGAACAAGGTGCGGCGGTCGACCTCGTGCTCGTGGATGGCCATGCACACTCCGGGGGAAGGCGGCAGCCGCTTCTGGCTGCCGGTGGCCCCCGGAGGATATGCACCCGGCTGACGTGGTGCCAGATGGTCCTCACGATGGAGACGGGGCTCAGGATCCTTCACGACGTTGGTGGTTGACGCCGCCCGGGGATGGTCAGTAACTTTCCAACTTGGCCTGGCAAGTCGTCAGATTCTTTCCGACCGCCCCGACAGCTTCCGTCGCAGCACCTTCTCCCGACCGCCCCATCGGACGAGGTTTTCATGCGCACCCCCGCACTCACGGCAGCCGCCGCGCTGCTCGCCTCCCTCTCCCTCGTAGTCGCCGGCAGCGCCACCGCGGCCCCGGCTCCGGCCCCGCACCACGGCGGCAGTGGCCGGTTCGACCAGCCGTACTCCGGCTTCGCCCCGGCGACCACCGTGCTGCACCCCGGCACCCCGCGCGGTGCGGGGCTCGACGCCGCCCCGATCGCCGCGTTCGAAGCGCAGATGGCGCACTGGGAGGACCCCACCGCCGGCGCGGACTACCTCTTCCCGGGAGCCACCACGCTGATGGCCCACGACGGTGTCGTGGTCGAACGCGGCGCGGGCGGTTACGCGGTGAAGTACGCCGATGCCACCAGTGAACTGCCGCAGGACCAGTGGGTCCCGGCCAGGACCGACACGATCTACGACCTGGCCTCGCTGTCGAAGCTGTTCACCTCGATCGTGGCGATGCAGCAGCTCGAAGCCGGCCGGATCGCCCTGGACACCCCGGTGGCGCACTACCTGCCCGAGTTCGCCACCCATGGCAAGGGCGCCATCACCATCGAGCAACTCCTCACCCACACCTCGGGTTTCGACGCCGACCCGGTCCCCTCGCTGTGGGCGGGCTACCCCGACCTCGCCTCCCGTGAGAAGGCGATTCTCGACGCCAAGCCGATCAATGCGCCGGGCACCACGTACCTCTACTCCGACCTGAACATGCTGAGCCTGCAGCTGGTCCTGCAGAAGGTGACCGGCACACCGCTCGACACCCTGGTGCGGGACGGCGTCACCAAGCCGCTGCGCCTCACCGACACCGGCTACAACCCGCCCGCCGCCGAACAGCCGCGCATCGCCGCGACCGAGTACCAGACCAGCCCGCCGCGCGGCATGGTCCGGGGCCAGGTGCACGACGAGAACGCCTGGGCCATGGGCGGCGTCGCCGGCCACGCGGGTGTCTTCTCCACCGTCGACGACCTCGCCGTACTCGCCCAGACGATCCTCAACGGCGGTACGTACAAGGGGCGTCGCATCCTCAGCGGGCAGAGCGTCACGCTGATGGAGCAGAACTTCAACCAGGCGTTCCCCGGCGACTCGCACGGGCTCGGCTTCGAGCTGGACCAGATCTGGTACATGGGCGGCCTGTCGGGCCCGCAGACCCTCGGGCACACCGGCTTCACCGGGACCTCGCTGGTGATCGATCCGCAGTCGCGCTCCTTCGCCATCCTGCTCAGCAACCGGGTGCACCCCAGCCGCAGCACCCCGTCCACGAACCCGCCCCGGCGGGCGATCGGCGAGGCGCTCGCCCAGGCGATGCCGGTCGGGGCGCCCGGGGGCGGCCCGCTGTGGTACTCCGGCCAGGGCGGCGGCACCACCAGCACCCTCACCAGCGGGCCGCTGCCGGCCGGCGCGCCGCTCGACGTCGGCTTCTCGGCGTTCGTCAACACCGAGTCGACCGACCGGCTCTTCGTCGAGGACTCCACCGACGGCGGGGTGAGCTGGCAGCCGCTGCCGCTCCAGGTGACCGGGACCGGGGCGCCGGCCGGCAGTCCGACGTCACTGTCGGGGCAGTCCGTCCGGGCCTGGTGGCGGGTGCGCGCCGAGGTCCCGCCGACGGCCGCGACCGTACAACTGCGCTGGCGCTACACCACCGACCCGGTCTACGAAGGCCGTGGCGTCGACCTGGCACACCTGTCGGTGACTTCGGGCGGCCACAGCCTGCTGCCGGCGGCCGGCCTCGCCGCGGCCGGCGCCTGGCAGCAGGTGCGCCCGGACGGACCACGGCACCAGCACCCGGCCGCACGCTGACCGAAGGGGCTCGCCCCGGGGCCGTGTTGACCCCGGCGATCACGGTGGGTACGTTTCCCTCCGTGGCAGTCGCCGGTTTCGACAACGAGTCCCGCGAGGCGAGCCCCCTGGTGCGTATCCGGTCGCTGCTGCCGGACCTCGCGCCCGCCGAGCAGCGCGTCGCCGCCGCGGTCCTGGCCAACCCCGCACTCGTCGCGCGCAGCAACATCACCGAACTCGCCGAAGCGGCTGCCACCAGCGAGACCACGGTCATCCGCTTCTGCAAGACGATCGGGCTCCGCGGCTACCCCGAACTGCGGATCGCGCTGGCCGCCGACGCGGCCCGCGCCGAGGCACGCGACGACCGGCACCTCGGCGGCGACATCACACCGAGCGACGATCTCGCCGAGGTCGTCGGCAAGGTCGCCTTCGCCGACGCCCGGGCGGTCGAGGAGACCGCGCGGCAGCTGGATGTCGGGACGCTGCGCAAGGTGGTGGCGGCAGTGGCGGCAGCGGGACGCGTCGACATCTACGGCGTCGGCGCCAACGCCTTCGTCGCCGCCGACCTCCAGCAGAAGCTGCACCGCATCGGACGGGTCAGCTTCGCCTGGAGCGACACCCACATCATGCTCACCTCGGCCGCCGTGCTCAGCCCGGGCGACGTCGCCATCGGCCTCTCGCACACCGGCGCCACCGCGGACACCGTCGAGGCGCTGCGGGTGGCCCGCGGCCACGGTGCGACAACGGTGGCGCTGACCAGCTTCCCCCGCTCGCCGATCCACCAGGTCAGCGACCACCTGCTCACCACGGTGGCCCCCGAGACCACCTTCCGGTCCGGCGCGACCGCCAGCAGGATCGCCCAACTCACCGTCATCGACTGCCTGTTTGTAGGAGTCGCGCAACTCCACCTGGACAGCGCCCGCAAGGCGCTCCGGGCGACGTACGAGGCGGTGGGGGATCACCGCCTCCCGGAGCCGTGAGCCCGCCACCGCTCGCGGGTGGCGCCCTTCTCCCCTTCCGGCGGGTCACTCCGACGGAGTCATGACCTCATGGGTCAGGCCGCTCCGCCGTGGCTCGGGGGCGCCCTTGGCGCTGCCGGGCCGCGGCCGGGTGAGGCCGGTGGTGTGGTTGAAGAGCAGGTTCAGCACGAAGGCGACCAGCGTCGCGCTGGTGATGGCGCTGCCGCCGACCACCTGCGTCCAGGTGGGGAAGGCGTGGTAGACGCTGGGTGCGACCACGGGGACCATGCCGACGCCGATGGCCACCGCCACGATCATCAGGTTGTCGGTGCCCTGGAACTCCACCTTCCGCAGTGTGTTCACACCCACCGCCGTGACGGTGCCGAACATCACCAGCGCCGCCGCCCCGATCACCGGACCGGGCAGGGAGGCGACCACCTCGCCGAGGCGCGGGATCAGCCCGAGCACCACCAGCAACCCGCCGGCGACCGCCGTCACATACCGGCTGCGCACCTTCGTCATGCCGACGAGACCGACGTTCTGGGCGAAGACGGTGTCGAGGAAGCCGTTCATGATGCCGCCGAGGATGCCGGAGACGCCGTCGGCGGCCAGACCCCGGGCGAGGTCGCCCGGTGCGACCGGGTGGCCGGTCATCTCCCCGACGGCCAGCATGTCGGCGGTCGACTCGGTGAAGGTCACCAGCATCACGACGCACATCGACACGACCGCGGCCACCGGGAAGTGCGGCGACCCGAAGTGGAAGGGCGCGGTGATGCCGAACCAGTCGGCGCCCCCTACCGAGGAGAAGTCGGTCAGCCCCATCGGTACGGCGATGAGGGTGCCCACCACCAGGCCGATCAGGACGCCGATCTGGGCGACGAAGCCGCGGGTGAAGCGGGTGATGAGCACGATCAGCAGGACGATGCCGCCGGCCAGCGCGAGGTGCGAGGGCCTGGCGTAGTCCTTGGCGCCGGCGTCGTTCCCGGCGATCAGGCCGGTGGCCACGCCGATCAGCGACAGCCCGATGACGGTGATCACGGACCCGCTGACCAGCGGCGGGAAGAAGCGCGCCGCCCGCGCGAACGGCACCGCCACGATCAGCCCGAAGACCCCCGCGGCGATCATCGAGCCGTAGACGGCCTGCATCCCGTACTGGCCGGCGATCAGGATCATCGGTGTCACGGCGGTGAAGGTGGCGCCGGCCACCACCGGCAGCCGTACGCCGAGCAACCGGGCGATGCCGAGCGACTGCAGCAGCGTGATCAGCCCGGCCACCAGCAGGTCGGCGTTGATCAGCAGCCCGATGGTGGAGATGTCGAGGTGGGCGGCGGCGCCGAAGACCAGGGGGACGGTGACGCAGCCGGTGTACATCACCAGTACGTGCTGGAGACCGAGGAATCCGAGCCGGGCCGGCGCCAACGGCCGCTCGGCGCGGGGCAGTTCGCTGCCTGTCGCGGGTGTTCCTGCCGCCGGTGGTCCGGACGGTTCCGAGGTGCCGGTCATGGTTGCTGCCTCCTGAGCGAGGGAGGGGGCCGCGCCGCGAGCGGGCGGCACGCTTCAACGTTCTGTTGAGGCAACTGTCGGGTGAAGCGGTTTCACCGTCATTTCGGGCGCTCTACGGGGCAGTTGCGTCCCCCGCGGGCGCCGTACCGGTGGACCGCCGGCTCGCGGTCCGGAACCGCTTGAGAACGATCCGCCCCGGTGCTCCGTGCTAGGACCCGCCCTGTTGGTCGAGGGCGAGCCAGACGCGGTCGCGGGTGAGGGGCAGTTCGGTGAAGCGGATGCCGGTGGCGGCGCGCAGGGCGTTGGCCAGCGCGGGCGCCACCGGGTTGAAGGGGCTCTCGCTCATCGACTTGGCGCCCAGCGGGCCGATGGCGTCCAAGGTCCGCATGAAGTGCACCTCGGTGCGCGGCACATCGGCGAAGGCGGGCAGCCGGTACTGGCGGAAGGCGGCGGTGGTGACCGCTCCGCTGCCGTCGAGGCGCACCTGCTCGAAGAGCGTCGCGCCGAGCGCCTGCGCGACGCCGCCTTCCACCTGGCCGCGGCACTGCATCGGGTTCATCACCTGGCCCGCGTCCGCGGCGTGCACGCTGCGCAGGATACGGAGTTCGCCGGTCCCGGGGTCCACGGCGACCCGGAACCACTGCGCGTTGAAGGCCACCGACCGGGGCGTCCCGCCGAAGTGCCCGTCCGCGGCCAGTTCGCGGCCCGCCGCACGGGCCGCCGCGTGCAGTTCCTTCAGCGTGAGCTGCCGCCCGCCCGGCGCCACCACCGCCTCCTTCGTCAGCAGGCACGCCGCCCGGTCCACGCCCATGTGCCCGGCGGCGAACCGCAGGATCGACTCGGCGAGGGCCTGGCAGGCACGCAAGGACGCCTTGCCCGCCACCATGACGCCGGTGGAGGCGAACGCGCCGGTGTCGTGCCGTACCACGTCGGTGTCCGACTGGCGGATGGTGATGCGCTCCGCGGTGGTGCCCAGTTCCCCGGCCGCGATCTGACTGTGCACGGTGGTGGTGCCGTTGCCGAACTCGGCGGTGCCGACGGCGAGATCGTAGGTGCCGTCGGGAAGCAGGGTGACCCGGGCGTCCGCGATGTGGCCGCCGGGCGGCCCGGTGGCGATCATCGCCAGTGCGGCGCCCTCTCCGACCAGCCACCCTTCGGGCGCGTCGCCGGCCGGCTCGGCGCGCGCGGTACGGACGATCTCCAGGCACTGGTCGAGGCCGTAGCTGGCGATGTGCAGGTCCTCCTCTTCACCGCCCGGGGTGATCATGGGCTCGCCGGGGCCGATGATGTTCCGCTCCCGCAGGACGAGCGGGTCGAGGCCGAGCCTGTGTGCGAGTTCGTCGAGTGCGGACTCCATGGCGAACATGACCTGGCCGAGGCCGTAGCCGCGGAAGGCCCCGGCGGGCACGGTGTGGGTGTAGACGGCGTAGCCGTCGGCCTTCTTGTTCGGACAGCGGTAGACCGACAGGGACTCCCCGCAGGCGTGGAACATGACAGCCGGCCCGTGGTTCCCGTACGCGCCGGTGTTGGACACCGCCCGCAGTTCCATCGCGGTGAGGACGCCGTCGCTGCGTGCCCCGAGCTTCACCCGGACGGTGAACGGGTGCCGGGTGGTGGCGCCGTAGAACTGCTCGGCGCGCGTGTACTCCAGCTTCACCGGGCGCCGCAGCCGCAGGACGGCGAAGGCGACGATGTCCTCCACCAGCATCTCCTGCTTGCCGCCGAAGCCGCCGCCGACCCGGCCTGCCACGACCCGCACCCGCTCCTCGGGCAGGTCGAACAGCGCACACAGCGCACGCCGGGTGAGGAACGGGGTCTGCGTGCTGGAGCGCACGGTCAGGCGCTCCCCGCCGTCCTCGCCCTCCTCGAACCAGGCCACCGCCCCGTGCGTCTCCAGGCTGGCGTGCTGCACCCGCTGGGTGCGGAAGGTCTCCTCGTAGACGGCGTCGGCCGCGGCGAACCCGGCCGCCACATCGCCGATTTCACCGTGTACCTCGCCTGCGACGTTGTCCTGCGGGCGGGCGATCCTCGCCGCGGCGGCGTCCTTGGCGTGCACGACCGGTGCGCCAGGGCGCATGGCCTCCTCCGGGTCGAGCACGGCCGGGCGCACGTCGTAGGTCACCGCGATCCTGCGGCACCCCTCCTCGGCCGCGGCCTCGCTGTCGGCGACGACGGCCGCCACCCGCTGCCCGACGTGGCGCACGGTGTCGTCCAGCAGCCGCGTGTCGTCCGGGTCGTCCTCCGCGTGCTCGTGCCGGGCCGTGGAGTAGAGCCGGGCGGGTGCGTCGTGGTGGGTGAACACCGCCTGGACGCCCGGCACTTGCAGCGCGGCGGTGGTGTCGATTGCGGTGATCCTGGCGTGGGCGTGCGGGGAGCGCAGCAGCTTCATGTGGAGCAGGCCGGGCACGTCGATGTCGAAGGTGTAGCGGGCGGTGCCGGTGACGACCTTGGGGCCGGCCGGGGCGGGCAGATTGCGGCCGACGGCCTCACCGGCGCCGGGCGTCTCCACGTGCTTGATCCCGCGCAGCGCGTCCTCGATCGCCCGGTAGCCGGTGCAGCGGCACAGGTTGCCCTTCAACGCCCTTGGCAAGTCGTCGAGTTGATCCGCGTCGAGGGCGGTCGCGGTCATCAGGAAGCCCGCGGTGCAGAATCCGCACTGGAAGCCCTGGGCGTCGAGGAACTGCTGCTGGACCGGGTGGAGTTCGCCGTTCTTGGCCAGTCCTTCGACGGTGGTGACGCTGCGGCCCTCGGCGCGTACCGCCGGATAGAGGCAGCTGTGGACGGGCTCGCCGTCCACATGCACCGTGCATGCCCCGCAGTCCCCCGCGTCGCAGCCCTTCTTCACCCCGAACCAGCCGCGCTCACGCAGATAGGTGCGCAGGCACTGGCCGGGGCGCGGCTGCGCGTCGAACCGCCGCTCGTTGACGTGGATCCCGAAGCCGGTGCGTCCGGCCCGCGGGTTCTCGGCGGCAGGGGGTCGGGGTTCCTCGGAGGTCATCGCGCACCGTCCCCGGCAAGCTCGCAGCGGATCTCCTCGGCCAGGCGCAACGTCATGTGGCGGCGCCAGGACGGGAGTCCGTGGATGTCGTCGTACCAGTGGCGCTCCCCGACGGCCGTCCCGATCGCCTCCCGCAGTGCGGGCGCGGCCGGTGGCACCGGGAACGTCAGCCGGAACGGCCGTACGGTCGCCGCGGTGATCGTCACCGCCAGCGAGCCGTCGAGCGGGTCGGCCGTACCGATCACCAGCACCCCCGAGCGGCCGAGACTGTACAGCGATGCCTGCCGGAACGCCGTGCGCGACGCGAGGGCGCGGGCGGGCAGCGTCACCGAACGCAGCAGTTCCCCTTCGGCCAGGTCCTTGGCTCCGGCGCCGGTCACGAAGTCCGCGACCGGCACGGCGCGTTCCGAGCCGTCCTGGGCCACCAGCAGGCAGCGGCCGTCCAGTGCGGCCGTGAGCGAGATCATCGGCCCGGCGGGCAGAGCGTTGCACAGATTCCCGCCGACGGTGGCCATGTTCCAGATCTTGAACGAGGCCAGGAAGGCGCGGCAGCACTGCTCGATCAGCGGCGCCGCCTGCGCGTCCAGTGTCTTGCCGAACCGGGACAGCTGGGCGATCGTGCAGGTCGCCGCGATCTCCAGTGACCCGTCCGGCAGCCGCCGCAGCGGGTCCCATCCCATCCGGCTCAGATCGCGCAGCCGCCGCAGGTGCGGCTGCGGCTCGGAGAACAGATAGGTGCCGCCGCCCAGCCACGCGTCGCCCGGCCGCCACGGCACCCGGTCGCGGCCGTCACACACCTCCAGCACGGTGTTGAGGTCCATGCCGTTCCCCGCTCTCAGCCCCATCGGTCCCCGGATCGGTCCCGGGCCCCTGCCTCGGTCAGTGAAGCAAGCCGGCCGCTCCGCGCACCACTGGAGAAGGAGACGGAAAACCACGGCCGGCGAAGCGGATGCCTGGAGGATCAACCAAGAGGGTCATCGTCTCATTTCGCCTGCATTTACGACGCATGAACTCGCCCCCGCCTGGCGCATGCGAGCACCCGACACACCCGCCCGTCGGCCACCCGGGAAGCGGTCCGGCGCTGCCGGGTTCGCGGGGGGACGTTCAGGCTGCGAGGAGGCGCAGACCCAGGTCTGCTGTGTCGAGGAGGGCGAGGTCGCGGTTGCGGGCGGCCCATCGGCCGGAGGAGAGGTCGTCGCGGAGTCCGTTCACCGCCCGTTGCTCGGCCTCGGGGCCGACCCGACTGTGCGGCATGACGCCACGTGAGGGTCAAGCGCCCGGTTCCTGGTGGTGCGGAGCGGCTGCCCCCCGTGCGGGCAGCACGGTCCCTCCCCTGTCGCGCCGCCTCCGCCAGGCGGTGTCACTCCGAGACGGAGGTGAAGCGGTGGCTTCTCCCGTCGGACTCCCACGGTTCGCAGGGGTCGGAGAGGTCGACCTTCACGCCCGCGGGTTCCAGCGTTTCGCGGACCCGCTGCACCACGGCCTCGGAGACGAAGTGGTGGTGCAGATCGAGCCGGTCGAGATGGATGAGCGGCTGACCGGTCAGCAGGGCCGCCGCGCCGTCGTCGGTGAGCACGCCGAGCGACAGGTCCAGGGACGTCACCTGCGCGACGACGGGCGCGGAGGCCACCGCGGCGGCTATCTCGTCCTGGATCTCGCTGTTGCGCAGGGCCAGGTGACGCAGCGCGGGGAACCGTCCGCCGGCCAGGATCGGCGCGAGGTCGTCCACGGTGGCGTCACCGCCGTACGACTCCACGCCGAGCCACAGCTCCAGGTGCTCCAGCGCCGGCAGCTCGCTCGCCGCGACCCCGCGCACCACCTGCGCCGGGAGGCCGCCGGTCTGGAAGACCAGCGTGCGCAGTCCCTCGTGCCGCACAGGCGGGAACCGCAGACCCGTTCCGCCCCGCACCCCGAACTCGCGCAACCCGGGAAACGCGGTGAGCAACGGGGTGACGTCGGACTGCTCGATCCAGGAGATCTCCGCCTCCTCCATCTCCAGATCGCCGATGAACACCGCCTGCAGCCCGGTCAACCGGTCCCGGGCGGCGACCAGTTGCTCCACCACGTCGCCCGAGTCGTTGTCGTACACCTCGCCCCACGGGCCGATGATCAAAGCCCGTACCCCGGTGAGATCGACCACGGCTGCGAAGCGTTCCCAGCATCCGGCGAAGTCGGGGTCGGAGGTATCCCCGTACGGGTCCAGCGCCAGCCGCCAGGCCACCGTGTCCGGCGCGGGCAGTTCCGGCATCGCCTCCCCCGGGGCGGGGAACTCGAAGGCGGGCAGGCCGTGCAGTTCCTTCAGGTGCTCAATATCGGTCATGGCACTGTTCTCCCGACGCGGTGGACCGGCGGCCCGAGTGGCACCAGTTCTACCAACAGCCGCTGACAGCGGCAGGCGCCGGACCCGGCCAACTGGCCGCGAGCCGGGGAGAGTTGACGGTGCCCGGGAAGCCGAGGCATCCCGGGCACCAGGTCGGACCGGCCGGTCGGCTACTGGTCGTATCCGGCCACGCCGTGGACCAGCTGGGTGAACTCCTTCCCACTGGTCGTCAGGTTGAGTTCCACGTCGATCTCCCACCGGCCCGGCGCCGGGTTCGGTGCCACCAGGTGCGCCGCGGCGGTCGTGGTGCCCGACGCGTCGGTGACCGGGGCCGCCGCCACCTGCTGCACGACCGTGCCGTTCGGGTCGAGCAGCCAGAACGTCATCGGGTTGTCCGCGCTCGCGTCCGGCGTCGTGAAGCTGAGGTTCAGACTCTGCTTGCCGGCCGGCACGTCCAGGTTGTACGTGCTGATCTGGCCGACCTGACGCCCGACAGTGCTTGTGATCATCGTGTCGAACGCGCCGCCCCGTGAGGGGATCAGCGTCCGGCGGGCGACCGGCACGGAGGTCCGGGCACCGTTGTCCGCGGTGAACTGGACCGATTCCGGGTGGTCACCGGGCGCGGCCGGCATGAGCACCCGCAACGGCACCGTCGCACTGGAGTGGGCCCTGATCCGTACCTGGTGCGCCGCCGGGGCGGTCACATAGTGCTGACCGGTGGTCCGGAAGGAGATGTCGCCGGTGAACGTGCCCGGCACGTTCGGCGGTTCCTGCAGGTGGGCGCGGCCGTTGGCCCACAGGATCTTGGCCGTCCACGTGCCCGGCACCGGCGCGGTGACCTCCACGTGCTGGATGTCGGACACGGTGCCCAGCCGTCCCGCCCTGGTGGGCGGCGTGCCGTAGTCGTACGAGATCTGGGTCAGGCTGCCCTTGGGGTCGATCAGGGTGAAGGACAGGATGGTCGAGTTGGCGGGGTCCGGGATGAGCATGTCGGCGTCGAGCCGGTCCAGGCCCTTGGGCACGGTGAAGGTGATCGGTGCGGCCGCCCGGGCGCCCTGCGCCGGGACCGGCAGGCTCGGGTCGGGAGCGCTGACCGGCTCGGTGACGGTCCTGCCGATCTGGGCCGCCTGTCCCAGCGAGCGGTAGACGGCGTTCACCTTGGTGTCTTTACGGCTGGTGTTGAAGAGCGTCACCGACTGGGTGCTCTGTCCCGCGCGGTCGGTGATGTCCAGCTGCGTCGGCGAGCCGACCACCAGGCCTGCGGTGTCGGACGGCTTGCCCTTGCCGTGCTGGGAGAGCGTGGTGCCGGGCTCCTGCTGGGCGGCCCTGACCGCGGCGGCGACATCGAGCAGGCCGGCGCCCTGCTGGTCGGCGGGCGCGCCGATGTCGTTCGCGGTGCTGGTCAGGATCGCCTTGACCAGGGCGGGCGTCGGCTTGGTGCCGTGGTGCGTGTCGGCGTACGCCTGGATGACGTCGGCCGCGGCACCGGCCACGATCGGGCAGGACTGGCTCGTGCCGCCGAAGGCCTCGGTCCGGGTGTTCGCCGGGCAGTCGCTGCCGTTCGGGTTGCACGCGGCCTCGCCGCCGTATCCGGGGGCGACCAGGTCGACGACCCGGTTGTTGGGCGCCGTGCCGCCGGAGGAGAGCGGGGTGATGTTGTTGTTGGTCCAGCGGGTGTAGCCGGTGGCCTGGGCGTTGATGCGCAGCGTGTTCGTCGCGCCGACGGCGATGGCCAGCGGGTCGGTGGCGGGCGAGGAGACGGTGCCCGAGACGCCGCTGTCACCGGAGGAGACGACCACGGTCACGCCGGCCGCGATGGCCGCGTCGTTGGCGGCGTAGAAGACCGCGTAGCGGCCGGGCCGGGGGGTGTAGCCGTAGGACTCGGAGATGATGTCCGCGTGCTCGGTCACGACAGCGTTGTCGATGCCGGCGACGACCTCCGACTCGGACTGCTGCACCGCGCCGTCGGAGCCGCTCGGCGGGGTGTCGATCACCGAGCTGTCGACCAGCGAGGCGTCAGGTGCGACGCCCTTGATGGTGAATGTGCAGCCCTGGGGCAGGCCGGAGAACGGGAGTTCCTGGGAGTAGTCGTAGACGACGGTGCCCTGTCCGGCGATCGACGAGGCGTCACCGTAGAACTCGCCGTCGCTGTGGTCCGCGGTCGGGTCCGGCGCGTCCAGGACGACCGGTGTGCCGTTCTTGCGGATGAAGTTCGGGTTGCCCGCCAGATCGTTGATGCCCTCGTTGGCGACGATCACGCCCTTGCCGGTCGCGATGTCATTGCCCTCCGGGCCGGCCTTCGGGTCGTCCGACGAGGCGCGTACCACCGACAGCGCCTCGGGCTCGGTGAAGGGTTTGTCCGGGCGGGCCGGGCACAGGGCCGGGTTCAGCTTCGCCGGCTTCGTGTGCGGCACGCTCGACCCGGGTGCGACGGTGATCGTCTCGTCGGGGAGGATCTCGGCGACGGCCGGGTTGCCGCGCAGCCGGCGGACCTCCGCGGCCGACAGGTGGGCGGCGACCGCGTTGACGCTGACCAGCTGGCGTACGTCGCTGCCGCCGCCCGCCTTGATGTCCGACACGATCGACCGCTGGTCGGACCGGGTGGCCGAGGTACGGGCGGCGCCCTGGGCCTTCAGCTTGAGGTCGGCGTGCTGGTCGGCCAGTACCACGATGACCGGGCCGCCCGCGTCGGCGCCGTAGGCCGCGGGAGCCAGCGGCTCGGGAGAAGCGGCGGACGCGCCGCCGGTTCCGGCCAGGGCGAGCGATATGCCCGCGGTGAACGCTGTCGCCAGCGTGGCCAGTCGAACTCGATTCACTGAACCCTGCTTTCGTCCTGGCGGATCACCGCGGTGGCGTCGGCGGGGCGGCCGGGACCCCTGCCGGAGGAACAGCACGTAGGGCCATGGGAATTGCGTATGCCGGTTATGTCAGTAATGACATCTCCCAGGTGGAGGGCCGTATGGAGGGATAACCGTGCGGGCAGCACTCAGTGAGCGCCGCATGTAGTGTGCACGCCAATCCAAGAGGCTGGGAACAGCAACCGGCCGTCCTTAAACGGACCTTTAATCACCGGCGGGGATTACGGCGATCTTGCGCCGTTTTGGTATCCGCGGGGGGCGACGGGGGTTGGTATCCGCGGGGGGCGACGGGGGCGATGGGCGACCCCCGCCGCCGCTCCCCGGGGGCCGCGCCCGCCGGCCACGGCGAAGGGCCCGTCAGGAGAGCATGGGACGTACGACTCCGTCCTCGTCCGCCGAGTCCGCGAAGTCCTCCCAGTCCATGTTGGCGATCGACAGGTTGTTCTCGACCTCCTGCACCGCAGGCGGCGACGCGCGGAAGGTCCGGCCACGGTGCTCGTCGTCCAGGTCGAGGTCGACGACCATCACATGGTGCTCGGAGGACGCCATGGTGGTCCCGTCCGCGATGAGCAGCAGCTCCCACGGCTCGTCCGCCGGCACCAGCTGGACGAGTTGCGCCGCGGTCAGCCCGTCGAACGCGGCGTCGTCAACGGGCTCCACGTTCGCGGAGAAGACGTCGTCGCCCGACAGGTGGCGCGGCGCGGTCACCTGAAGGCATGTCACGGCCCACGCGTCGTCGTCGGAGAAGTCGGTGCGCACCAGCGGCACCAGCGGGACCGACGGCAGTCGCGGTGTACCGGCCGGCGCCGCGGGAGCGGGGTCGGCGCGCTTCGCCCGGGGGCGGGAGCGGGAGCCGTTCGAGGACGCGGCGAACCCGGGGCTGTCGCGTTTGCGCCCGTTGCGCCACATCACCTCGCCGTCGGCGTCCAGCATCTCCAGGTCGCCGCTGTCACGGACGACCAACTGCCGGGGGTGAAAGGGGAACCGGGGGGTCGTGAGGCTGTCCCAGGCTCTCCGTGCGCCGTCCGCGAAGAGCAGGAAGAGGCCGTCCTCGGCCAGCGCCAGCCGGGTTCCGAACGGGTCGGGGCAGAGCGCCGGGACCTGGTAGAACCAGCTGGTCACCAGGCCGTCAGGTCCGTACATGAAGGTGCCGCCGTACTGCCGGCCGTGCACCAGGACGTACGCGCCGTTCGGCGACGTCAGACTCTGGTCGGCCAGGCTCTGCCCGACCAGCATGCGGTCGCCGCGCGCCACGGAGAACGGCGACGGCTCGGGCCGGGCGACGGCCGTGCCGGTGCGCCACACGACCCGGCCGGCACCGTCCAGCAGGACGACATCGCCGTCGTCGCAGACCTCCAGCACTTCCGCACCGCTGCCGGCCGTGCCGGTGGACCACAGCGGCGTGCCGTCCTCGTCGTGCGCCACGAGGTCGCCGTCCGGTCGCAGGGTGACGTCGCTGACGCCGGTCCCGGTCTTCTTCCGCCCCCGGTCCGCGGGGCTGAACGCGCTCGACCACCACAGTGGCTCGCGGTCGCGGTTGCGCAGCAGTATCAGATCGTCGAATCCGTCATGGTTGAGCGTGAAGGCGTCGTTGAGCGAGGTCAGCGACTGCCGCCGCAGACTCTGCCCGGCCCCTAGCCGATGCCCGCCGGCGATGTTCATGATGTGATCCGGGTCCCTCGTTGTCGGATGGTGTTCCGGGACGCCAACGGAGTATGCCAACGCCCACTCGCCCGGCCGGCACCACCCCGGTTTCCCCGTGGGAGGATGGCCGGCCGCGGGGTGCGGACGGTGGCGGTTTCTCAGGGGGTGCGATGACGGGCGCGGGGCGGCACGACCTCAGCCGGGTCTTCAACGAGGTGCCGGAGCTCTACGACCGGGTCCGGCCGGGCTATCCCGATGAGTTGTTCGCGGATCTCGTCAGCCTCGCCGGCCTCGGTGAAGGAGCGCCGGTGCTCGAAGTGGGGTGCGGTACCGGCCAGGCGACGCGTTCGCTGGCCGCGCTCGGGTACGCGGTGACCGCCGTCGAACCGGGCGCGGAGCTGGCCGCGCTCGCCCGCCGGCGGCTGGCCGCCTTCGGCAACGTCGCCGTCGAGACGTCGACCTTCGAGGAGTGGGACGACCGGGGTGCGCGCTTCGACGCCCTGGTGGCCGCGTCGTCATGGCACTGGATCGATCCGTCGACCGGCCCGCGCCGAGCGCATGACGTGCTCCGTCCCGGCGGCTGGATGGCGGTGCTCAGCAACATCGTTGTGCGCCGGCCGGGCGAGCCGGAGGTGTACGCGGGGACCGCCGATCTCCACGAGCGGTTCTCCCCCGGGAACCCCGGCTGGGGGCATCCGCCCCTCGAAGACGAGGTGCGCGCGGCCAACGAGGGCCGGGGACTGGAGGGTTGGGGCCTGGAGGACTGGGGGCAGGCAGGCGACCCCAGCGGCCTGTTCGGGCCGGCGACCGCGCGCTGTCACCCGACCGTCCAGTGGTTCGACGGCGAAGGCTTCGCCGATCTGCTCCGCTCGACGTCGCTGTACCGCGCGCTCGACCGCGAGATCCGCGAGCCCCTGCTCGACGCGATCGCCGAGCGTATCCGCACGCGGATGGGGGACCGGGTGGCGCGGCGTTACCTGAGTGTCCTGCGGATCGGGCAGCGCGCCAGCTGAGTCCCGGGGGCGGCTGGCAGGCAGGCTCACCGCGGCAACCCCCAGCCGCTCCGACGGGGGTCCTAGCCGCAGACGTCCGGCCGGTGGCCGCACGCGGCGGGCTGCGGGCCGAGAGGGACACCGTTGGACCGCAGCACCTGGCGGACGTCCAGGATCAGCGGGAAGATCTCGTGATTGCGGTCCTCGCCCTGCTCGTCCCAGGCCCGCTGCTCCGCCTCGACGGCCATCCGGTCCTCGGCGAACACCCGCTCGGTGAAGCGCCGCAGGAGCGGCCAGGCCAGCTGCAGCACCCCCGGCATCCGCGGCTTCTCGATCATGAGCAGGCCGTACGCGTGACAGGTGCGCTGCTCGGCGTCCTCGGGGACGTACGCCACCCACAGCCGGAAGGCCGGACGCTCGGCGTTCTCCGGGACCAGGTCGAGAGTCTGGTACGGGTACTCGGTGCGGATGGTCATCACGTCCGCGGAGTCGCCGCCGATACCCTCGGCGGCCAGCAGCGCGGCGCCGCGGTTGCGCTTGCCACCGGTGTGGGTGAAGAGGTAACGGGCCTCCACCGACCGCGCGTCGGTCCGGTGCCCCAGCAGTTCCGGGTGGAGCTTGCCGACCACACCGCGGTGCAGGAACTGGTGGTTCATGTCGAGCAGGTTCTCGTGCATGAACGAGTAGTGGCAGCGCACCGTCCGGGAGAACGTCATCGTCCTGTGCGTCGGCGAGCCGTGCTCGGGCAGTTCGGGCAGCGGGGTGCGGGCCGCCTTCTCCGGGTCGCCAGGGAAGACGAACACCAGCCCGTAGGCTTCGCGGACGGGATAACCCCGCACCCCGCGCGGCGGCCGTCCGTCGCCCTTGGACAGGTACGGGATCTGCGAGATCCGGCCGTCGCCGCGGTACGCCCATGCGTGGTAGCAGCAGCGCAGCACATCGCCCTCGACCACGCCCATGCTCAGCGGCACCTGACGGTGGGCGCAGCGGTCCTCCAGCGCGTGGACGGGGCCGCTCCGCCCCCGGTACAGCGCGATCCGCTCCCCCGCGAACGCGGTCGCGAGCACCTTCCCGCGCCGTACGCCTCCCGAGACGGCCACCGGGTACCAGAAGTCCGGGTTCGCCCCGACGCGCCGCAGATCGGCCAGGCCGGCGGGCTCCGGGTCGCGGTGGCCGGCGGGCCGGTCGCCCACGGCACGGGCAGTGACGGTCGCAGCCCCCTCGGAGCCGGTCTCGGTCATTACCTCTCCCTCGTACGTAGGACACCGGAGCGAACCTGTCGCGCCCGGCTTCACGGGCCCGCCGGTACGGCGCACGGTCCGGCAGTTGCCATCCTGGCCGCGGCCGGGCGCCCCCGCCCGGCTCAGCCGTCCGGACGGGTGAGCGGCGATACCACCGGTGCCCTGCCGGGACCCCGGGTCAGCGGCGGCCGGCCGGCCGACCGCGTACACGGACCGGCTGCGGGAACCGGGTTCCCGGGGTGCGATGAGTTCCGGCCGCGGCAGGAGTCTGGTCCGGTGAGCGTCCCCGGACCCCGTACGACGCTGTCCGCAGCGAGACACCCGGAGGACACCATGACGAGCACGTCAGGCACCGCGAGCGGCGACCTTCCCGGCAAGCCGTCCGCGAAGGCCACCCGTCCGCGGTCGGCCAGGCCTGCTGGTACTGGCGCTCGGACGCCGACGTCGTCGCCACCTGGGGCCCGACCAGCCGCCCCGTACCGCAGTGGACCCGGCCCGGCGCGACCCCCGTGGAGACCCCCGGCCGGCGCGGCCACCACCACTGACACACCGTCCGGGAGTCCAGGCGCGTGCCGTCCGCGGGGTCACCTGGATTCGATCCGGCCCAGGGGGGCGGAGCTCTGCGACAGGCGCTTGCGCGCCGCCTGCCAGCTGGAGTCCTCGATGCCGAGTGCGTGGCGGAGGTAGGCCCAGGTGACCCGCTGGATCAGGGCGACCCGTCCGGGGTCCTCGTCCGTCGTCTCCCTGGCCTCGTAGCCGGGGATGCCGCCGAGCGAGTGTTCCGCCCCGAAGACCGTGAGCAGGCTCTTGCCGCCGGGGCTCAGGGCGTACGGGTCGGCGAGCCAGTCCGGTCCACGAACGGTCAGCGGGGAGTCGTCCCGGTCCCCCGCGACCACGAGGGCCGGCGTCGTCATGTCCGCGAAGCTCGGGTTCATGAACGGGTAGTGCTCGGCTGCGAACGGTGTCAGGTCGGCTCCGCCGCGGCCGGCCGTGGCGAGCAGCACCCCCGCTCCGACCCGCGCGTCGGACAGGTCCTCTGCCGTCCCGCTCTCCGGATCGAGGACCCGCAGGCCCAGCAGGTTTCCGGCCGTCTGGCCGCCGAAGGAGTGGCCGGCCGCGGCGATGCGGCTCCGGTCCAGGCGCCCGGCGAGGCCGGGAACGGCGGCCTCCAGGAGGTCGAGCCGGTCGAGCACGCGCTTCATGTCCTCGACGCGGACACGCCAGATCCGTGGGGTGCGGGGATCGTCCGGAGCAAGGCCCACCGTCCTCGAGTCGAGATGGGTGGGCTGGATCACCACGAAGCCGTGCGCGGCCCAGAAGTCGGCCAGGGGTCCGTAGCCGTCCATCGACGAGCCGAAGCCGTGCGAGAACACGATGACCGGCAGATCGTGCCCGGTGGCCGGCGCGGAGACTTTCACCAGCAGGTCCTCGCCGCGGCCTGGCGCGGGGAGCGCAATCGGCTTCACCGAGACGACGGGAGCGCCGGCGCTCAGGGCGGGCTCGCCGGCCGCCGGATCCGGTTCGGTCATGGAAGGGTCTTCCTTTCCGTTGTCTCACGGATCGAGTGGGCGGTTTCGACGCGGCGCGCTCCGTCCTGCGGCAAGCGCGGTGGGCGTGCGCGGTTTGGCCGCCGGCGCCCGGTCTGCCATCATGAAAAAACGGGACACTGTCCCGATTGACGATACGGGACGATGTCCCGTTTAGCAAAGTCGGCAGCGAGAGGACAGGTGCGGTGACCGACAGCGACCGGAACACGGGACGTGCCGCCCGGCCCAAGCGGGCGGACGCACGGCGCAACGAGGAGACCCTGCTCGGCGCGGCTGCCGCGGTCTTCGTCACCTCGGGCGTGGAAGCGCCGATTCGTGACATCGCGGCCAAGGCCGGCGTCGGCACGGCGACGATCTACCGCCACTTCCCGACGCGGGCGGATCTCATCGTCGCCGTCTACCGGCACCAGGTCGAAGCCCTCGCAGAAGCCGGCCCCGCCCTGCTGGCGAGCGGCGATACGCCGCACGCCGCACTGGGACGCTGGATCGACCTCTTCGTCGACTTCCTGGTCACCAAACTCGGCCTGGCCGCCGTACTGCAGTCCGACGACCCCTGCTTCGACCCGCTGCACTCCTACTTCCTCGACCGGCTCCTGCCCGTGTGCACCCAACTCCTCGACGCCGCGGCCGGTTCGGGCGAGATCCGCTCCGACATCGATGCCCACGAACTCATGCGCGGCGTCGCGAGCCTGTGCGCGGGCGCCGGCAGCGACCCCCGCTACGACTCACGCCGGCTCGTCGGCCTCCTCGTCGCAGGGCTCCGCCGGCCGAACTGACCCCGGCCGGCCCCGGCCCCGGTCGCGGGATCACTCAGGTCCCGTACGCGTCTGCTCGGTCCAGATGCACTTGCCCGTGGGGGTGTAGCGAGCGCCCCAGCGGTGGGCGAGCGTGGCGACCAGCTGGAGTCCTCGTCCGCCTTCGTCGGTTTCTGAGGCGTGCCGGATCTGCGGTGTCGTCAGGCTGCCGTCGTACACCTCGGACACCAGCGCCTTGCCGCGCAGCAGCCGCAGTCTGGCGGGGCCCTTGGCGTGGCGGATGACGTTGCCGACCAGTTCGCTGACGAGGAGTTCCGTGGTCATCGCCAGGTCGTCCATGTGCCACGCGGACAGCTGGTCCCGCACGTGGTCACGCGCTTCCTTGGCGGCGATGGCGTCATCGGGAAGCGTCCAGTCGGCGATGTCGTCGGCGGCAAGGGCGTGGGTACGGGCGACGAGCACGGCCGCGTCGTCCCCTGTCCGTTCGCCCTGCGGCGGCACGGACCCGGTGAGGGTACGGCACAGGCGTGCCAGCTGCTCGACCTCGGACAGAGCGGTCCGGGTTCCGGGAGCGGGCAGTTTCTCGGCGAGCGTCCGCGCGAGATGGGCCGTCCCCGCGTCGATGTCCCTGGCGGCCGACTCGACCAGGCCGTCCGTGTAGAGCACGATCGTGCTCTCGCCGGTCAGCACCACGTCGGTGGTGGCGAACGGCGGCGTGGCCACGCCGAGCGGCGCGTCCGGGTCGTGGTCGACGATGCCGACGCCGCCGTCGGGCTGGGCGATGACGGGCGGCGGATGCCCGGCGCTGGCGAAGGACAGGCCGCGGGTGGTGGGGTCGTAAATGGCGTACAGGCAGGTGGCGTAGAAGGTGTCGCCGAGTTCGATGACGAGGCTGTTGACCCGGGCGAGGAGTTCGTCCGGCGGGATCTCCAGGTCGGCCAGCGTCCGCACCGCGGTGCGCAGCCGGCCCATGGTGACGGCCTCCGACAGTCCGTGGCCCATGACGTCGCCGATGACGAGAGCCACGCGTTCCGACGACAGGGGGATGACGTCGTACCAGTCGCCGCCCACCTCGATGCCTTCGCCGGCCGGGAGGTAGCGGGCGGCCGCGGTGACGGCGGGCAGTTCGGGAAGTGCCCCCGGGAGCATGCCGTACTGGAGTTCCTGGGACCGGCGGTGCTCGGCATCATAAAGCCTGGCGCGCTCGAATGCCTGGGCGACCAGCCCGCTGAAGGTGACGAGCAGCGAGCGTTCGTCCTCGGTGAGTTCACGTGGTTCGTCGAAGGCGAGGACGCATACGCCGACGGCCCGCCCGAGGGCGATCAGCGGGACGAACGCCCAGGCCTGCTTCCCTCCTTCCGCCCGCACCTCCGCGAGCCGCGGGTAAAGCCCGACGTACTCCTCGGCCGAGGCGATGAACTTCGGCGAGTGGTCGCGCAGCGCCTGCGCGGCGGGGGGAAAGTCGTCGAGGGGGGTCCCGTCCATCCGGTCGACGAACGAGGGAACGTAGCCGACGGCACCGACCGACCGCAGGCTGTCGCCTTCGACCGCGTCCAGCATCAGTCCGGAAGCCCGGAACAGCGGCAGCACCCGGTCCGCCACCGCGTTGAGCACATCGCGGGTGGTGACCGCCCGGCCGAGGGCAGTGGTCAAGTCGGAGACGTGCGCGGCGCGTTCGGCTTCCATCCGGGCGACACGGGCTTCCTCGGCCCGCCTTGCCCGCTCGTCGGTGACATCGGTGAAGTAGATCGTCAGGCCGCCGGGCACGGGCAGCACACGCATGTGGTACCAGCGCTGGTTCGCCGGCGCCTGTACGTCGAAGCCGACCGGCCCGTCGCCGGTGGCCTCCTGGCTCTCCGCCAAACCGAAAGCGTCGATGTCGGGCACCGCCTCGGACAGGGCGCGGCCGAGCAGCCGGTGGGTGGCGCCGAACAGCCGTTCCGCTTCCGCGTTGCAGTAGAGGATGCGCCACTCGTCGTCCACCGCGAGGAAGCCGTCGCTCATGTGCCGCAGCGCACGGCCCACGGCGTCGCGTTCCATCCGCGTCTCGGTGCTCTCCCACAGCGTGCCGGCCATCCGCTGGGGTTCGCCCTGGTCGTCGTAGGTGACAAACCCACGAGCCTCGATCCACACCAGATTTCCGTCCGGCCGGCGGATCCGGTACTCGACGCTGTAAGCGCTGTGTTCGGCGATGGACCGCTCGATCTCGGCGACGACCGCGGCCGCGTCGTCCGGGTGGATGAGGTCCAGCCAGGTCTGGATCCGGTCGTCGTAGCCCTCCCGGGTCATACCTCCCACGTGGAGCGCGACATCGTCCGCGAGGAGCCGGCCGGTGCTGATCTCCCACTCCCACGAGCCGACACCTGTCGGCCGTACCGCCTCCTGCTCCTGCGAGCCGGTCGGCACCTGCCACCAGCCCGGCCGGAGAAACAGCATCGGCCGGGTGTTCAGCAGGCGGCCGGCGACGGCGTCGGTGAGCGCCACCAGGAAGTCACGCTGCTCAGGGGTCGGCCCGCTCGCGCTCATCATCAGGACCGTGAGCGCGCCGATGGTCCCGTCCGGGCCGTTCAGCGGTACGGCGACGAAGCCCGCGCCCTGCGGAAAGCCGTGTCCGGGCACGGTCGCCAGGCCACCGGACAGCCCGCACTCCGTGGCGGGCTGCCACTGCAGGGTCCCCTCGCGCACGGCTCTCGCCGGGCAGGCGTCGTCCTTCCACTCGATCGCCGCCCAGGGTTCCGCGACCTCCCGCGGGAGACCGGAAGCGGCGGCGAGCCGGAGCGTACGGTCGAACGGACGGGACCGGTGTGCCATACCGCCCAGACCGGACAGGCCCGCGACAGCCTGCTGCACCGCGAAGGACAGCAGTTCCACGTCGCTGAGGTCGTGGTTCAGGGCATCGAAGAGCTTCAACCGTTCACTGGCCTGGACGGCTTGGTCGAGGACCGACACGTGTGCGACCGGATCATCCACGGCCTCTCCACCGGCGAACTCGGCGGCCCCTCCGCCCTTGCCTGGCGGAGCTGTCGGGCATGTTTCGCCGCTGTTACCAGCATATAGCAAAAGGAATTTTTACCACATTTTACAAAGGCTCGAAAACAGGCTCTGGCCTGCGAGGACCGGCTCCACGAACCGGTCCTCGCAGGGAAACACGGACAGCTCTCGCAAAGCGACGCAGCGCGGTGAGCTGCCTGCGGTCAGCCGATCCGCCGGAGCCCGCCGGTCAGCTCAGGGTGAGGTTCTGCGCGACCGTGCCGGCCGCGAAGGTGTTCACCCCGAACAGACCGCTGGTGTAGGCGCTGTCGGTGGCGTCGATGACGGGATCGGCTCCGTCGCCGAACCACACCCTGATACGGGACCCGTCGGTCCGCACCTTCAGGTGGTAGGTGCGGCCCTCCACGATCGGAGTGCTGTGGACGGCGATGTCCCGGCCCGGCCGCCAGAGCTTCACCACGCCGCTGGTGTCGATGTTCGCGGTGTAGCCGGCGCCCGAGGAGTCGGCCCGGAAGGTCAGCCCGGTCGCGGTGCCGTTGGTCACCGACAGATCCCCTTCGTAGGTGAAGTCGGTGCCCGTCCGGTCGCTCAGATAGAACCCGTCCTGTGCCGAACTGCCGTGCAGGCCCGCCGGAGTGACCGTCCACGCGCCGCCGTGCGATGTCCACTGCCCGGCGGCGAAGGCGGTGAAGCCGGCCGGTCCGGTGTTCAGATTCTGCACGGTGGAGGTGCCGTTGAAGGTGTTCACGCCGAACAGGCCACTGGCGTAGGTGCTGTCGGTGGCGTCGATGACGGGATCGGCTCCGTTGTCGAACCAGACCCTGATACGGGACCCGTCGGTCCGCACCTGCAGATGGTGGGCGACTCCCTTGCTGACGGGGGTGCTGTACACGGCGATGTCCTTGCCGGGGCGCCACAGTTTGACCACGCCGGCGGCGTCGATGGTCGCCGTGTAGCCGGCGCCCGCGGCGTTCGCCCGGAAGGTCAGACCACCCGCCTGCGCGGTGCCCAGCGTGATGTCACCCTGGTAGACGGCGTCGGTCGCGCTGCTCGCGCTCAGATAGAAGCCGTCCCCGCTGGTGGCCGCCTGCTTGCCGCCCGCGACATCGCTCCAGGTGCCGCCGGAGGCGTGCCAGGGCCCCTTCAGATTGCTGTTGAGGGTGGACTGGGCGGTGCCCCAACTGCTGTTGAGCCGGGTGAAGGTGGCGCTGTCGAGCTTGACCTTGCCGCCGGTCGCGAAGAGCCGGATGCCCTGGCTGTCGGCGGCGGAGTCGAAGTTGACGTTGTCCGAGAGCGAGTAGAGGCCGCCGTCCGCGTAGATCTCCAACTGGCCCCGGTCCACCAGGAGCTGGAGGGTGACCTTGCCGTTCCTCGGTGCGAGCGGCTTGCCGTAGAGGGTCTGCGCGGCGGTGTCGTAGACCACGCTGCGGTCAGCGGTGCCGTCGGAGCGCGCGTGCAGGTCGAAGCCGAACCGCGCGGCGGTGGCGCCCTTCACGTCGAACTGGGCGGTGATCTCGTAGGTGTCCGCCTTGACGTCGGCGAAGAGGTTGCCACCCTTGCGCGCGTCGATGGTCTGGTTCTTCCAGGTGCGGCTGTCCGAGGCGAGCGAGGAGAGCTCGGCGACCGGGGTACGGGTGACACGCGGCCCGTCGGGTGTGGTCACCAGGCTGAGGGTCGCCGGGAAGGTCGCGTTGCCGGTCCAGGTGCTGCCCTGGTTGCCGCCTTCCCAGGCCATCTGCACGGTGCGGCCGCCGGGGGTGTTGGTGAAGGTCTCGGCGGCGTAGAAGCTGCCGCCGGCGTACGTGGTGCCCAGGTTCATCTGCTGCGGCTGGGTCCAGTCGGTGCGGAAGGTGGTGCCGTCGAAGGTGCCGACCGCGTACTGGCTGGAGGCCGAAGTGAGCACCCACCGCTGCCGGTCGGCGTGCCCGTCCAGCGGCAGCGGGTACATGTCGGGGCACTCGAAGAGCCAGGGCGCCTGGAAGCGGCTGGCGAACGTCCAGTCGAGCAGGTTCGGCGAGGTGTAGATGCTGACCCCGTTCCCGCCCTCGTCGGACCAGACGACCATCGCCCACCGGTGCCGGGCGGCGTCCCAGAACACCTTGGGGTCGCGGCTGTTCACACCGCTGGGCACGGTGACCACCTTGCGGCCCTTGTCGTACGCCTGGAAGGTCTGCCCGTTGTCGTTGCTGTAATAGACGCTGACGCCATTGGTGTTGGAGAAGACCACGATCGGGTCGAGCGAACCGGTCTTCAGGCCCGCGGTGTTGTCCTTGTCGACCACGCCGCCGCCGGACCAGAGGTCGCCCGGGTGGACGCCGGGTTCCATCGCGATCGGCTTCTGCGTCCAGTGCACCAGGTCGGGGCTGGTGGCATGGCCCCAGTGCATGGTGTCCCAGGTCAGGCCGTGCGGGTTGTGCTGGTAGAAGAAGTGGTACAGCCCGTTGGCGTACACCAGCCCGTTCGGGTCGTTCATCCATCCCTGCTGCGAGCTGAAGTGGAACTGGCCCCTGAACGGCTCGCTGTAGGTGGTCGGCTGGTACGGGAACTCGGGGTAGTCCCACGCGGTGCCGGCCACCGCGGGCGTGCTCGGCAGGAAAGCAGCCAGGCCCGCGACCAGGGCGATGAGCAGCACGCAGACTCTTCGACGCATGTGATGAACCCTCTCCGGATGCCGTCAGATTGATGTCATCGTTGACACATGTCATCGCTGACATCCGATCGATGACCGATGATGAGCCCGTGCCGTGACCCCGTCAACACTCAGGACGGGATCGGGGAACGGGAGTTCAGCGCTCCGCGGGCACGCCGGGGCCGCCGCGCGCCTTCTCGACCTGATCTGCCCAGGGCGGGTTGGGACCGGCGACCGCGCAGGTCAGCGCGGCCACCCGGACCGCGTACGCGCAGGCCGCAGCGACTCCGGCGAGGTCCAGCCCGCCGAGCCGGCCGCCGAGCAGTCCGTGCGCGCCGAGGTGGTGCAGCAGCCCGGCGGTGAAGGAGTCCCCGGCCCCGACCGTGTCGACCACCGCGACCGGCACCCCGGGCACCGTCACCCGGCGGCCGTCCAGCGAGGCCAGTGCGCCGTGCGCGCCCCGTGTGACCACCACCAGCCGGGCGCCCGCGGCGTGGAAGCCGTCGCACGCGGCCTCCGGCGGCAGCCCGGGGGCGATCGCGCCGAGGTCGTCCTCGCTCAGCCGCAGGATGTCGGCGACCGCGCACCAGCCGGGCAGCCGCTGCCGGTAGAGCGCCGGATCCACCAGCGCGGGACGGATGTTGGGGTCGATGCTGACCGTGGCGTGCGGACGCACCGCGGTGAGCAGTTCCTCCACCAGCACACCGCCCGGGTCGCGGACCAGTGCGAGCGAACCGGTGTGCACGCACACCGAGTCGCGCAGGCCGGCCGGGTCCAGTTCGGCCCGCGTCCACTGCCAGTCCGCGGTGCCCTGGGCGTGGAAGGAGTACGTGGCCTGGCCGTCGGCGCCGATGTCGGCCACCGCGAGCGTGCTGGGTTCGGCAGCGGTGGCCGCGGCCGACAGATCCACGCCCGAGGCGAGCAGGTGGGCGCGGAAGTGCCGTCCGAAGACGTCACCGGACAGCCGGGCCAGCATCCGGGTCGGCGTGCCCAACCGGGCAAGCCCCACAGCGGTGTTGGCGGGCCCGCCACCGGGCAGGACCCGCAGCCGCAGGGCCTGGGTGGCGGCGCCGGGGCGGGCGGCCGAGGCCGCCGTGCCGGGGTGGGTGGCGGCGCCTGACCTGCCGGCCTGAGCATCCGCGCCAGGCACGAGGGCCGGGTCGTCCGTGCCGGGGGCGGCAGCGTGAGCATCCGTGCCGGGCCCGAGGACCGGGCCATCCGCGCCAGGCCCGGGGCCCGGGTCGACCGTGCCGGGATCCGCCTCCTCGGTGAAGACATCGGCGACGCACTCTCCCAGGACGGTGACCCGGCGCGGCGGCTGCATGACGGTTCGTTCCTCCAGGTGGGACGTGGGGTCGGCGGTCCTGGCCGGGGCGCCGGCCGAGCGGCGCCACCCGGCGGCGGCCCGCCATGTTGCCAACTCGTGATGACCGAGGGGCATTGACGTTGCCGGAGCGGGAGTCCATCATCCTCCGCAAGCGGTGTCAACGATGACATGTGTCAACGATGGCATTGCCCGGGCGGGCCTGCCCGTCCCCTGTCACCACCGCACACCGCCGGCGTGCCGCGTCCCCACCGCGTACGCCGAACCGCTCACTCCACCCGCGTTCTCGTAGGGAGTTCCGCATGTCCCGCAGACCTCGTCCGGCCCTTCCGCGTCCGGTTCTCGCCGTCGGCGCACTCGGCCTTGCCCTGTCCCTGGCGGCATGCGGTTCCGGTTCCGGGTCCGGGTCCGGCAGCGGCTCGTCGTCCGGGGGCAAGGTCAAGGTCGGCCTGATCACCAAGACCGACACCAACCCGTACTTCGTCAAGATGAAGCAGGGCGCCGAGCAGGCGGCCAAGACCGAGGGCATCCAACTGTCCACCGCGGCAGGCAAGTTCGACGGTGACAACGCCAGCCAGGTCACCGCGCTCGAGAACATGGTCGCGGCCGGGGTCAAGGGTGTGCTGATCACCCCCAACGACTCCAAGGCGATCGTCCCGGCGATCCAGAAGGCGCGCGCCAAGGGCGTACTGGTGATCGCGCTGGACACGCCCCCCGAACCGCAGAGCGCCGTGGACGCCCTCTTCGCCACCGACAACGAGAAGGCGGGCGAGCTGATCGGCGCGTACGCCAAGGCGGCGATGGCCGGCAAGCAGGCGAAGATCGCCACGCTGGACCTCGCGCCCGGTGTCTCGGTCGGCGTGCAGCGGCACGACGGCTTCATCAAGGGATTCGGCGTCACCGACTCCGACCCCTCGGTCGTCTGCTCGCAGGACACCGGCGGCGACCAGGCCAAGGGCCAGACCGCGATGGAGACCTGCCTGCAGAAGGCGCCGGACATCAACCTGGTCTACGCCATCAACGAGCCTGCCGCGCTGGGCGCGTTCACCGCGATCAAAGCGAAGGGCCGGCAGAACGACGTCATGATCGTCGCCATCGACGGCGGCTGCACCGGCGTCAAGGCGGTCAAGGACGGCAGCATCGCGGCCACCGCCCAGCAGTACCCGCTGAAGATGGCCGCCGACGGTGTGAAGGCCGTGGCCGCCTTCGCCAAGAGCGGCCAGAAGGCGAGTGGTTACACCGACACCGGTGTCAACCTCATCACCGACAAACCGCAGTCCGGCATCGACGCCAAGGACAGCGCCTTCGGCCTGCAGAACTGCTGGGGCTGAGCGCGCGCACCACCCGTCACCCCGCACCTCCGGCAAGGAAGCCCATGACTGCCTCCACCACGCTCTACGCCCGGGCGAAGGAGCCGACCGCGCTGCGCCGGCTGCTCACGGCGCCCGCCGCGGGGCCGTTCGCGGCCCTGGTCCTCGCCTGTGTCTTCTTCTCCTCGGCCACCGACCAGTTCCTCTCCGGCGGGAACTTCTCGCTGATCCTCCAGCAGGTCATGGTGGTCGGCACCCTCGCCATCGGCCAGACGCTGATCATCCTCACCGCCGGTATCGACCTGTCCTGCGGCGCCGTCATGGCCTTCGGCGGCATCCTGATGGCCAGGCTCGCCGCCGAGGGCTCGCTGCCGCCGCTGCTCGCCATCACGACCGGCATCGTGGTCTGCGGAGGGTTCGGTCTGGTCAACGGCCTGCTGGTGCGGCTGGTGCCGCTGCCGCCGTTCATCGTCACCCTGGGCATGCTCAACGTCGCCTTCGCGCTGACGCACATCTACTCCGACGAGCAGACCGTCACCGGGCTGCCGGGCCCGCTCACCGCGCTCGGCAAGACCTTCCCGCTGGGCAGGACGGATGTCACCTACGGTTCGCTGCTCACCGTCGCGCTCTTCCTCGTCTTCGCCTACGCGCTCAACGGCACCGCCTGGGGCCGCCATGTGTACGCGCTCGGCAACAGCGCGGAGAGCGCCCGGCTCAGCGGTATCCGGGTCTCCCGGCTCACCGTCGGGATCTACGCGGTGGCCGGCCTGGTCTACGGCGTGGCGGCGCTGCTGCTGGTGTCGCGGACCGGTGTCGGCGACCCGCAGGCCGGGCAGACCGAGAACCTGGACAGCATCACCGCGGTGGTGCTCGGCGGCACCAGCCTCTTCGGCGGCCGGGGCACGGTGCTCGGCACGTTCGTCGGTGTGCTCATCGTCGGTGTCTTCCGCAACGGCCTGCAGCTGATGGGTGTCTCCTCCGTGTACCAGACGCTGGTCACCGGAGTCCTGGTGATCCTCGCCGTCACCGTCGACCAGCTCTCCCGGAGGGGGTCGCGATGACCGAGCCTGTGGGCAAGGACGTGACGGCACCCGAGAAAGTGACGGCGCCCGGGGAGACGGCCACGAAGCAGGAGGCGGCCGAACCACAGAAGGCGGTCGCACCGCAGAAGGCGGCCGTGCCCGGGGAGAGGCCGCCGGCCGCCGTGACCACCGGGTCCGTGCCCGAGCCGGTGCTGTCGGCGCGGGGACTGGTCAAACGCTACGGGCATGTCGTCGCGATCGACGGCGCCGACTTCGACCTGCTGCCCGGCGAGGTGCTGGCCGTCATCGGCGACAACGGCGCGGGCAAGACCAGCCTGATCAAGGCGCTGACCGGCGCGCTGGTGCCGGACGCGGGAGAGATCATCCTGAACGGCGAGCCGATCAGGTTCGCCGGCCCGCAGGACGCCCGGCAGCACGGCATCGAGACGGTGTACCAGGATCTGGCCGTCGCCGCCTCGATGGACATCGCCTCCAACATGTTCCTCGGCCGCGAGATCCGCCGGGCCGGCGTGCTCGGCACGGTGTTCCGCATGCTCGACAAGAAGGCGATGCGGCGCGAGTCCGCCGAGCACATGGCCGCCCTGAAGATCGGGCTCGGCTCGCTGTCCCAGCCGGTGGAGACGCTCTCCGGCGGTCAGCGCCAGGCCGTGGCGGTGGCCCGCGCCGCCGCCTGGGCCCGCAGTGTCGTGGTGATGGACGAGCCGACCGCGGCCCTCGGCGTCAAGGAGTCAGCGCAGGTGCTCGATCTGATCCGCCGGATCCGGGACCGCGGTGTGCCGGTGATCCTGATCAGCCACAACATGCCGCATGTCTTCGAGATCGCCGACCGTATCCATGTCCACCGGCTCGGCCGGCGCGAGGCGCTGATCAGGCCGTCCGACTACGGCATGGCGGAAGTCGTGGCCATCATGACCGGTGCGCTCAGCGTGCGGCCGGACGGAGGTACGGTCGTGGCGGACAGCGACGCGGCCTCGGCAGCCGGGGTGCGGCAGAGCTGATCCGCGGAAACCGAAGTCCGCGGGGCCCGGCCGCACTGCGGCCGGGCCCCGTCAGCGCCCACAGAAGAAGGTGGTTCATGGCAGCGGCCCGCCGCCCGACCCTGGCCGATGTCGCCCGCGAGGTGGGGGTCAGCGCCAAGACCGTCTCCCGGGTGCTCAACGAGGACGGGCCCAGTTCCCCCGAGACCCGGCAGCGGGTGCTGGCGGCCGTGGCCAAGCTCGGCTTCCAGCCCAACCTGATGGCCAGGAGTATCCGGGTCGGCGGACCCGACACGACGGTCGGGCTGGTCGTACCCGACCTCGGCAACCCCTTCTTCGGCGCGGTCGCGGGCGGCATCGAGGACGCCGTGCACAGCCGCGGCCTGACCCTGCTGATGGGTTCGTCCGACGACGACCCGGAGCGTGAACACGCCCTGACCCGTACGTTCCTGGCCCGGCGGGTCAGCGTGCTCATGGTGGTGCCCTCGGTCGGCGCCGACCACTCCCAGCTCAAGGCGCCCCGCGCCGCCGGGATGCCGGTCATCTTCCTTGACCGGCCGGGCAACGGCCTGACCACCGACACGGTGGTGAGTTCCAACCGGTCCGGTACGCAGGGCGGTGTGGCCCATCTGATCGCCCGCGGCCACCGCAGGATCGGCTTCATCGGTGACCTGCCGACCCGGCTGTGGACCCGCAGGGAACGTCTGGCGGGGTACCGCGAGGCGCTGGCCGCCGCCGGCCTGCCCTACGACCGGGCGCTGGTGGCCAACGCGCACGACCCGTCCGGCGCCGCCGAGGAGACGACCCGGCTGCTGTCCCTTTCCGACCCGCCGACGGCGCTGCTGTCCGGCAACAACGTGATGACCATCGGTGTGGTGGCCGAGGTCGCCCGCAGCCGCCGCAAGGACGTCGCGGTGGTCGCCTTCGACGACGTGCCGATGGCGGAGATCCTGGAGCCCGCGCTCACCGTCGTCGCCCAGAACCCGGTGGCGATGGGCGAGTTGGCGGGCACGACGGCAGTCGAGCGCCTGGCGGGCGACCGCTCACGGGCCCGTACGATCACGGTGGAGACCCGGCTGATCCCCCGCGGCTCCGGCGAACTCCCCGCCCCGACCAACCCGAACCACCACCGACGATGACCCACCGGCGACGGTCTTCCGACCGCGTCCACACGCGCCGCATGGTGGCGTTGTCGATCAGGCGCGACGTCATAGCCGCGCGCACTGATGCATGATCGACGGGTGGACCACCAGCCGTGAACCGGCCATGCGGAACTGACCGGCGAAGCTCCCGGCGTTCCCATGGCCGCTGGAGATCGGTGGCCAGCCGTCGACCGTAGTTGGGTGTGAGCAGTGATGCCACGCCGGCCCGGGCTCACCGCCCACTGGCTGCCAGTCGACTTTCGGCCGGGATCACGGTGCCCTCGACAAACCGGAGTCCGGCGCTCTGCGAAGCCAGGCGGCGGGGCAGTTCACTACGGGGTAAAACCGGTCGATGACGGCGGCCACCACGGTGCCGAAGCGCTGCGCTGCGGTGATCGTCCACGCACCGGGATCCCTACGTATCCAGCTGACCGAAAACGAACCCACCGCCGTACTTCGGCGGCCCGTCGACCACCTCTGCGTGGTCTTCGGGCACGGTTCCTATGAGCGCACGAACCACCCTTCAAGAGTCCGGCCACCTTGTCGCAAAGACAAGCGAAATGGCCTTGTACCGCAGAGGCTCTCGATCGATATATCCCCTTTGGGGAGATTTATTTGCCATGCTCAACGAGTCTCGAAAATCCATGATTATCCAGCCGTCGGCCATGGCGGAAACTCACCGCCGCAGCCATTGATGGCGGAAAGTAAACGGTCGACTGCGGGACGTAGAAGAACTTGTTGCCCAACACACTGTTGTTACGTAGGATCACTTCCGTGGCGGTCCCGGTGGCCGCCTAAGGGTGGGGGCACTCGTGGATACTTATTGCGCGTTACCTCATCTCTTGCAACTCTTCAGAAAAGAGAGGTAGGAGCATGGACCTGGGTAAGAGTGCAATCTCTCGCGTCGCCGCGATCGCTTGTGTGACGATGGTGGCGCTTGGCTCCGGAGCCGCTTCCGAGGCGGCGTCGGCTTCTCCGCAGATCGGTGGAACAACCGGCTGCCCCAGCAGCGGCTACATCGAGCACTACTTTACCTGCACGTCGCTTTCCAACGGTGTGCTTCAGCACTACAAGTACACCAACGACATCGCGGAAACGGCATACTACAAGACAGGCGGGTCCGCCACCAGCGCTGCGGTCGGGTACGGAAAGGGATCCTCTTCCGTGTACGCTGGCGCAAAGACCATCAGTTCTGGTCAGAGCGTGGACGCAAGTTGGTCCGGCGTCGCCTACTGCACGTCGACGGTGGGCCTCCTGAAGGCTTCCTCCGGCCTATACCAGACCCCTCCGGCCACTTGCTGACCCGATGAAGTCGGGGTGTGCCGCCGATGCGGGCGGCACACCCCCTGAATGAATGGGCACCACGTGTTTTCCGCAGCATTACGCGGCCAGTCCTGGTTTCTCTTCTCCGCTCTCGTCGGCGCGCTGCTGCTGGCGTGCGCGGCATTTTCGATTGCGCGCCGTCGGGGAGTCCGGCCGTGGGAGTTCGCTGGGCTCACCGCCCTCGTCGCCGCCGAGGTGTCCGTCACCCTGCTCCTGCCGAACGGCGGCTATACGACCCGTACCTGCGTTGTCAACCGCGACGTCTTCGAACCCCTACTCACGGAGCAAGGGCTTCTCAACCTGTTGATGTTCCTTCCGATTGGCATAGCCGGCGTACTCGCTACGCGGTCGGTACTGCCAACCGTCGCGGGCTGCGCGGCCCTCTCCATGGGCACGGAACTGGCCCAGGCCGCAGTTCCCGGAATCGGACGAAATTGCGACAGCAGCGACTTCACCATGAATGTCGCCGGCGCCGCCGTGGGCGCTGCCATCGCATGGGCGATATTGAACAAGCCTGGTTCCGCAGTGCCCCTCGAGCGGCATTGGCGCCCAACCGCATACAGTTTTACCGCTGTCGCTGTTGCCGCTGCGATCATAGGAATCACTGCCGTTCAGTTCATTTCCATGGACTCCACGAGCATCCAATTTGCCAGCGGCAGCCAGAAATCCGCTGCGCAGGAGGCAATGCACGCGTCTTTCGGGGATCGATATGCGATCACCAAGGTTCAGTTCCAACCACCCGTCGGCGGAGGAAGCGACCGCGGAACGATTGGGATGATCCTTGATGGCGGAAAAGCAAACGCGGCACTGACGTGGCCCGACAATCAGGTACTGACAGTTTCATTCGAGAACTCGGACAGGACAACGAGCGAGAGTTTTCCGGTCGACGGCGCAGGAAAACCTCCCACAACGGGTGCCGAGGCACTCGCCATTGCTACGAAGTATGCGCACCAATACCACCCCGAGGCTCTGCAGGGATCGCGGAGCACAGTGGCCCCCGTCGATCCGGATGCAAAACTGGGGTGGATGGTGAGCTGGCGGCGGCTGAACACGGCAGGCGTCCTCATGCCCATGAGGCTCGACGTCGAGATCAATCGCGCAGGTAGAATCTCGCAGTTGGTCAGCGCTGATATCGGCGATCCGACCGGCCTTCCGCCCGTCAAAATCACGAAGTCCCAGGCGGTCAGGAGAGCTCGGGAATCCATCGGAAAATTGCTGCACGACGGCCAGAATTTAAAGGTGGCAGAGGTTTCCCTGCGCGCTGACGACCGCACAAGTGCGTGGCGTACGGAGTACGTTGTCTCTTATGTGGAGCCCGACGGAACTCAAGTCCAGTCGATCAGCTACGTTGATGCGACAACCGGATCGACTGTTTCGGAGTAGCCGTTAGCAGGATGACGGCGTCGCCGTGCTCGCGGCATTGGGAGGCGCCGAGCGGGGCGGAGAGCGCCGGCTGCTCCCGAGGCGAGCGGGTTGGTCGCGGGGGTTTGCGTTCAGTACGTGACGCGGATCCGGTGGGAAAGGCCGTCCACGCGGATCCGGCCGCCGACGGGGATCACGAGTTGCGGGTCGGTGTGGCCCAGGTCGACGTCGAAGACGGCCATCGTGTCGGGGGCGTACTCGTGGAGGGCCCGCAGGACGGCCTCCCGCTGCCGGCGGCGGAAGGCCGCCTTGTCCTGGGTGGCGAGCCGCTTCTCGAACGACCAGCTCTTCGCACGGCCCATCAGCAGCGCCGGGAACTGCCGCAGCAGCCCGCGTTCGCCCATGTTCCGCAGGATCCGGTAGACCTCCTGCGCGCTCGGCATCTCCTCCGAGGTCTCCAGGAAAAGGACGTCGCCGGCGTAGGTGTCGGGTGGTTCTACTTCGCGGTCCGCCATCAGCAGCCAGGAGATGATCTCCAGATTGCCGCCCCAGCCGGCGCCTTCGACCACCCGGTCGGCGTTGTGCCAGCTCCAGCCGTCGGCGGGTTCCGCTGCGGGTTCGGAGGCGAAGGTGTGCGAGTCCTGCCAGGGGCGGTTGACGTCTCCGGAGGTGCTCGCGGGGGTGAGTTCGTACGTGTCCGAGGTGAACATCGCCGCCCGGAGTGAGGCCGCGGTCAGTGGGTTCATCGCGCCGGGGCGCCCGAGTTCGACCATCACGGAGCCGCCGTGGTAACTGACGATGCCCAGGTTCCGCAGGAAGAGCAGCAGGTTCGTGTTGTCGCTGTAGCCGAAGAACGGTTTCGGGTTGGCGCGGAGAAGCTCGCGGTCGAGGTGCGGGAGGACGGTGATCTGGTCGTCGCCACCGACACTGGCGATGACCGCCTTGATGCCGGGGTCGGCGAAGGCCGCGTGGATGTCGGCGGCCCGCTCCTCGGGCGCCGCGTTCGGACCGCCACGCGGTGACCGCTGAGCCGTGCGCGGTGCCGGCCGGCGGGAATCCGGCGTGTCCGCGCGCGAGTTCAGGAGCCGGGCCGGCCCGCGGCGCCGTAGTACAGGCCGTCGATGAGCAGGGTGACCATGCGGCGGCTGTAGACGACCCCCTCGTCCGCCACGGGCAGGCAGAGATTGGCGACGGCGAGCAGAAGGTCCTTGGGGGTGACGTCGGAGCGGATCTCGCCGCTCGCCGAGGCGGCGTCGAGCAGGGCGCCGAGGGTGGGCCCGAGCCGCCCCATGAAGTAGCCGGGCAGGGCGTCGAACGCCGGATCGCCCGAGTGAAGTGCCGCGGCGAGTCCTCGTTTGGTCGCGACGAACTCGGTGTAACGGTGGAGCCACTTGGTGAGCGCGACGCCCGGCTCATGCGCGGCGGCCAGCGCCGGGCCCGCGTCCGCGCAGGCGTCCACCTCGCGCTGGAACACGGCTTTCACCAGGTCCGAGCGCTGCGGGAAGTGCCGGTACAGCGTGCCGACCCCGACGCCGGCCAGGTCGGCTATCTCCTTCGCGGGCGCGTCCACGCCCGACGTGACGAAGACGGCCTTCGCCGCTTCGAGCAGGGAGTCGATGTTGCGCTGTGCGTCGGCCCGCAGCCGGCGCGGCGCGCGTTCGGGCGTGCCCGGACCTGCGGGGCCGGTCATGCCTGCGCCGGTCGGCGCCGCGTTCTCCGTCACGACACTCCTTCGCTTGCTTTTCCGGAAAGCCGTTCCGTATAGTTCCGGAAAGGCGTTCCGCTTAACCTCAGGTTACGGCATCGGCGGAGCGCCCACCACGCCCCCGGCCACCACGGCAGGAGAAACCGTATGCACTACCGCACCCTCGGCCGCACCGGCATCAAGGTCAGTCCCTACGCGCTCGGCGCGATGATGTTCGGCGCCCTGGGCAACCCCGACCACGACGAGTCGGTCCGCATCATCCACAGAGCACTGGACGCGGGGATCAACTTCGTCGACACCGCCGACGCGTACTCCCGCGGCGAGTCGGAGGAGATCGTCGGCAAGGCGCTCAAGGGACGTCGCGACGACATCGTCCTCGCGACCAAACTGCATCTCCCGATGGGTGACGACCCCAATCAGCGGGGCAACTCCAGGCGCTGGATCATGACCGCGGTCGAGAACTCGCTGCGCCGCCTGCAGACCGACCACATCGACCTCTACCAGATCCACCGGCCGGACCCCGACACCGACATCGAGGACACGCTTTCGGCGCTCTCGGACCTGATCCACAGCGGCAAGGTCCGGGTGATCGGGTCGTCCACGATGCCCGCCTCCGACATCGTGGAGGCCCAGTGGGTGGCGGAGCGGCGTGGTCTGGAACGGTTCCGCACCGAACAACCGACCTTCTCGATCCTCAACCGCGGTATCGAATCCGAGGTGCTGCCCGTCGCCCAGCGCTACGGAATGGGCACGCTGGTGTGGAGCCCGCTGGCGAAGGGGATGCTCACCGGACGCATCCGCAAGGGGCAGCAGACCGACCTCCGCCGTGCCGCCGTCTTCCAGTCCTTCGGCGACGAGCGCCGGCTCGATGCCATCGAGCAGATCATTCCGCTCGCCGAAGAGGCCGGTCTGCGGATGACGCACCTCGCGATGGCGTTCGCCATCGCCCATCCCGGGGTGACCAGCGCGATCATCGGGCCGCGCACGATGGAGCAGCTCGACGACCTGCTCGCCGGCGTCGACGTCACCCTCACCGACGAGATCCTCGACCGGATCGACGCGATCGTCCCGCCCGGCACGGACGTCGGCGCACCCGACAGCTCCGCCTACCTGCCGCCGGCGCTCCAGCACCCGGCCCTCCGCCGCCGGCCGGCCACGGAACGCGCCGCCGCCTGAGTCACGGCCCCGCAACCCGCGTTCCCCCACCCCGTCCCGGCACAGCCCGCGTTCGCGCAATCCGCCTCCCCTCAGCCCGCGTCCGCTCAGCCCGGGTCCGCTCAGCCCGCGTCCTGCCGCGGGGCCCCCAAGCCGGCCGCCACTGCGACCGCCGCCTCGACGAACGAGGCGACGAGTGGCCGGCGGTCGAGCTCCGACCAGGCGACGACCAGGCGGCTGGGCGCCGCGCCGGTCACCGGGACGTACACCAGCCCGGGGTGGACGGGCTCGACGAGCGAGCGCGGGAGCACCGCGATGATCCGGCCGAGCATGATGAGCTGGACCATCTGCGCGCCGTCCGCGATCTCCGGCCCGCTGCCGTCGTCGGGCACTCCCGTCCAGCGCACGCCTTTCCAGCGCGCCAGCGTCTCGTGCTCGAGGTCGGCCAGCCGCACCTCGGTCCGTGCGGCCAGCCGGTGGCCGCGGGGCAGGAGCGCGACGCGCCCTTCGACGAACAGCGTCTCGGACGCGAGCCCGGTGAGGTCGTCGAACGGCGCGTACAGCAGCGCCACGTCGGCCCTGCCGTCGCGCACGTGGTCGGCGCGGTCGGTGGCACCGCCGAAGAGGATGTCCACCCGGCGTGCGTCGGGCCGGGCGGCGTACTCCGCGAGGATCCCGGAGAGCAGATGGGCGTCTCCGCCCGGCTTGATCACCAGCCGCAGGTGAGCCTGGGCATCACCGGCCCGGCGCGCGGCCTGGGCCGCGGCGCTGACCGCGTTGAGCGCGTGGCGGCCGTGGTGCAGCAGCGCCTCCCCGGCCGGGGTGAGCGCGACATGCCGGCTCGACCGGCTGAGCAGCTGCACACCCAGCCGCGCCTCGATCCGCCGGATCGCTTTCGACAGTGCGGGCTGCGCGATCGACAGACGGACCGCGGCACGGCCGAAGTGCAGCTCCTCGGCGACCGCCACGAAGTACTCGAGCTCGCGCGCCTCCAGATCAATCATGCCTGCAGGTTATCGCTGAAGATCCGACCGGTCTTGGACTTCACCGCCGGGCGGCGGTTCGATGGACCCATGATCAGCCACACGATGATTGTCTCGTTCGATCCATCCATCCCCGACGCCGACCTCGATCAGTATCTGAAAGACATGGAAAGTCTGATGACGGGCTCGGGGCGCATCCAGGAGTTCGCGGCACAGCGCCACATCCGCGTGCCGGGGGACGACCACGCTCCCCTCTTCGTCGCCAGCGCGGTCGTGCGGTTCGGTCTCGCCGACCTCGACGCGCTCAACGCGGCGTTCAGCACGCCCGGACTTGAGGAGTTCATCCAGCGCTGGCAGTCCCGGTACCCGTACAAGGTCGTCTGGGCGCATCACGAACCGCTGTCGTAGGGGCCCTGATGGGCAGCCGCGGCGGAGAGGAAATCCTCAGGCCGTCGCGTACGTGCCGAGAGCCAGTCCGAAGGAGGCGGCTCCGAGGGCCACCATGATCGACACCGCGACGTCCGCCACGGCGTAGAACCTGAAGCCGTCCTCGAACAGCCGCAGGGCGGTGTACGAGAAGGTCGAGTACGTCGACAGCGCTCCGCACAGTCCGACCCCCAGACCTTCGAGCAGTGCGCCGGGGGCACCGCCGAGGACGAGCCCGGTGACCAGGCCCAGCACCAGACTGGCCAGGGCGTTGACCGCCAGCGTCCCCCAGGGGAACACCGTCTTCCACGCGCCCTGCACCTGCTTGTCGATCAGGTAGCGCATGGGTGCCCCCAGCGCCGCGCCCAGCGCGACCCACAGAGCGTTCACCGGGCGCGGCGGGCGCTGCGGAGCGCGACGATACGGCGTGTGGTGAGCGCCCCAGTGCTCACGGCGGCCAACGCCCCTGCCATGGTGCCCAGGATGTTGACAAGCGCCGGGCCCGGGTGCCCGGTGGCGATCAGACGCTGACTGTCCACGGCGTACGTGGAGAAGGTCGTGAAGCCGCCCAGCACGCCCGTCGCGAGGAACGGCCTCACCAAGCGGTTGACCGTGCGCATATCGCTGACGACGACCAGGAGAACACCGATCAGGAAACAGCCGGTCAGATTCACCCCGAAGGTCGTGTACGGAAAACGGCCGGCCGGATCGGACCAGAGACGGGAGGCGAGATAACGGGCCTCGGCGCCGATTACCCCGCCGGCGGCGACCACGGCGATCACATCGGCGCCACGCGCCCGCCAGCGGTGCTCGTTGGCGGCGAGCGCGTCGAAGTCGCAGTTCATCGGCTCTTTTTTATGGTGCGGCAGACTGTCCGACGCCATCGAAGACCCCTCATCCACCCATGAATCGACCGGTACCGGAAATCCCCGGGGAGCAGTGCACCCGCAGAGGATAGATGTTCTGCGGGGAATTGACCGATCGCCACTCCAGCCCCGGGCTTTTCGTGTTCCGGCGATCCGGCGATCCGGCGGTGTGCCGGGGAATGGGTGCGGAACTCCGTCAGCCGTGCGCTGACGCGGGCCCGTGGATTCTTGAGCGGCCGGCGGGCCGCCACGGCGTCAGCGGCCGGCGGCCTGCCGCGTCGCCCGGAGCCCGCCGTACTCAATGCTGGCCAATACCGGCCAATGCCAGTCAGCGCCGGTCAGCGCCGGTCAATGCTGGTCAACGCCGGGGCGAGCCACTCCAGTTGGTCCACCCCCACCGAGAACGCGGTGCCGATCTGCGGCAGCAGCGTCACGTGGTCCGCGCCTGCCGCCAGGTGTTCGCGTACCCTGTCCGCGATTGCGGCCGGATCGCCGTGGGCGATGACCGCGTCCACCAGCCGGTCACCCACCTCGGTGATCTCCCGCTCGGAGTAGCCCAGTTGGGCCAGGGCGGCGGCGTACGACGGGCGGTCGAGGGCCTCCGCCATCCGCTGCCGCGCCACGGCCCTCGCCCGGTCCCGGTCGTCGTCCGGGACCACCGACAGTCCGATGACGAGCAGCTTGTCCGGGCCGAGTGTCCGCCGCGCCCGCACGGTGAACTCGGGAGGCTGCACCGCGGGCAGCGCTCCGTCGGCGATCTCGCCGGCCAGCGCGAGCATCTTCGGTCCGTTCGCGGCGATGATCCGCGGATAGGGGACGTCGGGCGCGGGCGGCTGGGTCGGGGCGGCCATCCGGTTCAGGTAGGCGCGCAGGGTGGCCAGCGGGGTACCGAATTCCAGGCCCACGCTCGCCGCCTGCTGCGGGTATCCGACGCCCATGCCGAGCACGAACCGGCCGGGATACGCCTGGGCCAGCACGGCCGCGGCGCCGTGCATGGTCGGGGGTTGCCGGGCCCAGATGTTGGCGACGCCGGTGCCGAACACCATCCGGTCCGTGGCTGCCAGGAGGACGGCCAGCTGGACGAGGGCGTCCTTGCCGCCGATGACCTCGTTGGTCCAGACGGCGCGGTAGCCGGCGCGTTCCAGCCGGTCGACGGCCTTGCGCTGCGCGTCGATGGACAGGGCGGTGGTGAACGAGACCGGCAAGGTCACCCCGACCGGCCCCAGCGCCCGGCGGGCCGCGTCGATCACGGTGGTGGTCCCCATGGAGATGCTCCTCGGACGGTTCTGGCGGCTGAGAACGTTGCCGTCGCGGAGGATCCGGCCGGCCCGGGACGGCTTTCGACGGCCGCTGTCCCGTGCGTCACACTCTGCGAGCGCCGAGCGGCCCAGGTCCAGTGAATCTTTCGCACGACGCATCCCGCTTCCGGCAACACCCCAGCTCACAAGCGCGAAGAGAAAACGCTTGGACGGTGCGGGCGCCGTCACGGGACACTGCGTCTCCCGGCCCGCCCGTGCAACGGATGGGGCGTCACGAGTTCGGCGGGGCTCACCCGCGGCGCCCCGGCCGGACGACAAGGGGAGGACCGGAGCGCGGGCACTCAGAAGCAGGCTCCGCGGGGCCGGTGAGGCAGCGGCTTCGCGGATTCCCGCACGACCACGCAGGGTTGGGATGGGATGGGATCGCCTGAATCGCGCAAGGATTCACCGGACAGGGGTTCGGTGTTCCTGGCACTGCGGTACTACACAGGAGAGTTGACCCGGTTACGGTGGCTGACGGTGCCGGGCATGCTGCTCCCGGCGCTGGGCAACATCGGGATCAACTACATCGCGCCGCTCGTCATCGCCAAGCTCGTCGGCCGTATCGCAGGCGACGCCGGCCTCGCCATCGGCTCGACGCTGCCCTACGTCCTCGGCTTCGCCGGTGTCCTGCTGCTCGCGGAGACCCTGTGGCGGCTCGGCCTGCACTGCCTGAACCGCCTGGACGCCCTGGGGATCGAGCAGCTGTACGTGATCGGCATGGACGAGCTGTTCGCCAAGGACGCCGCCTTCTTCCACGACAACTTCGCCGGGTCGCTGACCAAGCGGGTGCTGAGTTTCGCCTCCCGCTTCGAGGAGTTCGTCGACACGCTGACGTTCTCGGTCGTGGGCAGCCTCGTGCCGCTGGTGTTCGGTTCTGTGGTGCTGTGGCGCTACCAACCGCTCCTGGTCGTCGGGCTGGTAGGGATGATCGCGCTGACGGGGCTGGTGGTGACACCGTTGATCCGCCGCCGTCAGGCGCTCGTCGGGCGCCGTGAGGAGGCCATCGCCCGGGTGTCGGGTCACGTCGCGGACAGCCTGATGAACATCGACACGGTCAGGGCGTTCGCCGCCGAGGAGCGCGAGGCGGCCGAACACCGGTCGCGTGTCGCGGAATCGCGCCGGCTCACGCTGCGGTCATGGGATTACGGCAACCTGCGCATCGACACGCTGGTCGCGCCGCTGTCCGTGCTCACCAACGCGCTGGGTCTGCTGCTCGCGGTCGCGCTGGGCGGGAGCCGGCACAGTGTGGAGGAGGTCGTGGTCGCCTTCACGTACTACAGCAACGCGACGCGGGTCATGTTCGAGTTCAACCAGATCTACCGCCGGCTGGAGAGCTCGATGACCGAGGCCGCGCAGTTCACCGAACTGCTGCGGACGCCGCCGACCGTGGTCGATCCGCCGTCGCCGGAGCCGCTGCGGTCCCGGGGCGCCGACGTCCGCTTCGAGCAGGTGGTCTTCGCCCACGCGGGCGCGGAACCGCTCTTCGAAGGTCTCGACCTGGCCGTGCCCAGCGGCGGGAAGGTCGGTTTCGTCGGCCGGTCCGGCGGCGGCAAGACCACGCTCATCCGGCTGCTGCTGCGGATCACGGACGTCGACGCGGGCCGCATCCTGATCGGGGGCCAGGACATCAGCAGGCTGCGCCAGGCCGACCTGCGCAGCCTGATCGCCTATGTGCCGCAGGACCCGGCGATGTTCCACCGCACGCTGCGGGAGAACATCGCGTTCGCCCGGCCGGATGCCACCCCCGCCGAGATCCGCCGCGCGGCCGAGGTCGCCCATGTCACGGAGTTCGCCGACGCACTGCCGGACGGCTTCGACACCATGGTGGGCGAACGCGGTGTCAAGCTCTCCGGCGGACAGCGCCAGCGCGTCGCCTTGGCCAGAGCGGTCCTGCGTGACGCGCCGATCCTGCTGCTGGACGAGGCGACCAGCGCGCTGGACTCCGAGAGCGAACTCCTCGTCCAGGAGGCGCTGTGGCGGCTGATGGAGGGACGGACCGCGCTGGTGGTGGCGCACCGGCTGAGCACGGTCGCCACCATGGACCGGCTCGTCGTCCTCGACCGCGGGCGGATCCTCGAACAGGGCACGCACCAGGAACTGCTCACCTCGGACGGCGCCTACGCGAAACTGTGGCAGCACCAGTCGGGCGGCTTCCTCGACGACACCGCGGGCACCGAGAGCCCCGTGCGGTAGGGGGGTTTGGCCCAGGATGACCGGGGAAGGCGGACCAAGGACTTTGGAGATGATATGAGTGGAACTGTTCGATGGTGAGCTGCCCGGCCCGGCCACAGCGGAAGTCCCGATAGTCGGCTACCCGCACCTCCCGAAAATCGCGATCGAGAGTTCCCTGCGGGACCTGGGTCCTGACGAGGTGGAGAGCGTTCTCCGGTACGAGAGCAGGCACCGGGCCCGGACCCCGGTCATCCGGCTGCTGACCGCGCGGCTGCGGCGGTTCCGCGACGGCGACGGCGCCGCCGCGCCGGCCACGGAGGGCTAGAACCACTGCCGCGCCCCGCGGCCCGGTTTCCGGGCGGGTGCGGCATACGGACCACGTGCAGGCCCCGGCGCTGGAAGCCCTGGCGCCGGCCGAGGCCCTGATCGGCGACGCGGTCCGCGCCGGCCACAAGTCAGCGCCCAGCGCGCCGACGCCGACGACAGCGCCTTCGCCGGCCGGCTGGTGGCCGCCCTCCTGGACCTCACCCGGCAGCCCGGCCCCGCCCGACATGTCCCCGCGCCCCGGCGGGGGGAGGATGTCGGTATGGGCAGTGATCACACCTCCGCACTCGTCGTCATCGACATGATCAACACCTACGACCACCCCGACGCGGAGCCGCTGGTCGCGTCGGTACGCCAGGCGCTGCCCGCCGTCCGGACCGCGATCGACACCGCACGCAGGAGCGGTACCGACGTGATCTACGTCAACGACAACTTCGGCCGCTGGCGCTCCCACCACGACGAGCTGGTGGAGACGGCACTGCGGGGACAGTACGCGGACCTGGTGAAGCCGGTGCTGCCGGACGAGGATTCCCTGTTCGTCGTCAAGGCCCGCCACTCGATCTTCTTCCAGACACCGCTGGAGTATCTGCTCCAGCAGAACGGCATCCGGCACATCGTGCTCTGCGGTCAGGTGACGGAGCAGTGCGTGCTCTACTCCGCGCTGGACGCCCACATCCGCCACCTGGAGCTGACCGTGCTCCAGGACGCCGTGGCCCACATCCACCAGGACCTGGCGGACGCGGCGCTGCGGATGATGGAGCGGAACATGGGCGCCCGGCTGCAGCACGCAGCCGACCTGAAGTTCTGAGCCCGGTCCGTTCCCCGCGGCCGCTCTTGCGGCCCGGCGGTCCCCGGATCACCGGGAGCGGTGGCCCGCGGAGCCGGTCAGCCGGGCGGTGGCGGGGCCGCTGCCGTGGCGGGAACGGTACGCGCGCGGGGATTCCCCGACCTCGCGGCGGAAAGCGGTACTGAAGGCGCCGGCCGTCGAGTAGCCGAGCTGGAGGGCGAGTTCGTCGATGTGCGCGTCGCTCTGCCGCAGCGCGCGCCGGGCGACGTACATCCGCCAGCCGGTCAGGTAGGACAGCGGCGGTTTCCCGACCAGGGCGGTGAACCGCTCGGCGAAGGCGGTGCGTGACATGGCCGAGCGGTGGGCGAGCTCTTCGAGGCGCCAGGCCCGCCCGGGGTCGTCGTGCATCGCGCGCAGCGCCGGGCGGATGCCGTCGTCCAGGAGGCCGCGTGCCCACCCGACGGGCACGGACTCGCCGTCCTCGACCATGGCGCGCAGCACTTCGAGGATGACCAGGCGCGCGTGCAGCCTGCTCGCCGGCTCCGAGGCCACGCGCTCCGCCATGGCCTCGTCGACGAGATGGTGCAAGGTGCCGGCCAGTCTGGCGGTGTCACGGCCGGCCGGAAGGTGCAGCAGAGCACCGCCGAGGCCCGCGACCAGCGCGTCGGTCCCGTCGGCCAGGTCGATGTGACCGCCGACCACGACGACGTCCTCACCGCACCCGGCATGGTAAAACGCCTGGCCAGGCGGGTGGACGAAGGACCTCTGCAGTCCGCCGCCGTCCCGTGCGTCCTCGACCAGCACCGACCCGCAGCCGTTCATGACCACGACATCCCCGGCACCGGCCACCACGGACTCGCCGCGGTCGTCCGCGGAGACCCGGGCGCTTCCGCGGGCGACGGCGAGCAGCTTCAGCCGCACCGTCGGGTGGAACCGGGTGCGCCACCTGCCGCCCGCGGTGAAGCCGGCGGAGATCACCCCGTTGACTTCCAGCAGGTCGAACACCGTTCCCAGGTCATCCCTCATATTCGTACTATCGCACCGGTTTCCCGGACGGGCACGGAAGCCGCCGGGCCCCGGCCCCGGCGACGATCTCCGTATGACCAGCTCAGAACAGCCCGCCCCCGCGACGGACCGCCGCGTCGTGATCGTCACCGGCGGATCGCGCGGGATCGGCCGCCGGATCGCGGAGCGGTTCGCGGCGGCGGGACACACCGTCGCCATCGCGTACCGCTCGAACACCGGCACGGCCGAACACCTGGTGGAGGACATCGTCAGCCGTGGCGGTGACGCCATCGCCGTACAGACCGACGTGGCCGACGCCGACAGCGTCGCCTCGCTCTTCCGGACCACCCGGCAGCGCCTCGGCCAGGTGGACGTCGTCGTGCACGCCGCCGCGGTGCTGGCGACCGCCTCCGTCACGGAACTGACCGTCGCGGACATGCGTGCCGCCGTGGAGACCAACCTGCTCGGCACGATGTTCGTGGGACAGCAGGCCGCACGGCACCTGCGCGACGGCGGCGCGATCGTCAACATCTCCAGTGCCATCACCAGGAACCTGCCGCCGCAGTACGCCGCCTATGCCGCCTCCAAGGCCGGCGTGGAGGCGTTCACCGTCGTGCTGGCCCGTGAACTCGGTGCGCGCGGCATCACCGTCAACGCCGTCGCCCCCGGCCCCACCGTGACCGACATGTTCGAGGCCGACCTGCGGCGTGCCCCTGACCCGCAGGCCGCGCGAGCCGCCATCCAGGCGCTCTCCCCGCTGGACCGCGTCGGCGTCCCCGACGACATCGCCGACGTGGTCCTGGCCGTGGCGCTCGATCTGCGATGGATCGACGGGCAGATCGTCCACACCTCCGGCGGCGTCGTCTGACCTCTCCCCCGGGCCGCACCAGGAACCCGCGACCGCGTCGCCCTCGCGGAGGCGGCCCGGGGAGTGACGGCCGACCGTGGAAATCTCACCTCTGTGGAAGCGAGTGCACAACCCATGACCAGCCTGCAGCACCCCATCGGCTCCGGCTTCAGCGCCGCGAACACCGCCCTTGACATCATTCACGGCATTCACGGCATCGACGGCACTGACGGCACTGACGGCATCGACCTGAGCGGCCGCACCGCCGTGGTGACCGGTGGCCACTCCGGTATCGGCCTGGAGACCACCCGGGCACTCAGCGCGGCGGGAGCCACGGTCGTCGTTCCGGTGCGCTGTCCGGACAAGGCCCGCGCCCGGCTCGCCGGGATCGACCGGGTCGAGATCGCCCACCTGGACCTGATCGACCCGGTGAGCGTCGACAGGTTCGCCGACGACCTGCTCGCCGCGAAACGCCCGGTGCACATCCTGGTGAACAGCGCCGGCATCATGCGGGTGCCGCTGACCCGCGACGCCCGCGGGTACGAGGCCCACTTCGCCACCAACCACCTCGGCCACTTCCAGCTCGCGGTACGGCTGTGGCCGGCCCTGCGACGGGCCCAGGGTGCCCGTGTCGTCGCCGTGTCGGCCTGGGCGCACCGGCTCTCCCCCGTGCACCTGGACGATCCGAACTTCGACCGTCGCCCGTACGACGAGTGGATGGGCTACGCGCAGTCCAAGACGGCCAACATCCTCTTCGCGCTCGATCTGGACCGGCGCGGTGAACCCGACGGCATCCGGGGTTTCTCCCTGCATCCCGGATCGATCATCACCACCGACCTCTCACCGTGGGCCACCGACACCGACCGGCGGGCGATGAACCTCATCGACGACCGCGGCGAGCCGATCATCGACCCGGAACGCGGCGCCAAGACAGCCGAGCAGGGCGCCTCGACCAGCGTCTGGTGCGCCACCAGCCCGCAGCTCGACGGCTACGGCGGTGTCTACTGCGAGAACAACGACATCTCCCCCCTGGCCGCCGACGACGACACCGTCGAGGGCCGCACCAGCTGGCCGGTAGGTGTCGCGCCCCACGCCATCGACCCGGGCACGGCGGCAGACCTGTGGGACCTCAGCGAACGGCTCACCGGGGCGAGGCCCGCCTGAGGGCACGTCGTTCACCCCCTGCGCGGAGGGCGGCGGAAAGCCCTGGGGCCGGATCGGGGCGCCCACCGCGTGCGCCGGCTTCCCCCGTGACCCGGTGAACGTGCCCCGGGAGTTCGCGGAACGGTTCTGCACCGTACGGGACTGGCAGGAGTCTCCGGCCGGCGGCCATTTCGCGGCGTGCGGACGCCAGCGGGACTACGTACGCGGCATCCGCTCGGCGGTGTCGCTCGCCGCAGGCTGAGCGGGGAGGTGCGCGCGGCCCCTGCGGGGGCGTTCCGGCTCTCCGGTCTGCCGGCACGACGTCGGGTTCCGGGACGCCGCCGCGGGGCCTCCGGGACGGGGCGGGCCACGCGGATGTCCCGTCCCGGCCCGCCGGACCCGGGGCCGCGGGCCGGGAGCACCGGCGGGCGACCCCGGGGGGAGCGTCAGCGGGTGCGGCGCTGCGGCAGGATCTGGAGGGTGTCACCGACGGGACGCTCACCGGTGGCGTCCGACGTCGCGTTGACGAGACTGCCGTTCACCGCCATCGCGGTCGAGCCGCCGCCGTCCAGGTTGAGGGCCTGGACCGCGCCGAGGGAACGCATGAACTCGGCGCCCTCCTGGAGGGTGTAGCCCTCGCTGCCGCCGGTGAGGCGGCCGTCGACGGTGACCAGGAGGAGACGGCCGGCGGCGTCGACGCCGGCCATGGTGCGCGGCTGACGGGTGTTGGCCCAGGCGTATCCGAACGAGAGGTCCCGGGGGTCGACCGTGCCCTCGGCCGCCGCGTCGATGCTGACGCGCCCGCTCTTCACCAGCGTGGGCGCGGCGCTGACGATGCTGTCACCGCGGCCGAGCGGGACGGGTCGGCCGGCGGTGTCGCGTACGGACTCGCTGACCTGGACGCGCTGCCCGGGCGTGGCGTGCGAGGTCAGCCAGGCCGCCGCGGTGCCGATGCCCTGCAGGACCGTATCGCCGGCCGGGACCCGGCCCCCGCGCGCGCCGTTGGAGACGACACGGCCTGCCGCGTCGAGCACCGCCTGGGTGCCGGCGCCGGTGGGCAGGTCCGCACCGAAGGCGGGCGTGAACCGCACCAGGTCGTCGGTGGTGTGGCAGGTGACGTCCTGCCAGGGCAGCGGACTCGGCGTCAGGCCGGGGCGTCCGCAGTCCCGTACGGTGCCGGGGACCCGGTTGACGCCCTGCACGGCGTAGCTCGACGCGCCCGCGTGGGCGGTGACCGTGGACGTCAGGTCCGCCACCCGGACGTGCCGCCCGCCGTCGTCGATGACCAGGGCGGCGCGGGAACCCGCGGCCATCGACTCCAGTTGCCCGTCGTACGCGGCGATGCCGGACTGGGTGCCCTGGACGCCGTCGGAGTCGGAGGTGACGAAGAACCCGGCGTTGACGCCGACGAGGGAGCCGAGCTTGGCGGCCACCGACGACGTGGTCTCGCGCTGGGCGATGTTGCCGTCGTGGGTGCCTTCGACGGTGCCGGTGAACTTCCGCGGGTCGATGACGGCGACGTGGATGTTCTCCACGTCCGCGGTCTGGCCGGCTTCGTAACCGGTCCACTCGGCGACCGCGTGGAACCCGGCCGCGGCGACGGTGGCCGCGGCGGCCTGCGCCTCGGCCTGGCTCGCGTACGTTCCCACGCGTACCCGCAGGCCCATCGTGCCGTGCGGGGTGTCGGTGTAGCCCGGCCACCGTACGGTCTCCGTGCGCGGCTGGAAGCCGGCGGCCTGCAACTGCGCGGCGGTGGCGGTGGCCCAGGACCGCGGGCCCACCTCGGCCCAGGTCGCGGCGCCGGTGAGCCGGCTGGTCGCCGGGGCCTGCACGGTGACGGTCCAGGCCGGGGTGGCGGCGGCGTTACGGATGGTGCCCGTGCGCACCTGGACGCCGGGGGCCACGTTCTGCGTCGTCCACCGCGCCGTCACCGGTCCGTGCGCGGCGGACATGGCGGACGTGGCGGGCGCCGCGGCAGCGGCGGTCGTGGCCTGCGCGGCGGCCGTCCCGGAGAGCGCGAACGGCGCGACTGCGGCCAGCACGGCGGCGGCGGTCCACACGGTCCGCATGCGTACGTCGCGGCGGCGCGGTACGGCGCCCGGTCCGGAGGGCGCGGGGCGCTTCTTCTCGTTCATGGATCCTCACGGCTGCTTCAGGGGGTGACCGGCCAGGTGCTCACGCCCGGGGGGCGAGAGGTATCAAGGACGATCAGAACCCCTGCTCGGAGACGTGGCCCGGCTGCCACAGGTGAAGATCACGCGAAAAACTGACCAACTGCCGGGCGGACGATCGGATTACCACCCCGAACCGACCGCCGGCTCCTCCTTTCCTTGCGGCGCAAAGGGGCGGCGCGGCGCGGCGCGCACCGACGGAAGCGGGGCCGGAGGTGGCGCCCCGCGGAAAGTCGATGTAAGCTACCTCTTACATTGAGTCAGGAGGCGATCCCGTGCCGAAGCGCAGCACGTATCACCACGGCGACCTCAAGGCCGTCCTGGTCGCCACGGCACTGGAGGTCATCGCGGAGCAGGGCATCCCGGCGCTTACGGTGGCCGAGGTCGCCCGGCGGGCCGAGGTCAGCAGCGCCGCTCCCTACCGTCATTTCGCCAGCCGGCAGGCCCTGCTGATCGCGTGCGCCATCGCGGCGGCACGCCAGCTGACCAGGGAACTCCACCAGGCCCAAGCGGCCGTCACCGGCCCCGACGGGACCGCCGACCCGGTCGAGTCCGCTTCCGCGGCGGCAGCCGCCTACGCTCGCTTCGCCGCGGAACACGGCTCGGGCTTCGACTTGATCTTCGCCGACGAACTGCAGGGCGCGGACAGCCAGGACCTGCTGGACGCCGGACGAGGCGTCATGGACGCGATGCTGCCCGCCGCACTGCAGATCACCGGCGGGGACGGCAAAAGTGCGCTCAACCTGCTGGAACGGCAGATCGCCGGGGCACAGGGCTACGCCACGCTCCTCCGCACCGGCTTCCTCCGGCGACGGCACGCCACCGTCGACGACATCGCCGCCCACGCGGCCGCCATCGCGCGCAGCCTCTCCCACGACGCCCAGCGCGCGACGCCCGACGCCTGACCCCCACCGCCCGCGCCCCGCGCGACAACCCGCGCGCCCACCCGGCAACGGGCCCGCCGCCAAGGCCCGCTCCCGCCCGCGGCCCGGAGAATCGCCCTGGCGCGGAGCCTGACAGGCACAACCGGGCGCTCTCGCACGGTGAAGTATCCGCCCGCCGGCGGTCAGGCCGGGTGCCCGGTGGTCGGCGAAGGCATCGCGTGGGGGCGGAGGACCATGAGCGGGCCTTCCGGGGTCGCCACCATGGCAAAGGGGAACCGGTCGAGTTCGAGACAGAGTGCGACGTCGTCCGGATGGGCTCCCTGGCGCACCCCCTCCGTCAGTTCGGCGGCGGCGCGCGACGCGGCGGCGCGGCGGAGGAACGGGGCAGGGTCCGTCCCGGCTCCGGTGGCCCGCCGGGCGATGTACTGAGCACACGCCAGGTCTTCGTCGGCCTGGCCATGGTCGCCGGTAACCACGAAGGTGATGTCATCGCTCCCGTGCGTCCGCAAAAGCCGAGCCGTTGCCTCCGCCACCACGAAGCCGGCGCACAGCACCAGCGGCGCCTCCTTGACGGCAAGGGCGCCGACCGTCCCGGCCGTGGTCTTCTGCACCACGGTCCGTCCGCCGAGGTCAACGGACCGCAGCAGGCCCGGGGAGTTGACGGCGTCGAACCCGGGTGCGGGCGGGCCGTCCTTGAGCGCCACCCAATCCGGGTGGCGCGCCTTGAGCGCCAGGGCTTCGTCCAGCGACTCGGCAAGAACGATCTTTTCCGCCCCTTGCGCAAAGGCCCAGGCGGCCACGGTGAAAGCCCGCATGACGTCCACCACGACCGCCACGGAAGGTGCTTCGGCCAGATCAGCGGTGCCAAGGAAACGAGCGTCCATTCCGATCATGCTCGCGCATGCCCCAACCGAAGCGCCCGGAGAGTGGTACGCGTCACGCAGACCGTCTCGCAATGCGACGTCCCGGCTTCGGGCGTGTGGGCGCGGGCGGCGGAGGACTGGCGCGCCTCCCCCACGGCATACCGGTTCAAAGGGAGCATCTTGGCGTGGTCCGAAGAAGACGCGTCCGCCGGGGCGAAAGGCTCGGCGGTTCCCGGGGCGGCAAAGCGACAAAGCGGTAAAGCGCCCCGCGCGGTGGTCAAGTCCGAAGGAAGAGGAGCGGTACGGGTGTTGTGGGGCGACGGCACGGCGCACGGCAGGCCGGCAGACGGCGGGGCCCGGTTCCGGCGGCGCCGGGACCACCGGCGTGACGCCTGGCGCAGCCGGTGAGCGGGTTCACCGCGGCCCTGTCGTTGCTCGGCGTGGCGCTGCTCGCGGTGGGCGGGGTCTACGGCGCTGCCCGGTGGCTCCGGGTGACGTCGGACCCGCTGGTCGCCCAGCCGTTCGGTTCCGGTTTTGAGCCGAGCGAGCACGCGGTGAGCCGCTTCCATCCGCGCTGGTACACCGTCACGATGTTCTTCCTGGCCTTCGACATGGAGATGGTCTTCATGTACCCGTGGACACGGGTCATCTCCGCCATGGGGCCCAGCGCGGTGATCGAGATGTTCACCTTCCTCACGGTGCTGCTTGCCGGTGTCGCCCACGCCTGGCGGGAAGGTGCGCTGCGATGGACCTGAGGGCTGTGCTGCTGCGCGCGACCGCGGCCCGGCCGCGCGTACTGCTGCTCACGATGCCGGGCGCGACCGCGGTACGGCTGGCGGCCGAACGGGAGCTGCGGCGACGGGATCTGCCCGAGGCCCGTACCCCGGCGGAGGCGAACGTCCTGTTCGTCGCGGGCGCCGTCGGCCCGTCGTTGGAGCCCGCGGTCGACCGGTTGTGGCGGGACATGCCCGCTCCCCGGGTCCGGGCGCACGCGCGGACGGCGGACGAGGTCGCCGCGGCGGTCGCGGCGTCCCGCGTGTCACTGGCCACGCCACTGCCCCGGCCCGGCATCGAGGGCCATGGCGAGGGCACCCACCACCACGGCGGGGGCCACGGTGACGGGACGGGGATGCCGGCCGGCCCGGCGATGGCCGAACGGGGCCCGGACCGCGACGGCCTGGCCCTGGACAGAGTCCACCTCTCCTTCGGTCCTTTCCTTCCCGACTGGCCCGCCGGTCTGACGATGCGTCTCACTCTCCAGGGCGACGTGATCCAGCGGGCCGACCTCGCGGAGTCCCTGTGGGGGGCCACCGCGGCCGTCTCCCCGTACTGGACCGAGCCGTGGACGCGGGCCGCGGCGGGCGAAGAGGTGCTGCTGGGCGAAGCCGCCCGCCGCAGGGCCGCCGCCCATCTGGACAGTCTGGGCCGGTTCCTGGCGGTGGCGGGCTGGCCCGGGCAGGCCACCGCGGCGCGCCGGCTGCGCGACGACCTGGTGGCGGGGGCGGAAGCCGCCGCCGTCCGGCCGCGGGCCGAGCGGTTCGCCCGGCGGACCGGCCGGTCCCGCACCCTGTACTGGCTGACCCGCGGCATGGGAGAACTCTCCCGGGCGGAAGCGGAGGCCGCCGGCGTGAGCGGTCCTGCGGCCCGCGCGGACGGCGACGTGCCCGCCCGCTACCGGGAGTGGCTCACCGCTGTGGTCGACGACGTAGCCCGGCTTGACGACCGGACCCGGCTGAACGACCGGCGCCCGCTCGGCGACCGGCGCCGACTGTACGACCACAGCCGGCCGAACGATCAGGACAGGCGGGACGACCGGGACAGGCGGAACGACCGGAACCGGCGGGCCGATCAGGACAGGCCGGACGATCACAGCCGGCCGTCCGATCAACGCCGGCCGGACGATCGAAGCCCGCACGACCCTGCCGCCCCCCACGGCCCCCGCGGCCGGCTCGACGGGCCGCGCCCGCCGTCCGCCGCCCTCGCGGCCGTGCTCCCGCGCCTGCTGGCGGGAGCCGAAGTGGCGGCGGCCCGCCTCATCGTCGCCAGCCTCGACCCGGACCCGGACGAACTCGCGGCTCAACTCCCGGCGGCGGCCCGTGGTTGACGCCGCTCCCTGGTGGTCGCTGTTCGTCGCCCCGGCCCTGCTGCCGGCTCTCGCGGTGTTCGCGGTGGCCGCCGACGCGTTGCTGATCGCACGGGAGGCGGGCCGGCCGGCCGGCGTGGTCACGGCGGGGCGCCGGCTGCTGGAGGTGCCGCGGCTGCTGGTGGCGCAGCCGCGGCGTACGCCGTCCTCGGACACGTTGCTGCGGCGGGCAGGCGTGGTGACCGTACCGGTGGCCGCGGTGCTGGCGGTCCTGGTCGTCCCGTTCGGGCGGCGCACCGTCGGTGACCTCTCGGTGGGCGTGGTGTGGTTCAACGCGATGGAGGTCCTGACCTGGGCGGGGCTGTGGATGTCCGGGTGGGGGCAGAACGCGGCCTTCTCCCTGATCGGCGGCTACCGGTATCTCGCTCAGGGCCTCGCGTACGAGCTGCCGTTGATGTTCGCGCTGATCTCGGCGGCGACCGGAGCGCAGTCGTTGCGGGTGGGCGGTGTGGTCGCCGCCCAGCACGGCTTGTGGTTCGCGGTCTGGATGCCGTTCGCCTTCGCGGTCTTTCTGACGAGCGTGTCGGCGTTCAGTTTCCTCGGCCCGTTCTCCTACCCGGCGGGCCGTGACATCGCCGGCGGGGTACTGGGAGACACCAGCGGCGCCGACCGCCTGCTCCTGCAGGCGGGCCGGTGGCTGTGGCTGGCGGCCGGCGCGGCCATGGCGGTGCCGCTGTTCCTGGGCGGCGGTGCGGGGCCCGGGCCGGCCCCCTGGGCGTGGTCGCTGCTCAAGACCCTGGCCGTACTGGTGGCGCTGGTGTGCATACAGCGGCGGTTTCCGATGGTCCGTGCCGACCGGTACGTGGAGTTCGCCTGGGTCGTCCTCGTCCCGCTGGCCGTCCTCCAGGCTCTGGTGCCGGCGTTGGTCGTACTCAACCGGTAGGAGAACGGTCCGTGTCCGCTGTGCTGTTCGGGGTGCTTGCCGTCCTCGCCCTGGTGGCCGCCCTGCTGGTGTTCTCCGTCGGTTCGATGGCGCGCGCGACGTTCGCGCTGCTGGCGTCGCTGGTCTGTGCCGGCGGCGAGGTGGTGGTGCTGGGGCTGCCTTATCTGGGCCTGGTCACCGTGCTGATGATGGTGATGGAGATGGTCGTCATGGCGGTGTTCATGGTCGCCTACATGATGGATCCGGCCGGCCTGACGCAGATGTCGATGGTCCACAACAAGCGGGGCTCGCTTGTCATCAGTGCCGGGGTCTTCGTCGCGCTGGCCGCCGGCATCCTGCTGGTGCGGTGGCCGGAGCGGACCGGCACCCGGCCCGCGGACACGACGTTCCAGCTGGGTGAGTCGCTGATGGGCGGCCAGATGCTGACGATGATCACGCTCGGGTTCGTCCTGCTGGCCACGATGGTGGGGGCCACCGTACTGGCCACGCGACGGGGGCGGTACGACCGGTTCGGCGACGACCTCGATCAGCGTCCGGCGCGCGACCCGGTGGGCGGAGGGGTGGGCCGGTGATCCTGGAGCTGTTCCTGCTGCTGGCGGCCGGGCTCTTCTCGATCGGCCTGTTCGGGGCGCTGTCCCAGCAGTCGATCGTCATGATCATGATGGGGATCGAGCTGATGATCGGCGGCATCGTCGTCGGCGCCGCCGCCTTCTGGCACTTTCTCGCCCCCGCCACGGGAAGCGGGCAGGTGGTCGTCGTCGCGGCGCTGGTCGCGATGGCGGTGGAGATGGCGATCGGCTTCGCCGTCACGACCGCGATCTTCCGTGCCCGGCAGGTGGACATGGCCGACGCGGCCCAGGACCTCAAGGGATGAGCGCCCTGCTGTGGCTCTTGACCGCCGTACCGCTCGGCGCCGGGGCGGGGCTCGCTCTTGCGGGCCGGCGCGCCGACGGCGCCGCTTCCTGGGCCGGTGTCGCCGCCGCGGTCGTCACGCTGGGTCTGGCCGTCGGCGCGGCGGTCGCCCGGCCCGCCGTGA